>JAWUVW010000018.1:0-78499 GCA_034112185.1 Flavobacteriaceae bacterium | reverse complement strand
ATTTATATCTTTTAAGTCTATCTTTATTTTAATTCGGATTTCTTTAAAACAGAAACAATTTAATTTGATGCCGCTGGCTTTTAGAAGCATCATTAATGTTTGCTAACGCCTCTTCTATTTAATAATCACCTTTTGTGTTTTCACTTGACTATTAGTGAATATTTTGATAATATAAATACCTGTCCCAAGACTTGAGACCTCTAAAGTATTAGAATTTGTTAATGGTTTTAATTTTTGACTTATAACCAAGCGTCCCTGAATATCATATAAATTAGCTATTGTTGAAGCAGTTAACTGTCCATTAATAACCAATTCTTTAGGCGCTGTAGTTACATAAATTTTTAATTCATTTATCTCATTATCATCTATGGATAATATAGAGGGTTGGACAAATATCGTGTAATCTTCAGATTGTCCGCTTTCTAAAGCGCTATAGCATGCCGAATCAATTAGTCCAGCACCTGAGTATCTATTATCAATATCCGTAATTAACCGCACTCGGACATAGTCTCCATAAGGAACAGTTGATGGATATAATAAATCAATAGACACATTCGAATTTTGAGGTATGTCTTCCGAAAAATGCTGCTGCTCTGCATCATCATCAAAATCACCATCGTCATTCCAGTCAATCCAAACACCTAATTGTTGAAAATTAACAGGAAACATTCCCACATTCAGGATGTTTGTATTTGCGACATCGATTTCAAAATAATTAGAACAATTTGAAGTGTTATCTATATTACCACCATCAAAATCAGAAGAAAATGAAGAAAATATGACACCGTTTAATTCAACACTAGTAATTCCGGCAGAATTAGTTGCTGTAGCGTTCGTATTACAGGCTAAAACTGGTGCTGCATAATTTGGGTCCAATGGCACAGATCCGTTTGAATTGACGAGTAATGTGCCTTCCATAGCAGCTCTAGATCTTGTCTTCTGATCGTTAGTCATTAAATCCGTACAGTTATAATAACTCATTACGTTATTAACGGTATTATTATCTACCCAAGGATTGGCAGTACAACTATTATTTGCTGGGCACGTACTTGTTTCTCTTTGATGTGGAACCGTATCTGCACATCCATCGCTATTTAAACCAATCGTAGTATCTGCTGGACATGCGTCTGATATAAAATCACCATCAGTATCATCGCCTTGAAACGTATGATATAAATGAAAATAATGACCAGCCTCATGTACTACAGTACTATTATCTCTGCTAAAATTTAATGGCCAAGATGGATTTGCACTTGTTGGATCATAACCAAAAACAGAATGCATCATTACTGAACCTTCATAAGGATTTCCATAAAAGAAGTTAGCATAACCTTGAGAACCAGAACCTCCATTATTACCATTGATTTCACTTACAATCCAGATATTAAAATAGTCTGTTTCTGGCCATCGGCTTAAATCCTTCAGTGTGTTTTGATTGGCACCTTCCCCGTCATCGAAAGAAATACCATTAGCTGAATAGTTAGGTATACCAGACGCATCTATTCTGTTAATTCCCGATGTTGCATTGCAACTTGGGTCGCGTTTGGCTAATGCAAATTGAATTTCGAAGTCAACAGGACTAGCAGTTGTTTGTCCTCTGTAAAAATTATTGAGGTTGTCGATACTACTTTGAATTTGTGCATCGGCTATGTTAGTTGCCGTGCCTACGGCTTCGCCTAAATGCAAAACATGTATTACCACAGGTATATTGAGTACGCTACCTGTCATTCTTGAAAAACGCTTATTGTTAATAGCGTCTTCAATTCTTTTTTCTGTAGCTTTTTCTATGGCTATAAAATTTGGATCTTTAAGTTGCTCTTGCCTTTGTCCATCAAAACCACACTGTTGTTGCGCTATTGAATGGCTAAAAATGAATAAGACGAAAACGGTGAATACTATAGGGTTTAAAGTTTTCATAATAATAGGACTAGGAATGTAATTCGTGATACTAACTTACATTAATTATGAAAAATAATCGTCCAAATCCCTATTTTTTCGACGAATGGGTATTTGTGTTTTTATTTTGAGTCCCGTTGCTTCAATACCGAAACAACATCATTTAGTTTAAAACCTTTAGCCTGAAGTAACATTAAATAATGAAAAAGTAAGTCTGCGCTTTCGTCTAAGAAAAGCGCATCATTATTGTCTTTGGCTTCAATAACAACTTCAACAGCCTCCTCACCTACTTTTTGAGCGATCTTATTAATACCCTTAGCAAATAGCGATGCCACATAAGATTTTTCAGAATCTCCTGCCTCTATCCTAGATGCAATAGTTTCCTCTAATTGAGAAATAAATCCATAAGATTCGGCATTTGCTTCATTCCAACAGGTATCAGAGCCTTTATGGCATGTTGGCCCTTTTGGATTAACTTTAATTAATAGCGAATCGCTATCGCAGTCTAATGTAATATCTACAAGATTTAATACATTACCACTTTCTTCACCTTTTGTCCAAAGGCGTTGTTTTGTGCGACTAAAAAAAGTAACCAACTTAGATTCTATTGTTTTTTGAAGGGCTTTATCATTCATATAACCTAACATTAAAATTTTGTTAGTTGAGGCATCTTGAATGATTGCTGGCACCAGCCCATCTGGATTTTTATTAAAATCTACGTTCATAATCGTATTTCGATATTATTTTTTCTTAATTCTTCTTTTAATTCAAGTATTGGTATTTCGCCAAAGTGAAATACACTAGCTGCAAGAGCAGCATCTGCTTTTCCTTCTTTAAAGGTATCTATAAAATGCTGAATTGTTCCAGCACCACCCGAAGCTATTATCGGTATATTAACCAAATCTGAAAGTTTAGCTAAGGCTTCATTGGCAAAACCAGCTTTGGTGCCATCATGATTCATGGAGGTAAATAAAATTTCACCAGCGCCACGCCTTTCAACTTCTTTTGCCCAATCGAATAATTTAATATCTGTTGGAATCGTTCCTCCTGCTAAATGGACCATCCACTCACCATCTATCTGCTTGGCATCAATAGCAACAACAACACATTGACTACCAAATTTATCGGATAATTCATTAATCAATTCTGGTCGTTTAACAGCTGAAGAATTAATGGATACCTTATCTGCGCCGCACTGTAATAAATCATCAACATCTTCAATAGAAGAAATACCACCTCCTACCGTAAACGGAATATTGACCTGCTCTGCCACTTTTAAAACCATATCGTGCATGGTTTTTCGGTTTTCTAAAGTTGCTGAGATATCTAAAAATACCAATTCATCAGCACCTAAATCGGCATATTCTTTTGCCAAAGTCACTGGGTCACCAGCATCACGTAAATCCACAAAGTTGACACCTTTAACGGTTCTACCGTTTTTAATATCTAAGCATGGGATGATTCTTTTTGTTAACATATTTTGTGTTTCGTCTTTACGAGCAAAGTGAAGCAATCTTTGCAATCAAAGAGATTACCGCGTCTCTTCGTTCCTCGTAATGACAGCTAATTATTATATAAATCGTTCTAATTCTTTTAAGCTTATTCTATTCTCATAAAGCGCTTTACCTATAATTACACCTTCGCAACCAATATTTTTTAAGTCTTCCAAATCACTAATATGAGCAACACCACCAGAAGCAATAAGCTTTATAGATTGAGCACCACTACTATTACTACATTCTTCTATTATAGTTTTATACAATTCAATTGAAGGGCCTTCTAACATACCATCTTTTGAAATATCTGTACAAATCACATACTTAATACGTTTGCGTTGATAGTCTTTTATAAACGAAATAACTTCCTCTTTACTATTGTCTTGCCAACCGTTAATCGCAATTTTTCCATTATTACTATCTGCACCTAAAATAATTTTTTGTTCACCGTATTTCGATAACCAGCCTTCAAAAGTTTCTCTGTCGTTAACCGCAATACTTCCTCCTGTAATTTGTCTGGCACCACAATTAAAGGCAATATTTAAATCTTCATTAGACTTTAAACCACCACCAAAATCGATTTTTAAATTTGTCTTAGACGCAATAAGTTCTAACACTTTATAATTAACAATGTGCTCTGCTTTTGCTCCATCTAGATCGACAAGATGTAAATATTCAATACCTGAAGCTTCAAATTCTTTTGCAACTTCTAAAGGGTTTTTATTGTATATTTTTTTGGTATTGTAATCCCCTTTTGTAAGACGAACACATTTTCCGTCTATGATATCTATGGCTGGTATTATTCTCATCTTTACGTCCTACGAAAGCAGGAATCTCTTTTTTAATTAATATTTTTTATACCTACAAAATTTTTAATATCTCATAGTCCTTTCTAAAGCACTAAAAAATTCTTCAATATCTGTTCTCCTGCCTTACTACTTTTCTCTGGATGAAACTGTACACCGAAAAAATTATTATTTTCTAAGGCCGATGCATATTCCAATTCATAATTTGAAGTCGCAATAGTTTCTTTACAATTTTCAGCATAATAACTATGCACAAGATACATGTATTCTTCTTCGCGAATGCCTTGAAACAAATCTGATTTCAGATTTGTAATCGTGTTCCAACCCATCTGTGGCACTTTAACCTGATTAGAAAAACGCTTCACATTAACATTAAAAATACCCAAGCCTTCTGTATTGCCCTCTTCTGTATAATTACACATTAATTGCATGCCTAAACAAATCCCTAAAACCGGTTGTGTTAATTGCGGAATTAATTTATCCAAACCAGTTTGTTTTAGTTTAAGCATTGCTGAGCTCGCTTCTCCAACTCCTGGGAAAATCACTTTATCTGATGCTTTAATTAATTCTGGGTTATCTGTTAAAACCGCGTCATAGCCTAAACGCTTAAAAGCGAATTGTATACTTTTAATATTACCTGCTCCGTAGTTTACTATTGTTAATTTCATAGACTTCTAGATACAATTTCTCGTTTCTCAAAATTACTTGAGGTGACACATTTAGAGCATTCCCTTTGTACTCGGCAAAATCATTTTTTCAATGTCTTGTTTTACGGCCATTTTAATCGCTTTTGCAAAAGCCTTAAAAACAGCTTCGATTTTATGGTGCTCATTAACGCCTTCTACTTTTATATTAAGGTTACACTTTGCACCATCTGTAAACGATTTAAAGAAGTGATAGAACATTTCAGTTGGCATCTTACCAATCACCTCACGTTTAAACTCAGCTTCCCATACTAACCAGTTTCGTCCACCAAAATCAATAGCAACTTGCGCTAAACAATCGTCCATTGGTAAAGTAAATCCGTAACGTTCTATACCTAACTTATTTCCTAATGTAGTGGAAAACACTTCACCTAATGCTATAGCAGTATCTTCTATAGTGTGATGCTCATCTACTTCTAAATCGCCATCAACTTTAATATTTAAATCTAATTGACCATGACGCGCAATTTGGTCGAGCATATGATCAAAAAATGCAATCCCAGTATCTATGTTACTTTTTCCAGTTCCATCTAGATTTAGGTTAATTTTAATTTTGGTCTCATTAGTATTACGTTCGATATTACCAATACGTTCCGTAGTTTTTAGAAATTTATAAATAGCTTCCCAGTCATTTGTTTCTAAGGCAATAAAAGCGCCTAATTCAGAGTCACTTACCGTAACTTCATCAGTTCCTAAATTGGTGTTATCGTTTATAAAAATCCCTTTAGCGCCTAAATTCTTTGCTAATTCAATATCTGTTAAACGATCACCAATGACATAAGAATGGGTTAAATCATAAGCTTCGGAAAAATACTTAGTTAGTAAACCTGTATTAGGCTTTCTAGTTGGTGCATTATCTTTAGCAAAGGTTCTGTCTATAAATTGTTCTTTAAAAACCACACCCTCCGCTTCGAACGTTTTAAGTACAAAATTATGAACTGGCCAAAAGCTATCTTCAGGATAGACGTCTGTTCCTAGTCCATCTTGATTTGTAATCATGACGATTTCAAAATTCAATTCTTTAGCAATCTTGCTTAAATATTGAAATACTTTTGGATAGAACTCTAGCTTTTCAAACGAATCTATTTGTTCGTCTGCGGGTTCTTTAATTAAAGTTCCGTCTCTATCTATAAATAGTACTGGCCTCATAATTTATTTACTATCGTCAGTTCGAGTGAATTTTTAAAACTTAAAATTAACTCGAACTGACTTGGTTATTATAATTCTTTTAAAGTCTTTATTAATTTTTGGTTTTCACTGGCTATACCAACAGTAAACCGCAAACAATTCTCACATAGTGGCTGATTTGTTCTATTACGAACCACAATGCCTTTTTCAACTAACTGCTGATACCGTTTATTAGCATTATCTACTTTTACTAATAAAAAGTTAGCATCAGATGGATATACTTTTTCAACCAGTTCAATTGATTTTAAAGCTTTCTTTAATTTCTTTCTTTCTTTTAAAATATGCTTGACTTCAGTATCTACTGAATCCACCATATTTAAACGTTCTAAGGCTTTTCTCTGTGTTAATTCGTTGACATTATAAGGTGGCTTTATCCTGTTTAAAACAGATATAATCTCTTTTGAAGCATAACAAACTCCTAAGCGAATACCAGCTAAGCCATAAGCCTTTGATAATGTTTGTGTTACAATTAAATTCGGAAATTCGTTTAATCGCTTCAACCATGATTGATCTTTCGAAAAATCGATATAAGCTTCATCAATCACAACAATACCTTGAAAGTCTTCAATTAACCATTCTATATGTTTAGCTTTAAAACTATTCGCTGTAGGATTATTAGGTGAGCATAAAAACAATACTTTCGTTTGCGGATGCGCAGTTCTCGCTATTTCATCTTTATTAGGCTGAAAATTAGATTCAAGTGGAATTTCAATGTTTTCTACAGCATTCAACGCTGCTAAAACAGAATACATGCCATATGTTGGTGGCAACGTAATAATTTTATCTCGATTTGGCTCGCAAAAAGCTCTAAAGATGAGATCTAAGACTTCATCGCTCCCATTACCTAAAAGTATTTGGTTTACAGGAATGCCCTTTAATTCGGATAAGCGCGCTTTAACCTTTGTTTGCTGTGGGTCTGGATACCTATTAACATCTGTTTCAAACGGGTTTTCATTTGCATCTATAAAAACCATGTCATCGGTAATAGCCGTGTATTCATCTCTAGCGGATGAATATGCTTTTAAATTACGGATATTATCACGTAAAAGATTATTTATATTCATGATTCCAAATCTTTTAATCTTAAAGTAACAGCATTTTTATGTGCTTGCAACCCTTCTGCTTCTGCCATTAATTCTATGGCATTGCCAATATTCTGAATGCCTTCTTTAGATAGCTTCTGAAAGGTCATACTCTTTTGGAAACTGTCTAAATTGACGCCTGAATAGGCTTTTGAAAACCCATTGGTTGGCAAGGTATGGTTGGTGCCAGACGCATAATCACCTGCACTTTCTGGTGTGTAATTACCTATAAAAACAGAACCTGCATTCCCAATATTATCTACAAAATAGTCATCATTTTCTGTTGCAACAATAAAATGCTCAGGTCCATATTCATCGATTAAATCGAGTGCAGTTTCAAAACTATCTACAACAATAGATTTTGAATTTGCAATCGCATTTTGTGCGAGTTCTTTTCTTGGTAAGTCACGTAATTGTTTTTCAACTTCAGCACTAACACGTTCTGCAAAAGGCGCAGATGTAGTTACTAATATCACCTGACTATCAGAGCCATGTTCTGCCTGGCTTAATAGATCTGAAGCAACATAGGCAACATTCGCAGAATCATCTGCCATAACAAGTAACTCACTTGGGCCAGCAGGCATATCGATAGCGACTCCATATTTAGTTGCTAATTGCTTGGCAACGGTTACAAATTGATTTCCAGGTCCAAAAATCTTATAGACTTGAGGAATCGTTTCCGTTCCAAACGTTAATCCTGCTATAGCTTGAATACCACCAACTTTAATAATTTTAGAAACACCACATAATTGAGCAGTATATAAGATTTCATTAGCAATCTTACCTTCTTTATTTGGCGGTGAACATAACACAATATCTTTACAACCTGCAATTTGGGCAGGAATAGCAAGCATCAATACCGTTGAAAATAATGGTGCTGTTCCACCAGGTATATATAAACCAACTTTTTGAATCGGTCGTTTTTCTTGCCAGCACTCCACACCTTCCATAGTTTCAGTATAAACCTTATCAGTTTTCTGAGCCCTATGAAATGTTTCAATATTTGATTTAGCGAGTTGAATGGCTTTCTTTAAGTCTTCAGTAACTGATTCTATAGCTGTTTCAATTTCTAAAGCACATACAATATTTGATTCAAGTTTGACGCCATCAAATTTAGAGGTGTACTTTTCAATAGCTTTATCTCCATTTTTAGAAACAGCATCAAATACTTCATTGACTATAGCTTCGATAGCCTCAACGGTTTGGGTCGGTCTTTTTAAAAGCTCGGACCACGTTGATTTCTCTGGGTTTATATAACGTTTCATTTTTTAATAATAATTTTAATATGATACCAAAACACATTCAGCATGCTAAAGGACCATGTTTTCAATCGGACAGACTAAAATACCTTCCGCACCATTTGCTTTTAGTTCATCTATTACATTCCAGAAATCATTTTTATTTAAAACAGAATGTACGGAACTCCATCCTTCCCTTGCCAAGGGTAAAATCGTTGGACTATTCATTCCTGGTAGGATTGTAGAAATAGTATCTAATTTATCATTTGGTGCATTGAGCAGTATATATTTACTTTCTCTTCCTCTCAGAACAGATTTTAGTCTAAACTGAAGCGTATTAATTAGCTCTTGATTTTCTAACGAAATTTTAGGTGATGTTGCTAAAACAGCTTCAGACGTTAATAGCACTTCAACTTCCTTTAAACCGTTTTTAAATAGCGTACTACCACTAGAAACAATATCGCAAATACCATCAGCTAAACCAATATTTGGAGCAATCTCTACAGAACCATTAATAATATGTAGATTGGCCTTAATTCCGGCTTGCGTTAAAAAGTGATTTACGGTATTTGGATATGAGGTTGCAATTCGTTGTCCTGCTAAATCCTTTAAGCTCTTAGCTTTTGAAGACTTAGGTACAGCTATAGACACTTTACATTTAGAAAACCCTAGACGTTCTATTATGGTAAGATCATTACCCTTTTCGATAAGTACGTTTTCTCCAATAATAGCAGCATCTACTACGCCATCTTTTAGATATTGTGGTATGTCACCATTTCGTAAGTAAAACACTTCTAAAGGAAAATTACGAGCCGAAGCTTTTAATTGATCTTTACCGTTATCTACAGAAATGCCTATTTCCTTTAAAATTTTCATGGAGTCATCGTGAAGGCGACCCGATTTTTGTACTGCAATTTTTAGTTTACTCATTTTAGATTTTAGTAGTGTCTAAGAATTCATATTGAGTTTAGAATGCAAAAAACCCATTTGAATACTCAAACGGGTTTTTAAAATATATTTTGAATTTATTCAATACATTTTCACCACGCTTGAGCGATTATATGAAAATGATGATGTAATTGAATAATTGGCATATTTTTTTTTACTGCTACAAATATTGCTAAATATTATTTACTAAACCAAATTATCAATTCATGAAATTTAATTTTTAGCAAATTTTTAGTATTTAAGCTATAAATTATTGATTCCCTAAAATAATAGGCATTCCAGAATCACCAGAACCTATAACAATGACTTTACTATTAGGTGATGCTGCTAATTTTACTGTAGCTTCGATACCTTTGTCTTGTAAAATTTTATCTGTTAAAGACGCACTTAAGATTCTATTTGATTCCGCTTTTCCTTTTGCTTCAATAATTACTTTTTCAGCTTCTTTTGATGCAGTTACCAATCTAAACTCATATTCTAGAGATTCTTGTTCTTGATTCAATTTTCGTTCAATAGCTTCTTTAATTGTATTTGGTAAGGTAATATCTCGTATTAAAATTTCATTTAATTGAACATATTGTTTATCCAGTATTATTTTTGTTTCTAGATAAATTTCATCTTGAATTGCATCACGTTTATCACCATATAAATCGTCTGGTGTATAACGTCCAATAACACTCCTAGCCGCAGAGCGTATAGCTGGTTGTATAACGCGTTGCAAATAATCTTGCCCTAAGGATTGGTGTAGGTTTCCTAATTGGTCATACACAGGCTCATACCAAGCAGAAGCATCAATCTGAATTTCTAGTCCATTTGAAGATAATACCTTCATTTTCTCAAAAAGCTCTTGTTGACGAACTTCATAAATGTAAACCTTATTCCATGGCGCAACAATATGAAATCCTTCTCCCATTGGTGGTTCATCAGTCACAACACCTTCTCCAAATGTTTCAAACAAAACTCCTGCTTCACCAGAATCTATAGTTACAGCAGATTTTGCTATTACTATAACAAATATTATAACTCCGACTAAAATCGGCAATCCAATCTTTGGTAACTTATCCATACTTTTATTTTTTAAATTAATCCGTTATACTTTCTAATAAACCACTCAACAAAAAGACTTAATGCAATCAAGCCAAGTAGATATTTCCAGTCGATCAAAGGTACGATATTTTTGGCTCTTTTCTGAATTGTAGTGTAGCGTTTATCTCCTAATAAATTGTTAATTAATACGTCGGATTGTTCGCTAAAGAAATGTTGACCTTTAGTCTTAACTGCAATAGCTTTCAACTTTTCAATGTCAGCGTTTAAAAATTGCTGTTCTACATTATAATCTAAAATCTGAAAATTACCAGATGCAGATACAGTTTCTGAATTGTGTTTTATTGTAAAATCATATCGCCCAGCTGTGATACCACTTAAGTCAACCGTATAATTGCCATTGTTAAGCAAAAGAGGAATCTCCTTAATAGTGTCATCGTCATTATTATTAAGAATAATACCTAAGGACGCTTCTGCATCGAATTCATAATTCTTATTGAAGTATTGTGCCGTAATCGTTACATCATCATTTCCGTTATAGAAGGATTTATAATCAATGTTTATGCGTTTTCGCTTTTTATTAGAACTCAAATATTGAACGAGTTTATTTATGAAGTTATCAAAATTGACAAAGCTCTCCGTATCTAAATAGGTTTGTGCTCTCCATCGCCAAACACCTTCACCAGATAGTAAAGCGTGTTTTGTATTATCGATTTCAAAAGTTGAAAGCATCGGCAAATTGGTTGTAATGCCATTTACAGTTTTATAAAGTATAATATCATTAGGGACAAAAAAGTCTATCGCACCAAACTCAGATTTTAAAGGTGGATAATTGTTGAAGTCCAAATCATCGATAATAAAAGTATTATAATTCCTATTTAAAGCAGGTTGAAAATCCTCAGTTTGATTCGTAAGAGTCTGTTTAAAATAGTTTTGAGAATTATTTATAAGATTCCAACTTGTTGTCGCTCCTGTAATCATAAAAGTGTTTAGCTTCTGTTGTTTAACTTCTTGTAAAACATTGCTAAAGCTATTGTTCGGTTGGTACAGTATAACTAATTGAAATTCATTAATTTTCTCTAAGTATTCTTTAGGTTTTAAGATGGATACACTGCGCTGCTCATTACTTTCAATAGCCTTCTTAAGTGCTCCTAAATCTGGATGCAAACGGTCTGAAACCAACGCAATATTTGTTTTTTGATCGATAACTTCTACACCAAAACTCTTAGAGTTATTGACTTTGTTTTTCTCATTTGCAAGTGGTGACAGTTCCACACGATAGGTTTTTACACCAACACTGTTAGCATTTAGTGTAGTTGAAATGATTTGAGATGTTTTAGAGCCATCAAATTGAAGTACTTTTCTATACACAACAGAATTACCAGACCAAATCTTAAGTTCGGTTGTTACCGATGCCGATCCACTATAATTTGTTATGATTTCAACAGGAAATTTATTTTTTAAAAACACATAGCGATTGACGTTGAGCTGTTTAATACTTAAATCAGAATAAATCGTAGAATCGCCAAGGATAACTGGATAAATAGGTTGCTTTACGCCTTTTGCTATATAACTATAGTCAGAGCCATAGGTTTGATTTCCATCTGTTAGTAGTACAATTGGTGCCGTTTGATTGTCGTAAACTTCCCCAAATTGCTTTAATGCTTGAGAAATATTAGATTGGCTCGCTTTATAATTTAAACTATCGAGGTTACTTACAGATTTACCAAAGCTGTACGTTTGAACATTAAAACGTTGATTTAATTCTGAATTCGCTTTTAAATCCGTAATAATTTGATTCGCGTTTCCATCTTGTTTTAAATAGGATATAGATTCTGAATTATCAACAGCCACAACTAGCGTTGGCTTTTCATCAAAATAAGTAAACGATTCAAACTTAGGATTAATGAGTAACAGCAATAGACCGAAGATAGAGATCGTTCTAATGGCTGTAAGGACGTATTTTAAATTAGACTTTAATTTCGATTTATATATATACTGAAACAGCGCTAACAAAAGCGCTGTTATTACAGCTATTATACTATATAAAATTGTTTCTGTTTGCATTAAAATTTTAAGTCAACATTCCACCATCAACGTTCAACGTTTGGCCTGTAACATAAGCACTTAAATCACTTGCTAAAAACACACAGGCATTGGCAACATCCTCAGGTGAACCTCCTCTTTTTAAAGGAATAGCATTTCTCCAACCTTTTACAGTTTCTTCATCTAATTTTGCTGTCATTTCGGTTTCAATAAAACCTGGTGCGATGACGTTGCTTCTAATATTACGAGAGCCTAATTCTAAAGCAACAGATTTAGAAAAACCAATAATTCCGGCTTTAGAAGCGGCGTAGTTAGTTTGACCTGCATTCCCTTTTACTCCAACGACAGAACTCATATTAATAATTGAGCCTTTGCGTTGTTTTAGCATAGGACGCATTACCGCTTTGGTCATATTAAACACAGACTTTAAATTGACTTCGATCACTTTATCAAAGTCTACTTCTGCCATTCGCATTAAAAGGTTATCTTTTGTTATACCTGCATTGTTTACTAGAATATCTATAGATCCGAATTCAGCCAAAACAGCTTCGGCAAGCTTTTGAGACTCCTCAAAATTTGCAGCATTACTTTGGTAGCCTTTTGCTTTAATACCTGTAGCGTTTAACTCTTTTTCTAATGCGTTTGCGGCTTCAACAGACGAGCTGTATGTAAAGGCTATATTAGCGCCATGCTGAGCAAAAATTTCTGCGATACCTTTACCAATGCCACGACTTGCGCCTGTAATGATTGCTGTTTTTCCTTCTAATAATTTCATGTTTATATATTAAATCGGTTAGTTCGTTTTATTAAGAGCTTGCCTTCTGAGCTCTTTTAGCTAACATTTAAAGATTTGTAGAAGTACATCAAATTCTGATTTTCAATGTGACAGCCATGTGTAATGGGCTTTTCAGACAAACTCCTTCAAATATAACTATTACAAGTTGCATCAAATAAAAAAACCTTACAAGATTTTGTAAGGTTTTTAACAGTTTCAAGAGATATCAAGTTCTGTATAAATACCGATCTCTTGTCATGTTGAATTCGTTTCGGTGGCTCTCTTTTTAGAGTGATCGGCCTAAAACTTCAGCAACTTTCTTTCCTATTTCGGCAGGAGACTCCACAACGTGAATTCCACATGCTCTCATAATTTTCTTTTTGGCTTGTGCAGTATCATCACTACCACCAACAATTGCACCAGCATGTCCCATTGTACGGCCAGCAGGAGCAGTTTCGCCAGCAATAAAACCAATAACAGGTTTCTTACTTCCACTTTCCTTATACCAGTGTGCAGCATCAGCTTCTAATTGGCCTCCGATTTCACCAATCATAACTACAGCTTCAGTTTCTGGATCATTGATTAATAATTCTACAGCTTCCTTTGTTGTTGTTCCGATAATTGGATCGCCACCAATACCTATAGCTGTTGTAATTCCTAGACCTTGTTTTACAACTTGGTCAGCAGCTTCGTAAGTTAATGTACCAGATTTAGAAACGATACCAACGGTTCCTTTTTTGAATACAAAACCTGGCATAATACCGACTTTAGCTTCACCTGGTGTAATCACACCTGGACAGTTAGGACCAACTAAACGACAATCTCTATTTTTTATGTAATCTGCTACTTTAATCATATCAGCAACAGGAATCCCTTCAGTAATTGTAATAATCACTTTTATCCCTGCATCTGCAGCTTCCATAATGGCATCAGCAGCAAAAGCTGGTGGTACAAAAATAATAGTTGTATCTGCTGCAGCTTCTTTTACAGCTTCAGAAACGGTATTAAAAACTGGTTTTCCTAAATGTGTTTGCCCACCTTTACCTGGTGTAACTCCGCCAACGACATTGGTTCCATACGCAATCATTTGTTCAGCATGAAATGTACCTTCACTACCTGTAAAACCTTGTACGATGATGTTTGAATTCTTATTAACTAAAACGCTCATTTTATATTGTTGTTTTTAAGTTTTGTAAATTTCGTTGTGCAAAAATAAGAGTTTTAACACGCAAAAGCGACCTCTTTTTATATTTTTCTTTTTGCGAAAGACTCCATGCTTACGGCATTACTTTCGTCTGCTTGTTGGCTAATTTCATAACCTCTAAAAAGTTTCTCTTCCTTAACTTCCCATATAGTTGAAAAATGAGCTAAAACAATTTCAAAATCTGGATCTTCGATAGTATTGGCAAACAATGTATGCCTTGTGGTTACTAATGAATCTACTTCTATTAAATGTGTGAACTCAAAACGGAGATTATGATACGATTTTCTAGTGCCTTCAAAGAAATTTAGAATATCGTTATATTTTAATAACAAAAATCCATGACTACTACTCCAGTGCAATTCGCAATCTTCATGAAAAAATTTTGGTACTAACGTTGAATCGTTTGCTAAATCGGAGTCATAGAATGCTATGACTAATTCTTTCGCTGACATCATAGCTTTTTTAGTTTTTGAAGTATTTCAGGAATTTTTTTGATATACGCTATTTCCTTGAACGAGGCTCTTGCTTCTTGAGCTGGAGAACCAAAATAGGTTTTACCTTCTTCGGTTGTTTGCCCTAATCCGGACTGCGCATAAATAACTGTTCCTTTGGCAATCGTTATACCGCTTTTGACTCCAACTTGTCCCCAAATTGTGACATTATCCTCAACCACAACACAACCAGCAATTCCAGTTTGTGATGCTATTAAACACTTTTTACCAATTACAGTATCGTGACCTATTTGAATTTGGTTGTCTAATTTAGAACCTTCACCAATGGTTGTGTCTCCGGTAACTCCTCTATCAATTGTACAAAGCGCACCAATATCTACATTATCCTCAATGATAACGCGTCCACCTGACTTTAATTGATCATAGCCTTCAGATCTATTTTTATAATAGAATGCACTTGCGCCTAAGACTGTACCTGCATGAATGGTAACATTATCACCAATAATAGCATCGTCATATATGCTTACGTTAGAGTGAATGATACAGTTTTTACCAATTGTGACATTATTACCAATAAAACAATTGGGCTGAATCAAAGTGCCTTCTCCAATAACAGCATCGTCTGCTACTGCAGAATGTGAAGACTTAAAGGGTTTAAAATGTTGTGTGAGCTTATTAAAATCTCTAAATGGGTCATCTGAAATCAAAAGTGCTTTTCCTTCAGGACAATCTACTTCCTTATTTATTAAAACAATGGTAGCCGCAGACTCTAGAGCTTTATTGTAGTATTTAGGATGATCCACAAAAACGATATCTCCAGCTTCTACAACATGAATTTCGTTCATCCCTAATATTTCAAAATTATCCGAACCCACAAATTCACAGTCTAGAAGATTGGCAATTTGTTTTAAGGTATATGGTTTTGGAAACTTCATAATTCAGCTTACAGTTTTCAGTAGCAGTTTTCAGTAGCAGTTTTCAGTGATTAAGTAGCGTCTGCATACTGAATACTGTAACTACTAACTTAAAGTTTACTCTTTTACACGTTCTTTATAAGTTCCTTTTTCAGTTTCAATTTTTATTTTATCCCCTTCATTGATAAATAAAGGCACGTTTACTTCTGCTCCTGACTCAACAGTTGCAGGTTTAGTAGCGTTAGTAGCCGTATTTCCTTTAATTCCTGGCTCTGTAGAAGTAACTTCCAAAACAACAGATGCTGGCAAATCAACTGAAAGTGGCATATCATCTTCAGTATTAATTAAAATAGTTACAACTTGACCTTCTTTCATTAGACCTGGATTATCCAAGGCCACTTCTAATAAACGAATTTGTGAATAATCTTCCTCATTCATGAAATGGTAAAATTCGCCATCATTATATAAATATTGAAATTTATGTGTTTCTACACGCACATCTTCAATTTTATGACCTGCCGAAAAGGTGTTATCTAAAACTTTACCACTGGTAACACTTTTCATTTTGGTCCTTACAAAAGCTGGACCTTTACCTGGTTTTACATGAAGGAATTCTATAATTTTATAGATGTCGTTGTTATACTTAATACATAATCCGTTTCTAATATCTGATGTACTTGCCATAGTGCTGTTTATTCCTTTGTTGTTAAGTTGTTATTTTCTAAATCTAATTAGATTTAAAGTAGCCTTTCATTATACCTCTGTGTGAATTCTTAATAAATTGTAGAATTTCGTCACGTTCTGGTGTAGCCTCCATCTCTGCTTCAATTAAATCTGAAGCTTGTGTATTGTTATAATTCTTTTGATATAATATTCGGTAGATATTCTGAATCTCTCTAATTTTTTCGGGACTGTAACCTCTTCGTCTTAAGCCAACAGAATTTATTCCAACGTAAGATAAAGGCTCCCTACCTGCTTTAACAAAAGGCGGTACATCTTTACGAACCAAAGATCCTCCAGTAACAAATGCATGGTTCCCCACGGATACAAATTGATGAACGGCTGTCATACCGGCTAAAACAACATAGTCTCCAATCGTAATATGACCGGCTAAAGTACTATTATTAGAAAAAATACAATTATTTCCAACAATACAATCATGTGCTATATGACAATACGCCATAATCAAACAATTATCACCAATAACCGTTTTCATTCTATCAGTTGTACCTCGGTTTATAGTAACACATTCTCTAATGGTAACATTGTCGCCAATCTCTACAGTTGTATCTTCATCATTATATTTCAAATCTTGCGGAACAGCAGAAATAACTGCACCAGGAAAAATATTGCAATTCTTCCCTATACGCGCACCTTCCATAATGGTTACATTACTTCCAATCCATGTTCCTTCTCCAATTTTCACATTATTATGAATTGTTGTAAAAGGTTCGATAACAACATTCTTGGCTATCTTTGCTCCAGGATGTACATAGGCTAAAGGTTGGTTCATTATTCAAGTTTTAATTTTGATAAAGCTGTAAAAATGTGTTCGCTTCGGAACTTACAGTTATCATTTAATATATTGGACTTCGCTCGGTTCATTTCTTTAATATTTATTTTGATAAAGCGGTAAAATGTGTTCGCTTTTAAACTTACAAACCCCTTTTTAAATTTGGAGGTCTGATCAGTTGATTTTATTTAACTTTTACAATTTGTGCCATTAATTCGGCTTCTGCACATAATTTACCATTGGTATAAGCATAACCTTGCATATGACATATGCCACGTCTAATAGGCGTAATTAATGAACATTTAAAAATTAACGTATCACCAGGCACTACTTTTTGTTTGAATTTTACTTTATCCATTTTCATGAAGAGTGTCAGGTAATTTTCAGGATCTGGTACTGTACTTAACACTAAAATACCTCCTGTTTGTGCCATAGCTTCTACAATTAAAACCCCTGGCATCACAGGTGCACCGGGAAAATGTCCTCTGAAGAATTCTTCATTCATGGTAACATTTTTCATACCTATGACATAATCATCTGATAACTCGTAAATCTTATCTAATAATAAGAACGGTTGTCTGTGAGGCAACATTTCCATAATTTGATTGACGTCCATTAATGGGGCTGAATTCAAATCAATGTGAGGCACATTATTACGTCTTTCATTCTTTATTAGCTTAGACATTTTCTTCGCAAACTGTGTGTTAACGAAATGTCCTGGTTTGTTCGCGATAACCTTACCTCTAATGCGCGTCCCTATTAAAGCGAGATCACCAACAACATCTAATAGCTTATGTCTTGCCGCTTCATTAGGATAATGCAAGGTTAAATTATCTAAAATGCCATTTGGCTTTATGGTAATTTTATCTTTATTAAAAGCAATCCTCAGCTTCTCCATAGTCTGAGGAGATAATGCCTTGTCTACATAAACGATAGCATTATTTAAGTCACCACCTTTTATTAAGCCATGCTCCAGAAGCATTTCAATTTCATGTAAGAAGCTAAACGTTCTAGCATCTGCAATCTCAGTTTTAAAATCCGCAACGGAAGTCATTGTGGCATTTTGTGTGCCTAGAACTTTAGTTCCAAAATCTACCATCGTCGTAACTTGGTATGAATTTGAAGGCATTAAAATAATCTCACTACCAGTTTCTTCATCACAATAAGACACGACTTCAGTAACTTGATATTCTTCTCTAAATGCTTCTTGTTCAACAATACCAGCTCTTTCCAAAGCTTCAACAAAGAATTTTGAAGAACCATCCATAATCGGTGGTTCTGATGAATCTAGTGCTATTATCGCATTGTCAATATCTAAGCCAACTAAAGCCGCTAAAACATGCTCACAGGTTTGAATCGTAACACCATTTCGCTCTAGGCATGTGCCACGTTGTGTATTCGTCACGAAATTAGCATCTGCATCAATTTTTGGATTTCCTTCCAAATCAACACGTTCAAACACAAACCCAGAATTTTCAGCACCAGGTTTGAAAACCAACTTCACATTTAATCCTGTGTGAAGTCCAACACCGTCTAGTGTGACCTCCTTTTCAATGGTTTTTTGTTTCGTTTCCGTTTTAATTATTGCCATCTACTTTTTTTTCTAAATCGTTTATAGTTTTTGCAAGTTTAGGCAAGTTTTTGAAATAAACATAAGATTTATTCCAATCTGCATACGCAAAAGAAGGTGAACCTTGTAAGATTTCATTATCCTTTACGTTTCTTCCTATCCCAGATTGCGCCTGTACTCTAACATTGTTTCCAATAACCAAATGACCAGCAATACCTACTTGTCCTCCGATTAAACAGCCTTCTCCTATTTTGGTTGAACCTGCAACTCCTGTCTGTGCAGCAATTACGGTATTCTTTCCTATTTCAACGTTATGAGCTATCTGTATTTGATTATCTAGTTTTACACCAGACCTTATTATTGTAGACCCCATAGTGGCTCTATCTATTGTGGTACCGGCCCCAACATCTACGTAATCTTCTAATATCACATTTCCTATCTGCGGAATTTTAGAATATTCACCATTTTTACTAGGAGCGAATCCAAAACCATCGGCACCGATTATAGCACCAGAATTTATAACGCAATTATCCCCGATGATACAATCTGAATACACTTTTCCTCCTGCAAAAATAACGGTATTATCTCCTAACTTCACATTATCACCAACATAAGCATTCGGAAAAATCTTTACATTTTCACCGATCTCTACATTATTCCCGATATAAGCAAACGCACCAACATAAATATTGTCAGGCACTTTAGTTGACTCTGAAATATAACAAGGCTGCTCTAAACCAAATTTATTCAACTTTATCTGATTATAATATTCTAGTAGTTTTGAAAAGCCTTCGTAAGCATCTTCTACCTTTATTAGCGTAGTTAAAACAGGTTTTTCTGGTTCAAAATCTGAATTCACGATAGTTACAGAAGCTTCTGTAGTATAAATATAAGGCGTGTATTTTAAATTTGATAAAAACGATAATGACCCTTTAGTGCCTTCTTCAATTTTTGATAATTTATGCACTTCAATATTTGGATCGCCTATCACTGTGCCTTCTAAAATACTTGCGATTTGTTCTGCTGTAAATTTCAATTAATTGTTTTTAGTGTCTCAGTTGGTTTTCACAAAAATAGAAAAAATGTATCACAATCTGTTTTTAGGATAGCACATATAATATTTAGTAACCGGTTTACTCAGTGCTTTTAAGTTTAAATGGTCAGATACTTTAACGATATCCCTAATTTTACCTGACTTTAAAAGAATATTAATATGTTGCTTTTTATTCTGATAAGCTTGGTTTGTTATCTCGCCTTGAAAGACAAAATAATCTGCTTCCGCTTTAGAAATATTGTATTTATCCATCACTACATTGGAATGTGTAATTAACGCTGAAGGATTAATAGCTCTATTCTTCAACTTAATTTTTAGTAAATCTCTGTTTAAAATCATTTCACAAAGATGACTTAATACAAAATCGCGGTGGTTTTGCCAGTCTTTCATCGCCGCGACAATATCATAGTCATCTAGTTTAGCAAAAATCGCTAGGGTTTTGGCATTAAAGCTTTCTGGATTTATTTCAGAATTAAGAAAATAAAACAAAGGTTCACTGCAATGCAATTTTGCACCTTGTTGCAACAGTTCTTTAGCACGTTTTAAAATTCGCGTTAATAATTGCTCTGCTACCAGGCCTGTTTTATGCAAGTAGACTTGCCAATACATAAACCGTCGTGCTACTAAAAATTTCTCTACACTATAAATCCCTTTCTCTTCCACAACGAGTTGATCGTTAACGACATTTAGCATGGTAATTAAACGTTCACTATTAACATTCCCTTCTGCTACTCCTGTATAAAAACTATCGCGTTTTAAATAATCTGCTCTGTCCATATCGAGTTGACTAGATATGAGCTCACACATAAACTTACGCGAATATTCACCTTTAAAGATAGAAATGGCTAACGTTAAACTTCCGTTAAACTCTTCGTTGAGTTCTTCCATAAAACGAAGTGAAATTTCTTCGTGCGAAATATCATTTACAATGCTATGTTCCATGGCATGTGAAAAAGGACCATGACCAATATCGTGCAATAAAATGGCTATTAGCAAGCCGTTTTCTTCATCTTCTGAAATCTCAACTCCCTTAAAACATAGTACATTGATCGCTTTTTGCATTAAATGCATACAACCTAAGGCATGATGAAAACGTGTGTGATGTGCTCCAGGATATACTAAGTAGGATAATCCCATTTGACTAATACGACGTAGTCTCTGAAAGTATTTATGCTGAATAAGATCGAAAATTAACGAATTAGGAATAGTAATAAATCCGTAAATTGGATCGTTAAATATTTTAAGCTTATTATTTGTAGGCAAAACTGTAAAATTCATTAATTAATTAAAAACAAATATACACCAACATGATAAATATTCTTTGGGTTGACGATGAAATCGATTTGCTAAAACCACATATTATCTTTTTAGAGCAGAAACAATATGTTGTAACGACTTGTCAAAGTGGTACTGAAGCCTTAGAGATTATTAATGATACCAATTTTGATATTGTTCTTTTAGATGAAAATATGCCAGGACTTACAGGTCTTGAAACCTTAAATGAAATTAAATCGCGGCGCGCAAATCTTCCTGTGGTAATGATCACCAAAAGTGAAGAAGAATATATTATGGAGGAAGCCATTGGGAACAAGATTGCTGATTATTTAATTAAGCCTGTAAATCCACATCAGATTTTATTGAGTTTAAAGAAGAATTTAGATCACTCAAGACTAGTGTCTGAAAAAACCACTTCTAACTATCAGCAAGAGTTTAGAAAAATTGCTATGGATTTATCTATGGTGAACTCTTATGAAGAATGGGTCGACTTATATCATAAATTGGTGTATTGGGAATTAGAACTTGAAGACATTGAAGATATTGGAATGACAGATATTTTGGAATCCCAAAAATCAGAAGCCAACATGCAGTTTGGTAAGTTTATTGAAAAAAATTACGAGGATTGGTTTCAACCTAAAACGGATGCACCATTACTATCGCATACGCTATTTAAAGAAAAGGTGGTGCCAGAACTAAGTGATAAACAACCGACATTATTAATGGTTATAGATAATTTACGATACGATCAATGGAAGGCTTTTGAACCTATAATAAACAATTATTATAAAAAAACTTCTGAGTTATCTTTCTATAGCATCTTACCTACGGCCACACAGTATGCGCGTAACGCTATATTCTCTGGATTAATGCCTGCTGATATGGAGAAGTTATTCCCTCAGTATTGGAAAAACGATACAGACGAAGGTGGAAAGAACATGCATGAAGCTGATTTTTTAAGAGAACAATTAAAACGTCTTGGGCTATCTCATATAAAGCACGAATATCACAAAATCACAAATTTAAGAGCTGGCAAAAAGCTAGTCGAAAACTTTAGATCCCTTAAAGACAACGATTTAAATGTTATTGTTTATAATTTTGTAGACATGCTTTCCCACTCTAAAACAGAAATGGAAGTCGTTAAGGAATTGGCCTCAAATGATAAAGCCTATCGTTCGCTAACAGTAAGTTGGTTTAAGAATTCGCCTTTGTTAGAAATGATTCAACTATCTCAACAATTAGGTTTTAAACTAATTTTAACGACAGATCACGGGACTATAAATGTCAAATCACCGTCTAAGGTTATTGGGGATAGAGATACGAGCTTAAATCTACGTTATAAAACAGGACGAAGTCTTACCTACCAAAATAAAGATGTGTATGCCGTTAAGAATCCTAAGTCAGCACATTTACCTTCATTAACTATGAGTAGCTCTTTTATATTCGCTAAAGGTGATATGTTTTTGGCGTATCCTAATAATTACAACCATTATGTAAATTACTTCAGAAACACCTATCAACATGGTGGAGTCTCTTTAGAGGAAATGATTATTCCATTTGTGGTAATGGATCCTAAATAGTTGTTTATTTATTATTTTTATGCCGAGCTTACCTAAGCTTCAGTTCAATTAATAATATCATAAAACATAGAAAAAGGCTTCCGAAATGGAAGCCTTTAATTTTAGAATAGAGATAAACTAATAATACCAATTGTTATTTAGCCTTTCAACCAAGCTGTTCTCAATGCGTTTTGTACTTCAGTAGCATGTTCATCTTCAACTAAAGATTCACTTGTCGCCATAGCCTTTGTTAATTTTGTTTTAATGGATACAGGCTCACCATTACGTTCTAAATCCATTGTGATTTCTTGACCTTCTTGCCATCCAAACATACCACCAACAACTTGCTGTGCATTTGCCATAGATAAATCAGTACCATTCACTTTTTTAATAACGTCACCAACTTGAATGCCTTGAGAAGCCCAAAATGAATTGTTTAAAGCCATTGGTGAGAAAAAGATGGTGCCTTTTTCCTGGTCTCCATCGAAAATAATATTTTGACCACCTGCAAAGATATAGTTAGTTTCTGATTCTGTTTCACCTTTGGTTAAACCAACCATAGCAAGAAATTCGTCATAATTAATTGGCACATCACCTTCTACATGTGTTTTTAAAAACTCACCTACACTTGGATAGGTCATTGCCGTAATTTCTGCTATAAGGTTATCATCTTCAAAAGGTTTCTCTTTACCATATTTAGCGGATAATTCTTTCATTAATGATAACATACTTCTATTACCATCACTTTCTTTTCGCATTAAAATATCAATACACATACCAATTAATGCACCTTTCATGTAAACATTACTATAATTAGACGCATAAGGCTCGTCTAATATGTTTTCACTCATTATAGTGAAACTCATAGCGTCATCCATACGACTAGAAACTCGGATTTTTTGATCTATTGTGCCATAAAACTCATCGTTAGTTACTAACCCTTCATGAACTTGAAAATGTTGAGCAAAATACTCAGTCACGCCCTCATACATCCATAAATGCTTAGAGAAAGTTGGTTTATTGTAATCAAAATAATGTATGTCTCCTGAATGAACAGATAAAGGTGTTACAATATGAAAAAACTCATGTGCAACAACATCTGTAATAGCACTTGCTAAACCTTCTTTACTAGAACTTTCTGGCAATACCACCACTGTTGAAGTATGATGCTCTAAAGCTCCCATTCCTTTAGGAGCTGTTTCACTTCCATCAGATAAATAAAGGTAAACATCGTAACGAGGTGTTGTATTAACATCGCCTAAATATGCTTTTTGAGCTTGCATCATTTTAAAAACCGTCTCTTTTTGGCTTGCAGCTGTATGTACTTTATTGGGTGAATACACACTCAATACAATTTTAATGTCTCCAACCATAAACTCTTCAACATCTAATTCCCCATACATCATTGGGTTATCTGTAATATCGAAATAACGTTGCGCAAAGTAACTGCTCGTAATAGATTTACCATCTGCACTAGATTTCATCCCCTTATCTTCAAGCGCAGATGTTCTTACGAATGTTGCTGGTGCCGTGACATCTAAGGCGTATTGGTTATTCTTTAAAGAATCAAAATAACCTATAAATCCATGAAGGTTTAACACGTAGTTATCTACTTCTATATTTGTTCCGCCCGGAGAAAATGGTTGCTCACCACCTATGCCACCAGTAATTTCAATATCAAACGTATCATTTACGTAATACTGAAGTTGATCTAATTTCTTAGCATCAGTAATAATCCATGTATTTGTATCGACTTTAGTAACTTCTAATTCATTTCCGTCATAATCCAAGGCTTTAAAGTCATCAATGTACTTTCCGAAGTCACTAACAGAATAAGTTCCTTGAATCACTCTTGGCAATCTATAAGTTACGGTTTCTGTAGTAAAGCGACCTGGATTAATAATTACAGGGACTTTATCATCCACAACAGCTGTTAAATCTAAGGCTGTCATAATTGGATTACTAACAGCTAAATCATCTACTTTTGGTTTAGCAGATCCACAGCCGACTAAAATTAGACTAAAGCCAAGTATGGCTATATAATTCTTCATGTTAAAATATTTAGTTTTTTGATAGATTTGCAAATCTATCAATCTGTTACTATTTAAAATCTAAAGGTTTTGTTAAATTCGCGCTATGACAAAGTCTTTAGTGAGCATATTAATTCCATTTAAGAATACAGAATCCTTTATTGAAGAATGTCTTGACTCTATTTTAAAACAGACTTATACAAATTGGGAAGCTATTTTTGTAGATGATGGTTCTGAAGACTCTTCCTTTAGTCTTGTGGATACCATTGCTAAACTAGATTCCCGAATACAAGCTTATAAAAGTAATAGTTCTGGAATTATCGCAGCACTTCAAACAGCCTACAACCATTGCAAAGGTGAGTTTATAACCAGAATGGATAGTGACGATATCATGACACCTAATCGATTAGAAGTTATGGTAGAGAACCTTAAAAAACATGGCAGAAAACATCTAGCTGTGGGACAAGTCCACTATTTTAGAGCAGATGGTCTTAGCGATGGTTTTGCACGCTATGAACGCTGGTTAAATAGCTTGATAAAAACAGGACGTAATTATTCTGAAATCTATAAAGAATGTGTAATTCCTTCGCCCTGTTGGATGCTGTATCGTGAAGATTTTATAGCTTGTAATGGTTTTGAACCCAATCGCTATCCTGAAGATTATGATTTAGCATTTCGATTTTACAAAGCAGGTTATACATGTATTCCTTGCAACGAGGTTTTACTCCATTGGCGCGACTACAGCGCAAGAACGTCTAGAACTCACGAGAATTATGCACAAAACCATTTTTTAGAACTAAAGGTGCATTATTTCTTAGAACTAAATTATAATGCTACAAGGCCACTAGCTATCTGGGGAGCTGGCGCAAAGGGGAAAACATTAGCGAAACTATTAATTAAAAATAATATTCCATTTTATTGGATTTGCGACAACCCAAAAAAAATAGGAAAAGACATATACGATCAGAAGCTCTTGAATTTTGATTATTTAGCACAACTCAATCATCCACAAAGTATTGTTACAGTTGCTAATGGTGATGCTCAAAAAGAGATTAAAGCTTATTTTGAAATTCAGAACATGCAATCGATGATTGATTATTTCTTTTTCTGTTAAATTTCTCAAAAGCAAAATGCAGTTATCGCTTTGCATTTTCTATATTTGACTGAATTATAAGCTCAAAAAAAGGAATGCAGTTTAAACATCCAGAATTACTTTACGCTTTATTTTTACTGGTCATTCCCATTCTTATTCATTTATTTCAACTTCGTCGTTTTCAGAAAGTTGAATTCACCAATGTTAAGTTTTTAAAATCAGTAAAGCTTCAAACTAGAAAAAGCTCACAGCTTAAAAAGTGGCTGACCTTGTTGACACGAATGTTGCTACTCTCATGCGCTATCATAGCTTTCGCACAACCTTTTATACCAAATACTGAAGATTTTAATGAGATCCAAGAAACGGTTATTTATTTAGATAATTCTTTTAGTATGCAAGCGAAAGGGAGCAATGGCACCTTGTTAAATGAGGCTATTCAAGATATCATAAATACATTACCAGAAGCTGAAGCCATTAGTTTGTTTACCAACGATGACACGTTTAGAAACACTACTGTAAAGGCCTTAAAGAATGATTTAATTCAATTATCACATTCTCCTTCTCAAATTAATTATAAAGCTGCATATTTAAAAGGACAGCAATTGTTTTCAGGTAATGAAGCAGCAACAAAAAATCTAGTTTTAGTTTCCGATTTTCAACAAAATGGAAATCCACTAACCTTTGAAGCAGATAGTGCCGTTCAGTTAAAATTAGTACAAGCTAAGTCTAATTTAGTATCTAATATTAGTATCGATAGTCTCTACGTTTCTAATTCAACAGCTGAGACTTTAGATATTAATGTTTTACTGTCTAATCAATCTGAACCTATTGACAATGTTTCAATCTCATTATTTAATGATAATGTGCTTCTTGCAAAAAACGCCATAAATATTAGCAAAGACGCTGAAACTATATTTACGGTATCCAACAATATGGTTATTAATGGGGAATTAGTAATTGATGATGCTGGCTTACAATACGACAATACCTTCTATTTTAATATTAATTCGAAACCAAAAATTAATGTATTGGCTATTAATGATAGTGCTACTGATGCATTCTTAAAACGAATTTATACTGAAGATGAATTTGATTACAAAAGTTTCCGTTTAGAGGCCTTAAATTTCAACCTGATTCCCGATCAGAATTTAATTATCATTAATGAGGTCGAAGTCATTTCAAATGCCTTACGAACTGCATTAATTGCATTTAAAGATGACGGAGGAAATATTTTAATAATTCCATCAAGTAACATTGACTTAAATTCTTATAATCAATTGTTTAAAGACTTACTGATTACGCCTTATTCGAACCAAAATTTTACTGAAAAACGCATCACAAGTATTAACTTCGATCACCCGCTTTTAGCAAATGCGTTTTATTCTAAAGTGACTAATTTTCAATATCCAAAAGTTGATAGGTCGTATCTTTTTTCTTCGAACTCAAACAGTGTGTTATCTTATGAAGATGGTTCACCATTTTTAGTTGGAAACGCTAATACCTTTGCTTTTTCTTCAGCTTTAAATAAAGAAAACTCAAACTTTAAAAACTCGCAACTTATTATTCCCGTGTTATATAATATGGGATTACAAAGCTTAAAACTTTCTAAATTATATTATACCATTGGAAGACCAAACTCTATTGCGATCCAAACGGCAATTGGAAAAGATGATATCCTTATCTTAAACTCAGAAGAAACTTCTGTGATCCCTTTGCAAAAGACCTATAGCAAAACTGTTGTACTAGAAACTGATGATTTTCCTAATACTGCTGGTATTCTTAATGTAAAAAATAAAGATAATGTGCTTCAAAATTTAAGCTTTAATTACAACAGAGAAGAAAGTATCTTAAGTTATTATAATTTAGACGCATTGAAGAATACTGCGGTTGATTCTAGCTTAGCAACAACTATCAATACTATAAAAAGTAGTACAAATATTAATGCGCTATGGAAATGGTTTGTTATTTTTGCACTAGTATTTTTAATTATTGAAATGCTTCTACTAAAATATCTGAAATGAACGCACTCATAAAATCTGCAACTATCGTTGATTCTAAAAGTGATTTTCACAATGAAACGGTTGATGTTTTAATTGAAAACGGGCGTATTACGAAGATTTCTAAACGCATTCCTAATCCCAAAAATTACAGAGAAATAAAGCGCGATAACCTCCATGTATCTCAAGGTTGGTTTGATAGCAGTGTGTCTTTTGGCGAACCTGGCTATGAAGAACGCGAAACCATTAGTAATGGATTAAAGACTGCCGCAAGTTCTGGATTTACGGCTGTTGTGCTAAATGCCAATTCTAATCCAGTAATAGACAGTTATGCAGATATTAGTTTTGTAAAATCTAAAGCCAATGATAATGCTGTTAGCCTCTATCCTATTGGCGCTTTAACGAAGTCAAGCGAGGGCATCGAATTAGCAGAATTATTTGATATGACTAATGCAGGAGCCGTTGCTTTTTACGATTATCAAAAACCGATTTCTAATCCTAACCTCATGAAAATCGCACTACAATATGCGAGTAGTTTTGATGGTTTAGTATGTTCTTTTCCTCAAGAATCTAAAATTTCAGGCCCTGGTGTTGCTAATGAACATATTAATAGTACCAAACTAGGATTAAAAGGAAATCCTGCATTAGCAGAAGAACTGCAAGTCTCAAGAGATTTGTTCTTGTTAGAATATACAGAAGGCAAACTTCATATACCAACGATATCTACCGCGAAATCTGTTGAATTAATTAAAGCTGCAAAAGCTAAGAAACTTAATGTCACATGTAGTGTTGCGATTCATAACTTACTATTAACTGATGATCTGCTCAATGACTTTGATGCAAATTATAAAGTGTTACCACCTTTGAGAATTCAAAAAGATTGTGATGCTTTAATTGAAGGTTTAAAAGATGGTACTATTGATATGGTTACTACAGACCACAATCCTATTGATATTGAGGATAAGAAGATAGAATTTGACTACGCTAAGTACGGTACTATTGGTTTAGAATCTGCATTTGGAGCTCTTCAAACCATTTTCACAACTAAGAAAGCTATCAGTTTATTAACGCAAGGAAAGTCTAGATTTGGTGTTTCTGAATCTGCCATTAAGGAAGGTGACGTTGCTAATTTAAGTCTTTTCAATCCAGATACAACGTATGAATTTAGTAAATTTCATATATCGTCTAAATCTAAGAATAGTGCCTTTTTAGGAAAGATACTTAAAGGTGAAACCTACGGTGTCCTTGCAAATAATAAAATTGTTTTAAAATAATGGATCAAAATACTGTCAAAGAAGGTAAAACTCTTGCAACTATAGCCTATATCACAATGTTAGGCGTATTAATTGCTTTTTTTATGAATCAAGAAAAACGCAATACTTTTACCTCTTTTCATATTAGGCAAGCACTCGGTTTATGGCTTCTCTTTATTGCTTTAGGTTATGTTATTGGAAACTTTAATAGTTTAATGGTTACCTATTCGTGGTGGGTGTTTTTCTCAGTTTTATTTGTCTACGGTATGTTTGGTGCTGTTTCTGGTAAAGCGTATAAAATTCCAATTCTTGGAGATCTCTTTCAAAAATTATTTAAATCCTTAGGACAGTAATTATGTTAACCAACCTGCATTATAAAACAAGACCTTCGTCTTTAAAAGAAAACGCCCCACTGTTAATTATGTGTCATGGTTATGGGAGCGATGAAAATGATTTATTTTCATTTGCTTCAGAGTTACCAGAAGAATTAATGATCATCTCATTAAGAGCTCCACATCCAATGCAACCTAGTGGCAATGCCTGGTATGCTATTAATTTTGATGCTGATAAAGGGAAATGGAGCGATAATGAACAAGCTAAACAATCGGTAGATTTAATCTCTGAGTTTATCACTTATGCTTGTAACACTTATGCTGTAGATTCAAATAATGTTACGCTTTTAGGTTTTAGTCAAGGGACTATTTTGAGTTATGCAGTTGCACTATCCTATCCTGAAAAAGTTAAAAACATTGTCGCCCTTAGTGGTTATATCAATGAAGATATTCTACCAGATTCAATTGAAGAAGGTGATGTTTCTCATTTGAATTTCTTTTGTTCTCATGGTTCTGTAGACCAAGTGATTCCTGTAGATTGGGCGCAAAAAACACCAGGGTTTTTAAAGGCTTTAAAAATTAATCATGAGTATTCAGAATATCCTGTTGGCCATGGCGTCGCTCCTCAGAATTTTTATGATTTAAAAGCTTGGCTCCTTAAGCATATCTAGTTGAATTTTGGATACATAAAGTATTCAACTAGTTTATATTTAAGGTCATTATTTTCGTCTATCGAATAGGTTAAAAATATTTCCCCCCAGTACTCACCATCCGTAAAATTAGCGGCTATCCATTTGTGATTCATAATTCTAATTTTATTAATTACTAACTTAGAATCGGTCAGAGATACAAACGGCACGATTGGATGGTCATCGCCTTCATACGTATTCATAGCATATAAGCCCTCGGAAATTGCTGGTATTAGCTCATCTGTGTTATAGCCTTGTGCCTCAAAGTAAGATATGGCATCTTCATTTCTATCGATATTAAAATAATTGAGTTCAAAATTCTGATCTTCTAAAGTTGCAATGGCCGAGTCCTTTTGGACTATTTTAGTTTTAAATTTATCAATATCTACTTCATATTTATCAATAATGTTTTTAGAATTCACATATTGAAATATGATTAATAACAATGAAAAAATAAACAAGTACATAAAAATTCTACTCTTCATATCTAAATGGTAATTTGTAAGTTATCGTATGCTAAAAAAACGTTGTCTGGTAATTTTTGTTGCACTTCGTCATGAAATCCTAAGTGATGACTAATATGGGTTAAATAAGCGCGTTTAGGTTTTACTAATGCTATAAAACCCAAAGCTTCTTCTAAATTAAAATGTGAGATATGTGGTTTTTCACGTAACGCATTAACTACTAAAACCTCAAGATTATAGAGCTTTTCAATTTCCTTTTCAGGAACAGTCTTCATATCTGTGAGATAAGCGAAACCCTGGAAGCGATAGCCAAAGACCTGAAGCTTATAATGCAAACCATCAACAGGCGTAACCTCTATGTTGCCAGCGGTAAAAGGTTCGTTTTTTACTTCATGTTTTAGGACACTTGGGACACCTGGGTATTTTTCTCCTGTTGTAAAAATATAATCAAATCGTTTTTCTAAAGCCTTAAAAACACGTTGGTGAGCATAAAGGGGAATATCACCTTGTTTAAAGAAAAAGGGTCTTATATCATCCAATCCCATGGTATGATCGGCATGCTCGTGCGTAAAAATAACACCATCAATTTTAGAAACATTGGCTCTAAGCATTTGTTGCCTAAAATCTGGACCGCAGTCCACAACAAAAGTGAAATCATCCCACTCTACCAAAACAGAAACACGGAGGCGTTTATCTTTAGGATTATCACTTAAACACACAGGATGAGTGCTTCCTATGATAGGAATTCCTTGAGATGTACCAGTTCCTAAAAACGTAATTTTCAATACTGTTAAGTTTAAAACAAAAATAAGCTTATTTTTTTATTTGCGAGAGTAAAATGATACCTTTGCGATAACGATGTAATCCCATCTTCTATGAAAGAAATAACGTATTCAGGCGACTCGGAATTTGAAAATATTCCGTCTTTAAAAGACAAAGCCTTACGTATTAATCTTAATGCAGATATTTATGGCACTTTCGCCGAGATTGGTGCAGGACAAGAAACAGTGCGACAATTTTTTAGAGCTGGTGGCGCTTCTGGTACGATCGCAAAAGCGATGTCCGCTTACGATAAGGATTTTAGTGACGCCATTTATGGTATTGAAGATGATAAGCGTTATGTTACTGAAGCAAGACTTCGAAAGATGTTGAACCACGAAGTGGGTTTAATGGAAGAACGTATTACTAGAGATAATAATCCAAACAAAATTTTCTTCTCTTATGCCAATACGGTTGCAACTATAGATTTTGCAAAAAAGTTTAAAGGTCATGGTTGGGTCGGCATTAAATATCAAGTAGGCCCAAATGAGGAGTATAATGATATAGTGCTTCATATCCGTTTTAAAGAAACTGATGCGCGTTTACAACAAGAAACACTAGGTAAATTAGGAACTAACTTAATTTATGGTGCATTTTACAAATACAACCAACCACGTAAGTTATTACGTTATTTATACGACCATTTAGATAAAGATCAATTAGAGATTGATACCATTAATTTTTCGGGTCCTGTTTTTAAAGATGTGGATAATCGTTTAATGAGTTTACAATTGGTTAAAAATGACATGACAGATGCCGTTATGTTTTCACCAGATGGTAATAACGTGTTACCTGCTCGGGTCCTTTACAAGAAAAACATATTGACTTTAAGAGGAAGTTTTAGACCAGTTACTAAAGTTAATATGGACATGTTTGAGAAATCTTACGAAATGTTTATAAAAGAAAACAAAGTAGATAAAGAAAAAACACAGGTTATTTTTGAGATTACACTATCTAATCTAAGGGCTGAAGGTAAGATTGATGAGCAAGATTTTATGGATCGTGCTAAGCTGTTATGTTCTTTAGGCCAAACCGTATTGATTTCTAACTTCCAAGAGTATTATAAATTAGTAGAATACTTATCTCAATATTCTAGAGCAAGAATGGGATTAGCGATGGGTGTGAATAATCTTGTCGATATTTTTGATGAGAAATATTACCGTCATTTAAGCGGTGGTATACTTGAAGCTTTTGGTAAATTATTCTACAAGGATTTACGTGTCTATTTATATCCAATGGAAAATAAAGATGGTAGCTTAACGACAAGTGAAAATCTTAAAGTCCATCCACGTATGAAAGAACTTTACAAGTTCTTTAAATACAATGGTAAGGTTGTAGACATTACAGACTTTGATACGTCAAACCTGTCTGTATTCTCGAGAACAGTTCTTAAAATGATTGCTAATGGTGATGAAGGTTGGGAAACGATGCTACCTGAAGGTGTCTCGAAATTAATTAAAGAAAAAAGTTTGTTTGGATGTGAATCTGAAGAAGTGATGCATAAGAACTAAACTTCTCAACTATTATTATAAATAAAAAGCGACCTTCTGGTCGCTTTTTAAATTTTTATAGAGGATTTATTCTGTCAATATCTGATCCGTATGCGCTTTAGTCTTAACCTTAGTAATTACATCTTCAAGACTACCGTTTTTATCAATAATAAAAGTAGTTCTGTGAATACCATCGTACTCTTTTCCCATAAATTTCTTTGGTCCCCAAACTCCGAAAGCTTCGATGACTGCTTTATCTTCATCTGCTAACAAAGGGTACTGAAACCCGTATTTAGTCTTAAAATTAGCCTGTCGTTTGGCACTATCTGCACTTACGCCTAAAATCTCGTAACCTTGTGTTTTGAAACGGTCGTAATTATCATTTAAATTACAGGCTTCTGCAGTACAGCCTGGTGTGCTTGCTTTTGGATAAAAGAAAACTACTAATTTTTTGCCTTTATAATCTGATAAAGTAATTGTATTTCCATCTTGATCTAATGCTGAAAAATTTGGTGCCTTATCTCCTGCTTTTAAGTGTGTCATATTGTTTAAATTTGTTTGTAGTATTTATTCGGAAATTTAGCAAAATTAAAATGTTTCTTTTTGCGCTATTTATCTTTATTTTTTATTTGCCTGATGCGAAGGCATCACATCATTAAAAATAAAAACAAATCCCACCAAAAATAATTCATTTTATAAAATTCGTCTATTTTCGAACAAACACTATTTTTGTAAAAATACAATGAATGACTAAGCAAGAAAAGGTAGATTTTGTTATAAATACGTTAAAACAGCTCTATCCAGAAATTCCGATTCCTTTAGATCATAAAGATCCATACACCTTATTAATAGCTGTTTTATTGTCTGCACAGAGTACAGATGTGCGTGTCAATAAAATCACACCTTTATTATTTGAACGTGCCAACAATCCTTATGACATGATTAAATTGAGTGTCGAAGAAATTAGAGCTATTATAAGACCTGTCGGATTATCGCCAATGAAAAGTAAAGGCATTTATGGTTTATCCCATATTTTAATCGATAAGCATAATGGCGAGGTCCCCAAGACTTATGAAGACTTAGAAGAATTACCTGCTGTAGGCCATAAAACGGCTGCTGTCGTATTATCACAAGCTTTTGGAATTCCTGCATTTCCTGTAGATACGCATATTCATCGTTTGATGTATCGTTGGAATTTAACGAACGGCAAAAACGTTGTCCAAACCGAAAAAGATGCTAAACGTTTATTCCCTGAAGAACTTTGGAATGATTTACACCTTCAAATTATATGGTATGGTAGAGAATATTCTCCTGCTCGTGGTTGGGATTTAGATAAGGATAGTATTACTAAAACTATTGGCAGAAAATCGGTTTTAGATGCTTACTATAAGAAGAAATTATAGCTTTTATTGGTATGATTATTGATATTCAATATGAAAATTAAGCTTCCATGAAAAAACTGCACAGTCTCTTTTTAGCATTAGCCATAACATCTTGCATTCCTGTTAAGGTTGCGCCAAAATTTAAGAATGAGGATTACAAGATTATGCAGGCGAAGAAATTTAACCGTAAAATGCCTAGGGAAACTTCTTTTATTTTTAAAGACCCTAAAAAGGCAGATGAATTCTACCATTATATTAATAAAAAATACAATTTAGACCATAAAGACGTTGGTTTAAACACACCTTTTCAACTTAATGGCCTTACCTATTACTTATCTTATAAAGAGGTTGGTAAGGAAGATCAAAATATGAATGTAGGCTTAGCGCTCGTCGATTTAGTTTTGGAGGAAAAGGCTGGAATTACAATGTTTGAAAACAATTATTCAAGTAGAACAGGACATTGGTATATTCTATTAACTGTCTATGATGAAGATATAAAAAATTGCTTTTTAGATAAGCATCCGATGAAATCGGAAATCACTACATATATCAAAGCTCTTAAGACAGAATATTTGACCACACACAATTACGAAGAGTTGTTGTTAACAAAAAAATCCTGATTCGCTAAAATCAGGATTTCTTTTCAATTTAATTTAGAAGTGCTTCAAACTTCAACTTTTTATAACTTATAACACTTAAAGCCTTGGAGTAATCCAAAAGGAAACGTAGCGTTTCATCTTTTGGTTGCAGGTTATTTTTCTTTGGGGAAGCGTCTGAGTAAATTTTTTCCATTTTAATAATTTAGGAGTTATTATATGGAGAAAACGCAACTTAAAACACTTTATTGTATTAATTTGTTAAAACGATATTATTTTGGTCAATAACCTTACGCATATTAATGAGGGCATAACGCATTCTTCCTAATGCTGTATTGATACTAACGCCTGTGCGCTCTGAGATTTCCTTAAAACTCATATCTTGGTACATACGCATCAGCAAAACTTGTTTCTGATCGTCTGGCAATTCTTCTATAACGCGCCTTACATCAGATTCTACCTGCTCTTTTATCATACTCTTTTCAGCATTTAAGCTAGAATCACTCAACACTGAAAAAATACTAAAATCACCTGAATTTTGAAACTTTGGCATACGACTGTTCTTTCTAAAATGGTCAATAACCAGGTTGTGTGCAATACGCATTACCCAAGGTAAAAATTTACCTTCTTCGTTATATTTGCCAAGTTTTAAAGTTTTAATTACCTTAATAAAAGTATCCTGAAATACATCTTCAGTAATATCTCTATCATAAACTTTAGAATAAATAAAACTGTAGATCTTTTGCTTGTGCCTTTTAATTAAAATTGAAAGTGCAGCTTCGTCTCCGTTAATGTAGTTGCTGACCAATTCTGCGTCTTGGATAAGTTCTTTTTTCATAATATTACTATTAGTAGTGAGAAGCAGGCTTCTTACTTGGGGTTAAAATTTTCTAATGTAATATTATGCGATACGCAGTTGTTGTTTAATTGATTATATGGTAAATATAACAACAATCATTCCGATAAAACAAAATTTAATCGTAAAATTTAACATTTTGCAGAATAAAGGGTTCCTTTAATAGATGAAATAGTTGTAGTATCTTTGCAAACTTAGATATCTAAAATAACCTATGAATACTGCTCTTTTAGACGTTAACCCAAAGAAAAACATCATCATAAAAGGTGCTAAATTGCACAACCTAAAAAATATTGATGTTGTTATCCCAAGAAATAAATTAGTGGTTATAACTGGTTTATCTGGTTCTGGGAAATCGAGTTTGGCCTTTGATACACTATATGCTGAAGGTCAGAGACGTTATGTCGAAAGCTTATCGAGTTACGCACGTCAGTTTTTAGGCCGACTCAATAAACCAAAAGTAGATTATATAAAAGGGATTGCGCCAGCCATTGCGATTGAGCAAAAGGTGAACTCAACTAATCCACGGTCAACTGTCGGTACAACTACTGAAATTTACGATTATCTAAAACTATTGTTTGCACGAATCGGGAAGACCTACTCCCCTATTTCTGGTGATTTAGTAAAGAAGCATACGACCAAAGATGTTATTGAACATATTTCTAAATTTGAAGAAGGCACGAAATTATTACTAGTGTCTCCGATTATTTTAGAAGAAGGCAGAACTATCGAAAATAAACTACAAACGCTTCAACAGCAAGGTTATGCTCGTGTAAAAGTGAAAGACGACGTTTTAAGAATTGATGCCGCTTTGAAAACGAATATTAAATCTGATAAGAATCTGTTCTTAGTTGTCGATAGAATTGTATTTAAGGATAATGAAGATTTCTTGAATCGTTTAGCGGATGCCATAGAAACAGCATTTTTTGAAGGGGTAGGCACATGTATTATAGAATCACTTTCAGACCATAAACAAACCTCATTTAATAATAAGTTCGAATTAGACGAGATGTTGTTTCTTGAGCCTAATGCGCATTTGTTTAGTTTCAACAATCCCTATGGTGCTTGTCCTAAGTGCGAAGGTTACGGCGATGTCATTGGTATCGATGCTGACTTAGTCATTCCTAATACCGCTCTTTCGGTTTTTGAGAATGCTATTTTTCCATGGCGAGGTGAAAGTATGAGTTGGTACAAAGATCAATTGGTCAATAACTCACATAAATTCGATTTCCCAATTCACAAACCTTTTTTTGAATTAAGCGAAGCGAATAAAGCTCTAATTTGGGAAGGTAATCAATACTTTGAAGGCTTAGACAGTTTCTTTTCGGAGTTAGAATCTAAAGCGTATAAGATTCAGAATCGTGTGATGTTATCGCGCTATCGTGGTAAAACCAAATGTAATGTTTGTAAAGGCAAACGCTTGCGTGAAGAAGCTAATTATGTAAAAATTGGTGATGCTACAATTACCGATTTAGTTGATTTACCCTTAGATGAATTAGCTCCATTTTTTAAAAGTTTAGTATTAAACGAATATGATGCTAAAATCGCAAAACGACTTCTTATAGAAATCAACACGCGCTTAGAGTTTCTATCTAATGTTGGTCTAAATTATTTAACACTTAACAGGCGCTCTAATACCTTATCAGGAGGTGAAAGTCAGAGAATAAATCTGGCTACATCACTTGGAAGCAGCCTTGTAGGTTCCATGTATATTTTAGATGAACCCAGTATCGGTTTGCATCCAAAGGACACAGAACGTTTAATAGACGTTTTAAAATCTTTGCGAGATCTAGGGAACACAGTTATAGTCGTAGAACACGACGAAGATATTATGAAAGCTGCTGATTCTATTATTGATATTGGACCAGAAGCAGGAACTTTTGGTGGTGAAGTTGTCGCTGTTGGTGATTTTAAAGCCATCTTAGCTTCAGATACATTAACGGCTAAGTACCTGAATGGTACCTTAGAAATAGCAGTGCCTAAAAAACGAAGGACCTCCAAATATCAAATTGATATTATTGGTGCTCGCGAAAACAACTTAAAAAATATAGATGCTACCTTTCCTCTTGAAATGCTAACTGTTGTTACAGGTGTTTCGGGAAGTGGAAAAAGTACTTTGGTGAAAAAGATTCTATTTCCTGCAATTCAGAAGAAACTCACTGGGTTTAGTGATAAAGCTGGTCAGTTTTCTGAAATGAAAGGGAATCATAGCATTGTTAAACATGTAGAGTTCGTAGATCAGAATCCAATTGGTCGTTCGTCGCGTTCTAATCCTGTAACTTATATCAAAGCTTATGATGATATTAGAGCTTTGTATGCCGGCCAAAAACTAAGTAAAATCAGAAACTACCAAGCCAAACATTTTAGTTTTAATGTAGATGGTGGACGTTGTGAAACCTGTAAAGGTGAAGGTGAAGTGACTATTGAAATGCAGTTTATGGCAGATGTGCACCTCATTTGCGATACTTGTGGTGGAAAACGTTTTAAAAAGGAAGTGCTAGAAGTTAATTTTGAAGGTAAATCGATTGATGATGTTCTTAATTTGACCATAGATAATGCCATAGATTTCTTTACAACCAATAAGCAAACTAAAATTCAGAATAAATTACAACCCTTGCAAGATGTTGGTTTAGGTTATGTCACTTTGGGTCAGTCCTCTTCTACCCTTTCTGGTGGTGAAGCACAACGTATTAAACTCGCGACGTTTCTCGGAAAAGGCAGCAAAAGTAATAATGCCCTATTTATCTTTGATGAGCCTACAACTGGATTACATTTTCATGATATTCAGAAATTGTTGAAGTCATTTCAAGCCTTAATTTCAAAAGGTCATTCTATCATCGTAGTTGAGCACAATATTGATTTAATTAAGTGCGCTGATTATATTCTTGACTTAGGTCCTGAAGGTGGAAAAAACGGAGGCGAACTTGTCGCTTTTGGTACTCCAGAAGACATTGTAAAGAATAAGGATTCGATTACTGGGAAATATCTAATTGAAAAACTAAACCGTTAGCTTACCAAAAATGAGAATGCAAATACTATTCCTGTCGCTAAAGGGATAACCATTAATAAAAAGATAAAACTAATAATGCCACTTTTTATAAAACTTAGAAACCAGTTTTGTTCATAGAATTTAATTAACGCTATTAAGAAATAAAAATAAGTCGATAGGGCTACTAGCCAATCTATCCAATCTGGAATATCTATTACAAATCTGTTGGTTGCAAAAAGAATAGTAAAAACAGTAAACAAAAAAGAAAAATAATAAAAGCTAAAAACCAAATGGTAAACATACTTTCCTTTGTTGAAATAAAATACTTTTAAAATTAGTGCGAAAAATGGTAATAAAAAGAACATAGAAATTGGAATGCTATCAAAAAATGCTTGAACAATAGCACCAGCACCTTTTCCTTCAACAAGATTAAACATAGTAGCATAAAATCGTCTTTCTAAAAACCCTGCATCATCAGACATGCCCATTTCTTTGTAAATGATACTTTTATCAGCACCAGTAGCAACTAGAGAATCGATTTTAACCTTATCAAAAAGCAATGAATTTTTAATGTCTTTTGACCCAATACTATTCGCTTTTATAATTGAATCTGTGATATTAAAATCTTCCTCTTTTAGGCCTAACTTATCCTTGTTTTCTTTAAGAGGCCTCATGATTTTTTCAATTCTCAGAGAATCTGTACTGTTGTTGGAGTCGTCATTTTGAATTAGATTAAGCTCCTCAGAATTAACTACTTTTTCATTAATCTTGTCTGCTTCTTGAACCAATTCTCTTGTACTAAAGGATATTATAAAAAAGAATACAACCGATATAAATAAATACATTTGAGCCGGATGCAAGAACAATAAACGTTTTCCTTTTACAAACTCTTTCGCCAAATAACCTGGCCTAAACATTAATGGAATAAAGCTCTTAAAAAACCGAGCATCAAAAGAAAAATAATTACTTATTGTATTATAAAAAAGGACCCCAATAGTTAAGTCATCGTTGGTCTTTTGGCCGCAATGTGGACAAAAGTGGAAACCTTCTTCATAAGGTTGTTCGCAGTTTTGGCATTTCACTTGATTGGTTTCCATAAATAAATAACTAAAATTTTAAAATAGGCGTCTCGTACTTAGACGCGTTTAACTTAAAATTGTTTCAATAATTAACCCCTTAAAAAAAAAGCTTATTTCATTTTCATAGAATAATTTTGATGAGATTTCACTCTAATTACATTTCCATTTTCATCCCTTTCAAAACTACTTATTTCGCCTAAATCACCATTATCTTTTATTCTTTTAAATGTATCTCCTTCTATATGTTTGAAAAAGGTCATAGCTTTAGCAGGGTTATCACTAGACAATGATAAGCTTACTAATTTACCATTCCAAGTGCCTAGGTAACTTTCACTTCCCCATGGCTGATTGTCATAAAAACCTGTGTAATCTTCGAGATTTACTTTTGGCTTGTCCTTAGCAATCAGCTCTATTTTTAACATTATACTATGCATTGCGCTAGTATATTTTCTCGGACTTGTGCCACCTGCATTAATCATAACAGAATAAGCCATTTTAGATTTTAAATTTAACTGAAGTGTACTCCTGTAACCAGGGCAACTCCCGCCATGGCCAACCCATTTAGAGCCGTCTGAGCCTTTGTAAACCGAAAACCCAAGTCCCCAAGTTAACTTAAAGTCGGGATTCGTCCAATGTACATTATGCATGTTTTTTAAGGTTGACGGCTTTAAAATTTCAGTTTCTTTAGAATCTCTCAATCGAAATTGCCAAGATGCAAAACGCCCCAGGTCTAAAACGTTTGATGAATAACCTGCTGCAGGTGTAATCCCTTTAGCATCAAATAATGGAACTTCTTCTCGATTTAAAGTTCTATTTAATGCAGAGTAACCAATAGCCAAATCATTACCATAAAGAGTTTTAGGCATATTTGGTCTGGTATCGTTCAGTTTTAATGGATTTAAAATATGCTCAGTCACGTAATTCTCATAAGACATACCAGATATTTCGGCAACCACTTCACCTAATAAAGATAAAGCCAAGTTACTATATTGAAAATCATAAGAGGCTGGATATAATGTTTCTTGGATCAGTAGTGCTTTTTTTATTTCTTCTACTGTTGGAAAAGAGAAATCTGGTGCTGACCAATACGGAACATCAGATTGTCTCGGTAAGCCAGAAGAATGTGTTAAAAGTGAGCGTATCGTAATAGGGCCACTATCAGAAAACTGCTGTTTTAACTTAAACCAAGGCAAAACATTCTTCAATTCATCATCTAAACGCAGTTTACCTTCGTCATATAATTTCATAATAGCCACTGCTGTAAAGAGTTTAGAAATAGAACAGATACTGCACAATGTATTCGCTTTTGCATCAATATTCTCTTCTATATTAGATTTACCGAAGGCACCACTCCACAAAACATCTTGATCTTTAACAATGACAGCAGATATGCCAGGTAAACGTTCAAAATCTTTTTGAGCTTCTAACCAAACAGCTATCAGTTTGTAAGCGTCGTCGTAATTTTTTTCTTCATTCTGTGAAAAAGTATTGAGGGACAAAATGAAGAAAACAGAAATTAGAATGCCATTTTTCATAGTAAGTTGATAGTATATTAATAATGATGAGTTCAATGAGTTTGAAATATAATGAATTCTAACGACACTCAAATAAAATCGAGGTAACTGTAATTATATAAAATTTTAACTGTCAATATATTATATATTTTGGCACGCTGTTTGTTTAGTACTAAATGAGTTTAATTTTAAAACCTACAATCATGAAACAATTACTATTTTTATTTGCAAGTTTAGTATTAATGAATACTACTGCAACAGCAACAACCAACACAATTGAAGCAGAGACTTCTATTATTAATAATGTGAGTGGTTATGGTAATTCTTTCATATTTAATGAAGCAGGAATTGAGTTTTCAGTTTTCTCAGATGGACAATTTGATTTTTACATGTCAAATTATGGTCCAGACGTCAACGTAGGGGCTAATAGTCCTGGCTTTGCACTAAGCTTTAACTCTGGTGTTAATTACAATCCTTATATACAGTATGATAGCTTTGGTGCTATTATTCAAATAGAAAACACACCTCTATTCTATGATTTTTATGGCAGAGTTAATCAGGTCGGTAATATATTTATTAACTACAACGGGTACGGAAGAATACATAGAATTGGAGGCCTAAACATCCATTACAGAAACAATGTATTTTGGAGATATGATGGATTCATCAATGTATATAATAGAGTTTATGTATGGAGACCATGGCACAGGTTTTATGCTGTACCTCATGTTAACTTCTGTTTAGTGAATGTGAATCCTTACAGACAATTTTACGCACCTGTTAGACATACATATTACAGACCTTACAGAAATAACGTGAGAAACTTTAATGTCAATTACGGAAGACGCGGAAACACACAAATAGGAAGACGTAATGGTGTAAATAGAAATAATAACCAATATGCACAAACCCCTAGAAATGGAAGAGAACGCAATTTAAGAAGAACTGTAGAACTTAATAAAAGAGAAATTACAAGAACTAGAACTGCACGATTAAATGAAAATAACGTGGCTAGTAATAGGAGAAAACTTAGAAACGCAGAAGCACGTACAACACGATCTAATAAGCGAAGTACTGATGAAGCGAGAACTATACGTTCAAAATCAAGAGTTGCATCGACGAATAGAACAAGTTCAAATAGAAATGAGAGGATTGCTTCAACACAATCGAATGCTAGAACAAAAAGTGTAACTCCTAGGATAAGTAATACTAAAAATGTGACCGGATCACGTTCTTATGTGTCTAAAAAAGTAAAGAGTACAAGAAATACTTCGGTAAGAAAACCAAAAGCGACAAATCCGCGTACATATAACAAAGCAACGTCGCAAAATAGTAGACAACGAAGTACCGTTCAAAATAAAAGAAAGCCATCGTCTGTAACGACAAGATCGAATAAAAGTAGAAAGAGTAACGAAGATTCTACAAGATCGAACTCAAGTCGATCGAGAGGATAAAATGATTTTTTTTGGTTGGTGGGAATCCCGTATGATGTATGCCTTAAAGGCACCTTACGGGATTTCTTTTTAGGGTAATTCTATTTCAAACGTAAATACTTTTTAATCTGACTAGAAACATCCTCAGAAACATTCATCTTATAAATCACGCTAAAATAAAGCAAACCTATTACAATTGATTTCAGAATAATATTCACAATTGGATGAAATGGAAATTCCCAAAAATAGAATGCTAATGACAATACAATGAGCGTCAATACGATCTTTAGCGATGCCATGGTAAAGGGTTGCATATTAAACTTCTGCTTTACAAAATATATTTTTATGGTGTTATAAACAAAAACTGCTAAAAACGTTGCAAATGCAGAGCCTTCAATACCATAAACAGGGATAAAAATCACATTCAAAACTACAGCCAAAATAGCCAACATAACACCAAAAAATAAGACCATTCGGTAATAATCACTATTAAATAAAATCGCGTTATTATTACCTAAACTGTTATCATATAACTTAGCCAAACTTACTATAAGAACAACAAATAATCCTCCCGTGAACTCCTCGGGAAGAATTTCGTAAAGCTGATGGATATTCAGAATAATTAAAAGAAATATAAAACCACTAATCACCAACAAACTCATAGAACTTCGTTTGTATAAATCTTCAAGTGCCATATTATTATTTTCGTTGAGATATTTTGCTGTTAACGGCATCATTATTTGATGCATTGCACGTTGTGGCACGGCTATTACAGTGGCAATAAATATGGCAACACTATAATAGGCGACTTCCTCTATATTTTCTAGCATTAGACCAATCATAAACTTATCAATATCTAGAATTAACATAGCAACTGAACCCGCGATAATCATTAAACCTGAATACTTTAATATGGAAGACAACCTTTCTATTTTCTGAAATTTAAACTTCGGAAATCTAATAGAGAAAGCATACAACATCATTATGAACATCCGTAATACATAAACCACCACTAAGCTTAAAATAAATTGGTCTAAGGATAACCAAACCATATAAACTGCAATAAGCATAAGCATAATGCAAACGCGATGAAATATCTCTTTCATCACATTACCAAATACAGTTTGCATTTGTACTTTAGACCAAGCAAAGAAGATTTCGAAATAGGCCATTGCAATTGCCAAAACAAAAATGTGCCAGACGTAATTTTCTACGATTGCATTCTCTTTTGAAAGCAAACTACCGATGACATCATACGATAAATAACCTATTATAAATATAGGAATAATAAACACCAACGGTAAAAACAACATGAAGCTCAAAAAACTATTAATACTATTTTTAGTTTTAAATGTCGAGTAAAATTTAATAATGGCATTATGAACTCCAAACGCCATAAAAGGCATCATTATATTGGCCGCAGAGAGTAAAAAAGCAACCAAGCCAAAGTATTCATCCGTTAAAAAATGGGTATAAAGAAAGAGCGTATTTATAGCACCAATACCAAAACCTAAGTAAGTACTTATGGTATTTTTAAATGATTGATTTAATACAATTCCCATAGTGAGACAAATTACAACTATAAAATATTAAATTCCAAAACGTTCTTGTATTTAAACCCCGAGATTTTTGAAAACTTTTAGGATATACTCAGGGGTTAAAATGATATTAAAAATTATTTAATCAATGTAACCAATCGCTTTGTTAATTCCTTTCTACTGTATGGTTGCAAACCAATAGCATTCACTTTTAAATCATCTTTTTGAAAGGCTTTAAAATAATTTAGAATTTGCGTTTTTAATGCGGCCTTTTGCTGATAACCAAAGTAAGTTCCTGTATTGGTTACCTTTATTATTTGCTCAACATCTGCGTCTTTTGGACCAATCGCTAGTATTGGAGTTTCTGAAATAAGGTATTCAAATATTTTACCGGGAATAATGGCTTTAGTATCTTCTGAATCAATTTCAATTAATAATAACAATTGAGATTGCATTTGAAATTTAATAGCTTCATCATGGTTTACATAACCAACACTATTTAAATATTTTTTTAATCCATTTTTATAAATAGATTCTAAAACGTCATCACTTACGACTCCAACTAATTTCAGCTGAAACGCTTTAGAAAAGGCTTCATTTTCATTTATCAATTCTGAAAGCGTCTCCCATAAAATAATTGGATTCCGATCAGATAATAAAGAACCAATATGTGACAAAGTAAACAAAGTATCCTTCCCTTTTACTTGTATTGAATGCGAGTCATAACCATTGGTAATTACAGAAATTGGTTGTTTCGTTTTTTCTTGAAATTCGTTCTTGGTATGATGACTTGTGACTATAATTTCATCAGCAACACTTAGGACTCTTAATTCCAAGGCTTTGTGCTTTGCTTCTGACGATTTAGTCAATTTTAGCGCTTTGTGATACCCAATCGTTGTCCAAGGATCTCTAAAATCTGCCAGCCATCTTAGGTCTAATTGTTCTTTTAAGTTTAAACCAATTAAATGCAAACTATGCGGTGGCCCAGTAGTAATAATCGTTTCAATTTGATGTTCTTTAATATAATTTGAAAGAAACAAAACAGAAGGTTTTACCCAATTCTTGCGCGCATCTGGAATAAAATAATTTCCTCTAACATAAAGCATCACTTTTTCAATCAAAGATTGCTTTTTTGCTTTTGGAATCACTCCTGAACTGATTTTATTAGCATTCCCTTTTGAAAACAAATTTGCCAAACGATAGGGCTCATTGATAGGTAGTTTTAAAACCGTAAGATCCTCAGGAATCTCATTTACCAAGCTTTCATCCATAATAGGATAGTTTGGGTTTTCAGGACAATAAACAATAGGTTCAATACCAAATTCTGGTAAGTACTTTACAAATTTTAACCAACGTTGTATTCCTGGACCTCCAGCTGGTGGCCAATAATAGGTTATGATTAGTGCTTTTTTTGTTCCCATCCTGACCTTCCCAAAGGGAAGGAGATTTAATCCTGTATTTACAGGTGTTTTGTTAATTACTAAACGTTTATTTTAATTGGTATTCATTTAATATTAGTAAAAATTTCTTTCTCAGTAGCCTTCGCGTCTTCAATTATTTCTGAAGGATAATTATATAATTCAAGTATCTTAATGGCATTTCTGGTTAGTAATTTCCCTTCTTTTAATTTATGGTCAAAAGAGAGTTTATTATTAGCTATTTGTTCACTAAAATGGTGTAATTTATAATTCTCTTTACTTAGAATATCAGTCAGTTCAACATCATGAGTCGAAACCAAAACTATGTTATTCCCTTTGTTGAGATATGATAATATAGCTTTTCCGCCTGAAACACGTTCTATAGTATTTGTTCCTTTAAAAATCTCATCTAATACAAATAGGCAGTTTTCAATATCCTTGGAAGCTTCTATTAATTCTTTTACCGTCAATACTTCTTTAAGATAATAACTGGTATTTTCTAACAAATCATCTGTAACTCTTATTGAGGAATACAATTTAAAGAATGGTGCAGTATATGATTTTGCAAAACAAATATTTAATGTTTGAGCTAATATACTATTTATAGCGACACTTCTTATAAAAGTTGTTTTTCCTGACATATTTGATCCCGTCAACAATAAACTATTATTAAATAAGTCTAAATCATTTGTAACGCAATTTTGAATTAGTGGATGCGCTATTTTTTCCAAAATCAGCTTTTTATCATTTACAAATTTTGGCTCACAAGTCTCTAAATTCGATGCTTTTAAAGAAGTCACGGCTATAGCACAATCAATCTCGCCTATAAAATTAAACATGTTTTTAAGCTGATCTCTTTTATTAGATATAGAATCGACAAAACTATAAAAAATAAGATATTCTAAATTGAAAAGTACCTTTACAAATTCTGCAACTAACCATATAACTGAGGCGAATTCATTATCTAGATTTTTTTCAAAACTTATATATTCTGTTTTAAGTTTTATTTTTTCAATCGCTTTGTTAAACGACGTATCCGGGAATTTCAATTTAATTTCAGGATAATCTGCAATAGTTTTAGAAACACGTAGTGTTTTAGACAATTGACTAACACCATCTAAATATCCTGAAATATTCCATTTGTTCTTTAAATGGAAAAATAAATTTGTAGCAAAAATTGGAATTAGGCCTAGAAAAAAAATAGGCCTAACAAAACTTAATATTATAAATAGTAATGAGAGAATAGATAAGGCATAAACCAAAACTATTGTTTTTGGTTTTTCAATAGGCTCTGAAGTAACGAGTTCTTCAAAATAATAGGACTCAGTGGTATTTAGTCTATTTAACTCTAACTGTACGTTTAGCCTTAGTTCTTCATTGGTCTCAAATACAGAAGTTAAGTCACTAAACTTTAAAAGCTTATCAATACTTCCGACTGTTCTAAGCTTGTAATATAAATACTGTTGTCCAATTTTTGAACTTGTTCTATCTATAATTACAAAAGTTTCATTTAGGTCTATATCCGCTGCGCATCTGTCTGATATAACATGATAAGCACCTTGCTTTTGATTATTATTAAAATACTTCTCTATTGAATTAAAATGAAATTCGTCTTTTTTTTTCTGCTTACTCCAGTTAAGTTTTAAATAGTCTCTAATTTTTTGTCGCTTTTTTTTTGCTCTAAAATTGGTAAAAAGGACAATTAAAATTAAAATGACGACGACTCCTAAAATCCAATCCATAATCTTTAATGCCTATTTTTAATACGGCCAAACACATTTAAGCTAACCACTAAAATCTCCAAATCATGAAAAACTACTTTTCAACCTTCCGATTTTTAATTTCATATAAAACACCTAATAATAGTAACATTCCAAAAACAACAGAACTCGCCAAAGCGACTTTACTTCCGGTTTCTACAACTTCGGGTTCAAACTTAAATTCTATGGTATAATTTCCTTTTGGAAGTTCTAAGGCTCTTAATACGTAGTTGACTCGCAAGTGTGGTGCTAAAGTTCCGTCTATGTAAGCATTCCATCCTTGTTCATAATAGTTTTCTGAAAACACTGCTAATCCATCGTTAGTATTAGTCGATTCGTACTTTAAATAATTTGGTTTAAATTCTTTTAATTGAATTGAAGCTGAAGAATCGACGCGATATACTGGTTTTAAATTGTTTGCACTAGCCATCAATTTTTCTATCACTGCTGTTGTTTTTGTATCTAAACTATCCAATGCAATAATTTCTTCGTTGGCAGAATTAACGAGTTTGAGTTTTGAAACAAACCAAGCATTCCCATTGGCCTCCGTATTCGTGTATGGAAAAATACTGCCTTGCTCTTCGGCTATGATATATTTTGTATTTAGCATGTTAAGAACATTCATGTTATTCTTATACACATGGAAATCTAATAATTCGTTGTAGCGTCCCATTCGCGCTGCACTATAACCAAATAATGAATTATGAAAGTAAGCCGCACGACCTGGTTTTCTTTGCCCTTCAGAGGACATGTCTATTACTCTAAAATGCCCTTTATCTTTTAATATTTCTTTATCCGCTGAATTTGCTTGATACGGCTTATCAACCTTTAACGCGGAAACAAAGTTATCGTTATTTACGTATTGTCTATCCACACTTACCAAGTCAAAAAGTAATAAAATAGCAAAGACAACAACCACAAGGTTTTCTGAAAGCTTCTTTTTTAAGAATCCGTAAACGGTTACAGCAGAAAGTAGAACTAAAACTAAGGTTCTTAGGGTATCTGTTGCCATTAAGGCTTTTCGATCTACTATGATTGCATCCATAAACGGTTGGCCATAGGCTTCGATATAACCATCATCTCTAAAGCTTTCGAAATCAAATAATGTCGATTTAAACACCAAAAACACCAAGGCTAATCCTGCTGTGATTCCAACGGCATATTTTAAAGCCTTCAGCTTTTCTTCATCTTTTTGAAAATCATTAAATAAACGAACCAAGGCAAAAACTCCCAACACAGGAATACACAATTCTAATAGCACCTGAATTGAACTTACCGCCCTAAACTTGTTATATAAAGGCACATAATCAATAAAGAAATCTGTAAGAAAACCCAAGTTTTTACCATACGAAAGTAGAAGCGATAGAACTGTTCCACCAACAAGCCACCATTTTAAACGACCTTTAACTAAGAACAAACCTAAAACAAAAAGAAAGATAATTACGGCTCCGACATAAGCTGGAGCTTCAACAATGGTTTGATCTCCCCAATACATTGGTGCATTTCTTGAAGCTTCTAAGGCTTCAATAGGTGATGCCCCAAGATTAATATAAGCTCTATATGTTTCTGAATCTTTACCTACATCTTCTCTATTTCCGCCTCCCATAAACTTAGGAATATAGAGATTAAAGGTTTCTAAAATTCCATAGCTGTACTCTGTGATATATTCTCGGCTTAAACCAGAAGTTACTTCCTTTGCAGAACCATCGGGATTTATGGTTAAGTCACTTTTACCGCGCGAACTTTCTTTGACATACTCTTGAGTTGCCATAATATTGGTGGCATTTAAACCAACAGCTAATAGTGCGGCAACAGAAAGTAAGCCGACAGACTTAAAAAAGTGTGGTACTTGTTTTTTACGATACGCATCAATCAAATAAGCTATTCCGAGAACGATTACCAATAAGAGTAAGTAATAGGTCATTTGGAAATGATTAGCGACAATCTCCAATCCTAAAGCGACACTAGTTAACAAAAAACCGAGTACATATTTCTTTCTAAAGGTTAAAATTATCCCCGCTAAAACCATAGGCATATAGGCAATAGCATGTGCTTTTGAATTATGACCAACGCCAAGAATTATAATGAGATAAGTCGAAAACCCAAAGGCTAACGCACCTAAAGCCGCAAGCTTATAATCTACTCTTAAAGACAACATTAAAATATAAAAACCAATAAAGTATAGAAATAAATAGTCTGCAGGTCGTGGTAAAAAACGTAAAGTTAAATCGAGCTTTTTGATGTAATTATGTGGATATTTTGCGCCGAGCTGATATGTTGGCATACCTCCAAAGGCACTATTGGTCCAGTAGGTTTCTTTGCCCGTTTCTTTCGCAAATTCTTTTTGCTGTTGCGCCATACCAATGTAATGCATAATATCACTTTGGTTGATTTTTTTACCTTGTAAAACAGGACTAAAATAGGCTAAGGAAAGAACTACAAATCCTATTAAAACTAAGATATGTGGCAAAATACGCTTAAAGGAAAATGACATGTGTTTGCTTTAGATTGAACGATGCTGAAAAGTAGTTGTTTTTTTTGAAAAACTATTAGAGATTCCTTTCAGATCGTGATAGGGATTTAAAGGAACTCGGCTAATCAAGCTCTTCATAATCGATATACTCTCCAACTTTAGCGCTAGAGGTTTTATTTTGATTGGGCATTTTATCAATAATGGTCTCCCCTTCTTTTTGCTTTTGCTGTTGATTGGCCTGATTTTTAAATCCTCCAAACTGCTCACCAAATTTCTGTTCTGCTTTTTTTGCTACAAAACGCAAAAGTAATGGCGCAAATAAGCGTGCTAATATCTTGAAACCAAAATAGAACAGCAATATAATTAAAACGGTCTTTAATAATCCCATAACCGAAGCTTCTTGAATCATAACTATAATTAATAATCAAAAATACAATTATACTCATTTATAATCGGTTATTATTCCTTAAAAAAACTATAAAATATCTATATTTGAATCCAAATCAAAATCTAATGCGCGTACTCAAATCCTTTTTCGTTTTACTAATTTCAATAAGTTTTACTTCGGTTTATGCGCAATATACAGAGGTGATTAATTCTAATCGCCCTGGTGTTTCTGAAAGTGCATTTTCAGTAGGAACGGGTGTTGTTCAATTTGAAGTGGGTGCGTTTACACTAAAAGAAGAGCATGTGCCTTTAAAGTATGAAGTTTCAGGTTTTGGATTAGATTTCGCCATTAGATACGGTGTGCTTTTTGACCAATTAGAATTTCAATTAGATGGTATTTACCAAAGCGACACTCGAACAGATTTTAGAGGTCAGGTTCCTATTGAAAATGCTCGTGCCAACTTTAAAAATTTCACCTTAGGAGCTAAATATTTAGTTTACGATCCCTACAAAACTGACGAAGAGGCTAAACCAAATTTATATAGTTATTACGCTAACAGAAAATTTCAATGGAAATCACTAATACCTGCAGTAGCTGTTTATGTAGGTGCTAACTTTGATACTGAAAACAATCCTTACACAGCGCCTGATGTTGAAGGTGTTAGTCCTAAAGTAATGATTGCAACACAAAACAACTTTAATGGTGGTTGGGTGTTTGTTATGAACTTAATACAAGACAGAATTGGTTCTGAGTTTTCTGAATTTCAGTATGTATTTACTTTAACACATTCGTTTACGCCACAATGGGTCGTTTTTGGTGAAGCTCAAGGTATTAACAGTGATTTCTACGCGGATAATATATTTAGATTTGGTGGTGCGTATTTATGGACACCAAACTTTCAATTAGATGCTAATCTTGCTTTTAACACAAAAGATACGCCTTCTGTGTTTAATATCGCCTTTGGTGCTTCTTATCGATTAGACTTTCATAAAGACAAGAAGATTGATAATGGTACTGATGCTACAAATGGAAAGCGAAAAAAGAAAAAGAAAAAGAAAAAAACTGACGATTTTGATAGTCTATAAACCCCTTTATGATACGTATTAAAGAAGTCACATCTAAAAAAGACATGAAAGCTTTTGTAAAGTTTCCTTTCGCGCTTTATAAAGATTCGAACTATTGGGTACCACCAATAATTAAGCAAGAGCTAGAAACTTTTAATAAAGATAAAAATCCGATTTTTAAGGATGCTGAAGCGCGCTTTTTCCTAGCCTATAAGTCTGAAAAAATTGTAGGACGAATTGCAGCAATTGTCAATTGGCTAGAAGTGGATAATCAAGATATCAAAAAAATGCGCTTTGGCTGGTTTGATTTTATTGACGATTTAGAAGTCAGTAAAGCATTATTGGAAACCGTCCAAGCGATCGGAAAAAACCACCATTTAAGTTACACTGAAGGTCCGGTTGGATTTTCAAATTTAGATAAAGTAGGTGTCATGACTGAAGGTTTTGAGCATACGGCTACAATGATCACTTGGTATAACCATCCCTATTATGTAAATCATTATAAATCTCATGGCTATAAAATTGAAAAAGAATACTCAGAAAGTAGATTTCCATTCGAAAATGTAAAGCCGGTATTCTTTAAAAAGGCGCAAGAACTTATTAAAAAACGTTATAAATTAACCGCTTTAAAACTCACTAAAACTGAGGAGGTAATGCCCTATGCAGATCGTATGTTCGATTTGTTTAATGAAAGTTATGCTTCTCTTTCTTCATTTGTAGAAATTACAGATATTCAAAAAGAATATTTTAAAAAGAAGTTTATCAGTTTTATCAATCCAGAATACATGAAATTTGTTGTTGATGAAAACAATAAACTTGTTGGTTTTGCGGTTGTCTTACCAAGATTTTCGCAAGCGCTACAAAAAGCACAAGGGAAGCTGTTCCCATTTGGGTTTTCTTATATTCTCAATGCCAAAAGAAATAGTAAGGAGGTTATTTTCTACCTTATCGGTATTCATCCTGATTATCAGAACAAAGGCGTTCATGCGGTGATCTTTAATGAGTATTATGAAACCTTCAAAGAAAAAGGAATAGAGACGTGTTACAGAAGCCCAGAGTTGGAAGATAATCTTGCTATAGGTAAAATATGGAAGCATTTTGACCCTAAAGTTTATGCGAGACGTAAAACATTTCGAAAGGAACTTTAGCTCTTAATAGTAGGACATTTTAAAATTGAAAATGGTATTAGTTCTATTTAAACAAGCCATATAAAAAGCGGTCATTACACAAAAGGTAATGACCGCTTTTTAATATCTAACATGCCGTAAACTATTCGCCCATTGCTTCAATTAAAGCCGCGGACATTCGTCTATAGGTTCCGTTTTCGAGTCGCGTTCTTATCGCGTCAAATGCATCTAAAGTTTCTCTTACATCCTCTAAAGTATGGGTTGCTGTAGGAATCATTCTTAATAAAATTAATCCTTTAGGTATTACTGGGTAAACCACTATAGAACAGAATATTCCGTAATTTTCACGTAAGTCTCTAACTAAAGCCATTGCCTCAGGAATACTCCCTTTTAAATATACCGGTGTTACACAACTTTGAGTTGTACCAATATCAAAACCACGTTCTTTTAAACCCGATTGTAATGCATCTACTATTGTCCAAAGATTTTTCTTCATCTCAGGCATTGTTCTCAACATATCCAAACGCTTTAAAGCACCTTTCGTAAGTGTCATCTGTAATGACTTTGCGAACATTTGCGAACGTAAATTATATTTTAAATAATCTATAATTTCTTTATCTGCCGCAATGAAAGCACCTGTACTGGCCATTGACTTTGCAAAGGTTGCAAAATAAACATCGATATCATCTTGTACACCTTGCTCCTCACCTGCACCAGCACCTGTTGCACCTAGAGTTCCGAAACCATGCGCATCATCTACTAAGAATCTAAAATTAAATTTCTTCTTTAGCTCAACAATTTCTTTTAAACGTCCTTGCTCACCTCGCATTCCAAAAACGCCTTCAGAAATCACTAGAATTCCTCCGCCTGTATGTTCTGCCATTTTAGTAGCACGCTCTAGGTTCTTCTCTAAACTTACAACATCATTGTGCTTATAAGTAAAACGTTTTCCCATGTGCAAACGCACACCATCAATTATACAAGCATGTGCATCGACATCATAAACTATAATATCATCTTTTCCTACTAAAGCATCAATAGTTGACATAATACCTTGGTAGCCAAAATTTAGAAGGTATGCCGCCTCTTTACTAACAAATTCAGCTAGTTCATTTTGTAATTGTTCGTGTAAATCTGTATGACCAGACATCATGCGTGCACCCATTGGGTATGCTGACCCGTATTCTGCAGCTGCTTCTGCATCTACTTTTCTGACTTCTGGGTGATTGGCTAAGCCCAAATAATCATTAATACTCCAAGTGATAACATCTTTACCTTGAAATTTCATTCTATTAGAAATCTGGCCTTCGAGCTTGGGAAACACAAAGTAACCTTCAGCCTGCTCTGCCCACTTACCTAATGGTCCTTTATCCCTGTAAATCTTTTCAAATAAATCCTTCATGTGCTAAGTTTGCTATTAATCGCCATTTATATACTTTTTAACCAAGCATATAAAAACCATTAAGGTTTAGTTAATTTAATCTTGTTAGTCAATGCGAAATTAATTAATAATATTATGACTGCATAATTTATTCAATTTAACTATTAACTAAGTTTTAAACATAAAAAACCTATCATAGTTTCCTATGATAGGTTTATATAATTGCAAATTAGTTTATTTGATGTATTCTATCGTGACTGGTGTAGCACTTTTGCTATCAAAAAAGCCTTGATCGCTCATCCACTTGTCACTATACACTTTACTCATGTAACGCGAACCATGATCTGGAAACACTACAACAACCTTGTCGGTAGACTTAAATTCACCTTGAGCACTAAGTTGCTTTATAGCTTGCATTGCGGCACCACTAGTGTATCCTACAAAAAGACCTTCCGTATTAGATATCTCTCTAGCTGTATGCGCACTTTCCTCGTCTGTTACTTTTATGAACTTATCTATTAAATCAAAATCCGTAGCCGAAGGAATTAAGTTTTTCCCTAATCCTTCAATTCTATAAGGGTAAATCTCTTTATCGTCGAACTCACGAGTTTCGTGATATTTCTTTAATACAGATCCAAAAGCATCAACGCCAATTACTTTTACATTTGGGTTTTGCTCTTTCAAATACTTAGAAATACCAGAAATGGTTCCACCAGTTCCACTACACGCTACTAAATGCGTGATTTGCCCTTCGGTTTGACCCCAAATTTCTGGACCAGTAGAATTATAGTGGGCATCAATATTTAGCTGATTAAAGTATTGATTAATATAAATAGAGCCTTTATTCTCTTCATGTAAACGTTTAGCGACTTGATAATAAGACCGTGAATCATCTGCTTTAACATTTGCAGGACAAACATAAACCTTGGCACCCATAGACTTTAACATGTCTATCTTATCTGGAGAAGATTTAGAACTTACGGCTAAAATACATTCGTAACCTTTAATAATACTAACCATTGCAATACTAAAACCTGTATTACCAGAAGTCGTCTCAATAATCGTATCACCAGGATTTAAAAGTCCTTGACGCTCTGCTTCTTCAATAATATGTAATGCTATTCTATCCTTAGATGAATGACCCGGATTAAATGCTTCTACTTTAGCATAAAAATCACCGTCAAAGTCGGCTGTCATTCTGTTCAACTTGATAAGTGGTGTACTTCCTATAAGCTGAAGTACGTTATCAAATACATTTTTGTTGTTGTTCATAAATGCTATTTATCGATCTCAATTTACTTATTTGATTTCCAAAACCTCGCAAAAATACGTTTTTTTTTTTAATTAGCTTGTAATGCCTTCTAAGTCGAGTAAAAACGCAAACTCTTCAGCATCTTCTTTTAAGCTCTCAAAACGACCAGAGGCGCCTCCATGACCAGCATCCATATTTGTTTTAAAATAAAGTTGATTAAGGTCCGTTTTCATTTCTCGAAGTTTCGCAACCCATTTTGCTGGCTCCCAATACTGCACTTGAGAGTCATTGAGGCCCGCTGTTACCAACATATTAGGGTAGGCTTTAGCTTCAATATTATCGTAAGGCGAGTACGATTTCATATACTCATAGTATAATTTATCATTTGGATTTCCCCATTCATCATATTCCCCTGTGGTCAAAGGAATAGAATCATCTAGCATAGTGGTTATAACATCAACAAAAGGAACTGCCGATATCACACCATTATATAATTCTGGTGCTTCATTAATTACAACACCCATAAGTAAGCCACCTGCACTCCCACCCATGGCATACAAATGTTTGGAAGACGTATAGCGTTCTTTAATTAAATGAATAGAACAAGCAATAAAATCCGAGAAGGTGTTTTTCTTATTCAAAAGTTTTCCATCCTCGTACCATTGACGCCCCAAGTATTCACCTCCACGAATATGAGTAATTACATAAATAAACCCTCTATCGAGTAAACTTAGTCGTATTGTGGAAAAATAAGGATCGACTGTAGAACCATAACTTCCATAGGCATATTGTAACAAAGGGTTCTTACCATCTTTTTTAACATCTTTTCTATACACAATAGACATTGGTATTTTGGTACCATCTTCTGCTGTAGCCCAAATGCGTTCAGATGTATAATTTTCTTTTTTGAATTTACCACCTAAAACCTCTTGCTCTTTTAGAACGGTCTTACTTTTTGTGCGCAGATTAAAATCTATTACAGAAGACGGTGTGGTTAATCCATTATAGCCATATCTCAATATTTCTGTATCAAAATCTACATTAGTGCCCGTATAACAGGTATAGGTTTCATTATCAAACGGTAAATAATAATCCGAACTTTCATCCCATCGCTTAACCCTTATTAGGTTAAGACCGTTGCTTCGCTCACTAATCACAAGATAGTCTTTAAAAATGTCTATACTTTCAAGTAGTACATCTTTTCTATGTGCAAGTACTTCTGTCCAGTTTTCGACTCTTGTATTTGCTTCAGGAGTCATCATGAGTTTAAAGTTTATAGCCTCATCCTTATTGGTTAGAATATAGAAGTGGTTATTATAATGCGAAATACTATACTCTAACCCTCTGATACGTTCTTGAAATACTTCAAATTTGCCATCAGGTTGATCTGCATTTAATATATGATACTCATTGGTTAATGTACTGTAACATGCAATGATGATATAGTTTCGAGATTTAGATTTATATACAGCGACGCCAAAGGTATCATCACCTTCTTCAAAAATAAGATCGTCGCTAGTGTCACCCAAGCGGTGTTTATAGATTTGATATGCTCTTAATGTTACCTCATCCTTTTTGGTGTAGAATAAGGATTTGTTGTCATTGGCCCAACTTGATGAACCCGTAGTGCTTTCTAATCTATCAGGAGCAACTTCATGCGTTTTTAAATTCTTTACATGGATCGTGTAGTTTCGCCTTCCTGTGGTATCTATTCCGTACGATACTAATTTATTATCTGGACTAATACTAATACCAGCTAACTTAAAATAGGACTCTCCTTCTGCCATTTTATTGCAGTCGAATAACAATTCTTCTGGATTGTCTAGCGTGTCTTTTTTTCGTGTGTAGATTGGGTAGTCTTTTCCTTTTATGAATTTGGAAATATACCAATAGCCGTTATATTTATAAGGGACGGAAGAATCATCTTCCTTAATTCGAGACTTCATTTCATCGAATAAATCGTTCTGAAAATCTTTGGTATGTGACATCTTTGCATCGCAATAGTCATTTTCGGCATTGAGATAATTGGTCACTTCTGGATGTTCTCGATCCTTCATCCAAAAATAATTATCTATCCGCAGATCACCATGTTTCTCTAGTTCTTGTGGAATCTTCTTGGCAACAGGTGGATTTAACTCTAATTTTTTTGTCATTTGTTTTAAGAAAAATTTAATCTAAAAAGTGATGCAATTTAGTAATTTTACACCGTATTAATTTAAAAGAAAAAATTATGTTCGGAGATATGATGGGAATGATGGGTAAGTTAAAAGAAGCCCAAAAAAAAGTTGAAGCAACAAAGGAGCGTTTACACACGGTTTTAATAGACGAAGCTAGCAATGATGATAAATTAAAAGTGACAATCACAGCGAATAGAACACTTAAGTCTATAGATATATCTAACGATTTATTACAGGATAAAGAGAGGCTAGAAGATTACCTCATTCTTACTATTAACAAAGCCATTGAAAAAGCCACTAACATTCACGAAACTGAAGTTGCGGCAGTTGCCAAGGAAGGCATGCCAAATATACCTGGTATGGATCTCTTTAAATAGTTCTTAACTCGCTTAATAGTTTATCGTGCATTAGGTCTGTATAATCCAAATGTGTGACGATTCGAAGTTTGTTACTTCCCATGCCGATAATATGGATGTCCTTTTCTTTCAAACTATTTAAGAATTGAGATTCATCAATATCATCTTTCAATTCAAAAATGATAATGTTAGTTTCAATAGGCTCTACTTTTTTTATAGAATCTATTTGAACTAATGCGGCACCTATTTCTTTTGCTTTTTCATGATCGGTCGACAAGCGCTCAAAATGATGATCTAAAGCGTACAATCCGGCGGCGGCCGCAAAACCAACTTGTCGCATGCCTCCACCTAGAATTTTACGCACTCTTAAAGCACCTTTCATTAACTCTTTATTACCAATAAGAACAGAACCCATTGGACAGCCCAAACCTTTACTTAAACATACAGAAATAGTATCAAAAAGTTCTCCATAGTGTTTAGGACTTTCTCCTTTTGCAATAAGTGCATTCCAAAGTCGAGCGCCATCTAAATGATAGCCTAAATGATGTTGATCTGCTACTCGTCTAATTTTCTTTAATTCTTCAAAATCCCAACAAGCTCCTCCACCTTTGTTGGTTGTGTTTTCAATGGCTATTAATGAGGTTAGTGGACTATGATAAAAATCTGGTGGGTTTATTGAAGCTTCAGCTTGTTCTGCAGTGAACATGCCTCTATGGCCATCAATTAACTTACAAGAAATCCCACTATTAAATGAGGCTCCACCACCTTCGTAATTATAAATATGCGCATATTTATCGCAAATTACTTGTTCTCCAGGATTGGTATGCAGTTTAAGAGCCGCTTGATTCGCCATACTGCCTGTTGGAAAAAACAAAGCCTCATCCTTGCCAAACATATCAGCCAAACGCTTCTCTAAAGCATTTATGGATGGATCTTCTTTATAAACATCGTCACCAACTTCTGCTGTTATCATAGCATCTAGCATACCTTTTGAGGGCTTTGTAACTGTATCACTTCTTAGATCAATAATCATAAAATTATCAGTAAATTTTTACAAATATAATGCAGGTTTTCATTTAAACGAATAACAAAAAGACTTAATAAAGTGACATTATAATTTAGAAAAACACATTTTAGAGTGTATTTCATCGAATATATTTACAAAATGAATACCAATTCACTAAATATAATTACTTTGGTTTTGCCTCCAAATTTATATAAACTTAATATTTAAATTATGAAAAAAAATATCTTAATGATGCTTGGTATTTGTTTTATATGCCTTGCATGCCAAACAGAACAAATTGAAAATTCAGATAAAAGGCGTTTAGAAAGTAATTCAAGAGCTGATGATTCCTGTGAAACTTCTTTTGCAATAGGAAATTCAGATGATGACCATGCTTGTTTTAGTGACGCTGGTTTCAGCAGATGGGGTTGGAATATTGGACCCTTATTACCTGGCACATATACTTACGATGTTTATGCTGGTGCAGGACAATGTGATATTACTAAAGGGCAATTTGTAGGTACTGTTACCATATCATATGATGGTACTCATGTGACTGCTTTGTATGATTTAACGAACGAATATAGTCATTCAGAAACACATCTATATGCGGGAACATCACCTTTCCCTACAAAAAATAATGGACGTTATACGGTTGCCCCTGGGCAATATTCTGTCCAGAACGAATTAAATGGTGAGGCTATCTATGTTATTGCTCATGCTGTAACATGTGAAGATGAGGATGACTCTGGTTCTGGGCCTTATTAATATTTTAATAATATCTAATTTTAAAACGCCAGAGAAATAAATTCTCTGGCGTTTTCATAAATAAATTATTCAAATGTGTAACTGCAAAGCTCAGTCCCAATAGGTGACCGATCTGGGACTTTCGGTGAGGGTTCTAATTCGAATTTTTCTGGATGCTCATTAAACTCTTAAATGAATTTTTGATACTTAACAGCGTATTCAACTGTATTTTTCTAACAAGTACATTCTTTGTTCTCCAAACAAACTTATAAAGTATTGGTAGTGGATCTTTGAGTGCAAACATAAGCGGTGTGTTATTTTTTAAATACCCAATATTAAAAGCGATAGCAGGTTTTTTTATCACTTGTCGCACCAACCCTTTAAGGTTAAAATAAGTTATGTTATTGGTTTCCTGAACTTCATGTACTATGTTTTTACTCAATAGGCAATGTAAGTAAGGGAAATTTACATTTGCAATTGCGGAGGCATCAACATTAATCCAATATCTTGTATTTATTTCTATAATTTTAAATAGATCTTCCTTTTCATCATACCTGCAATCAATATTAGCCACACCAGACCAATCTAGACTTTTCATTATTTTTTTAATAATTTCAATCAGTTCTAAATCTTTGATAAAATGAAATCCTATTTGTGGTTCAACATCATACTTATCTATTACACTTGCATTCTGAATAGAATAAGCTATTACCTCACCTTTGTCACAAAGAACGTTGCAACATAAATCATAACCGTTAATAAAATTTTGATAAATAGCATTGCAACTAAAAGTATTCGATTTACTATACTTTATAACATCATCATTATTATATAATACCTTAATTCCTTTTCCGCCACCAAAACCCGTAACAGGTTTGGCAATTATAGGAAATTCTAATATTTTCAGGTCTGGTAAATCGTTAGGTTTTGTAACCACACTATTTGGACAAGGAAATCCATTAGCCTTAAGATGTAAATATAATAGTCCTTTATCTCCAGCCGTATTAAACTTAGAAAGATCGGGTAAAACACAAAGTTTATCTTTTTCTTTGAGTTGGTTTTTATTTTCAATAAGTCTTTTTATACCGAATTCAAAAACAGGCATAATAACATCTATTTCGTACTTTTCAACTTCTCTATTTATATTACTAATCCAATTTTTATCATCTTTTTCTGGGCGATACGATAAATATTTTACAAACCTCGAGTATTTTAAATAGTTATGCCTTTCGGAAGACATCACATATATTTTTATGTTTTTATGCAAAGACAGGCAGTTAACAACTTGTAGTACTAAAAGTTTGTGGTCTTGACTATCTGGAATTAAAACAGAAATATGTGACTTAATTTTATTCATTTTCTTCAATATAAACTACAAATAAGCTAGAACATTATTCTACAAATATATAACAATTAATTTGGGCTGTAATCACAAACATCACTCCCAATAGGTGAACCATCCGGTATTTTCGGTGAGGGTTCTAATTCGAATTTCTCTGGATGCTCATTAAATTCTTGAATGATTTTTTGGTACTGAGTAGCGTATTCATTTAAATTTTTCTTATCAACCATAATTCTAGATATAGAATTTATGGCGTCATTAGCTTTTGCCTTAGCTTGAAAGTAGGATTGATTGCTCGTAGCCAAATTCATAAGATGTTTTAAAACATTAAAATTAATTTGATGTTGGATTTCATTTAAATACGAATCCTTATGTTTTATAGCAAATGAAGCGGCTATAACAGCATTAAAAACATCTTCCAGCGCTAACTGTTTCTCATCTAAACTTTTTTGAAGTATCAATCTATTCGCACGTTGTGGATTTAAAAGAAAATATAATAAACCATCACTAGCTGTATTCGCTGCACTAAATGGATCAAACGCGACACCTGTTTTCCCTTTAAACGATTCGCGCGAGCGATTGTAACCAAAAGCACGTGGCGGAAACAAGCTCAACTTATCTTTCGGGATTGCTAAAGTTTCAGCAGACACTGTTTTTAAAATAGCATCTAAAGTTGTTTTTTGAGTGGCAACATCAACCGATTTTGACGTGAATTGACCGTCACCTTTAACGGCATAATTATAATCTAAACCACCAATAACTTTAGAAGCGGCTTCAACCTGATAACGATGATAAAAATATAGTGGTACAAACACATCTTCTAACACTGAATAGGGTTCATAGGTCTTGATATTATCTTTTGAAAAATTCTGAATTGCCTGTTTACGCAATTTTAAAACAGCCTCTAATTCTTCAGCAGGTGTTTTTCCATTGTCCCATAAATGCGCTAATACGTGCGCACCACCGGCAGCTCTAGCATCAGCATCTGTAATAAAACGCAAGCCATCATCTTGTGCTTTTTTCAGAATGGTATGTAATGCTTCTTTCTCAATCACTTCGTCATCAAATTGAGAATAACTGTATGCTACTGTCACTTTATCCCACTCGCCTATTCCTTTAGCGTAAGCATTACTGAAATCTATCTTACCCTTTTTTAACTCGATTAGTGGGTGTGGATAGTCCATAACTGATGCTCTGTTATTGGTGCTTGCGGCAAAATTGTGAGTAAAGCCAATGGTATGACCAACTTCGTGGGCACTTAGCTGTCTAATTCTAGCTAATGCCATGTCTAACATCGGTTGGTAATTAGCATCGTTCTCTGCATAAGGTTGATTCATTAAGGCTTGTGCAATCATAAAATCTTGACGAATACGTAAACTTCCTAAACTCACATGACCTTTTATAATCTCGCCAGTTCTCGGATCAACGACACTAGCACCATAACTCCAACCTCTTGTGCTACGATGCACCCACTGAATAACATTATATCTGCAATCCATAGGATCCGCATCTTCTGGTAATAGTTTTACCTGAAAGGCATCTTTAAAGCCAATAGCTTCGTAAGCTTGGTTCCACCAGCTCGCGCCTTCTAATAAAGCAGAACGCACAGGTTCTGGTGTACCAGGATCTAAATAATAAATAATTGGTTCTTTAGCTTCACTAATTGCCGCATTAGGATTCTTCTTCTCTAGACGATGACGTGTAATAACTTGTTTTCTAATATTTTCTTGAATCGGAGTCGCGTAATCCATGAAAGCGATTGAAATTGCGCCACTTCGCGTATCAAAAACTCTTGGTTTATAATTATCATCCGGTAACTTAATAAACGAATGATGCTGCACAACAGAAACCAAAGAAGCTGTTGGAGTCACACTTCTCAAATTTCGCCCTGTAGGTTGCCCTTTAAAAGTTAATAAAGCTTCAAACTCTACATTTTCAGGAAAACTCTTGGTGCGTTCTAAAGCCAGTGCACTTTTAGAGGCGTCAATTTTATACGTGCCTTCCTTGCTTCCTTTTAATCGATTTGAAACACCATGCGCATCTTCCATTAAAAACGGTGTAAAATCTATGATGTAATCACCATCCTCTCCTGACAAAATCTTAAATCCGAATAAAACAGACTTCGCGAACGCTTGCTCAATGCTCTTTCGTTCTAGAGCATTATCTGTATTTGCTCGATATTTTAAATTTGGTTGTATAAGTAACAACTTGTTGCCAGTCTTTTTAAAATACACTAGACGTTCACTCCCCAATTGCCCTCTATCTACACCTATATCATTGCTTCCAATACCTGAAGCTAAAGAATTAACATACAAGAATTCATCATTTAGGTTTTCAACTTTTAAGTAGATTTTATCAGTACTTTCTTCATAATAAAAATCGAAATACCCCTCATAAGTTTTGAGGTCTTTCTTGTCTAAAATTTGTGCTTGAAATTGAACACTGAGACATAAAAAACTAAAGCAAACGTATATTTTTTTCATAGTTAACGAGTAAGCCATAAAATTACGTAATTTCTAAAAAACAGGTTCAAAATTATGGCACTTTAATGAGTCCTCTTATATTTGTATAAATTAATATTATTTATGATAACATCAGATCAAATAAAAAATCTTAATTCCCGTCTAGACGTACTTAGACAATATCTTTGACTTAGATGCTAAGCTCATAGAAATCACCAACGAAGAAGAACAAACTTTCGATCCTAAATTCTGGAATGACTCAAAAGCAGCCGAGCTGGTAATGAAATCTATTCGTGAGAAAAAAAGCTGGGTAAACGATTACAATGCTGCCAAAACACTTTATGAAGATTTAGAAGTTATTTATGAATTCTTTAAGGAAGATGAAGCTACTATGGCAAACGTGGAGGCACGTTATGAAAAAACTATAAATGCCATTGAAAAATTAGAATTCAAGAACATGCTTTCCGAAGAAGGTGACAGCTTAAGTGCTGTGCTTCAAATTACAGCTGGTGCTGGTGGCACAGAATCTTGCGATTGGGCAAATATGTTAATGCGTATGTATTTAATGTATGCAGAGAAAAGTGGCTATAAAGTTAAAGAGCTCAACTACCAAGAAGGTGATGTTGCAGGCATAAAAACTGTAACTATAGAGATTGAAGGTGACTTTGCTTTCGGTTGGCTTAAAGGCGAAAATGGAGTGCACCGTTTAGTGCGTATTTCACCTTTTGATAGTAATGCCAAGCGACATACAAGTTTTGCTTCGGTTTATGTGTATCCTTTGGTTGACGATTCTATTGAAATAGACATCAATCCTGCAGATATTGAAATCACGACAGCACGCTCTAGTGGCGCTGGTGGACAAAATGTTAATAAGGTTGAAACTAAAGTCCAATTGCGACATAAACCTTCTGGTATTCAAATTCAATGTTCTGAAACCCGTTCTCAACAAGACAACAGATCGAGAGCAATGCAAATGTTGAAGTCCCAATTATATGAAATTGAATTGCAAAAGCAAATGGCACAGCGCGACGATATTGAAGCTGGTAAAATGAAAATTGAATGGGGAAGTCAGATTAGAAACTACGTCATGCATCCCTATAAATTAGTAAAAGATGTACGTTCAGCGCACGAAACTGGCAACGTAGATGCCGTAATGGATGGAGATATCGAGCCGTTTTTAAAAGCCTATTTAATGATGATGGGACAGCAAGAAGTGGATACAAATAAACTCTAAATGAAAACAATAGATACAATAATATTCGATCTAGGAGGTGTTTTAATCGACTGGAATCCTGAATATGTTTATTTAGACGTATTTGAAGGTGATAGAGAAAAAATGAAATGGTTTTTTGATACCATATGCACCAATGATTGGAACGAAAATCAAGATGCTGGATATCCATTGCAAAAAGCCACTGAAGATCGGGTTACATTATTTCCTGAGCATGAAGACTTAATTCGTATGTTTTATGGGCGTTGGGAAGACATGCTCGGAGAAGCAATCGATGGCACTGTTACCATACTTAAGAGTTTGATCGAAAATCCAAACTACAAAGTCGTAGCATTAACCAATTGGAGTCACGAAACTTTTCCTATTGCTTTAGAGCGATTTGAATTTTTACATTGGTTTGAAGGGATTATCGTTTCTGGTACTGAGAAAACTAGAAAACCATTTAAAGAGATTTATCAATTAACGTTAGATCGATTTCATATCACGGCCGAAAATTCTATTTTTATAGACGATAATCTCAGAAATATAGAAGCCGCAGAAATATTAGGTATTAATGGCATACATTTTGAATCACCAAATGCGCTGTTAGATCAACTAAAAACATTTTCAATTACCATTTAATATGATTAGCATATATCACAATCCAAGATGTTCAAAATCAAGACAAGGTTTAGCTTTGCTTAAAGCATCTGGAAAAGAATTTGAAATTATTAAATACTTAGAGGATACGTTAGCTATTGAACAGTTAGAAGACATCATCACTAAATTAGACTTAAATCCAATAGATTTGGTGCGTAAAAATGAAGCTATTTGGAAATCTGATTATAAAGGCAAAACACTTTCAGATAGAGAAATTATTGAAGCTATGCTTGTAAATCCTAAATTGATAGAACGACCAATAGTTATAAACGGAACTCATGCTGTGGTTGGGAGACCACCAGAAACCATATTAAATATTATATAAATTAAAGACTTATGAAAAAAATTGTATTAATTATTTTTGCATTATTTCTTGCTCTTAACATATTTGGTCAAAATCAAAGACAAAGAAATACGCATAACATTCCACAATCCAATAGTGAGCCAACTGAGCAACAGATTGCTAAGCAAAAGCGTGAAATGGAAGAACGTATAGATGAATACCTTACTAATTTTTTATCGACACTTGAAGCTGACGAATTTCAGAAGCATATTATGAAACAGAATCTTAATAGTTTTTATGATGCCAGAATTGAATTGTCAAAAACTAATTTTGAACATAGATTAGATCGCAAAGCTGCAGATAAAAAGCTTGAAGAGGAACTCTTTGCCGAACTCGAAGAGTTAATCTCAGAAAGTGATATGACAAAACTAAAAGACATGCTTAAGGGGGTGTTTGATGAAAAAGAGGCCCTAAAAGAAAAGAAGAAGAAAAAGAAGAAAAAAAGCAAAAAAGACAAGAGTTAGGACGCTACTTCATAGGGACTCAGATTTTGAAAACGGATCAGATCTAAATACGAGTTATACCCCATATGTTTAGATAAAACAAGCTTTTAATATTTGATTGACCTATTGCTATAATTAACAGAATAACTTCAGTGTTTTAATTTTTATAGTAAAGGTTGTGATTTTGAGGGTAACTTAAACCTCTAAAAACCTCTATAAAACAGAAGCCCCTCTTGTCGTACACTTCTTAATATTAAGCTTTTAGCACCACTCTAAAACATGCTTTTCCGTCTTCTAAATGCTTTATGACCTCATTGAGATCTTGCATTCTAAACTCTTCAAACTTAGGGTAAATATTATAAAGGATACAAAACTCTAGTATTTTTGGAAACTAGGACTATTTTTTACAACTATAGCAGAACTTATATACGATTTCCTAAAAAAACCCCCTTCTTTTAATCTGATTTCTCGTGAACAAGTCTTAGTAATATGTTTGAACTGAAAGGGAACCAAAACAGTCGACATCTTCATAAATTCAATTTTCTAAAAAGAATAAATAAAAAAACGCAATCAAGACCGATTGCGTTTTTTTCTAACTTAAAATAATTTAACAGAACCAATATTAAGCTTTTAAAACGACTCTAAAACGTGCTTTACCAGCCTCAAGATGTTCAATAGCTTCATTAATATCTTCCATTTTAAATTCTTCAACTGTAGGATAAATATCGTGACGCACACAAAATTCTAGCATTTTACGAGTTAGAGCTATACTTCCTAATGGACTACCTCCAACAGATTTCTCTCCACCTATTAAGCTAAATGCAGGAATCTCCATAGGTTCTAAAACGGCACCCACGGTATGTAATTTTCCTTGTGGTGCTAATGTGTTTAAATAAGAATTCCAATCTAGTTTTACGTTAGTGGTATTAAGAATAAAATCTAAACTTCCAGCAATACGTTCTAAGTCTTTAGAATCTGTAGAATCTACGACGTTATGAGCACCCATTTCTTTAAGTGCTTCAGTTTTTGATTTATTAGATGTAAAGGCAGTGACTTCGCAGCCCCAAGCTTTTAAAAACTTTAATGCAATGTGACCTAAACCACCGATACCAATAACACCTACTTTATCTGTTGGTTGAACACCAGATAATACAATAGGGTTAAACACGGTAATACCTCCACAAAATAACGGTCCGGCTTTAGCCATATCAATCCCTTCTGGCAATAAAGTTGCCCAAGACCAATGCCCCCTTACTACATCTGCAAAACCACCATGTCTGCCAACAATAGTACCCTCTGCAGAACCACATAAATGTTGTTTACCATCCATGCACTGATTACAATGCATGCAAGATTGTGAAAACCACCCCATACCTACTTTGTCTCCAACATTTAAGCCTTTTACTTCAGAACCCAAAGCCGTAACTTCTCCTACAATCTCATGCCCAGGAACTAATGGATATTGTGTTAATCCCCATTCATTATTAATCATGCTCAAATCACTATGACAAAGGCCACAATAATGTACTTTTATATCTACGTGTTCGTTTCCAATCGTTGGTAAGTCGTAAGTATATTTTTCTAATTTTGAAGCCGCCGAATGTGCAGCATATGCATTTACATTAATCATAATTTCTTGATATTTTAGTTAATTTAAAATTAATTAAATCAAAATTGATACCCATAATTTCTAGGATAAGTTTTCAACAAATACCCTGTGGCGTCTACTATTAAATAAATTACTTTTAAATTGTAGTTTGTACGATAATATGAAAGTCGACTTATTCAATAAAACACCTTTCTTAGTTAGTGCACTTTTAATTGTTTTCTTAAATATTTTAACCGGGCAAGAACAAGAAGAATTTAAGCATAGTATAGAGGTTTCTACAGATAATGATGCTTTTAATATCTGGGAAAACTTTGATCGTTACTACACCTATGGAGTAGGTATAAAGTTTTATTTTAAAGCGGAAAAACTTTTAGGACTAGAAAACCTATTTTCTAATAAGCAAGATTATTTTTTTAGTGCCAGTATAAGATCGGAGGGCTATACGCCGACTAGAGTACAACTTTCTGGACTAGACCCTGATGAAATTATTATTAATATCGACAGACCATTTGCAGGTTTGCTCTATGGTACCTTCGATGGTACTTATACCTTTAAGAATTCATTTATTAAAACGGAATTATACCTCGGTATAATGGGGCCAACTGCGCTAAGTAAAGAAATTCAAGATTGGATTCATGATAATATAACTGATGATGCTTTAATAGATGGATGGGAATTTCAAATGCCAGATCAATTAATTCTTAATATTAATGTTTCTGGTGCTTACGATTTTAATCCCGAATCTACTTGGTTTAATACCTATGGTATGGGAGAAGCACGTATTGGTAATTTGTATATCGATGCGACACCAACTCTTGGTTTTAGAATTGGTAAGTTTGGTCCTTTTGCAACATCAGCAGTCTTTGGGAACAGTCTTATTGCAAAAAAAACGCTTATAGAATTCTATTTAAGAAGTTCTTTCTCTGCAACTTTCACAGCCTTTAATGGAACGGCTCAAGGCAATATTTTTTCTAATGATTTTCAATATGCAGTTGAAGATTTAAGTAATTTTCACACATCAATGTCTCATGGCCTTTTTGTAAACCTAAGGAACTTTGGTTTTAGTCTTGATAATACCTTCACCTTTGGAAAGGTAAATAAAGGCGTACGGTTTATTTATGGTAGATTTAGTTTTAACTATCGTTTTTAAGTGCTTTTAATTACGGCACTCATAGACACACATGAGAACAAATTATATTTGAGAATTATAAGACCTTCATCACATTTTCATAACTAATTTCTTTAAAATCAGAAATTGTCATGTCCGCTAAATGATAGTCTTGTCCTGATGAATGTGGGCTCTTAAAACCAACACAAAAAATATTAGCGGCTTTTGCTGCTTTTATTCCATTTGTAGAATCTTCAATCACTATGCATTCAGATCTATTAAAACCTGTTGATGCCGCTGCTTTAATAAAAATCTCTGGATGTGGTTTCGACTGTTTTAAATCCCCACCACTGAATTTTGCTGAAAAATAGTGGTTCAGGTTAAAACGTTCAAAAATTTGGTTAATACCTGTCATAGACGCTGAAGAGGCTACAACCAATTTTACATTATTTAAATGATAGTCTTTTATTCTATCTAAAACACCATCGATTAAGGCCAATTCATCATCATGCTCAAACAAATATTTATAATGTTTACGCTTTAAACGGACTAAATATTCTGGAGTGTCGTTCAAATCAAAATGATCTACCAAACGTTTACAAATATTGATTGTGGATTGCCCTGTAAAGGATTCGTATAACACATGGTCGACCTCAATATTTACGTCGTTAAACATGTGGTGATAGGCCTTACGATGCAAAGGTTCTGTATCTACAATAACACCATCCATATCGAATAAAACAGCTTTTAGCATAACTCTAATTTTTTGGCGAAGATAAAAAAGTAAATGGCATTATGTACCGCTTCATTTTACGATGACCATATGTTTCTATTAAATTATGATTAGTTTTGCCTCCAAATAATTAGTCAAGAAAGAAATGGCAAAAAAAGGACGTGAAAAAAACACAACAAATAAAGCCAAGCATAGTAAACTAATTGCTCAGAAAAAGAATAAAACAAAATCTAAGGTCGAAGACCGTAAAGCACGTTTAAGAGCAATCGTTGAACAGGCAAAAGCTAAAAAAGAAAGCGATACTTAATGGGTTCAAACTACGTTATCCATTATCTCTTGGACGACTTCTGGATTCAATAAGGTACTCGTATCTCCCAACTGATCCGTTTCATTACAAGCTATTTTTCTTAATATTCTACGCATTATTTTACCTGACCGTGTTTTTGGTAAGCCTACCGTAAATTGAATTTTGTTTAGCTTAGCAATTGGACCAATACGATCTGTAATCAATTGATTGATTTCTTTTCTAAGATTATCATGATTTCGTCCTTCCCCACTATCCTTTAAAGTTACATAACCATATAAAGCATTGCCTTTAACATCATGCGGAAAGCCTACAATAGCAGATTCTGCAACCGCTGGATGCTCGTTAATGGCGTCTTCTATAGGTGCTGTTCCGAGATTATGACCAGAAACGATAATAACATCGTCCACACGACCTGTAATTCTGTAGTAGCCAACTTCATCTCTAAGCGCACCATCACCGGTAAAATACATATTGTCATAGGCTGAAAAATAAGTGTCCTTATAACGTTGGTGATTTCCCCAAATGGTGCGAGCCATAGATGGCCAAGGGAATTTTATACACAAACGCCCTTCTACCTGATTCCCTTTTATTTCTTGTCCGTTTTCATCCATTAATGCGGGTTGTACACCAATAAACGGAAGCGTTGCATACGTTGGTTTTGTTGGTGTAGAAAACGGAATTGGTGTGATCATAATACCACCCGTTTCGGTTTGCCACCAGGTATCCACAATAGGACTTTTCTTTTTACCTATATTCTCATCATACCAATGCCATGCTTCTTCATTTATCGGCTCACCTACGGTTCCGAGTACTTTTAAAGATGACAAGTCGTGCTTATCTACAAATTCGGTACCTTCTTTTGCCAAAGCTCTAATTGCAGTGGGTGCCGTATAAAATTGCGTCACTTTATGTTTCTCTACAATCTCCCAAAACCGTCCAAAATCAGGATAACTTGGTACGCCTTCAAACATAACTGTCGTCGCACCATTTGCTAACGGTCCGTAAACGATATAACTGTGTCCTGTGATCCAGCCAATATCTGCGGTACACCAATACACATCGTCTTCTCTATATTGAAACACATTCTTAAAGGTATAAGCGGTGTAGACCATATAGCCTGCGCAAGTATGCAACATGCCCTTTGGTAATCCTGTAGAGCCTGATGTGTAAAGTATAAATAATGGATCTTCAGCATCCATAAGCTCTGCATTGCAATCTTGATAGGCCTCGTCTAAAAGTGGTTGCAACCAATAATCGCGGTCGTCCTTCATATACACATCAGAATGAATACGCTTTGCCACTAAAACAGATTCTACGCCTGGCGTATCATTAAGTGCTTCATCTACAATCCCTTTTAGATCAATAGTTTTGGCACCACGATAAGAGCCATCGGAAGTAATTACCATTTTGGCATCACAGTCATTAATACGTGTTGCTAATGCTGTTGCCGAAAACCCTGCAAATACGACAGAATGGACTGCACCAATTCGGGCACAGGCTAAAACGGAAATTGCCAATTCAGGAATCATTGGTAAATAAATACAAACCCGATCTCCTTTTTTAATGCCCTTATCTTTAAGTACATTGGCGAATTTACAAACACGAGCATGGAGTTGTTTGTAAGTGATATGTTCAGCAGCATCCTCTGGATCGTTAGGTTCAAACAGAATTGCTGTTTTATCGCCTCGTGTTGGCAAATGCCGATCTAAACAATTTTCTGTGATGTTGAGTTTTGCATCTTCAAACCATTTAACTTCTGGTTTCTTAAAATCCCAACTTAAAACCTTAGACCATTTTTTTCTCCATACAAAATGTTCTTCTGCTATTTCTTCCCAAAATTGCTCTGGATTTCTGACTGATTTTCTATAAACCTGAAAATATTCTTCAAACTGTTTGATATGGTAATTACTCATATAGTGTTTTTTGCAGTTTTAAATTTCTTAAAATGTAGATAAATTGAATGTGTTTTCTAATGTAATATAATTTTAGTATTCAAATAACTTTTTTCTACAGACAACATAAATTAATCGACTAAAAAAGTCCAATTCATTAATTCAGTGCGATGAAACACTATTTACACCACTTGGAATTCTTATATTTTCTACAATATCTTGAACCTCTTGAGGTGGCGCCTTAGTAAATTTCATTATAATTAGTGATACCATAAAGTTAAGTAACATAGCAATGGTACCAAATCCTTCAGGCGAAATGCCGAACCACCATTCACTTTTATTTGGCAATATAGCGTCAAACCAGCCCAACCTATATTTCATCATATATAAGAGCATACTTATAATACCAACGACCATTCCGGCGATAGCACCCTCTTTATTCATGCGTTTATAAAAAATACCTAGAATAATCGCAGGAAAAAATGAGGCTGCTGCCAGTCCAAAAGCTAAAGCAACAACGGCCGCTACAAATCCTGGTGGATTTATTCCAAAATAACCTGCCACGCAAACAGCACCTACGGCAGATAAACGCGCCGCTACTAATTCCCCCTTTTCTGATATGGAAGGCTTAATGATTTTCTTTATTAAGTCGTGAGATACAGATGATGAAATCACTAATAAAAGGCCTGCTGCAGTAGATAAAGCTGCTGCTAAACCTCCTGCGGCAACTAAAGCAATGACCCAATTAGGAAGTTGCGCAATTTCTGGATTTGCTAATACCATGATATCGCGATCAACAGTGAGTTCGTTTTTAGCTTCATCGGCAACATAAGTAATTAGTCCATTATTGTCTTTATCGTCGAATGTAATTAAACCCGTGGTTTCCCATTTCTTAAACCATTCTGGGACATCGGCATATGGCTGATTCGAAACCGTTTCAATCATATTGGTTCTTGCAAATACCGCCACAGCTGGTGCTGTAGTATATAAAATGACGATAAGTAATAAGGCTATACCCGCAGATTTCCGAGCATCCTTCACACGTTTTACGGTAAAAAATCGCACAATAACATGAGGTAAACCTGCTGTACCCACCATTAAAGCTAGTGTAATAGCAAAGACATCTATGGTAGATTTAGAGCCTTCGGTATATGCTGTAAAACCGAGTTCAGTGCTTAAGCCATCTAATTTGTCTAATAAATAGGTGCCAGAACCATCACTTAATTGGGCACCAAAACCTAATTGCGGAATGGGATAACCGGTCATTTGAATAGATATAAATATGGCAGGCACCATAAAAGCAAATATCAGCACACAGTATTGTGCCACTTGTGTGTATGTGATGCCTTTCATGCCACCTAATACGGCATAGAATAAAACAATCAACATACCAATAATGACTCCTGTATTAATATCGACTTCTAAAAATCTTGAGAATACAATCCCTACACCACGCATTTGACCAGCAACATAGGTAAATGACACTAGAAGTGCACAAAATACGGCGACAATTCGAGCCGTTTTAGAATAATACCGATCACCTATAAAATCGGGAACGGTAAACTTCCCGAACTTGCGTAAATAGGGTGCCAACAACAATGCTAAAAGCACATACCCCCCTGTCCAACCCATTAAGTACACAGCGCCATCATAACCCGCAAAGGATATAATGCCAGCCATAGAAATAAAAGAGGCCGCACTCATCCAATCTGCCGCAGTTGCCATACCATTGGCTAATGGTGAAACACCTCCGCCAGCGACATAAAATTCTTTTGTTGAGCCTGCTCGCGAATAAATGGCAATACCTATGTAAAGCGTAAATGTGATGCCTACCAAAATATAGGTCCAGGTCTGTACATCCATTTCGGCAATGAGTAGTAACTTATTCATCATAGCCATATTTTTTATCGAGTTTATTCATCAATCTTACATACACAAAAATGAGGACGACGAACACATACATAGAACCCTGTTGTGCAAACCAAAACCCCAATTTAAAGCCACCAATTTTAATAGTATTTAATTCATCTTTAAATAGAATCCCTGCGCCATAGGAGACGACAAACCAAATGGCTAATAAAACAAGCACGTATTTTATATTATCGCGCCAATAGGCTTTTGCGTTAGCTGTTACTTTCATTTTTAGACTGTTTTAAACGGTTTAAGTAGGCTTTCAGTTCTGTGATTACTTTTGGCGCTAAAAGAATAGTGGCTATCATGGTCGGAATCGCCATTAAAGCAAAAACCCCATCAATGAGATTAATCATCATGCTTAAGCTTGTTGTTGCACCCATTAGAATACTTAAAATATAGAAGTAGTTGTAGTAATGTTTTTTATCAGCTCCAAATAAAAAGGACATACATTTTGTGCCATAATAGGAATAAGAGAATAATGAGCTCATACTAAATACCGCAATACAAACTAACAAGGCATATCTACCATAGGTTGGCATCACATCTGCAAATGCTGAAGCTGTAAGAGAGACTCCATTGTCTGAAGTCGTTTCCCAAACACCGGTAACTAAAATCGCTAAAGCGGTAAGCGTACAGACGATTAACGTATCTATTGCTGGTCCTAACATAGCGACTAAGCCTTCGCGTATAGGCTCGTCTGTTTTTGCTGCTCCATGTGCCATTGGTGCCGTACCAATCCCAGCTTCGTTAGAAAATGCGCCACGTTTAATACCATGAAGAATTAAAGCACCCAAAACGCCCCCTAAAAAGGTATCGCCTTGTGGATAATAGTTCGCAGCAAAAGCATCTGTAAATATGAGTTTTACATAATATACTAAGACATCGCTATGCGCAACCAAAATAATAGTAACTAAAATAAAGTATAATACGACCATACTTGGTACTAAACGAGAGGCGACATTACCAATACGCTTAATGCCACCAACAATAACTAAGGCTGTGATGCCGACTAAAATAAAACCAATAATAAGATTAGATTTCAACCCCACTTCTACGCCATTAGGTATTAATAAAATATCATTTAAGGCTTGTGTTAACTGATTGACATTAAAAACAGGCAAAGCACCTAGTAAGCCACAAAAACTAAAAAATATAGCTAAGGGTTTCCAAGATTTCCCTAAACCTTCGGTTATAAAATACATTGGGCCTCCTTGTAGCTCTCCAGCACTGTCCTTTCCGCGATACATAATGGCTAGCGTTGACGTGAAAAATTTAGTAGACATACCGATTACAGCACTCACCCACATCCAAAAGACAGCGCCAGGACCACCAATAGAAATAGCAACGGCAACACCAGCAATATTACCCATGCCAACCGTAGCAGATAATGCCGTTGTTAAGGCTTGAAAATGTGTAATCTGACCAGGATCATTTGGGTCATCATATTTTCCTCTAAGGACACTAATGGCATGCCCTAAGTACCGAAATGGTAAAAACCGAGAACGTATTAATAAATATAAGCCACCTCCAATTAATAAAACAAGTAATGGTAAGCCCCATGCTAAGGATGAGAAGTCTTTGAGTAGTTGGTTAAGAAATTCCATAAGTCATAAATGTACTAAACCCTTTAAACTTATGGCATATTGTTTATAATTAATTTACAACAGAAATTATAAGCTGCTGATTTTGAGTTTCAATTTATGAGATTACCGCGTCATGCGTGCCTCATTCGTCGTAATGACGGTGGGTTTCAGCATTGTGAGGCGTTTTTACGTCGCAGCAATCTGTTTAAACAATACGTCATTGCGAGGAAGCATGACGTGGCAATCTGTTTAAACAATACGTCATTGCGAGGAGGTACGACGTGGCAATCTGTTTGTTTTAAGTTCTATTCATGAGATTACTTCGGTCATACTTCCCTCGTAATGACGATGGGTTACGTCATTGCGAGGAGGTACGACGTGGCAATCTGTTTGTTTCTCAGTTTCAATCATGAGAAACCCACGTTATTCGTTCCTCTTTCCTCGTAATGACAAGTAATTACTATATTTAAATCATGAAAAAATCACTCGTTTACTTTATGACTAATAAAAATAATACCGTTATTTATGTTGGTGTAACAAGCGACTTACTAAAAAGAGTTTATCATCACAAAACAAAAACATATAAAGGCTTCACTGCTAAATACAATTGTGATAAGCTCATCTATTTTGAAGAGTTTGATGACATTAATCTTGCTATTGCCAGAGAAAAACAGCTGAAATCTGGCAACAGAAAACGAAAAGAACGTTTGATTAATGCTAGAAATCCTGAATGGAATGATTTATCTGATGGTTGGTTATTTTCTTTTGATTGATAACGTTCTTGCGAGTAGTTTTAGTAATTATCTGATAACGTGGCAATCTGTTTGTTTGTAATGTCATTGCAAGTAGGCACGACGCGACAAGCTGTTTGTTTTTTAGTTTTAATCATAAAATTACTTCGGTCATACTTTCCTCGAAATGACGGTGGGTTGCGTCATTGCGAGGAGGCACGACGTGGCAAGCTGTTTGTTTCTGTTTTTTTAAACACAAAAAAACCAGTACTACTTAAATAAAGTAGTACTGGTTTTATATTTTTAAATTCGACCGCTTACGCGGTAATCATTAAATTGTTAAATTACTAAATAATTAAAAAGCCCGAACAGCACGCACACTGAATGTGGTGTACTTAAAGTCGAAGGCCTGAATACCATTGCCGAAATTCTGTAACCGCGCGTCATCGTTATCGACCTCCGTAGAACTCCAGTAGTAACTTGGGCTGAAAGCTGTAAAGCCGGCAACTGAGTTCAGCAAATCTTTATTTATATACATTTGATTTAATTCATTTTTACTTGGTAAGAACCAATCATCATAAGAACCACCTCTATATGCCCTTGCCTTCCCAGCTGCGTAATCGCTTTCATCGGGACCCTGCACAGCAATAACTTTGTCTGTATTAGTAGCTCCCTCTCCAATATTAAATCCCGTAGCACCAGTCGAAACATTACTCCCGTTGTTCCATCGAATTCCCAAACTCTGCTCTTCTAAAGCACATACTAAGCCTTTTGTATTATCCGTAGGATCCAACCAAAATACAACACCTCCTGCATGAAGACTTCCTATTGATAGAGGTACATATATTCCTGATGAAGAAACTTGTGAACTGCTACCAAACTCATTATTAGTAACAACAGCAAGGGTATAAGTTTCATCACCTGCTAAGCCTGCTACAGTAGTTGCTCCAGCAACAGTAGTAGTCTTAACAACAGGTGTACCAGATGTTGGTGTCGCTGTAATTGTATACCCAGTAGTAACCTCACTGATTTTAATTGCAGGAGCATCAAAATTAACAGTGAGTTCCCCTATTCCAGCGCCTGCCGAGACTGCCAAGTTGGTTATAGGATAAGGTATTCCTGATGTAGTCATTATTAATGAAGAACTACTTTTTAGACTATTTCCTCCGTTATTAAAAGCAATAGCCGTAAAGGTATAAGCGGTATTGTCATCTAAACCTGTTGCGTTTATTACATTAGTCGAAGCGCCCAATACTTCGTTTATTATATTACCTGGGTTCGAAGTGGCTGTAAATTTATTAATAGCTCCACCTCCGCTACTTACGGGGAAATCAAAAGTTATATTTATTTTTCCAGTCCCTCCTGGTGTGGCTTTTAGGTTTGTTGGAGCCCCTGGAGCTGTGACTGCTAACTGTCCTTGTAAAACATCTATCAGGTCTTTTAATACTTTTCCTTGCTTTGCCGATAGTGGTACATTTGTAGTTTCAGTAGTTAGATTATCTACAATAGCAGAAGTAACAAACGCTGTAGTTGCTATTTTGGTTGTATTGTCACCTGTAGTTTGTGTTGTTGCTGTTGTTGCTGTTGTTGCAGTATCAGCATTACCAGTTAGATCGCCCGTGAATGTAGCATCCGTTCCATCTGTTCCACTTGCCAATATTTTGCTTGTACCATTACTGGCATAAACATCTCCCGTTACATTTCCTGTTAGATTTCCTGTAACATCGCCCGTTAGATTTCCTGTAAAAGTTCCTGCAATAGCGCCAGTTCCAGTAATAGTTGGTGAGGTTAATGTTTTGTTGAGTAATGTTTGTGTTTCTGTCAATTCCACAATATTACTATTTGTAATACCCACAAGTTTAGCTGCCGTTGCTGCGTTTCCTGTGATACTTCCTGCAATTGCATTGGTAACTGTTAAATCTTCTAAAGTACCAACTGAGGTCAGTTTAGAGGTAACTACGGCATCTGCTAAAGCGGTTCCTGTTAAACTATTTGCAGCGGCTACGGCGGTTATTGTAATATTTTGTGACCCATCAAAAGCTTCGCCATTAATAGTTCTTGGGGTAGCAAGTTTAGTTGCGGTTGTAGCGTTTCCTGTAACATTACCCGTTACGTTTCCAACGATTGTAGCACTAAAAGTTTTAGCACCAGCTATTGTTTGATCGCCAGTTTTCATTACAGCTCCATCAATTCTTTTCGTATTGCTATTCCCAATAATGCTTAACCCAATAATTTGTGCTTGTGCATCAGAAGTTAATGCTCCTATATATTGTAATGCTGCATTGGTAACGGTACCATCTGCTAACTTGATAGCATCAATTGCTGAAGCTAATTTAGCATTGGTCACATTCGCAGTTGCTATTTTTGCTGTAGTGATGGCATCGGTAGCTATATCTTCTGCAACAATAGTTTCATTTGCAATCATTGCACTTACCACTTTATTTGCACCAATAGTTGTTGCATTACCAACACTCGTAATATCACCAGTTAAATTAGCATTGTTAGCTTTTGAATCTACAACAACTTTCAACGCTTTCCCTTGTTCTGCAGACAGCGGTACTGCTGCACCCCCAGTAATTAAATCATTAACAATAGCAGCAGTTGCTACTTAGGTATTGATGTTTGCAGTATTGGCTGCAATTTCAGCTGCCTGAGCTTCAGTGAGCCCAGTATTACTAGCGTTTTCTATAATTGC
>JAWUVW010000017.1:0-36260 GCA_034112185.1 Flavobacteriaceae bacterium | reverse complement strand
CCCTCTTTTCAGGATTGCATGGAAGTCTGGAAATCGCATAAACCTATAATCTCTAAAATGGCAAAAGATTATAAGAAGCCTATTTTATTTACAGAATATGGCTACCGAAGTGTGGATTTTTCGGGGCGAAAACCCTGGGTTTCAGATCATACTATGAAAGATGTCAATCTTCAAGCACAAGTCAATACCACAAAAGCACTTTTTGAAACTTTTTGGAAAGAAGATTGGTTTGCAGGTGGCTTTGTGTGGAAATGGTTTCATAAACATAATGAAGTAGGAGGCATAGATAATCCAAGGTTTACACCACAGAATAAACCGGTAGAGGATGTGATTAGAGACTATTATAAACCAGAAAAATAAAACTATTTCGTAAGGTTATTCAAGGTTCGCGACCAAGTTTAATATTAACTGCCGCATGAAATACCTTTCAATTTTAATCTTACTATTAGTAGGGTCCGCCAATGCACAAAAGTATACAGTTGCAGACCTTAAAGTACAAGGCAATAAAAAACTAAAGAGTTCTTTTATTACTAAAATATCTAGTATAAAACCAGGTGTTCTATTAGACTCTGCTGTTATTGCAGACGATATTAGCTTACTAAAGCGTCTACCTTCAATAGCACATGCTTACTACCAAGTATTTCCTGCTGAAGAACCTGATCAATACAATGTGTTTTACAATATTGTAGAGAACTTTACTATTATCCCTTCTGCAAATGTTTACACGACCAATGATGATGAGTTTGCTTATCGTTTAGGTTTATATGAATTTAATTTATTTGGTCAGAATATTACTTTTGGTGGCTTTTATCAAAAGGATATTTATGACTCTTACGCTATAAATTTTAGAGCTCCTTTTTTGTTTTCAAGAAAGCTAGGATTGGCGATTAATTATCAAAATTTAACAACACAAGAACCTGTGTTTTTTGATAATACGACAGCAGATTATCGCTATAACAACGAGTCCTTCGAAGTTTTAGGTTTATATCAATTAAATTTCAATAACAGAATAGAAGCAGGACTCAATTTTTTTACGGAAGATTATGAGTATAAATCTGGAGCTACAAATCCGAATGTACCACAAGCGTTAGTCGTAGATAAGATGCTGTACAAGCTTATCTATGAGTATAATAATCTGAACTACGATTATCAGTATGTCGAAGGGTTTAGAAGTGTTTTGAATTTTCAATATGTCCATTCAACAGATGATGAGCAACTACCAGATTTTTTGATCGGTTGGAACGATTTTGAGTATTTTAAACGTTTCGGAAAAAGAGGAAATTGGGCTAACCGTTTACGTCTTGGCGTTGCGACAAATGATGACACGCCATTTGCGCCATTTGCAGTAGATAACAACCTAAACGTTAGAGGTGTTGGTAACGTTATTGATAGAGGAACAGCTGCAATTGTTTTAAACACAGAGTATAGATATACATTATACGAAAAAGGATGGTTTGCTTTGCAAGGCAATGCTTTTATAGATGCTGGTAGTTGGCGAAACCCTGGAGGTGATTTTGGTGATTTTGGTGATTCACAAAATCTTAGAGTATATCCTGGTGTTGGTTTGCGTTTTATTCATAAAAAAATCTTTAATGCTATTTTTAGAATCGATTATGGTGTGGGCATAACTCCAGATTCAACTCAGGGATTGGTTTTTGGTATAGGTCAATATTTCTAAAATATAATGAGTGGCATCTATTCTTTCTCAGTTTCTATAATTTTAAATTTTTTATGGTCTGCTTAGGTTCTATAACATTATAAACTTTCTAAAATTCAGGATCGTATTTTGATAAGTATGTTGGTGTTACTTTTGCCTTTTCAATAAAGTTTTTGAATTCAGAGCCTGATAAGGGGTTGTTTTCAAATACAATAAGTTCTTTTTTTTTAATGTTTGTTACAATAATATGTACTTTTCCTGAGACTTCGTTTTGTTTACGGCGTCCGCGAACATTTTTGCTTTTTTCTACGACTTTTATGGGACGCTTTATCCCAACTTATCTTTTACAAGTCTCGTCCATATATTTAAGACTGTATTTTCCATTGGTATTCTTTTTAATAATTATAGTGCCTTTTTTTAGATATTCTTTCATGGAAACACCTAATAATGAGAACTTACGTAGTGGTTTAACGTTCTTATGATCGACTCTAATTATGGCAAAACCCTCTGTATTTACATATAATGTACCTTTAAAATCTTCACTTCGTTTTGGTTTAAAACTAATGGATCATACAATTTCATTTTTGAGATAGGCATAGTATAACAACTCAAATTCGTAGCGCCTTTACTTTTCTAAAAAATTTAAATCATTGTCGTTTTGTGGAATCTATAAGTTTTGCGGAAATAGTGCGTTTTTCATTTACAGTAAAACATAAAGTACAGGCTATAAATAATAGGATTTGATTGATTTTCATCCGTTTTGATTTTCATACAAAGTAGAATATTGTAAAATATTTGATTGCTGTTTTAAGGGTATGTTAAGTGAGATTTATCTTAAATTTAACAACTTTTACATTTCTAATAATTCCGAGAAGGATTTTGTTTGCCTTTAGCTAGTGATGTTTTTTATTGATGTAAATTTAGATTTATAAAAAAACAGAAGAATGAGAACACTTGTCGTTGGAGACATTCATGGAGGATTAAAAGCGCTTGTTCAACTTCTCAAAAGAGTAGAAGTTACAGCTGAGGATAGACTGATATTTCTTGGAGATTACGTGGATGGATGGAGTGAATCGGCTCAAGTAATTCAGTATTTAATTGAATTGTCCAGAACTAACGACTGCGTTTTTATTAAAGGTAATCACGATGTGTGGTGCGAGAACTGGTTGGCTTCTGGATTTGAAAATAACGTTTGGTTACATCATGGTGGTTTAGGAACTATTGAAAGTTATAAAGGCTTTTCTAAAGAAGAAAAAATAAAACATCTTGACTTTTTTGAAGCCATGCCTTTATATCATATCGACCTAGAAAAACGACTTTTTGTGCATGCCGGATTTACTTCTATGCATGGAGTAGAACGAGAATTTGAGGTTCAAAGTTTTTATTTTGATAGAACGTTATGGGAAATGGCATTAACAATGGATAAACGTATTAAAAGAAATTCTGAAATTTATCCAGACCGATTAAAACACTATTCTGAAATTTATATTGGCCATACGCCAACCATTAATTACTTTAAGATGCATCCAATGCATGCTGCTAATGTTTGGAATGTAGATACAGGAGCGGCATTTACAGGGAGATTATCAGCAATTGATACTGAAACTAAAGCGGTTTTTCAGAGTGATATTTTAAAGGATTTGTATCCTAACGAAATGGGTAGGAATAAGAATTAATTATCAAATATGCTTTTTGTAATAAGCAAACAATTCATCTGCTGAAGCACCAAACCATTTCTTGACATAGATGGTCCAAAAATGATATTGTAGTTTCCAAACACCATGCTTTTTATATAAACGCGCTGAAGTACTTATTTTTTTATTGATAACGACGAACTCCTTGCGAACATAGAGTTCATTGATAAGCATATTGTCTTCGTAGATGATGTAATTCTCATCATAACCACCAATAGCCTTGAAGAGTTTATGGGTGATGAACTGACTTTGGTCTCCACCTCTACAAGCGCGCCAAGAGAATTGCGTTAACCAACTTGCTAAACGCAACCACCAATGATTGCTGTCAAATTGCATTCTAAAGCAACCTGAATTATTTCCTTTTTCAACTTCACCGATAATGAATTTGTCGTATCTGTTGGGTGGGAATGAATCTGCATGTAGAAAATAGAGAATATCACCTTTCGCTTTCTTTGCGCCGAGATTCATTTGTTTTGCTCTTCCTTTTTCCGAGTTTAAAAGAATAATATTTAAATCTAAGGCTTCAATTATTTTTTGTGTTCCATCAGAGCTTCCACCATCTACAACTATAATCTCTGAGATTGAATTTAAGGAGGCATTGTCAATCAAATGAAAAAGTAAGTTCTTTATTGTTGCTGACTCGTTTAAAACAGGGATTATTATGGAAATTCTATGTGCCATACTTTTATTCGTCATTGCGAAGCTTTTGTAAAAAGCTGTGGCAATCTTTTTAATTATAATGAGATGACCACGTCACTTCGTTCCTCGTAATGACAGATTGAAAATTAATCATTCAAATCCCAATTATAATCCATAAATCTTTTTTTCGCTTTATTTGAAATTTTAACTTCAGTATATTGATTCAGAAAATCAATTAAACTTCCATTTTGCTCAAAATCTTTCTTAAACCATTTGAATATTTTAGAGAGTTTAATGTTATTCTCTGAAAGTTCATTTTTAGACCTATCTGATAAAAATTCTTTGGTAGCATTTGTGAGTTGCTCTTCTAAATTAGTCGCCATGAATGCTTTATTCTGAAGTTTTGGACAGGATACTGAAGCACACACTATAGCAAAATGAATTCTTGGTTCATTCATCTTCCTTAAGATTTCGTGTTCAATATCATTGAGGTTTTGCCATTTATTGCCTAATTTCCATAGGCGCTGATCCCATGGGTCCTTAATGTCTTTTATGCTTTTTGTTGGGTAGTTGCGTAAAATTAAATCTATTGTTAAAGCGTTGTAGGCATTAATCCAGTAGGCGAGGTTTTCATCTTTTGTCCAATTATCAATTGGTTGATAGGTCTTGAGTAAGTCAATATAGCTTTGTAATGTCTTAGAGTCACTTTTAAAACCATTATAATCTACATTACCATCAGAGGAGACATGCTTTTTAAGTAAATCGTTAAAAATAGCATGGTCAAAAGCTTCGGTATAAAGGATCTCTGTTGTTTCGGTGATACCATTATCACTTACCGTTCCATCCTCGCCTAAACTTACTTCGATAGAATTATCTTTTAGTGTAGGTTTAGGAGTCGGGAGTGCCAAAGGTTCTTCAACTATGTCTGGAGCTTCAGAAACAATAGCGATATCATTATTTGGCAAAGGTTGATTTTGTACAACCTTTTGGGTTCCAATGCACGATGAGGTAAATACTAATGTTGTGATTAAAACTGAAAAATAATTCATGATAGTTAATGTTATAAATGAGATTAACGTTTACTCCATAGTGTGGGATACAATTCCTGACTTGTAAAATCAGTTTTAAAGATGTAATTCCAAAGACTTATTTTTTGTCTAAAATTAACAGCAGACCTTACATCCTAATATACTCCTATATGGGCTTTAGAATTATAATATTGACTAGCAACAACCACCACCATCATAGTGAAACGTAGATTCTGAGAAATAAATGTCATCTCTACCCATAGCTTGCAATGCGCCAGCTGTTTTATCGCAAATTGCTAAAGGTTGATTTTTTAATAAAATATGTCCTGCCTTATCATCAAAATAATCGGCATCACCATAATAGATGGCTGCTTTACCTGTAAATATACAAGGTCCATCTGATGGCATTGGATCTTTAATGGCAGCAACTTCGATAGATTCGATATAAATCAATTCATCTGTTGGGTAATTCTTAGGATCTAAAATCCGGTAGGGTTTTCTTGCTCTAATTTCGATAGTACCAAAACCAGCATCAGTTAAAGCTTTCACATATTCAGCAATTGGTAAACTACCACTTAAGCAAAGTGCTCTAAGACGGTCGTCATTACGCAATTCGTTATTCATAGGTTGCTCACAAGTTGGATCACTCATCACCAATTTACCGTGTGGTTTTAAAACACGGTACATTTCTTCTATAGCTTTCTTTAAATCTTCAGCTTTGAAAATGTTAAATAAACAGTTTTGCGCCGCTACATCAATGGAATTATCTGCAACATTTAAGTTTAATGCATCACCTTTTACAAGGTCTACATATTCAGATTTAAACCAGTCATTTTGTTCTTCAGCTTCAATGAAATTTTTGCGAGATGCTTCTAGCATTTCATCCACCACATCGATACCAACAACTCCAGCTTTTTGTCTGTTGAAATATGCGAATTGTAATAATTCCATACCACCACCAACACCAACATAAAGCATTTTAGGATTATTGGTTAAGTCGCGCGCATGAACTGTAGAACCACAACCGTAGTTCATTTCTTGCATAATTTTTGGAATCTTTAAACCGGGTAGTTCCCAAATAGGATTAGTAGTACAGCATAAGCCAACATCTGGTGTTAATGCAGCTTCTTTATATAAATCGTTTGTAGCTTCTAAGTAACTCATTTTTTTAGTATTCAGTTTTCAGTTACAGTGCGCAGTAACAGTGAGACTGAAAACTGCGACTGAGACTGTGAACTATTTATAAGGTTTTTATTAATTCTTTAAATAATGTAATCATATTCGGTTCGGCTTTTCCTGCCATGGCAATAATTTCTCCGATGTCAACAGGTTTTAAATTCTCAGGATCGCATTCATCGGTTAAAACAGAAACTGCCGCTGCTTTTAATTTTAAGTGATTCGCAACAATAATTTCAGGAACTGTACTCATACCAACTGCATCAGCTCCAATTGTTTTTAGCATGCGATATTCTGCTCGTGTTTCTAGTTGAGGACCAACGACACTTGCGTAAACGCCTTTATGTAATTTAATGTTGTTGTCTTTAGCTATGCTTTCAAATTTAGAATTGATTTCAGCATCATATGGAACACTCATATCTGTAAAACGTTCGCCTAATTCCGAAACACCTTTAAAAGCTAAAGGAGAACCACCTTGTAAATTAATGTGATCATCAATAAGCATCAATTCACCTTTTTTAAAGTCTAAATTAATTGCTCCGGAAGCGTTAGAAACTAATAAGGTTTTTATACCTAACTTTTCCATAATCCGAACAGGAAATGTGACATCTTGTAAAGTGTAGCCTTCATATAAATGAAAACGACCTTGCATAACCACAACTTTTTTACCAGCTAATAATCCATAGATTAATTTGCCTTTGTGAAACTCGACAGTTGCCGTTGGGAAATTAGGTATATGGTTATAATTCGCTTCTGCTATGACTTCAATTTCATCAATAAGTATACCTAAGCCTGTACCTAGTATGATACCAACTTCAGGATTTTCAAAACCTTTGCTTTGCAAATATTCAGTGGTTTCTGTTATACGTTTAATCATTAAGTTGCTGTATTTTTTCTTGTAATTTTATGTTCAATTTATAAAAATCAGAAACTATTAAATCTTCATAAGTATCAATATCGTTTAGAGGTACCAAGGTACGCACTGAAACTTGAAGCCTTTGTAACTCTTGTAGCGTTTTATTAAGCAAACTTGGCTGACTCCAGGGTTTATTTATGAAAATAGATGCTTGCATTTTTGACAAGCCAATGAGGTAATAACCACCATCTTCTGCAGGTCCAAAAACCACGTCGTTTTCATTTAATGCTTCAATTCCAGTTGTAATATGAGTAGCATTTATATCTGGTAAATCAGAACCAATCAGAACTATTTTTTTATAGCCAGCTTCAAATCCATCTTTAAAAGCATTTAGCATCCGTTCTCCTAAATCGACACCATTCTGAACGGTCTTAAAATCGTTTTTCCATTTCGTATCAACAACTGCAGTAGAAAAATAAATTCGCTTATCTATTTCTAATTTCTCAGTGGCTAACTCCGTGATTTTAACGAGTTCAGAATAAACTTCAAATGCACCTAAATCACCTATGGTTTTGGCAAGTCTTGTTTTTACAGTTCCTAGTTTTATGTTTTTCACAAACACAATTACAAGTGCATCAGTCATATTTTTTTGTTCCTTTTAAGAGCCACTTGCTCCATGCTAGTGAAAATGCATGTACATTTTCGGTTGGTTTCTCTTCATCATTATAAACGATAAAACCATTATTTTTCCATTCAAAAATACCACCAAATAAATTATAAATATTTGTGTACCCTGCTGTTTTAAGTTGTTCTGCAATAGCTTCTGAACGAATGCCTAAAGAGCAATAAACAACTATTATAGAAGATTTATCTGTGATTTTTTCTCTAACGGTTTCAATACCAAAGTTGTCATATCCAACATGAATAGCATTTTTTAAATGACTAGTTTCAAATTCAGAAATTTCTCTAGCATCTAAAAGAATAGCATCAGTTTTTAGCATTGCTAATTCTTGAACTGAGATGTATGGAATACTTTCAGAATTGTATTTTTTTAGTAATTCAGAAATGCTGTCTTGCGAAAAACCTACAAGACTAAAAACCAAGAAAAATATGGATATTTTTTTTTTCATATCATTACGCTACTGATCCTTGACAACTGCTTCCTGCGCCAGCAGTACAGCCATAGCAATGTTGTGAAATGACGATTTTACGTCCTTCTAATAATTCCTCGTTAAATTCTGAAATATGTTTTGATTTGCTATTAACAGGTAACTCTAACATCTGGTTAAAATCGCAATCAAACAAATAACCATCCCAACTTATGGATAGTGTATTAGAGCACATCACATTCGCTACTGCTGCAGGATTATAGGCCTCTACTAAAGCATACATATAATCTTCATAATTTTCTGATGCAATTAAGTAATCCAAGAAACGGGCAATTGGTAAATTAGTAATGGCAAACAAATTATGGAATTGAATATTAAAATCGTCTGATAATGCCTTTTTAAAATCCTTTTCCATCGCGGCTTGGTCACCAGGTAAAAATGCTCCAGAAGGATTGTAAACTAAATCTAATTTTAAGTCACTACCAGGGGTTCCGTAACCAATAGCATTTAATTCTTGTAATGCTTTTATGGATTTATCAAAAACACCATCACCGCGTTGTTTGTCGGTTTTACCGCGCGTCCAGTGAGGCATGGAACTCACGACATGGACATTGTGTTTTTTAAAAAATTCTGGTAAGTCGTAATATTTTTTGTTAGCACGTATAATCGTTAGGTTAGAACGTACAATAAAATCCGTAATACCAACTTTAGCCGCCTCTTCTACAAACCATCTGAAATCAGGATTCATTTCTGGAGCTCCACCGGTTAGATCTAAGGTATGTGCCCCCGATGTTTTAATCACTTCTAGGCACTGGCGCATCGTGTCTCGCGTCATTATTTCTTTACGGTCTGGGCCAGCATCAACATGGCAATGCTCACAAACTTGGTTACACATGTACCCAACATTAATCTGTAAAATCTCTAATTTATTAGCTATCAAAGGAAACTGACTGGTTTCTGAAATTTTATCTTTAAACGTAGGTAACTCTCCATTTTTAAAAATGCCGTTTGACAGTATTTCTAATTGTTTGTTGCTTTGCGCTAAATCGCTACCTTGTTTTTTAAGGGACTTTGTTGCCATTAATAGGTTATCTGTTTATATTACTTACGAGATTAAGTTCGCCTCAGTTTTCCCTTAGGGGAAACGTCCGAAGGACAATGGGGATTTACCCATCCAACTTATTAACTTTATTCATCATTTGAACACCGTGTACAAGTGTAGCGCCACTTTTAATTGCAGCACCAACATGTATGGCTTCCATCATTTCTTCTTTTGTGACGCCACGTTGAAGGGTGTCTTTGGTATACGCATCTATACAGTATGGACATTGTTCTGTATGAGCCACAGCTAAAGCTATAAGAGATTTTTCTCTTGCAGTTAGAGCGCCTTCTTCAAAAACTTTTCCGTAATAATCAAAGAACTTGTTTCCTAACTCTTCATTCCATTCAGTGATTTTTCCAAATTTTCTCAAATCTGCGGCATCGTAGTAATTTTTTGACATAGCGTAATAATGTTTTTAAATCAAAATTAATTTGTCGAAGATAAACCTTAAAGATTACAGAAAAAAATGGAAAAATTGAGATTATCAAATTTCTCACAATCCTTTTTAGTCTTCCTTTTAAAATTCAATAGGTCTTCAAGTAAAAAGACTTATTTTTAAATTCTCTTTTTATGACGAATGAAAAACTGGATCGAACTTTTATCAGAATTTAAATTAAAGCGACAACCTGTTGCGCTTGTTACAGTAACTAAGTGTTCGGGATCAGCACCTTGTGTTGTTTTGTCTCGAATGATTGTCACCGAGAATAAATCTATACACGGAACTATTGGAGGAGGGAAACTAGAGTTTAAAGCCATAGATGAGGCCATTCTTGCTTTAAAAGAGAATCGAATAATCGAGTCTTCTTATACTTTAGGACCAGAGTTTGAACAATGCTGTGGAGGAAAAGTGGAATTTATAATAGAGCCTATGAATCAATCACCAGAATTATTTTTATTTGGAGCAGGGCATATTGGAACTGAAATCGCAAAACTTTTGGTCGGTACACCTTTCAAAGTTAAACTTATTGATTCACGAGACAATTGGTTTTCTGAGACCATCTTAGATGAGAGTGTTATGAAATGTCAGGTTAAGGCAACTGATTTTAAAACCTTTAGAGACGCTGTAACTTGGGGAAAGAATTGTTATGTTTTAGTACTAACCCATAATCATGCTATTGACTTTGATATTGTAGCAATGGCCTTAGAAAACGAAACTAAATATTTAGGTTTAATCGGCAGTAAAACGAAGAAAGCCCGATTTAATAAGATGCTGATTAAAGAGATGAATATTAAAGAGGGGATGACCAATGTTATCTGTCCAATAGGATTACCAATTGGCGGTGACACACCAAAGGAAATTGCGATAAGTGTTGTTGCACAATTACTTCAAGTTCATTATCAAGCTATTGCTTAATAAATGAAGAACAACAAATCTATCATAGATAAATTAACAGCACTCTGGGCCCTGAATGAATCTGGTTTAGGTGGATTTCTGCATGTGTTTAATACACCCTTTACAGGATTAATTGTTGGAGGTATAGCCATTTTACTCATTAGTTTAATCGCCTATTATGCCGAAAATAAATGGCAAGCGATTTTAAAAGCACTACTTATAGTGTTGATTATAAAAATGGCGGTAAGTCCATATTCTCCATTTGGCGCTTATGTAGCTGTTAGTTTTCAAGCCGTTTTTGGGGCGTTCTTATTTTCTAAATTTTCATGGAAAGGTGTCACATTAATGATTTTAGGAGCTGTGACGTTTTTAGAGTCAGCGCTTCAGAAATTGTTAATTCTTACGATTATTTATGGCACGGAATTGTGGGAAGCTATTAATTTATATGGAGCTTGGGTTCAGAAGAAGTTGGATTTTGTTTCAGAATCTTCAACGACTTCAGTTTTGGTAACGGTTTATTTAGTGGTTTATGGTATAGGAGGTCTACTCGCAGGATTATTTATTAGAAGCGTCATTAAAATAATTTCAGAGCGGAAAGAAGCTGTTTTTTATCTGGAATCTATAGAAGCGATAGTGACTAATGAAAAATCAAAGGCCTCATTTAAATCTAAAGTGATTTGGGTTTGGCTCATCACAGTCGCTATTATAGTTTTGGCGTTTTCATTTTTCGGTGGAAATCTATTCGGTTGGCAAAAGGCTATTTATATTTTATTACGAAGCTTTTTAATTTTGATGCTCTGGTACTTAGTTTTAGGACCGTTTTTATTGAAATTAGTCCGTAAATATTTAAATAAAAAGGAATCGCAGTACAAAGAGGATATTACCAATGCAATGGATTTATTTCCTTATTTCAGACGAATTTTATCACATACTTGGCAAGACACAAAACACTTAAAAGGCTACATGCGTTTCAAGTATTTTATGGCGAATAGCATTTCTAATTGTATTCATTTTAAAATTGAAGGCAGATGACCTTGATTTTTTATGATTTAAAAATGATTTTATTTGCGGAAATCTTTCAGGGTAGCGTTATTTGGGTTCCAAAATAATTTAAGTTAAAAAAGAATGATTTATATCTTAACAGGAGATATTAGAACCGGAAAGACAACTGCGCTTTTAGATTGGTGCGAAAATCGAAATGATGTAGATGGGGTGTTATGTCCTGATGATGACATAGGAAAACGCTATTTATTAAATATTAAATCGAAAGTCACGTATCCGCTTGCAGCTCATTCAGATACTGAAGAAGACAATATCGTCTTAATAGGACCATTTCAATTTTTAAAATCAGCCTTCGAAAAAGCTAATGATTTTCTAATAGCATTGAGCACAAAAAAAGAAAGTCAATATCTCATTATAGACGAACTGGGAAAACTGGAATTAAAGCATATGGGCTTACATGATTCGGCTGAAAAATTGATTCCTGATTATATGTTTAATGACAGTGATCACTTGATTCTTGTTGTAAGAACGTCTTTGCTGAAGGAGATTATTAAACACTATGAAATAAAAGCGCATACATTGCTTGCAAAAGAGGATTTGAAAACATTTGTGTGATATACTAATACTGTCACATTGAGCGCAGTCGAAATGCCATCATCTCTAAAACTAAAAATGTATTTATAAGTTCTCGATAATAATTAAGTTCCAATTTAGGAGATCCCTGCCTGCTCAGGAATTGTTTAACTAAAAAGCGTCTCACTCAAAGGATGATAAATTGCCATAATAGTAGAAAAAATAGCAGATCCAAGAAAGCATCATCTCAATTTAAAGCGATTTTGAATGACATAATTAACTACAAACGAAATAGGAATATTAACCAAAATCAGTTCTAGTAAACGATACTATGAGAATTCATTTAATAAAAGTGCTACAACAGTATTACCAGTACTATAAATTAAAACACCTTTAAAAGGTTTTCTTTTTTTTAATAAATTTTGATGAGCTGTTTTAGTTTAAATCGGATTTTATTAAGCAATAAATTTCACTATCTAAAAAGTGACCATCATAATAGAAGTTTTCTCTGAAATAAGCTTCTAGTTTAAATCCAAATTTGAGCAGTAAGGCTTTAGAGTTGTCATTTTCTGTATTGACATTAGCGGCATAACTGTGAAGGTTTAAGTCGTTAAATCCAAAACGAATTAAGGTGTTTAAAGTTTCTGTCATATAGCCTTTTCCCCAAGAATCTGGATGTAAAATATACCCAATCTCTCCTCTAGAATTTTGCCGATCAATTCGCCAAATACCAAAATCACCTATAAGCCTATTACTGGTCTTTTCTATAATTGCCCACGTAATTCCATTATATGCGTTGAAGGCATTTTGATAGCCCTCAATTCGCTTTTCTGTGTCTTCAATATGTTTAGGTATTTTAGTGTCCATATACTTGGAAACATTTTTATCACTTCTAAGATTTAAAAGTGCTTGGGCATCTTCGAGTTGGTAGGCTCTGAATATAAGACGTTCGCTCTCCAGTTCTGGAAACGTATAGAAAATAGAGTCGTTTATCTGAGTTTCCATTTAAATCTAGGGCTGTTTGTTGTGGGATAAACCCATGAGTACTTTTTCTGGGGTCAGTGGAGCCTGAAATTTTAAATCATAGTTTGGATTAAAAACCTTAAGCGCATAGTGAATCGTGAAATATGGAACAATACCATACATTATAGGGGGTTCACCAACGGCTTTAGATGTGTTATTTTGAATGAAGGTCGTCATATTTTTCAATAGGTTTTCCATACATTTCAACTAAAAAGTCGAAACACTCGAACCGACGTTTTTTATAATTTAATATTCCGTTTTATCCACTTTTTTAGTCCATTCTTGAAATGGCTCTAATGCAATCTCTCGGGCTAACTGCTTAAAGGGAATACTTCTTTTCTCGTAAGGTAGCGGAATTTCTTTATAAATAAACGCATCATCAAAACCAATATTAGCAGCATCTTCTTGATTACTTCCATAATAGACTTTGTCTGGTCGTGCCCAATAAATAGCACCTAAACACATGGGGCAAGGTTCGCAAGAAGTGTAAATTTTACAGCCATCCAGTTGAAACGAATCTAGGTTTTTACAGCCATCTCTGATTGCTGTGACTTCTGCATGTGCTGTCGGATCATTAGTAGAAGTAACTTTATTATTACCACGACCTACAATTTTTCCATCTTTAACGACGACGCATCCAAATGGGCCACCTTCATTGTTTTTTATCCCTTTTAGAGCTGCGTTAACAGCTTCCTTCATAAATTTTTATTTATTCATAATGATATATTAAAACGAATATCCAATGGCGAAGTTAAGCACCGGTTTATCAAATTTAAAATCGAAACGTTCGCCTTCAGGTAGTGACGGATCATGAAATGGTGCTGCCAAATCAAAACGAATTACAAAGCCCTGCACATCGATACGTAAACCAAATCCTGTTCCCATACCCAATTCATTTATAAAGTTGGATGTAAATTTATCTGTTTCATTACCTTCCTCATCAACAAAGACTGGATTTGATACTGAATTCCAAACGTTACCAGCATCCGCAAATACAGCACCTTTAAAGAATGAAAATAAAGGAAAACGGTACTCAATATTGGCTTCTAACCTAATGTTACCAGTTTGGTCAAAAAAGGTGCCGTCGCTATTGATGTCGTCCTCTTCGTTATAAGTCCCTGGTCCTAAGGATCGAATTCGAAAGGCTCTAACGCTATAGGGGCCACCGGAAAAATATTGTTTTACATACGGTATAACTTCTGAATTTCCATAGGCCAAGCCATAGCCAGCAAAAAGGCGTGTTGCTATGGTCTGCGATTTATTTTCTCCGAAGTTATGATGAAACCTAAAATCGACATCAGCTTTTGCATATTGCGCATATTGCAATCCGATAACTTCTTTTGGTTCCCCTGGTTCTGTGTCGTTGCCTAAAAGGCTAATGGAATTTCCAGCGACATCAATAGTGGTATTTAAATAGAATTGGTTAGGGTTGTTGGTGTCAATCATGCCATTATAAGTGATGGCGAACGTCATTCCCGCAATTAATTGCTGATCGAAACTCCGCTTTAAAGATGGGTTACCCTCTAAAATCTCTTCAAACTCAGGTGATGTTTTTGCAAGCCATGAATAATTAATAGAAATAGGGTTAAACTCATAACTTACAAAACGATTAGCATTCCAAGCGTAGCCAAAAAGAGCACTCCCAGACAATATGGTATAAAGTTTACTTCGGCTTAAAGCATTGAAAGCTAAGGTTGTTTTTGTTTTAGGAATAGAATATTTGAAAAAGTCATCATCAATTTTAACAGGGAAAAGCACGCGAGGATAAATAACTTCTCCTTTTAAACCGAATTCGATACTGTTTAAACCAGCATCTTCACCACTAGCAAATTGCGTTTCATAACCTATATTGGTGCTTATATTGAATACTTCACCTCCTTGAAATAAATTTCTATTGCTATAGGTTAGTGCTAAATTTGGACCTGTGAAATTATTAGATTTGGTTACGGCCTGTAACTCTGTCCTAATGGCGCGCTCGGTTAATGGTGATAGAAAAATATTAGCTTCTAGCGCACCTAAACTATCGGTTAAGGATGAGTCAATTTCTTTATATTGAATATTTACATATTTATAAGCACCTATACTTGAGAGTCGTCTGGCTGTGTTTTTTGAGGTTTGCGGATCGTAATAAGCCCCTTCGTTTAGGGTTATAAATCTATCGAGATGTTTGGGTTTTATAAATACCGAATCCTGAAAATAGTTTTTATTGTTAAATCGATCTGCTTCAATAGCAGTAGAATCTTGTAAATCGTAATTTGGGTAAATGTTGATGTGTTTTATTTGATAAGGAACGGTTGCTTTCTTCGGAACTTCAGCTTTTAGCTTTAAATACAGATCAAAATTTTTGTTTTTATACTGATTGGTGTCTGCTTGGAAAATGAAAAATTCTGAATTGATATTATAATAGCCTTTTTTCTTTAATTCGGTATCAATGCGCTGGCGTTCTAATTTCATTTTGGATAAATCAAAATGCATTTTTTCTGTAAAATTTGAAGTACTTGTAACTTGTTTTACAGCCTCATACATTGGTGAAACCATAGTGTCTACTTTAAAACTTGCCATTTGATAAGGTGCTGCTACCTTAAGGTTATAGCTTAATGAAGCTTCGATGCCTTTTTCTGAAAATGCTGATGAGGTAGTGCTGTAAAAAAATCCCTTATTTTCCAGTCGATTGCGTAAAATAGCTTCGACTTCCAAGGGTTTTACGTCAGATTGATATACGGGTTCTTCACCAATTTGTTTGTAAAGCCAGCGGTTGATAAAGCCGGGTTTTTCTTTCTGGGTTTTGTAGTAATAGAATAACCCAAGATGCATACCTAAGAATTTTGAGTTGGGTTCTGGTCGTAAAACAGTAGTTAATTCATTTTTTAAATCGCTCCTATCTTTTAGGGTAGAATCCCCTTTAACCTCGAGTGTTGCCCCAGAGTACAAACGTTCGCCTTGCGGGATGTATTTTGTAATACTGCAGGAGTAGATTAGTATTCCGAAGAAAAAAATAATAAATATATATTTAAGTTGTTGTTTCAAGTTTTAATTCTTTTGTTGCTCTTCAATAACGTCTTTTGCTTCTTCTTTTATTTTACGTTCAGCCTTCTTTTTTGCGGCGTTATTTTTAATCGCTTTCCAAAGTTCATCAAAATGATTAAACTCTTTGGTAAAAATTAGAGCAATGCCACTTACTATAGTTTGGCCGTCGACTATATTCTCAAATTCACTTTTGTGGAAGCCTTTAAGACTGTATCTTCCATCTTCGGTTAAGGCGTATTCTAAACTTACATTACCAATTAAAGGGGTTGCTTCTCCTGTTGGACTAACACCTTGAATATCTACTTCGCTACCAACACGCACGGTTAGTCTATCGTTAAATAGTTTTTTTTGTGCCGCAATGTCCAATTGTGTTCGCTCTGTTGCAGTGACGCCTTGGTAATCGGTAAAACTATCTATACCAAAATCGAGTTCAATACCAACATCACCTAATACTTTGTCTGAAAAGGCATTGAGTTGCCCAGCAACTGCATCATTAAGGTTATCTCTAGCAATGGTAGCAAATCCGCCAGAACTGCCATCACTTCCTGGTTCTGGGTAAAAACTATTGAGTACTAATAGCGAAAATACTTGTCGATTAAGTTCGTCTTCTTGCGAGTTAACTTCTTGTATTCTACCATAAACTTCACCGCCTAGTGCACCTTGGTCCGCTTCAGGCATATCGAGCTTAAACGAAATTTCGGGTTGCGTAAGTTCTCCGGCAATATTGAGATATACATTAAAAGGTAATACTTGTCTGTATTTATTTTGTATCGAAGGGTCGTAACCCGAAATTTGAGGTGCCATTAATGAAGATGCAGAAGTTTTAACATTATAAATAGCACGAACGTTTAATTTGGCATCAAATGGATCACCAGACCAAGACACGCGACTACCTTCTGCAATAAGAAATTTTCTGTCGACTAAATTATAAAGATTAAGCTCGTAACTACCAGCTAATATCTCGTAAACACCTGTAAGGTTAGTGCGTCCGTTTGGTGACATTGTGAAATTTAAATCGCCTTCACCCGAAACTTTAAAGTTATCGCCAGTTTGTTCGTTTATGATAATGGTTACTGCGGCCTCCTTGCTAATTTTAATGAGTGTGGCAATATCAAAACCAGTAATGGTTGCTGTTTGCGCTTCAGTTTGTGTAACTATGGCATTTGGGTTTTTACGATTTACGAAAGTTACAATACCATCGCGTTCTTCAATACTAGCGACGGTTGATGGTAATATATATGTGATATCAGTATCAGATCCAATACTAATTTTTGCATCTAATTTAGGGATTTGTAAGTCGCCAGTGAGTTGCGCATCAGCATCAAAACTGGCTTTTCCGTAGAATAATTCATTATCTTCTGCGGTGGCATCGAGCAATTGAAAATTTTCCGCTTTTAAATCGAGATTAAATATTGGGTTAGTCAGACTTTTTGTGCCAATAGTACCTGACAAAACCAGCTCATTATTATCAAAATCTCTAATGACGAAATTTTGCATTGAAAGTTCATCATTATTTATGTTTAGCGTTTCATTTTTAAGAGTGAATAAGGTATTAAGTTTTGCGATATTAAAATGAGCACCATTAAAATTAAGTGCGCCTTTGTATTGCGGATCTTCAGTGGTGCCTGTGACTTTAAAACGACCATTAAAACTGCCGTTACCACCCTTTATTTCGCCCATTGACAAGGTGTTTAGTGCTTTCATTTTAAACGTGTTAATATCTAAATTAAGATTAAGCATTGCGCCAGAGTCACTAGATACATAATCCCCAGTAAGACCTAAATCTACATCACCATCATTAAGTGTTGCGTTAAAATCATACCGATTACTACCTAACGATTGGGCATCTAAGGTTAAGGTGCCGAAATCGGTATTAAGTACTTCTAGTTGTTTAATATTAAGATTGGCAACAATACCGGTTTGCTTAAAAGGTTCTACGAGAATAAAATTACCATTAAGCTGGCCTGCAGCAACTTTAGATTTTGGATTTAAATAGTAAAAGATTTCACCAATTTTAAAATTTTTAAAATCTAAAGCAGCATGCTTTTTAGTAATACCTTCTAACTTATGCGTAATCCCAATAGATTGGTTGTTTTTACTGATTTTAAAATTGTTGAATTCTAAATTACCATCGGTAAGAATGACTTCGTTTGTTGCTGGAATTATCCATTTTTTGGTATTCAGAATTAAACCATCAGGACGCACGCTAAATCTTAAAGTTTCTTTGCTACCTGTGATTTTGGTATCGACATTCATGAGTTTTGTGTCATCACGATAACTCGAAAAATTTAGGGCCAGTTCTTGGTTGGTTTGGTATCCCGAAATTATAGTTTTAGGCACATCTAAAGGGCCAGTTTTAATATTTTTGAAGCCTAGATCAAAATTGAAACTATCCTGGTCTGTATCCATAGTAAATGCTAAACTGTCTAGCGTATTGCCACTATAATTAATATGTGGTGCAGTAATATTCGCTTTTAATTTTCTGGCTTTCTCATTAAAATCTATGGATACATTAATGGTGTCTAAATCTTTTATATTAACAAAAAACACACTATTGAGCAGTGGTGACTCCGAAATAGTACCTTCTAGTTTTAAATTCACATAGTTGGTTGTAGAATCTATTTCCGCTTCATCTCTGTAAAAATAACGGAGTACATGTTTGCGTATGGCCCTAATAAACGTCTGAGGATCTGTGTTAGATTTTAAGTTTAAATCTAACATTTTATTGCTCACAGAAACGGAAGTGGTATCCTTATCCACATAAGCCAAGGTATTCAAAGCACCCAAAAGATAGGTTCTCTTATCATAAACGAACACACCATCCTCTATAATTGCGCCGGCATCAAAGTGTTCGCTGTTACCTTTAAAATCTGCATTAATAGTCATGGCTGTTTTTACATTACGATCCATTAAGCCAATCGCTTGTAAATTTGCACCAATAATATTGAGCTTAATATGCGCTTCTGGTGCAATAGAATCTAAAACCACAAGCGCATCGAGATTGGTATTGAGGTTCTCGTCCTTATATGTTGAAACGATATGACCAGTTCCATTTGTAATGTTTCCGTTGATCGTAAGATTTTTTATATCGTAATTATTGAATTGAAATTTTGAAACTGTCGCGTCTAAAGTGGCGTCTAGAGTAGTGATGGTTTTCCCGCTTCCTTTTGAACGCATAGATAAGCTTAAAGCACCTAATTGCTGATTGTTGAAAAGTTCATTAACCTTATAGTCGTCAATAGTTACAGAAGCATCATAGACGATTGTATTTGTGGTTTTAAAATTGCCTTCAATGGTTGCAATGCCTTGAGTCGTGCTTAGTTTCGCTTTGCCTGTGATATCTTGAATAGTGCCACTGAGTTTTCCAATAAGTTTAATATTCTCTGGTAAACTCATGCCTAAATCGGTTTCATTTACAAATTGAACGACATCTGAACGTTTTGTTTCTGCTGAAAACTGTGTAATATCAAATTGAAGTATTTCAGGGTTTGTGATGTTTTGAAGTGTTCCGTTGACTGTAATTTGTGTTGTATTTCCCCAATTGATTTCAGCTTTAGTTAAATCGATTGATGCTAAATTACCTGATGCCTTTAGGTTTCCTTTCAGTTCTTTTTGACTTAAAGTATCGAGGTACACATTGTTTTTGAATTCAGGTTGGAATTTGAATATTTCTGATAACGACAAATTAAACGATGGTAAGTTTAAATCAACTTTAATCGTTTCTGGAGCCGCTACCAATTGCGAAAGCGATCTATAATCTAACCTTGCGTAACCCGAAATGGTGTTGTTGTTTAATTTCAATTTTAAGCCATTTATGCGCATTTGCTGATCTGTCACCTTAAAGTTAGTCGCTAATTGTTTAAGGTTGAGTCCTGAGATTTCATTGAAACTCAGTTGCTCTAAATTTAGCGTTGCTTTTTTATCTTTTAAGGTGATGTCTTTAGCTTGAAGTGTTAGTTTTGATAAAGAAATCGCATTAAGATTAAAGACCTCCTTTTTTGCTTTTGCATTGCCCACGCGATAATAGATTTGATTATTTTCAAAATCAATAGTCCCAATGTTGATTTTTATTTGAGGCCATTTAAACGTGTTTATGTCGCTCTTTGCGTCGCCCTCTGTTTTCTTGTTTTTTTGAGATAATCCGCTAATTTCTGCCTCAGTAGTCAGATTGATTTTAGAATTTTTAAGCGTGATTTTTTTAAGATTGAAATCACTTTCTGCTAAATTTAGTATTGGTGTTTCAGTCGAGAATTCTGAAATGTAAAGATCTGCAATTAAGTGATTTGGTTGGGATTCGTAATAAGCCAGAACATTACTTAAAGCTAAATTTTTAAAAGATAATTTTGGTAATGGCACATCTGAAGCTACGGTGTCTATGGTGATAGGTTTCTGAATAAATTTAATATTGGCATTAGAAAGTTCAATTTCTGAAGCATCAAAAATCATATGCTCAATATCGGTGGTTTCCATATCGGCATTGAGTGTGCCAATTTTAAATCTGGAATCAATACCAGCAACAGCATCATCAAAAACAATATCGAAATTCTCAAAATTTAAGCTACCAATAACGAGGTTTAGTGGAGTAGAAGTAGTGTTATTTGCAATCGTTGTGGTATCCGTGGATGCAAAAGCATCAATTAAAAACTGGAAGTTATAACCAGAAATAGAATCTTTACGAATAATATTGGCTCGCAAACCGTCCCAATCTAAGGCATCTGCACCAATAGCTTCGCCTTGTATTATTTTCCATACAGGAAGATTGGCTTCGATTGATTTTGAATAGACTAAAGTATCTCCTTTTTTATCCTCGAGATATAATCCATCGAGTTTTAAATCTCCATCGCATGTAATAAAAAGGCGGTCAATTGTTATTTTGGTTCCTGTTTTTTCAGATATGTATCTAACAGATTTATCAACGATAATATTCTGTCCCCAGGGACTTCTAACAAAAAGAATGACAAAAAATAAAAACAGAATAGTTCCTAAAACTACGCGTATGGTTCTGCGAAGCCAGCGAAATTTTCGTTTTTTAAATGTTATAGGCGCTGTGTTTTTAGTCTTTTTCAAGTCTCAAAGATATACCGACAAAAGTATTATAATTGTCTTTATGGCTATTAATATTAACGCTTGTAAATAAAACGTTTAACGAAAATAGAGTAGTTTCTCAATTGAAGTTTTGTTTTAAAAATTCATCTGCATTTATAAAAAGCAAGCGATCAATAATTTCTTCAACTGAAATTTTATTTTGCACGCATATGTTCGTATTGTTTTTGTCAAGATAGCAATGTGCATTTTCAATGCGATAAGGTTTAATATCTTCAATATTTTGAGCAGTTCAAAGCCCTGTTATAAGATTTTTTCGACCACTAGTAAATTTATTTTTTTTTGGTGGTTCCTATTCAAAACTTTTACCAAAAGGTTTTAAGCATGGATGACCGTGTAAATCTATATAAGAGTTGCTCATGTCTAGCTAATTATGATAATGAAAAGATAATTATTTTTTACTAGAATTAATAGAAATGTGTTTCTAAATTCGACGTATTTGTTGCTGTTAGGCTGTTGTGGATGCTCTAAAACCTACGGTCAGGATGGAAAGGATTTAAATCTAATAGAGGTTTCTTGTTAGAAATAATCTGTGAAACCAGTAATCCTGAAGCTGTTCCCATACTCCAGCCCATCATGGCATGACCAGTCGCTATGGTAAGATTTTTACATTTATTTGACTTCCCGATATAAGGTAATCCATCTGGTGATACAGGTCGTAAACCACAAGCGACATTGTCTTTCTCTTCTTGAGTTATTTTAAGGTTAGGGTAATAGTCACTTACGGCATTGGCAATTGCCTCAACTCTAACTTTGTTTATGTTATGATTTATGCCAGCGATTTCCATTGTACCTGCAACCCTTGTAAAACCATGCATAGGTGTCACTGCGGTTTTGGCTTCTGCTAAAATCGCAGGTATTGTTATTCCTGTATATTTTTCCGTGTTAATGCGATACCCTTTTCCGGCTTGTAATAATAAACTAAGGCCTAATTTTTTACTTAGTAGTGCGCTCCAAGAACCAGCGGCTAAAACAACTTCGTCTGCAGTTAAAGTTTGTTTATTAGTTTTTAGAGCAGTTATAACTTTGTCAGTTACTTTTATATCTTCAACTTTTTCGTTGGTATAAAAAGTCACACCTACATCTTTTAAATAGGATTTCATTTCGGTCATAAATTCATGAGGGGTCGAATGATGATCACACTTAAAATATGCCGCACCGATAGCATTTATTTCTACGTTAGGCTCTAATTCTTTTATTTCGTTTGGACCTATTTCTTTAGCTTCTAATCCAAGTTTTACAGCTAGTGCAGCCATTTTTAATTCTTCTTCTAATAACTCTGCAGTTTGACAGAGTATTAATAGACCTTTCTTTTCGTAATGTGCTGTAAAATTTTCCGATGTTTTTATCTCCTCATATAGCTTTTGACTCAAAACAGAAATATCTCTTATAACAGGAGCTGCTTTTTTTACATGATTGACATTACATGATTTATTGAATGCCCAAACCCAGTTTAAAAAATCAGAATTTAATCGTGGTTTAATATATAAGGGACTCGAAGAATTAAACATCCATTGCAGGCCTTTCTTCATAACACCTGGTGCAGATAAAGGGATGATGTGACTAGGAGATAAATAACCAGCGTTGACATAAGAAGCACCTGCATCGAGATTAGATTGATCGACGATAGTGACTTGATGACCTTCCTTTTGTAGGTAATATGCAGAGCATAATCCTATAATTCCACCGCCTATGATAATAACTTTTTTTTGCATAATGTAACTTTAATTATGAAACTTCTATCAATTAGAATAAATCAAATCACTCAAAATCCATAAGGATCATCTTCACTCTCAATAGTATAATGTTATGGCCATATAGTTTTGTCCTTCCTAATGCTTGGAGTAATGGCGACTTTACCGTTATTAATATGGTTTTGTTTTTGGGGTTCAAATTTAAAACTTTTCCCGAAAGGTTTTAATGATGGATGACAATGTAAATCGATACTCGAATCGTTCATATTTATTTAGAACATTGAAAAGATACTTTGTTTTTGTTAGAATTGGCAAGAATCAGTTTCTAAATAAGTACAATATTCAGCGACTCAGATGAAGGGAATTATCAAATGTACCTTCAACAAGACACGAGGCCTCAAAAAGTTAAAATTTGTCTTTTATTAGATGAACTTCCCGTATCATTTTCACCCCTAATTGTTTACTCAGACTGTGAGAATCCTGTCTAAATGTTAAGAGCGCATATAAATACTGGTCTAATGGAGTGTCTCGGTAAAATTTAAGAAGAGCTCCAATGATGTAGAGAGAATTTTCATTGCAGTCCGCGGTTATACGATAACAATAAAAAACAGGGCAATTTTGGGTTTTATAATTCACGAGGTATTGAGCTTGTAATTGGTGTTCTTCTATTTCTCTATTTTTATACGTTTCAAGGCTTAAAGGAAAGTATACACAATGTCTAGAATAATATCCAGATTGATCAAAAATAATTAAATTTAATTCTGGTAAAAGTTTAGAGGCTTCCCAAATCAGTTCAATATTTTTAGTTTTAAGAGGTTTTTTTTGTGATTCCGTAAATCTTATGACGTCTTCGATTTGAGCTTCAGATGCTATGGGACATATGCGATGGGTAGTACTGTCTATAGTCTTTTAGTAATTCTTCTAGATTATGATATTTTTTCATATCACTATATAGATCAAAAAATAAGAATATACATATGTAAAAGCTTTTAAAATTAAAATAATGCGTGTGTGAGTGATTTATATAAAGCGAAAAAGAGCGTCATCTAAGACACTCTTTTTTTTTACCCAATCTAAAAAGAGAGAAGTAAACATGCTATTAACCAATCTTTAAGTAATAAATTACTATTTAAGTTATTGTCTTATTCTCTCTTTCTAAAAAAAAACGACTAGTTTTTAGTTAGGGATTGCGACGCATTTCTTTTACAAAAGTATGTGGCTTAAAATGAAATAGATATGACATTGCATGTCATATATTAAGGTATAACCTTTGGACTGAACTTTTAATAGAGTTAAATAGTATTTGCGAATTTTTCCTTCGTGTTTTTATGGACGGTATTTGTAATATTAAAAATAGGATTCAAAAATCGAACTAACTGATCAAACTCAATCAAAAAAGCATCATGTCCATGGATAGATTTAATCTCCTGAATAGTAACATTCTCTTTCACGCTCTTTAAGTCCACATAGGTGCTCCAGTTTTCTTCAGCTTTAAAGAATAAATCTGAATTAATGGTAATGATATGAATAGATGAAGATATCTTAGAGCTAACCTCTAAAAAGTCATTTCTTCCTTCAGTAATATCAATCGTTCTTAATATTTGATTCATGATTTTGTAAGCAGATAAATTAAAACGATTGTTTAAATTATGACCATGATAGTTCAACCATGATTCAATATTAAACAGCCCATTACTTTTCTTGGTGCGTTCAAACTTCTGTGTTAAAGATCCTGGTGTGCGGTACAAGGTCATGGCATGCATTCTGGCATCGGCTAGTGGTTCGCTAGAATGATTCAGAATTGCATCTTGAATATGGCAATTTGCAATTAGCCAATCTGTAGATTTCCAATCGGTCGCCACAGGAATTAAATGCGTCATTAGATCTGGTTTTAATGCGGCCAATTCCCAGGCTATACCACCTCCAACAGAACCACCAATAACAGCAAACAGTTGCTCTATTTTTAATTGCTCTAGACCTAAGGCAAATAATTTGGCAATGTCCCTGGCTGTAAAATCTTTGTAATTTTCAATTAAGTTTTCACTCTTATTATCATAACCATTCCCAGGAATATTGAATGCTAAAACGGTGTAGGAGTTGGTGTCAATACATTTATTATCTCCGATTAAATCGTTCCACCAGCCATGTTCTCCTATAACATTCGAATTTGCCGTAAGTGCATGATTCACTAAGACGATTGGTGCATCATGTAATGGTTTACCAAAAGTTTGGTAAGACAATGTAATATCTACTGTCTTACCACTTTCGGTGTTGTATTTTGGAATTTTTATATATTTTAAATTTTCCATTTAGTTATTTTATAAGGTATTGTACTCTTTTTTTACCGCAATACATACAGGTGTTTTATTTTGGAGATTGTCTTTTACAGGACAACGTTCTTCAACAATTTGTAACCATTTAGTTAAGGTTTCTATAGGAGCATCTGTTTCTGGAATTAGATTAAGATTTATAGACTTAAAGCCCGCGCGTTCTTTGTAAGAAGATCCCAAAAACCGTTCTGGGTTCAACTCACCTGAAACTTCAATTCTTAAATTTTTAATTGTGAACCCTAATTCTTTGGCAACGACATGTCCAATAACATTGGCGCAGCCTGCAAAACCAGCAAGAATATATTCAACTGGGTTAGCGTCTTCGTCTGTGCCACCTAAGTTTTCTGGTTCGTCTACAACTAAAGTAAACTGCCGTGTTTTTCCTATAAATTGTGTCGCAGAAGAACTCTCTCCCGAGACACTAAATTTTAAATCACTCATTTTTTTCTGTGTTTTAATTGAAATAGATTAATCAGATGCCTCTATGATAAAGACACCTTATTAAATTCTAAAGCATAGTGCTAAAAGCTAATTTTGAAGTGCTTTTTTCTGTTTTACAACAGCAAAGGCTTCTATTAAATCGGCTTTTAAATCATCTATGTTTTCAATTCCGACAGATAAGCGGATTAAGTCTTTAGTTACTCCTGTAGTTTCTTGCGCATCATCACTTAATTGTTGATGTGTTGTACTTGCGGGATGAATAATGAGTGATTTTGTGTCGCCAATGTTAGCGAGTAGTGAAAATACCTTAGTGGTATCTGCAATCGTTTTTGCGGCTTCATAACCACCATCAGCACCAAAAGTTACAATACCACTTTGGCCTTTTGGCAAGTATTTTTCAGCAAGGTCTTTATATTTGCTGGTCTCTAGCCCTGGATAGTTGACCCATTTTACTTCAGGTAATTCTTGCAACCATTTTGCAAGTTCGAGTGCGTTTTCACTATGTTTTAGAATACGTAATTCTAAAGTTTCTAGACCTTGAATAATTTGAAAGGCATTAAAAGGACTTAATGCGCCTCCATAATCGCGTAACCCTTCAATTCTAACTTTTGCAATAAATGCAGCGGCTCCAATAGCTTCGCTATACACTAAACCATGGTAACCAGCTGAAGGTTCTGTAAATTCTGGGAATTTTCCATTGGTCCAGTCAAACGTACCAGCATCAATTATAATACCTCCAAGAGATGTTCCGTTACCATTAATATATTTGGTAAGCGAATGGATGACAATGTTTGCTCCGTATTCTATAGGATTTAGTAAGTATGGAGTTGCCACTGTATTATCTACAATCAATGGTACTTTGTGTGCTTTCGCCGCTACAGCAATCGCTTCGATATCTAAAACATCGAGCTTTGGATTGCCTAAAGATTCTACAAAAATCGCTCTTGTATTTTCTTGTGCAGCCCTTTGAAAATTTTCTGGGTCAGATGGATCTACAAATGTGGTCGTAATGCCATGTCTTGGTAGCGTTACGCTTAATAAGTTATAGGTTCCTCCATACAAACTACTAGAAGCTACGATGTGATCTCCTGCTCTTAAAAGGGTGAGTAATGTTGTAGATATGGCAGCTGTGCCTGAAGCCGTTGCTACTGCAGCAATTCCTCCTTCTAAAGCAGCTAATCGTTGCTCTAAGATATCATTTGTTGGATTATTTAGTCGTGTATAAATAAAACCTGGAACAGATAGGTTAAATCGTCCTGCGGCGTCATCCGAATTATCGAAAACATAAGCTGTAGATTGATAAATAGGAACCGCTCTTGTTCCTCCTGTTAGACTAACGTCGTGGCCTGCGTGCAACGCTTTGGTCGCAAATTTTTGTGTACTCATTTTTCTTGTTTTTTGAGTTAATAATTAATTAAGTCAAACCAAAAATGAAATAAAAATTCCATGTTTTGGCAACGCAATGAATTGCGCTAATACTAGAAAAATGTTATAAAGAAAACGCTAACTACAGATGAGTAATTAGTCTTGAGTTATCTATCCGATTATGCAAAAAATGACTTGCACTTTCAAGTAGAATTTAGCACCTTCATAGTAAATCTATGGGTTGCTAAGGCTTCAGCGGGTCTATCCCTCCACCTTTCTTGATAACATTTCAGTAAGTGTTTGAACTTTGTGAGTACAAATATTGCATTACAAAAATTTAAAATCCTAATTTATTCTAAGATTTTATGCTTTTTTTATGAAATTCTTAAAATCAAGGCGCATATTTTGTCAAATATTTATTTTGAATAATTTCACCCACAGGTTTGTTTTCAATTTTACTTTCGAGCCAAGAAATAATATCTAAATAGAGGAAAGCTCTTCTTTCAAAAGGATGGTCTTCGTAAGTTTTTAATGTTTCTACTAAATTTTTAAATGCTTTCTTAAGATCATGAGGATATATATTTTGAAGACCTCTAATAAATTTGATCATTTCTTTTTGAACTTCATGCAGATCGTTCATTTTTATTAAAAACTTGTAAGTACTTCTTAGAAGTGTTTCTAAGTGATAATCTAAGCCAGCTTCGTAATGCGCTACAAGATTTAATACTCTAGAAAAGCAAAGTAAATCTTCACGCATAGAAAGTGATTTGTTAGAAATAATTTTATCTAAATATTTTATACAAGCTTTATTGTTCCCAGCACCAAAGTGCAGACTTGCAAACTTGTAATAAAAAATCATTTTATGATGTGGATCGATACGGTCATTAAATGCAATAAGTTCTTTTTCAATCTTCGGAATCAATTCTAAGCCTTCTTCAAAACTACCATCAATAAAATATTGATTTATACTGTGGAAATTTGTGTACAGAAAAATAAGCGTTGATACATTTTCATCTTTATTAAACTTAATATTATTAACTGTAGCATTAAAATGCTCTAACTTCTTTACAAACTTTGGTTTGTTTCTGATGAAATATATAGATTCTAATAGGTAGTTGTTTCCTTTTAGATAAAATACTGGATTGAGGTTAATCATGCTCGGATTTTCATGAAATAAATCCACCCATTTTGAAGCGTATTTATAGCAATTTAAAAAATCCTGGAGCAAAAAGCTTTGCCATAAGTTGGCTTTGTAGAGCCATAATTTTTCTCTGAAGCCTATTTCTTTTAAATTGATTTTTGGAAGCCGGTCATTAAAATATTTTTTGACCATAAGACTTTCCTGTTCATTTTTTACATAACCAGTTTTTAGAATTGTGCTATAAAGTTGAAGCGATAAATTAGAAAGTTTACTTGCAATAACGTTCTGAGCACTCAGTTCTTTTGCTTGCATAGCTAATTCATCAGCTCGTGTGCTCATGCTTCTGGTAATATATTGTGCTTCAATTATTTTTTCGAGCTCAACAATTTCAAAAGCCATGTTTTTCTCTTCATTCACAATGGCTAATTCTTTGGCCTTATCTAAAATTTTTAGACTCTGTTTGTATAAACCTTTGTGATACAAAATTGATGCAAAATCAAGTTGTTCTCTAATTTGAGAACGTATATTTTGATGTGACGGATTTAATTTAAGACTTATTAAAATCTGCTTGTATAAATGTGCTTTTACATTAGCGAGTTGTTGTTTTTTTACAATATCACTTTTTAGGATTGATGCTTCATTATAGGTCTTTGCTTTATCTAAAAGATTAAAAAGATTCAAGAATTTAGAATCTGAATTTACACCAAGCCTCCCAACATAAAGTTTGAATTGTCGTTTTTCGGACTTTGTCAAGGACTTTACTAGTGAAAATAAATTATCTTTTTGGTCTTTAGTTATCAATAGAAAATAGGATTAAATAATTGTATATCAATGGGTTAATATGCAAATTTGATTTTGAACATCGTAAAATCAAATTAAGGGTTATGTGTTTAGACAAATTCAAAACATAACTTCGTTAGACAATACTAAACTATATTTTGATATATGTCAAATAACAATATACAAATCTTCGATACAACCCTCCGTGATGGTGAGCAAGTTCCTGGTTGCAAATTAAACACAGAGCAGAAAGTTGTTATTGCAGAACAGTTAGATGCACTTGGCGTAGATGTCATAGAAGCAGGCTTTCCCGTCTCTAGTCCAGGTGACTTTAAATCGGTTGAAGCAATTGCTAAAATTGTAAAAAACGCAACGGTTTGTGGTTTAACGCGAGCTGTAGAAAATGATATAGATGTTGCCGCGGCAGCATTAAAATATGCTGTGAAACCAAGAATTCATACAGGTATTGGGACTTCAGATTTACACATCATCCATAAATTCAAATCCAATAGAGAAACTATAATCGAACGTGCTTTTGCAGCTGTTAAATATGCAAAGTCCTTTGTTGAAGATGTTGAGTTTTACGCCGAAGATGCAGGGAGAACAGATAATGAGTATCTAGCCAGAGTTTGCGAAGCCGCAATTAAAGCGGGTGCAACTGTATTGAACATTCCCGATACTACAGGCTATTGTTTGCCAAGTGAGTATGGTGCAAAAATAAAGTATCTTAAAGAGAATGTAAAAGGTATTGAAAAAGCGATTTTATCTTGCCATTGTCATAACGATTTAGGTTTAGCTACAGCCAATTCTATTGAAGGTGTCATTAATGGTGCGAGACAGATTGAATGTACGATTAATGGTATTGGAGAGCGTGCAGGGAATACAGCTTTAGAAGAAGTAGTTATGGTGTTAAAACAACATCCATATCTCAATTTAGACACAAATATTAATACATCTATGCTATATGGTATGAGTCAGCTCGTTAGCGATAGTATGGGGATTTATACACAGCCAAACAAAGCAATTGTAGGAGCAAATGCCTTTGCGCATAGTTCTGGAATTCACCAAGATGGTATGATTAAAAATCGTGAGACTTACGAGATAATTAACCCCAAAGATGTTGGAGTTACTGAGTCTGCAATTGTATTAACCGCAAGAAGCGGTCGTGCAGCTTTAGCTTACAGAGCTAAAAATGTGGGTTATGAATTAACAAAGCTACAGTTAGATGATGTGTATGCAAACTTCTTAAGTTTTGCGGATCAGAAGAAAGAAATCAATGATAATGATATTCATCAAATTATTGAAACAAGTAGAGTTTACCAACAAATAATTTCTGCATAGTCCATAATTGGCATTTGATTAACTTATACCTTTGCCTTAATTATGATTTGGAAAAACTATTGATAATCCATTCCCATTAATGACAACAAAAAAAACATTATTCGATAAAGTCTGGGATTCGCATGTCGTCAGTAAAATAGACAATGGCCCTCAAATTCTTTACATAGACAAACATTTAATACACGAAGTAACGAGTCCGCAAGCTTTTAATGAATTAGAAGAACGCGGCATTCCTGTTTTTAGACCAGATCAGATTGTGGCTACCGCAGATCATAATACACCAACCTTAAACCAAGATCAACCCGTTAAAGATGACTTGTCTCGAAACCAACTCGAACAGTTGTCTAAAAACTGTAAAAAAAATAATATTACATTATATGAATTAGGACATAAGTATAATGGCATAGTCCATGTTATGGCCCCAGAGTTAGGGGTCACACAACCAGGGATGACCATGGTTTGTGGAGATAGTCACACATCAACACATGGTGCCTTCGGAGCTATTGCATTTGGTATAGGTACAAGTCAGGTTGCACAAGTTTTTGCGAGTCAATGCTTGTTATTAACCAAACCCAAGAGTTTAAGAGTTACGGTTAGTGGTAAATTAAAAAATGGCGTCTTACCAAAGGATGTCATTCTTTATATTATTTCAAAGCTAGGTACAAATTCTGGCACTGGCTATTTCTGTGAGTATGCTGGAAATGTTTTTGAAGACATGAGTATGGAAGGCAGAATGACGGTTTGTAATATGAGTATTGAAATGGGAGCTCGTGGTGGGATGATTGCGCCAGATAATACAACGTTCGACTATGTGAAAGGTCGAAAATTTGCGCCGCAAGGAGATGATTTTGAAAAGAAAGTCGCCTATTGGAAAACGTTACCAACGGATGACGGAGCAGAATTTGATAAAGAATACAGCTTTGAGGCAGAAGATATAGAGCCAATGATTACCTATGGGACAAATCCAGGTATGGGAATAAAAATATCTGAAACGATTCCTATCAATGAAAATCCTTCCTTTAAAAAGTCATTAGCTTATATGAATTTTGAAGCTGGTGAAAGTTTAATTAATAAGCCAATTAACTTTGTCTTTATAGGGAGTTGCACCAACTCGCGAATTGAAGATTTTAGAGTGGCAGCGGACTATGTTAAAGGTAAGAAAAAGGCTGACAATGTTACGGCTTGGTTAGTGCCAGGAAGTAAGCAAGTTGAAGCTCAAATAATTGAAGAAGGTCTAAAGGATATTTTTGAGACTGCCGGATTTGAATTACGTCAGCCAGGGTGTTCGGCCTGTTTAGCAATGAATGATGATAAAATTCCGCAAGGAGAATATTGTGTATCAACCTCAAATAGAAATTTTGAAGGCCGGCAAGGTCAAGGGTCGAGAACGATATTGGCAAGTCCTTTGGTCGCTGCCGCTACTGCAGTCGAAGGTAAGATTATTGATATTTCAAAACACTTAAATTAATGGAGAAGTTTACAACATTAAAGTCTAGAGCCATTCCATTAAGTATTGAGAATGTAGATACAGATCAAATCATACCTGCTCGTTTTTTAAAAGCGACAGATCGAAAAGGGTTTGGTGATAATGTGTTTAGAGACTGGAGATACCAAAAAGATGGATCAGAGAATTCTGATTTTGTTCTCAATGATTCTAAATATTCAGGAAGCATATTAGTTGCGGGAGATAATTTTGGTTGCGGATCGAGTAGAGAGCATGCGGCTTGGGCAATTACTGACTTTGGATTTAAAGTCGTTGTGTCTAGTTTCTTTGCAGATATCTTTAAAGGAAATGCATTGAATAATGGATTATTGCCAGTACAAGTTTCAAAAGAATTCTTAAATGACTTACTTGTCCTGATTGCGTCTCATCCAGAAACAGAGTTAGAAGTTAATCTGGAAAGTCAAACGATTTCAGTAAAGGATTCTGGTTTATCAGAAGATTTTGAAATTGATGCTTATAAAAAAACATGTATGATCAATGGTTACGATGATATAGATTATCTTGTCAATAATAAAGAACAAATTGAAGCTTTCGAAGCTCAGAAAATATATTAATTAATACAAATGAAACGAGCATGTTCAAAATTTTATCACTCAAGGGAATGATTAATAGGAAATAGCATGTGACCATAAATAACAATAGATATAGCACATGAAATTAACCATAGCAGTATTACCAGGGGATGGTGTAGGTCCAGAAGTGACCAGTCAAGCTGTAAAAGCATTAAAAGCAATTGCTTCAGAATACAACCATAATTTTAAATTTACAAATGCGGATGTTGGCGCCATTGCCATAGATAAGCACAATGATCCTCTGCCAGAGAAAACCTTAGATTTATGTAAATCTACAGATGCCATTTTATTTGGGGCTATTGGTCATCCAAAATATGATAATGATCCTTCTGCAAAAGTGCGTCCAGAGCAAGGGCTTTTGAAGTTGCGAAAAGAATTAGGTTTGTTTGCTAATATTAGACCCGTTAAAGCGTACCAAACACTAATAGATAAATCTCCTTTAAAGCGGCATATTATTGAAGGAACCGATATTAGTATTTATAGAGAGTTAACAGGCGGTATTTATTTTGGTGAGAAATTTTTAAGTGAAGATGGGGATGTCGCTTCAGATTTATGTGAATACTCACGTGAGGAAATTGAGCGAATTGCACATTTAGCTTTTAAAGCAGCACAAACTAGAAAAAATAAGGTCACCTTAGTAGATAAGGCTAATGTTCTTGAAACTTCAAGACTTTGGAGACGCGTGGTTACGGAGCTTGCCGAGCAATATAAAGATGTAACATTAGAGTTCTTGTTTGTAGATAATGCGGCCATGCAGATGATATTAAACCCAAAGCAGTTCGACGTTATTTTAACTGAAAACCTGTTTGGAGATATTATTAGCGATGAAGCAAGTGTTATTGGGGGTTCTATTGGGCTATTGGCCTCGGCATCTATCGGAGACAAATATGCTATGTTTGAACCTATCCATGGTTCTTATCCTCAAGCCACAGGAAAAGGGATTGCAAATCCAATTGCATCTATCTTATCTGCAGCCATGTTGTTAGAGCATTTTGGCTTAAATAATGAAGCCGAGCTCGTGAGATTAGCAGTTGAAAGATCTCTTAAATTAAATATTACAACACCAGATATTAACACAAAATACGACAATGTTACCACAAGTAAAGTAGGTGAATTTGTGGAAGATTTTATAAATAACCCAAAAGATACTAACATGAATTTTACAAATATTCATTTAGGACAATCAACAATCATATAAAATAAATGCCAACACAACCAAAGCTTACCCGATTTAATCAAAATGTATTGTCAAAGTATCAGATCTACAATAGTATTTTTATGACCCTGCCCTTTGATTCATTGTCAAAAACAGTCGTATTATTACCTCTATTTTATGAAACCTGTAAAAAGGGTTTTGAGAACAAAGAGGATCCGACTACCATTGTTAATACATTTTTTAAAAAGTATCAAGCCAGAAGATCACCTCAAAGTCAAATTAACTTACTGTTCAGATTTATTCAATATATCGAACGACAAGTGGTTCTTTTTGATGCAGTTGAAGATGCTGCCTTTCCAATAGTTAATAATATGGAGGGTATTGGTACGTTAAGAAGCTTAAAAGAAAATGCGCAAGCAGATCATAAAATGCAGTTGCTTCAAGATTATTTAGAAGCCTTTAAAGTAAGAATAGTTTTAACTGCGCATCCTACTCAGTTTTATCCAGGTACGGTTTTAGGAATTATAACCGATTTAGCTGAAGCTATAAAAGTGGATAATCTAACAGAGATTAATAGTCTTTTAGGTCAGTTAGGAAAAACACCATTTTTTAAAGATAAGAAGCCGACACCTTACGATGAGGCGATAAATTTAATTTGGTATTTAAAGAATGTATTTTACCAATCTTTCGGCAATATATACGACTATGTTCAGCAAAATATTTTCGATGATAAAGAAATAGACAATTCAATTATAAATATAGGATTTTGGCCAGGTGGTGATCGCGATGGTAATCCTTTTGTAACGCCTCAAATAACCTTAGATGTAGCAAAAAAGCTAAAAGAGGCTATTATAAAAAATTATATCAAGGATGTAAAATATCTTAGACGGAAATTGACATTCAAAGGCGTTAGAGAACGTATTATAGATTTAAATCATAGGCTTCATAATACCTTGTTGGGTACAAATGAGGAGAGCCAAATCTCATTACAAGAATTCAGGGAAGAATTAAACGCTGTTAGAGCTATTTTGGTTTCAGAGCATCAATCTTTATTCGTAAATAAGGTGACGACTTTAATAAATAGAACAACACTTTTTGGTTATCATTTCGGAAGTATAGACATTCGTCAAGACAGTCGTGTGCACGACACTATGTTCAGAGCATTAGTGTCAGAATTAATTGAAAACGAAAGCGATTTATTTCCAAAAAACTTCTTTGAATTATCAATAAACGCACAGAAAAAGCATTTAGCCTCTATTTCAGGTCAAATAGGTGACGTGAAATTTAAGGATGAGAAAGCTGTAAATATTACGGAAACGATTAGAGCAATGAAATCTATCCAACAAGAAAATGGAGAGATAGCATGTAATCGTTATATCATCAGTAACAACCAAACCACATTGAATGTGTTACAGTTATATGCCATGCTAAAGATTATTGCTTTTGGTGATGAGCTTACGGCAGATGTTGTTCCACTTTTTGAGACTGTAACTGATCTTGAAGCTGCGCCAGAAGTCATGAAGGAGCTATATGATAATCCTAACTATAGAGCGCATATAGATACCCGAAATAATAAACAAACCATAATGCTAGGATTTAGTGATGGTACTAAAGATGGGGGTTATCTTATGGCGAATTGGGCAATTTTTAAAGCGAAAGAGGCGCTAACGGCACTATCTCGAAATTACGGTATCGAAGTTCTGTTTTTTGATGGTAGAGGTGGTCCACCAGCACGAGGAGGAGGTAAAACACACCAGTTTTATGCTTCGTTGGGTCCAACAATCGAAGACAAAGAGATTCAATTGACCATACAAGGGCAAACCATAAGTTCTAATTTTGGTACTATTGAATCTTCACAATATAATATGGAACAATTAATTAGTTCTGGTATTTCTAATCGTCTTAATGACAAGAATTTAGAGATGGAAAATGCCGATAAAGAAGTTATGGATAATCTAGCGACATTAAGCTATGAAGCCTATGTTGACTTTAAAAACCATCCTAAATTTTTACCATATTTAGAGAATATGAGTACGCTGAAGTACTATGCGAAAACTAACATTGGAAGTCGTCCATCTAAACGTGGTAAATCGGAAGGTTTGATTTTTGAAGATTTAAGAGCGATTCCATTTGTTGGATCATGGAGTCAGTTAAAACAAAATGTCCCTGGCTTTTTTGGCGTTGGCCACGCATTAAAACATTATGAAGATAAAGGGGAATTTGAGAAAGTTCAACACTTGTATAAAGAATCTAGTTTTTTCAGAACCTTAATTGCTAATAGTATGATGTCATTGTCTAAGTCATTTTTTGATTTGACACGGTATATGGCAGAAGATCCTGAATATGGTCAATTTTGGACACTTATCTATTCCGAATACGAAACGACAAAACGTCTAATGTTAAAACTTACAGGATTTAAAGAATTAATGGAAGACGAGCCTGTTAGTAAAGCTTCTATTGCTGTGAGGGAATCTATAGTTTTACCTTTATTAACCATTCAGCAATTTGCATTAAAGAAAATGCAAGAGTTGCAAAGTGCCGAAGTAAAAGATGACGCTCAAATTAAGATTTTCGAAAAGATGGTAACCAGATCTCTGTTTGGTAACATTAATGC
>JAWUVW010000016.1:0-35673 GCA_034112185.1 Flavobacteriaceae bacterium | reverse complement strand
ATTATTCATACATATTGAAAGGGAATGTTACTAATTTTAATTTTGAAGCTAATTTTATAAATGATAATATGCTTGATAATAATCTTAGCTTACATAATTTTAAAAAATTAAGATATAATTTAATTTCCAATAGTGAATCTAAGTTTGTTGAAAGTCTTGGTTTGTTATATAATGGTACAGATAAATTTGATGTTTTTCTTTTTTAGATGAATGTTACAGTCTTGACCTCATAAAAATTTGGTTAAAACAATAGGAGAGTGTAACGTGATATTTTAGGCTATACAAATGTAATTATCTTGGGATGATTGTATTTGGATACAACACTTAACTAATTTTTCGTTTCAAATTGTATTTAGCTAATAATGTCCACAGGACATTCTCTTAACTCTAAATAGTCTAAAATATAGCGTAACGAACCGTAATTGTTTCCAAAATTATATGCAGTCTTGAATTTTTGTTTCTTTTGTTTCAAGACAAAAGATATATAATTAAAAATTGGAGAGTTCAAAAGTTTCAAATTTTGTTTTACATAATATTAGCAGTTACAATTAAAAAAGACAAATTGGAACTAAGAATATAATAAGTGCTAAGAATTTTATTTTTTTAAAATTTTAGCTCTTATGGAATATTGATTGCGTATCAATGTTGAGAATACCTTACTTGTTTTTTTGGTTTCTTTTTTTATCCAAGAAAAAAAGAGAATTGAGTCATTTTAAATTCTAATATTCAAAATATTATTTTACATAATCACAATATTAATAGATAATATATTGTCTATTTGGCGTAAAAATTGTATATTTGGATAATATATTATCTATTATGGGAAAGTATAGCGTAAATAAAGTTCCATCTGATATTCTTGTATTAATTGCACAAAATGTTGTTGTATTAAGAAAAGAGAAGGGCTGGACACAACAAGAGTTATCTGAAAAATCAGACGTTTCATATGGTAGCATCAAGAGGTTTGAAACATCCGGTCAAATATCCCTTGAGTCTCTTCTCAAAATTGTTGAATCCTTGAGAAGACTTTCTGATTTTGAAAATATTCTCTTACCACCAAAAGAAAGTCAAAGAATAAAAGATTTATTTGAAATTTATTAATGAAGGTGAAAAAATCAAGTTCAAAAAAGAAAGGTGTGAAAAGAAAGGTTATCAACGTTTCTCTTCAATTTTCCAAAAAAGAAATAGAAGTTGGGAAACTAATATTAGATAATAGGTTAGTACATTTCAAATATAATGATGAATTCTTAACACTAGGATTGAACATATCACCAATAAAATTAGAATATAATAATACCATTCAAATAGCTAAACCTGATCCTTTTCATGGGATATTTGGAGTATTTGATGATTCACTTCCAGATGGTTGGGGAATGCTTTTATTAAATCGTGCATTAGAGAAACAAGGTCTATCAAAGAACGACATTAATATTCTAGATCAATTAGCATATATTGGAGATTCAGGAAAAGGTGCACTTATATATAGTCCTGCAATTAAGAATGATGAAAAATTTAGCGATGAAATTGATATTGACCGATTAAAGACAGTAATGGATAATGTTTATAATGGAACTAGTACTGAAGTAATTGAAGAACTCATGTTTTTGGGAGGTTCAACAGGTGGAGCGAGACCAAAAGCAAATGTAGGATATAACCCAAAAACTGATAAATTAACTCATGGATATAATAGTCTTCCTGATGGGTTCGAGCATTGGATTATAAAATTTCCAAGTTCTTCTGACCCAGAGGATATTGCTAATATTGAATATGCATATTATGAAATGGCTTTAGCAGCCAAAATTGAAATGAGTGAGTGTAGATTACTCAAAAGTAAATCTGGTAAACAAGTTTTTGCCACAAAGCGCTTTGATAGGGTTGGAAATAATCGTGTTCACATGCATTCTATGGCAGGACTTTCTCATGATAACTTTCGTATGAGCAGTATTGATTATGGACATATTATCGATACTGCATACAACCTTGAAAAGAATGCTTTAGCTCGTAAAAAGATATTACGTCTTGCAGCTTTTAATATATATAGTCACAATAGAGATGACCACTCAAAAAACTTCTCATGGTTAATGGATGATTCAGGTACCTGGACTTTAGCTCCTGCTTATGATTTAACATATTCGTCAACAGCTATTGATGAACACAGTACTAGAGTAGCAGGAGAAGGAGCTAATCCAGGTAGAGCTAATATTATGTCTTTAGCCCAAACATTTAGTATTAGTAAACCTTCAGAGATAATTAAAGAAGTTCAAGAATCCTTAGCTCAGTGGCCTGTTATAGCTAAACAATGTGGAGTTAGCAATGCATCAATTGATTTAATACAAAAGAAGTTTGAAGAACTAAAGGACTAAGTTCATTTCTATTTTACATACTGTTTTATAAATTGATTAAGTATCAATTTATAAAATACAATTACTAGTTCTATTTTACATACTATTTTGAAAATTGATTGAGTATCAATCTATAAAATACAATTACTAGTTCTATTTTACATACTATTTGAAAGAATTGATTGAGTATCAATTTTTCAAATACAATCAGGTAGTTCTATTTGAATTAATAAATGAGACCGTTGATAAAAACTCTAATCGAAACTATAAACATAATAAGTGCTAAAAATTTTATTTTTTTAAAATTTTAGCTCTTATGGCAAGCTCTGAGACATGCGTAGCATTCACGAACACGTCTAAATAATATTAAAGACGTGAGTAATCGTCTATAAAAAAATATGTAGTACAAATATCCATGTACGGCAAAATTTTAATGATATCTAAAACGTAGCTAGTGTATTTGGTAAAAAAGGTCTACTAGACCTTTTTTACCAAATAGTGTGCGGCTGGCAAGCGGCTGGAAATTATTCGCCAGATTTCTATTGTTTTAATAAAGAGCTCATGAAATCGAAGATTTGCTTACCAAATTAAGATTCGGCGAAGCCAATGCTGCGCATTTGAGTTTAAAAACAATCGAGCGTTTGACAGCGGCCATTTTACACTATTAAAAACTGATGATCCTGTGGATGATTAGTTTTTAATACTCATGGAAACTCTATTATGATTATTGATGAACTTCCTTTGGTGTTCTAGTTTCAAACCCACAATTAGCTTGTACATAATCTTTGACGATATATAACTGCGTAGCCGTCATATATCTAAGATTGATGTCAAATACCGCCCAAAAGCGCTATTCTGCTAATTGTTATAAAATGTCCTATAATTTATATTATGTAAAATAGAAAAAGTAGAAAGCCTCTTGTACTTCACTCTGTATCCTAATAGCATCATCCGCAGGATAATGCTACTTAGGATAGTATGTAAAATAGAAAAGTAGAAAGCCTCTTGTACTTCACTCTGTATCCTAATAGCATCATCCGCAGGATAATGCTTTGAGGATAGTATGTAAAATAGTATTTTAAAGAATAAGAATCGTCTACTCTGTATCCTCATAGCATCATCCGCAGGATAATGCTATGAAGATAGTATTCTAAAGAATAAGAATCGTCTACTCTGTATCCTAATAGCATCATCCGCAGGATAATGCTTTGAGGATAGTATGTAAAATAGAAGAATTAGAAAGCCTCTTGTACTTCACTCTGTATCCTAATAGCATCATCCGCAGGATAATGCTATGAGAATAGCATGTGAAATAGTGTTTTCTAAAAAGACTTCCACGACAACTTAAATCGTATTTGAAATAAAATCCATGATTAAGGCTCCTCTAATAATTCTTAAAGCCTATTTCCTTATTTTTTGGTCCTCCAAAAACACCATTTAATTATTAGAACTACTACTATTCCCAAAAGAAAATGTTCGTCTTCGGCGCTAAAAAACTATTAAGTTTAGCATTGCATTTTGATGTAGGCTTATTAATATTATTTGATAAAATAAAGTTTAAAGACTTAAATACAGTGCCTTAGGTTGATCATTAATTTTAAGGTCCTATTTTATTTAGCCTTAAACTTAACCTTAACCGTTAATTAACCACTCCATTAAACTTTAAAATTATGCCAAATTCCAAGCCAAAAGACAGGACTATTAAGTTAATAGTTCAAGCAAACAAATTAGATAATTCTAACATGACAGCTGAAGAAATCGATAAATATACTTCCCTTGTAGAAGATGGTGGTCTATCGAGCCCATTTGGTGCACCCAATAAAGATTTTGAAACTATAGTCTATATGAGCAAAAAGGTCTGTTGGAGTATTGAATTGAGTGATCCAAATGGAGACGATAAATATTACAATGTAGCCCTATCAAAAGTGATACATAAGCCAGATGCAGGAAATCCTAATTTCTTTACCAAAGACCCACTAACCGTAGATCCAAAAACAGGTAAAGTTTGCGGCAAAATTGCAAAAAATCCTAATTTGGATAATAAGGATGACAGCTATACTATAGAGTTTACAATTGGTTTTAGTAAAACCGAGAATGGAGGAATACAAACTGGGATGGTGCTGATTGAACTAGATCCAAAACTAAGAATTAGTACTACAAAGGGTTAATTCATGTATTTAATTCGGATAATCTTTTATTCTATTTTAGGTTTCTCTCTTTTAAGTACAACTTTGGTTCGTGCTCAAAATCAAGAAAAAGTAGATAGTTTACTTTCTGAATATAGAGGGAAAAGTCATAGTGATGAAGACCGTATGACGCTTCTTCATCAAATCGCTTTTAATGAGTTAAACGATATAGATCTTTCGTTAGCGTATTCTGACACCTTAGTTAGATTGGCTTCTTCTGTAAAAAATTATCATTTTTTATATGAAGGCTATTTAAATATAGGCAATAGACACCGTCTGTTAGGTAATCTGGATTTAGCATTAGAATCGCTTTTTAAAAGTAGTGAAGCTGCAAAAAAAGGTAATAATTTAGAAGATGAAGCTGTATCCTATACGTCTATTGCAGATATGTATTCTGAAATTGGAAATGCTAATAATGCCGAGCTATACTATAATAAAGGTATAGAACTTTTACGTAATATGGATGAGTCATTAGCATTAGCAAGTGCTTTGTTTAATGCAGGTGATGAACTCTTTAACAATAACAAATATGATAAAGCCTTAAAGAATTTCGAAGAGGCAGGAAATATTTTTGATGAAGAGGAATCTGCGATTGGTAAAGCTTACACCCTAGGAAATATTGGTATGGTGTATGCAGAACAAGGCAAAGATGTCTTAGCTGAAACAAAAATAAATGAAGCCATACAGATTCTTGAAGAACTAGAAGATTATTATAGTATATCCGAATATCTTACCTATATGTCTGATATTTATAGGGAACGGCAAGCTATGAAAAATGCAATAACCTATGCCGAAAGAAGTCTAGAGCTAGCGCAACGAAATGGCATTAAGAAACAGTTAAGTGAATCTAATCTAGTGTTGTCCGAATTGTATGAACAATCAGGGAATACAGTGAAAGCACTCGGTTTTTACAGAGACCATATTACCTACAGAGACAGCATCATCAATCTCGAAAATGTTCAAAAAGCCTTTGACATTCGCACGACCTCAGAACTCTCTCAACAAGAGAAAGTATACGAACTTCAGAAAAAAAACCAACGTCTTATTCTTTATGCCACTGCCCTAGCCTTGTTCTTAATAGGATTAATGGCTATCGGACTTTACAGACGTAATAAATTTGTACAAAGCACAAACGTCATTATTGCGAACGAAAAAGAACGCTCTGACGCTTTATTATTAAATATCTTACCTGAAGACACGGCCAAGGAACTTAAAGAACACGGCAAGGTTAAAGCAAAAAAATATGAATCTGTAACCGTTTTATTTACAGATTTTAAAGGGTTTACAGCATATGCAGAAAACCTGCCACCAGAGAAACTAGTTGAAACTGTAGATTTTTATTTTTCAAAATTTGATGAGATTATTCAATCGCATGGCTTAGAGAAAATTAAAACCATAGGCGATGCCTATATGTGCGCGGCAGGATTAAATACTACGGAAACAGAGCATGCCCATAGCATGGTGAATGCCGCTTTAGATATCGAAGCATTCGTTAAAACCTCCAAAAACGACCCTACTATAGAAACAAGCTTTGATATACGAATAGGGATAAGTACAGGTCCTGTGGTGGCTGGTGTGGTAGGTACAAAAAAGTTTGCCTACGATATTTGGGGCGATACCGTAAATGTAGCTTCGCGAATGGAATCTAATTCTGAAGCAGGAAAAATTAACCTGTCACATCATACGTATCAAATTGTAAAAGACGATTTCGAATGTGAATTTAGAGGAAAAATTCCCGTGAAAAATCGAGGTGAAATGAACATGTATTTCGTCAATGGACCAAAATTAATAACGCCTAACGTTAAATCAAAGACCGCTGTGGCATAGTATGTTTTAAGATTAAATCTTGTAATGTATGCTTCCACTTCCAAGTTATACCATCCACAGGATAATCAATCTTAGACAGTAGGGCAACTCGTATTTGCGAGCGCACCTTCTCCTAAAACAAAACTTTCTAATCGTTTTCTGTTACCTCCGGTAATGCCGTTGCAACACCATCATAACTAATACCCGTTCTGTGTGAACTATTTATATTGACTCGTGTCGTTAAATTTTGAAATAAGTCTATAGTAACGTCAAAAGACTCTGTACTCTTACTCATGCTAAATGAAATACTGTAGCGCTTTTTCTTCTCATTAAATTCCACAGAAAGGTCTTTAATGTCGCCTTTGTAATTAATCCCACTAGTCTTACCCGTATTATAGCCACCACCCATTTGGCGTTCACCAAAATAGGGCAAAACCATATCTACTTTAGTACCTTCAATACTTAAGTGATTATTATTTTGAGAAATATCTATTCTACCGGCCGAACTTCCTGGTGCTATAAGACCACTATTACTTAAGGCGTTCATCGAAGCTGTTGCCATAGGATTTGCCCAATTAGAGTTTATCTTAAAGGCGGTTGTTTCAGCAAATTCTTTTTGAAGTTGGATTTGTTTTGGAGACGCCACTGATTTTGTCGTCTGACAAGACTGCAACGTCAACAAGAAAATAACAAGACTAAAACTCCTAAGCATAAATCAATCTTTTATTAAATATACAAAAAACGACAGTGCTAGTTTCTCAAAATTTAAATGATTTTAAACTGCGCTTCCACATTCTGGTTGTATCCAAACCCTCAGGTTCACACAGTCTCGGTTAAATTGGTCACTTTTAAGATGCCTCCAAACTAATAAATTGCATATAATGCTGATAGCGCTCAAAAATCTGCTGTATGTAATTTACAGGTTCTGAACCACGCACATAACCGTGCTTAATAAAATCCTTATTATAGTGTTTTGGGAAACGTAATGCCAATAACATAGATTCCACATTACCATCCCAAACCATCGGATCTAAACCTTGTGCGGTCGCTAATCGCTGTGCATCTTGCACATGCCCATAACCACAATTAAAGGAGGCCATGGCTAATTTCATCCGGTCTAAAGGATCGGGAACCTCATCAAAATAACTATACATCTGATTTAAATAAGTGGTACCACCACGTAAACTTTCTTCAGGATCAGACAGGTTTTTTATACCCAAATCATCTGCTGTACCAGGCATCACCTGCATGAGTCCCGAGGCACCTGCCCACGATTCTGCACTAGGATCAAAGCGCGACTCCTGATAGACCTGCGATGCTAACAATCGCCAATCCATATCTATGCTGTTGGCATAGGTCTTTATAAAGCCGTCATATTCACTTATTTGATTATTCGTTAAACTATAATAGTCACTTCGTATTCTGCGTTTAAAAGACCTTCTGTTTTTAAAATACTTATTATAAATAACGCGGTAATCTGTTTTTTTCCGTTCCGTTTTAATCCATTTATTGATCACCTCTCGGAAGTTCTTAGACTTTTTTCGAGTGACCCATGCAATACGTTGCGATAAAGAAATCGGCACATCAATATTTAGAATCGAATTGTTAGAGGCATTGATATTGGCGAGGTTTTCATCAGCTATCGTGTATTTAATAGTTCCGTCTGCAACCATATCCATAATCTCAGCGGTCGATAGCTCACTATTTAGTGTATCAATAGCAATGTTTCCGCCCATTTCATTGGATAAACTTATTAACCGCTCGTGATAGGCCGAATTTTTTCGAATTGATATGGTATCGTTAATTAATTCTATAGGGTCATGGATGAGTCTATTCTCTAGAGTTTTCCATGACATTTGGAGATGGTTATCTGGTTTTTTCTGCACCAGTACTTGTCTGGTAAGGTATAAATATTCCGTAAAACTTACTTCTGCTTTACGCTGATTCGTAATGGTCATGCCATTAGCAATCAGGTCTACGTCACCTCTATTTAAGACGTCAAATTGAGCGTCTAAATCATCAGATATTATAATTTCTAGTTTTAGGTTGAGATGGTCTGCAAGGCGCTCTAAAATTTCATATTCAAAGCCCATCGCCTGTCCTCTATACAAAAAATAACTGGTGCTGCTATAAACCACTAAAGCTCTTAAAACACCATCTTCCGCGATACGATCCAAGTCTCGGTCTACTGCATTAGCGACAACGCTATTATAGAGGTCGTCTTCATTAGCCCCTTTCGATTTTTCCTGCTTTTGGCAGGATACGAGTTGAAGGGCAATTAATACGACTAAAATCTGTTTAAATTTGGTCATCTCTTAATACCAAATATAAGACTATTTGAATAAGACTAATCATTCGGACGTAGCTTCCCATTAAGCGCGTCAATTATTTCCCATTGTTTTTAAGGTCAAAATAGAATCCTTGTACTAAATCTCCATCACCATTGGTATACAAAAAACCTAAGGGTGCTATTAAGTCCACCAGCATCAACTTTACGCCTATCATACTGAGCGATTAAGTGTTTTTAGGTATGCATTGTTTACGGTGTCTAATTCTCTTCTAAACGCGTTAATATCCTCAATGTCTTTCTCTAGCTGTACCAGCACCTTATGTTCTAAGGTAATATTAGCAGCTTTAACTTGTTTCTTACAAATTAAATTCAGCACTAAAAAAAAATCCCATCACAATGTGATGGGCTTCTATACCTTGGATCTGATACCAAATGCGTATCTATAGGGTATTAACAAAATACATTTTTAAGTCCCCTCTATTTTTCACAGGGAGTTCCCCTCTATAGTCACATTCAAAGTCGCTTTTAATGACTTTATAAGTATCTTCTGAAATGTTGATGCGCCCGGGTTCTGAGTTGCTCTCCATACGCGAGGCAATATTTACGGTATCGCCCCAAATATCGTAGGCAAACTTTTTAGTGCCAACGACGCCTGCGACAACAGCTCCTGTATTGATGCCAATTCTAATATCAAATTGAGCCGCTATAGTATCATCTTGTTTTGCTTTAGTCACAAAATCATTCATTTCTTGTGCCGCTAAAACCATTTCTTTGGCTTGATCTGTATTATCATGGCTTAATCCACCGACAGCCATATAAGCATCACCAATGGTTTTAATCTTTTCTAAGCCGTATTTTTCTATGATTAAATCGAACTTAGAGAAATAATGGTCAATAGTTTTTACCAAATCTTCAGGAGAGAGCTTTGCCGCATAACGTGTAAACCCGACAAAATCTGTAAATAAAACGGTGACAGAAGGATATTGCTTCGCTTCCACTTTGCCTTTATCCTTGAGCTCTTGTGCCGTTGCTTCTGGTAAGATGTTGAGCAATAATTTATCGGAGCGTTCTTTCTCAAATGCTATAATTTTATTGGTCGCTTTAACAAATTTATTACGTCTGAATAAGCCAAAGGCTAATAAGCCTATAAGAAACAAAACACCTATTGTTGCAAATAGTATAATGCGCTCTGTTTTTCGTTTTTGTTCTGACATGGTGGTTTTATCTTGCTCTTGGGCAACATCAAATTCTCTGCGCATCTCTGCAGTATCCCTTACCGCATCTAAGTTGATGATACTATCTCTATATTTATAGTATTCTTTATGATGGTATAATGAAGTTTTTGGGTCTCCTTTGTTCTCGAAATATTCTGAAAGTTTTAAATTTGAAATACTAATCTGTTCTAATAATTCATATTGTGTAGCCATTACCAAGCTTTGTTTGGCGTAATCTATGGCTTTTACATAATCACCGCGTGTATTATATATTTCGGCTAGTGTAGTTAGATAATCTGAAATCGCATAATAATCTTCATATTCTTCTAAAATGGTTATACTTTCTTTTATGGTTTGTTCAGCGCGTTTGTTTTGACCTTTTTCTGCATATATAACACCAATATTACCAATATTATAAGCCATACCAAGCGTATAATCTAATTTTTCAAATATGGTTTTTGATTCTTCAAATTTTACAAGGGCTTCCTCATATTTAACATTTTGTATATCCCAATCTCCCGAATTAAATAAAGCAGAAGCTAGATTTAAAGAGTCTTTAGTTTTACGCAGTAACTTTATACCAATTGCGTAATTATTAAAAGCGTTTTTATCATCTTCAAGCATCCTGTAAGTATCAGCAATAGAAATGCGTAAAGTAGCTTGCCCAATTATATCTTCTGTTTTATTGGCATGGTTAAGACTTGCTAAATAAGACTCTAATGCCATGGTATAGTTTCCAGAAAAATAATTGGCATTTCCAATATTCAAGAGTGCTCTATGTAATTCAAAATAATTACTATTTTGGTTAGCTAATTCCGAATGCATTTTTGCATATTTAATAGCAATCTTAGGATTTGTTTCTTCCTTTGAGATTTCATTTAACAATTTATATGGATTAGAATTGTAATTACCAGAATTATAAATTGAAATTAAACTGTCAGCTACTCCTTGATTTTGACCACATAAAATGGCCGTATACATGAAAAGTATACAGCCAATATTGATAACTAATTTATGCTTCTTAAGCATCGACTTTAACGCTTCATTTTTAATGTTGGATCGATCGTAAAACTTCTCGTCTTAAATAGCATGTCTGCAACATCAGTCCAAAGATTAGATGCATAGCTACTCATGTATTTCACTTGCGGACCAGAAAAAACAACTGGGCCTCTAGAGTTATTACCTGCAATACCTTCAATAACAAATGGCGCATTTGCAACTGAATGCCAATTGTTATTGGCATAACTGTTCATATAGGCCACCTGTGAACCTGCATAGGCAAGAAGACCATTGGAGTTATGCCCTGCAATACCTTCTATATCAAATGGAGCCAGGGCAACCTCATGCCAAACATTAGCTCTATAGCTATTCATATAAGCCACCTGGTTTCCAGAATAAATAATGGCCCCAGTCGTATTTTCACCAGCAATACCCTCTATATCAAATGGAGCAAGAGCAACCTCATGCCAAACATTTTCCGTATAACTATCCATATAAGCCACTCTATTGCCCGAGTATGCAATGACGCCATGGTAATTATCACCAGCAATACCTTCGATCTTAAAAGGTGCAGGCGCAACCACTTGCCAAATATTATCAGAATAACTATTCATATAAGCCACGCTATCACCAGCGTAAACGATCGCTCCTTTCGTATTCTCTCCAGCAATACCCTCTATTTCGAATGGCGCATCCGAAATAACATTCCAAATATTGTTTTGATAACTGTTCATATAAGCCACTTTTGTTCCTAAGAAAACAATAGGACCATGCTCATTATTACCAGCAATACCCTCGTAACCTGCTAGACCAATAGTGATACTGTACTCTTCTGTATCGTTTTCTTTAACACCATTTCCTTTTATTTTAGCTGTGTATTTATTATTTCCGTCACCTCTACGGAGATCTTTTAATAGTTTAGTACCTCCATCTACTTTTACGTTCTGAAAGAATACTGGAGTCACACCATTTTTTGCTTTAGAAGTCCATGTTATTTTTTTGTTTTTGTAAACCGAAGAAAGATAGTTGCAAGGATCACATGCTGGCGCTTTAGGATCATCTAAGTTGTCCGAAAATTCGACCATACAATTTTTGTTAGTTTCATTAATGTTATCTGTGTCAACAGTAACAGTGACAATTGTGTCTTGTGGTGCACTCATAATTTTTTAGTTTTTAGATGAATTAATAATTTAATTGGTAAGGGATAAAAAACGGGGAATTATGGGATAGGCTTAAAACGTGCAGACTAGAACACCTGCTTGTTAATAAAGCCTTGTCTTATTTCTTGAGGTATGTGATGATGAATTATCATAGTTCGCTTATTAAGCACACCTATAATAAGTAGACAGAATTCACAAAGTATTACGCTTTTTAATACATAAAATGAAGGTAGATTATTTGCGACAATTAAAATTAGATAATATTAGACTAATATCCTAATTTAAAGAGTTTAAAATCAATTTGTTACGAAAAATTTTAAGTCTATTTCATAAAAAATCCCATCACATGGTGATGGGCTTTCATAACTATAGGTTAAGCGATATATTAGATAACTTTAACGTTTACTGCGTTTAATCCCTTTTTACCTTCTGTAAGATCGAATTCAACTTGGTCGCCTTCGCGAATCTCGTCGATTAATCCAGAAATATGAACAAAATGTTCGTTGTTTGAACCTTCTTCTGTTATAAACCCGAAGCCTTTAGCATCGTTGAAGAATTTTACTGTTCCTGTACGCATTGTAGTATATTTAATGTATTCATAATACGATATGGTATTCAACAAATGTGCCATAACTGATTTAGTGTCAATCATCCGCTTATTTGGTTATTTAAGCCACTTCACCGATGAAACTACTACTTACAACTAACAAGTTTGAAGGGTAACCCTTTCGCTTATACCTTTGACCATAGATTCCCTCAGTCTTCAAAAATCGTATTATTATGGAATCAAACTTCTCATTGTTTAACCAGATTAATAGTTTATGTTACTGGTTATTATCATCTAGCGACTACAGAACTTCAGTAAATTTAGATGCTGATAAAGACACGTACAGCGTTTGTGTTAAGCATTGCGGTATAGAGCTTTACACTAATTGTATTGAAGGCTTCAGTAAAAGAAACCCACGTTTTTTGGAACATGAGTTAGATGCTATGGTTGCAGGTCTATTACATTTAAAAGAAAATGTAACACAGCAATCGGCTTAGATTAAGTTTAAAATATGTCGTCAGTTCGAGTGAATCTTAATTCATTTTAGAGAAAAATTTGTATCGAAAACCGAGTTCGTAATTCTACAACTGTTCTCGAGTCAATTTTGCTAATGTAAATTCACTCAAACTGAAATCTTGTGAACTAGCGTGCTAATTTCCGCAACGCTACCCATTGTTTTAGCATTTCTCTTGCCTCAACAGCGGGATAGCCCAAAACGGTTTTTCCGGCAGCGACATCGTTCATGACACCAGAACCTGCGCCTACAGTAGCGCCCGAATGAATCGTCGTATGATCTTTTATAGACGCAGAACCGCCAATCATAACGCCATCACCTAAGGTTACTGAACCTGCGAGTCCGCTACTCCCTGCCATTATACAAGAACGACCAAGTATGCAATTATGTGCAATTTGTACCAGGTTATCAATTTTACAACCGTCACCTAATATGGTTGAGCTGAACTTACCACGATCTACACAAGAATTCGCACCAATTTCTACGGCATTACCAATCACAACATTACCTATATGCGGAATTTTCACTAAGCCTCTACCATCATCACTTGGACGGTATCCAAAACCATCTGCGCCAATACTTACATTATTGTGAAAAATACAATGACTCCCTATAACAGAGCGCTCTCTAATAATCGTTCCTGGCCAAACAGTGGTATGGTCTCCAATAGTGGTTTCGTCTAAAATGGTAACATTAGGATACAAGGTTACGTTGGCTCCTAAAACGACATCTTTACCAATATAACAACCCGCTCCAACCCTAGTTCCATTACCTATTTTAGCAGAAGCATCAATAACAGCAGCAGGATGAATGTCGGTTTCAAAATGTGGGGGTTCTGGAGTAAAGACTTCTAATAATTTAGCCATAGCCAAATCAGCGCTTTTTACTTTAATCAACACCCGATTATCGCCAGGCACTAAGTCTATGTTATCATTAATAATGGCTAAAGTTGCCTTAGAATCGGCCCAAAGTGCCGCATATTTTCTGTTTCCAATAAAAGTCGCTTGTGTATTGTTTGCTTTTGTGATTTGTTCTAAACCTGTTATATGATGGGTGGTTTCGCCTACGATTTCACCATTAATGATGGTGTTTATATCTTGAATAGTTAATGATTTCATTCGTGCTAATGAGTATGTTGATTAATAGGGATACAAGGTACTCTTAAAAATTTTAGAATGAAAATTATCTCAGAAAGAGACACAGTGTTGCCTATAAAAGGATTGAGACCTCTTGTGCCTACGCTAAAGCTATTGCGACACGCAAAGCTTTTAAAAGAGCTATTAAACTACCAGCTAATAGGACGATAATCCTTGAGAAATTTACCAGACCAATGCTTACCTGTATTAATACCATCAAAAAGTGGATCCATAACACGCGCCGCGCCATCAACAATATCTAGAGGCGGTTGAAAATCGTGTAAGTCTTGTTTGCGTTTTGCTAATTCAGCAGGATCTTCATCGGTAACCCAACCCGTATCCACCGCATTCATATAAATGCCGTCTTTAGCTAAACTGCCTGCCGCAGTATGTGTTAACATATTTAAAGCGGCTTTTGACATGTTGGTATGTGGATGGCGATCTTCTTTGAAGAAACTATGAAACTTCCCTTCCATCGCAGACACATTAATGATGTGTTTTTGGCCGGTGTTGTCTTTTTTCATGACTTCCGACAACCGATTACACAATACAAATGGCGCTACCGAATTCACCAACTGAACCTCGATCATTTCAGTGGTTTCTATTTCACCGAGCTTTAACCGCCAACTGTTGGTTTTTCTTAAATCCACTTGCTGTAAATCGGCATCCAATTCACCTTCAGGAAACACTTCTTGTGCGACCAAGGTATTATCAAAACTATACGGAATCTGTGATAATTTCGCAGACGATCGTAATCCAATTCCTGGTTCTGGTCCATGCCAAGTTACGGGCATATTCTTACTAGAAGAGGCGCCAGAGGTTAACTGTTTTAGCTCGTCTAAACATTCAGTATGATCGTTTAATAAATCTTTTGCAAACTGAGGTAACGACGCTATTGGTCGTTCTTCATTTGGCATTAAATGGCTATAAAATCCAGCTGGTCGTCTTACGGTTTGTGCCGCATTATTGATTAAAATATCGAGTTTTTCGTAGCGCTGTTCTATGAAGTTACAGAAAATCTCTACACTCGGGATATGTCTTAAATCTAAACCATGAATTTTTAAGCGATGTCCCCATTCTGTAAAATCGTCCTCTTGAGAAAAACGCAGAGCAGAATCTACAGGGAAACGTGTGGTCGCAATCACTGTTGCTCCACCTCTTAACAACATTAAGGTAATATGATACCCAATTTTTAAGCGGGAGCCTGTAATTATAGCAACCTGCCCTTTAACATCTGCAGTTTGAAATCGTTTGGCATAATTAAAATCACCACATTCTGTACACATGGTATCATAAAAATGGTGAAGTTTGGTAAAGAGTGTTTTACAGACGTAACAATTTCGTGATGACTCGAGCTCTAATTGTTCTTTAGCTTTTAAATCAGCTTCAGGCAATAACTTAGGCGCTACAAAGATGTGCGCTTCTCTTGCACTACGAATTCCCGTAACTTTTCGGGCATTTTTATCGCGAGCGGCTTGCTTTCGTTTGGCGGCTTTCTTTGCGTCTTTTTTGCGACGCGAAAACTCTTCTCTGCTCGGTCTTGACAACTGTCCAGATGCCTTTATTAAAGCTGTGCGTTGTGGTTTCGGAATTTCAAAAATCTGATCAGTATCAGCAACTAACTGTTCTAAAATAGCAATACAGTTTTCAATCTCTGCTGTAGAGATGTCTTTAGACTCGTCTGTATTTTCGTTGCTCATTACTAATTATGGAATAGGTCTCCCCTATTTTATGCCTCTTGTAGTTCTTTCTTAGACTTTCTGTATAAATAAGAATTAAAGATACTTCGTCTAGCAAAACGCATTTGCTTATCTGAATTTACAAACTTAATATAAACGTTTTTCGGTACCCCAAAATATTCATAAGTACTACCATCTAAAAATGTAATTTCTAGTTGTAACCCTTTATGTTGAAAATCTAAGATACTCGAATTCGTTATTATTTCCGTGTATTCTGCTGCATTAGCAGCTTTAGTTTCCGGAGCAATACTCACTAAAAAATGATAACCATCAATAATTTCAACACTTTTTAATTCGGCTTCTTCTTGGCCAGCGTCACCATCCTGAAACTTATCGGGATGCCATTCTTTTACTAAATTTCTATAGGTTTTTTTTAAGGTTTTTAAATCTATTGGACCTGCTATAGAAAATAGTGTTTTATATTGCTTGATACGTTTCATTTTTACTGCTTTATTTTGAGGCGCGAAATTACGCTTTTTTATGAGAAATAGGGCTCCTTTTTTATATAAAATAATTGCGCTTAAAACGTATTAGTCTTCCGGTGGAAACCCATGAATTTCCTCAAACACAGCATCAAAGTTGGCACGTAAATACGAACTTAATTTCTTTTGGTAATCGTCTTTTAACCATCTCAAAAAGTTATAAGTGCTTTTACTAATGCATTTCGCGTAGATTTCGATACGTTGATTTACGTCGTCTTTAAGCAACTTCGCTAAGGCAATGGCATCGTAAACATCCTCACTGTTTTCTATACAGATTTTAGCATGTTGTTCTAAAGAACGTTCCAAGACTACTTTAGACGACTCCCCTTTTGCAACAGCATCCTTATAGGTTTGTTTGATATCAAAATAGGTGTCTTCAGATTTTGAGAATTCTGCCTTTATTTCATCAGATAAATCGTGCTTAAAGTTAGATTCAATAACCTCATCATCTTTAAGACGATCTGCATACCAATTCGGTGATTTAAAAATTAATTGCCAATCTAAATCCGCTCCCCAAGGTCCGAATCTATAGAGATTATTTCCTAAATCTATGGTGGTGAACTTTGCTTTGTTATTTAAAATACGAGACCCACGACCAATCATTTGATAGTATAAAGTCAAGGATTTTGTCGCTCTGTTAAGTATGATGGTATCAATGGTGGGCTCATCAAAACCTGTCGTTAAAATACTTACCGACGTTAGGATCGCATTTGGTGTTTCGTGAAACCATTCTAAAATTTGCTTACGTTGCTTTTTTGTTGCTGTATTATCCAAGTGCATAATTGGTAAGTCCGCCTCTTTAAACGCATAATACACATTAATTGAAGTGTTGATTCCATTATTAAAAATCAAGGTCTTTTTTCCTAGGGAGTGCTTTTTATAGGCATCCACTAATTTTTGAAGCATGGTTTGGCTCGAGTATAAATCTTCAGACGATTTTACCGTATAATCTCCATTAGAACCAACTTCTAAAGAGGTTAATCCCATATCGTAAGCATAGGTCTCCGCGCGTGCTAAGAATTCATTTTCTATTAGGTTTTCTATGGTTTCACCTGTAATAAGTTCATCGTAGTTATCCTTCATCGGTAACTCTTTATTAGAACTCAAGGGCGTTGCAGTCACACCTAGCACAAAGGACTTTTCAAAAAACTTAAATAATTTGGTAAAGGAATTATAATGCGCTTCATCAATAATCACTAAACCGACATCTGAGATATCGAGCATATCGTCATTCAATCGATTATTCAAAGTCTCCACCATAGCTACAAAACACGAATAGTCTGCCTGGTCGTCTAAATTCGCTTTACTATTTACCACTTTATTGGTCACACCAAAACTCGTGAGCATTTTAGAGGTTTGGTTGCATAATTCTACACGGTGCGTCATCACCAATACTTTCTTATTGTGATGCTTTAAGTATTGACGAACCATTTCAGAGAAAATAACCGTTTTTCCACCACCAGTTGGCAGTTGATACAGTAAGTGGTAATCATCTCGCTCCGTATCAAACTTTTCAAAAATCTTGCTTATGGCACCTTGTTGGTAGTCATATAATTCTTTATCAGTTTTCTTTTGTTCAACAGCTTGATTTTTTTGAGACATATAGTATTTTGGAATGTTAAATGCAATTGCAAATTTACAACTCTTTACAGCATAAAAAAAGCATCGCAAATTATTGATGTATAAAATATGATATCCATCATCTAGGCGACTTCATATCTCAAAAATCGCAATTAATAAGGTCCTTTTTTAATCCTTTAGAGACGGACACTAATTTTTTATATATTTACAACCGAAAATTTTATGACTCTATTCCCTCTATGAAATACATTATTTTCTGTATTACTTTTATGTGCACGCTAACCTTAACTTTTGCTCAAGAAGATGCACTTTCCAATACCCTAAAGATAAAGTTACCTGCGACCCAATTCAACAACGGTTTTAGTATCAAAGAAATTGAAATCCCTATGGTGACGCCATTAGATTCGGTACCTGCACTAAACTCGGAAGTAGATATCAAATCAGAACACTGGGATACAACGGTTTATAATCCGTATAAGGAGACTACGGTACAATATCCCTTGCAGCTCAACTTTACAGACAGTACCTATGCATCTCCTGTATCACACAAAAAGGTCATCACATCGCGCTATGGTTGGCGAAAAGGCAGACCTCACCAAGGCATTGATATCGATTTAGTGACTGGTGATAGTGTGGTTTCAGTGTTAGATGGTATTGTTCGCCTTGCAAAATATAGCGCTGGACATGGTAAAACAGTTGTCGTGCGTCATTACAATGGCTTGGAAACAACATATGCCCATTTGTCCAAGATTGCAGTAAAAGCGAACGATTCTGTATCTAAAGGCCAGTTTTTAGGTAAGGGCGGTAACACCGGAAACTCAAGAGGTAGCCATTTACACTTGGTAGCGAGTTATAAAGGAGAATACATTCATCCTGAATATATTTTCGACTTCTCACCAACCAATGCCATCAGAGCCGAAGAACTATGGGTGACTTTAGAATGGACACGTGCGCAATTTCATAATTCTAGGCGCGTGAGTAAAGTTAAGGTTCTAAAAACTAAAGCGGCGGCTTTAGCCAGCTTAGTAAAACTAAAAAAAGTATATGTTGTTAAAAAAGGGGATACACTCTACGGTATTTCTAGACGCAACAATCTTTCTATTTCTAGAATCTGTAATAGCAATGCTATTAAAATATCAGCACCTTTAAAAATTGGTCAGAAATTAGTTTTAGAACTCTAAAAAATCAGCTCTATAAAGTATAAATTTCTGTACTTTGCGACTTTAAAATATGAAGTAATTTGAAAGTCTGTATTGCCGAAAAGCCTAGTGTTGCCAGAGAAATAGCAGCTGTTCTTGGTGCCACCACAAAACGTGATGGCTACTATGAAGGCAATGGCTATGCGGTAACATATACCTTCGGTCATCTCTGTACCTTATTCGAACCTGTAGATTATAAACCCTACTGGAAAAGTTGGGATTTAAACAATTTACCTATGCTTCCTGAAAAATTTCAGGTCAAAGTATCGGATAATGATGGGATAAAAAAACAATTCAAGATTGTAAAAAGTTTGTTCGATAAAGCCGAATTAATCATTAACTGCGGTGATGCTGGCCAAGAAGGCGAATTGATTCAACGTTGGGTCATCAATGAAGCCAAGTATAAAGGAGAAGTGAAACGCTTATGGATTTCGTCTTTAACAACCGAAGCGATTAAAGAAGGTTTTAAAAACTTAAAATCATCTAAAGACTATGATAACCTTTATTATGCAGGATTTTCTCGATCTATTGGTGATTGGCTTTTAGGTATTAATGCCACACGTTTATATACTGTAAAATATGGGGGTTATAAACAAGTATTATCTGTAGGACGTGTACAAACGCCTACCCTTGCGATGCTTGTAAATCGCTTTAAGGAGATTGAAAATTTTAAACCACAACCCTATTGGGAATTACAAACACTTTATAGAGATACTCTTTTTAGTTATGAAGAAGGGCGCTTTCTAAAAATGGAAGATGGTCAAGTCTTAGCAAATAAAGTAAAAGAAGATGAGTTTGAAATTGTGTCTATAACTAAAAAGAAAGGCACTGAGTACGCCCCTAAATTATTTGACTTAACTGGCCTGCAAGTCTATTGCAATACCAAGTTCGGGTTTTCTGCAGATGAAACACTAAAAATTGTGCAAAAGCTATACGAAAAAAAGGCCGTGACGTATCCAAGAGTGGATACCACTTTTTTACCAAATGATGTCTATCCTAAAGTCAAAGGTATTTTATCTAAACTTACGGATTACTCGTATCTTACAGCACCGCTCTTAAATCAAAAAATAAAGAAGTCTACGCGCGTTTTTAACGATAAAAAAGTGACGGATCACCATGCTATTATTCCGACCGGAATGCAAACGCATCTGCAGTACAATGAGCAACAAGTTTATGACATTATTGTAAAGCGTTTTATTGCGGTTTTTTATGAGGATTGTAAAGTGTCGAATACTACGGTTATTGGAAAAGCTGCCGATGTGAATTTTAAAACTACAGGGAAAGAGATTTTATCCAAAGGTTGGCGCGTCGTTTTTGAGTCTAAAGACACTTCGACTACAATCAGTGTCACAAAAGATAAATTGTTACCAACTTTTGTTAAAGGTGAAAAAGGACCACACGAGCCGTCATTCTTAGAGAAACAAACCAAACCACCTAGCCTATTTACAGAAGCAACACTCCTTCGGGCTATGGAAACTGCTGGTAAACAGGTTGAAGATGATGAGTTGCGAGATTTAATGAAAGAAAATGGTATTGGTCGTCCATCGACACGTGCCAATATTATTGAAACGCTGTTTAGACGTAAATATGTAAAGCGGAATAAAAAGCAATTAATCCCTACTATTACAGGCATTCAATTGATCGATATCATACAAAATGAGTTATTGAAATCTGCAGAACTTACGGGTACTTGGGAAAAACAATTAAAAGACATTGAGAAAGGTAAAATTAGCGCAAGTGCATTTATAAACGGTATGAAACGCATGGTGGATGCCTTGGTTTATGAAGTACGAAGTGAAACTTTAGAAACTCGAATTTCTGCCGTTAATAACAAACCTGTTGTAAGTACAAAGGCGATACCAAAACCAAAATCGACAGCGAAAAAGCTCGTCGGTAGTTCGTGTCCTAAATGTAAAGCAGGTCAACTTTTAAAAGGGAAATCTGCTTATGGTTGCAGTCGCTATGGAAAAAGCTGTGATTTCATCTTACCTTTTAGTTTTGGTGATAAAAAACTATCTGAAAATCAGTATTTACGACTGTTAAGCAAAGGTTCTACTGTGAATTTGAAAGGTTTTAAAATTATGAATCAAACTTTAGAAGGCTTGTTGCGTTTTGATGCTGATTTCAAGTTAAAATTAGAACCCAAACAAAGCAAAGTTCAACCTATTGCCACTGGAGATCCTTGTCCAAAATGTAAAACAGGTAAAATACTGAAAGGCAAAACTGCTTTTGGTTGCAGTAATTACAAGATGGGTTGTGATTATCGGGTTAGTTTTTAAGATGTAGTGCCACCTAACCTTGACGCCAGTCCGAGTGATGCTCTTTAGAAAATTATATCCAGCGCTATTAATAGGATGAAGTCTCGATACTATTTTATCCGGTTATCATTTGATAAAATCACTCAAAGTAACGCCCATCTTATTTAAGACTTAAGCTTTATCGGCACATAAAAATCCTCCTCAGAATCCGGACTTCCGTTTTTATACAGAGCACCCATCACTTGAAAATGTGGTCTATCATCTATCTCAAAGCCTGATTTGGCCAACCATTGCGTCATAATACGCTGATATGTAGCAGTAGCATCCATTCCTTTGTGTAAAAAAACAGCATATTCACCTTTAGGAATTGTAAAGCCAGTCATGCCCTCAGGGATATTATCTAGGCTAGACACTTCCGCACAAGCCCAAATATCAAATGAATTTTCAAGCGTGTTGAAATCACGATACACTTGCATGGCAATGAGTTCATCATTTACAGTATTTTGAATCTCCTTTTTTTGTGGCATAAAGCGTTTCCACAACCCAATAATGTTTCCATATTGATTATGCTGCATGGTACTTTGTATGCCAATAACTTTCTTTTCGAAACGCTGTATAATTTTAGGATCCATTGCTACTGTTTAATCTTTGAAATGATTTTGAATGTAGGTTGTTTTATGTATTTCGATTCACTTTCCGCGCATTCAATCGCTACTTTAATCAAATCTACAGCAGTCCCGTTATCAAAATCGGCAGCGCTCGTGGGGGTCAATCGTGTTAATTCACCCCTTCCTTGTAAGAGTAGTTTCGGATCTGGTAATAACGTGCCTTTATAAAAGCCAAGGTTTAAATGATTGGTATAAATTGGAACCATACCAAATCCATCATTTAATTTTTCGGCTAAGGCCTATAAAGATCTTAACGCATGGCTTTGATATAAAAGCTCGGTAGCGTTTAGATATAATTCTAGTAGCACTGTTCTCAGCGCTACATATAAGTCGATTACGTCTTGGTCTTTATATTTTAAACAATGAAAAAAGGCTGTGTGTAATTCTGTGCTTGCCGTCATAACTTATACCAAACGAAGTATAGGGGTTAATATTTATTTGGTATGAAGGTATAAAAAAACCATCCTAATCGAAATTAAGATGGTTATATAGTTATATAATAGCCTTATTTTGCTTGTTTTACTTTTACAGCGTTCATGCCACGTTGACCCTTTTCTAATTCGAAAGTCACCTTATCATTTTCCTCAATATCATCAATGATACCGCTCACGTGCGTAAAATGCTTTTCATTAGTATCAATATCAATGATAAATCCAAAACCTTTTGAACTATCATAAAAAGATACTTTTCCATTTCTAATAGGATCGTATACTTCGTCGCTATCCTCTTTTTTAGGAATACCAATTTCAATATTCTTAGCCTTTACTTTAATTTTCATAGAAGGATCTGGTGGCGTATCTGAGAGATTACCATCATGATCTACATAGGCAAGGGGAATTCCTCCTGATCCATTTTCATCGCGACTGAGTTTACGCGCATCCATTTTCTTACGCTTATCCTCTTTCTTTTTTAACCGTTTTTTTTCCTTTTCACTTTTACTAAAAGTCTGTTGTGATTTAGCCATTCGTCGTTTTAAAATAATTAATTTATGCTAGCCTATGAAAATAGTAATAATAATGCAGAAACGTTAATAAACTTAAAACTGAATCGTACTAGAAACGCGAAAACAACTTAGAGATAATGTTATTTATGCGCCTTATTTTCAATAAACCAGTCGCAAAGATACAATTTCTATTCCAAATATTTTTTTTTATTTTTAAATCAACACTCAACATTATCCTTAGCATAAGGCTTGGCCCAGTAATAGCCCCATTGGTATCACTAAACGTAAGTTATTCCTCATAATTCTGATTGTCGTTTCTAGGATTAACATGGTCGTCACCTGGTCTAGAAGATGTATCATATCCTTTAAAGATTGTATTGAAAAAATTATCCAAACCGGCCAAAGCCACCCAACTAAAATTTTCTGAAATTTTAGAATAGGCCTCTAAACCTAGAGCTAATCCAAATTGTTTAGTGGTGCCATCAAAGTTTTCGTTACCGCCAGCATATTCAAAATTAGCTGTAAAACTAGACTATCTCGGTCCGAATACGATATAGGCTTCTTCTAACCTGAGTTCAATTAATTTATTTCCCACATAAAATCTTACCTATAATCACATGCTTTATCTTTTTCGTCAGGATTTCCATTTGTAGCATTATTAACAAAAAGGCGTCTTGCGTCAGAAGAGCTACCAGGATCTAAAGTTGTGCACCCCATACCTACACGTAGATGCATTCGCAAGCGTTCAATAGGCTTAAGTGCTGTGACATTTGCTTAAAAATCAAGGCCTCTATTTGTAACCCGTTGAAAACCCTATTGCAAATTTTAAATCAGTTGTTTTTGTGCTGTGTGTAAAAGAAAAAATGGAAATGCAAATGCAAATAAACGCTAAGGATAGCCTAAGCTTAAGTAGGTTACTAATTTATATTTAGGTGAAACGATTTGGCGATACCTCAGGAGGGAACCAAATATTTACTTTCAAAACCTAAAAAAAAGATAGTTCTGTTTAAAAAGCCTAAATATATTCTGACGATAAATTATCAATAACCAAACCATCTTCTAAACTCATTATAATACCTTGCGCGGCACGTTCTCCCGAAAGCATAGCTGCATTTAGGGACCCATTTAGCATATAATCACCTGCCAAATATATTGTAGGTTTTAGCTGTGTTTCTGTTGGTGAAATATCGTATTGTAAATCCTCTAAATCAGGTAAGGCTTTCTTTATATGATAGCACTTTAAAAAATCTAATGTTTCAATATCACAGTATGTTTTTAAGTCATTTTGCACGGCTTTTACTAAGTCGCCTTCAGATAACTTATGCGGTTTTACAACGGTTACGGATAGTAATTCATTCACACCTTTTGAGTCTGTTTCAATACTATTGTGAAAGAAAATATTATTTATCAAAGCATCCTCATCTGCCACTAAACCTATGATTGGTTTTGAAAGGATAGGTTTAGCCACTTCAAAATAAAGATTATAGCAAGATTTCCAATTGGTTTTTTGGTTGTTTAAATTAGGAACTAAGTCATTTGCTGGTGTGGCTATTATTGTGAAATGCGTTTCTAATCGGTCACCATTTTCTAAAATAATGTGGTCGTCATTTACAGATTTCACTTTGGTATTAAAATGAAATTCCGTATGCTTTAATTGGTTTTTTAATTGATTAGGAATAGACACTATGCCTCCTTTAGGTAAGACCGCTTGTCCTTCACCAAACATCTTATAGACAAACTCAAACATTCTACTCGAGGTGCTTAAATCGGATTCTAGAAAAATACCTGAGAAAAAAGGCTTAAAAAATTGGGTTATTATCTTATTCGAAAACCCTTTAGCTTTTAAATAGTCTAAAGTCGTCTGTGATTTTGAATTAAATATAGTTTCTATCGACTTCTTCTTTAAGTCGGTATTTAATTTAAAAATCTTTAATTTATCGGACAGACTGCCAATCGAGGCCATTAACGTTGGAACTAAAAGGCTTATATTTCTGAGTGGATCTCCAATAGTCTGAGCATTTCCATTTGAAAAAATAGTCGCACCGGGTATAAAGGCTTGTAAATGCAAACTTTTAAAATCTAAATGATCTTTCGCTTTGGGATAAGCATCCAATAACACCTGAAAGCCTTGATCTAATTGATATCCATTTACAATATCTGTTTTAACTCTTCCACCAACGGCATCTGTGGCCTCAATTATTACGGGTTGATAACCATTTTCTTCTAAAGTTTTTGCTGCTACAAGTCCGCTGATACCTGCTCCGATAATATGGATTTTATAATCTTTACTATTCATTTCAAAGCAATCTAAAGTTTAATTAATTTATCCATCCACGTCATGTCATTAGCACCTTCTAAACTGTAGGTTACTATTTTAAAAATAATAAGTACCACAATTAATTTCTGTATATTATTTTGGGTCTAAAAGCTCTTCTATTCTTGCTATGCAGTCTCTATAGTGGTATTTTGTTTCTGTATTCAAGGCCATTTTAGACGCTACACTAAGTGTTCGCTTCAATTCATTTAATTCTCCCCGTACTAATGCTCTTACATCAGATTGATTCACATTAAAATATTGTCTGCTTCGTTTCGGATCGATGTCCTCTGTCATTAAATATGTCATTCGATCCAAATAAGCGCGTTGTAAATTACGTCTAAAAACCGAAATATTTGAAGCTATTTTTGTTTCTGACCAAATCCCTAAACGCAAATCTCTTAACATATCTAATGCAGAATAATTGTTTGCATCTATTGCTTTATGATCGATAAGTCGGCCTAAACGTTCAAAATTTAATAAATTATTTAAATGACGACTTTGTAAACTCCTAATGCGATCTGTATACCCCGCATAATTGATATTCTGAAGAATAGATTTGTCCATTAACCAGTTCGGCGTTTCAAAAGCATTTTGGTGCAACCATTGTAGGGCTGCTTTTTGATAGTCTTTAGAAACCATGGTATATACCACTCCTCCTTGTGAGGGATTTTTAGTGTCTTCTACTACGCCACCTACATGAGTGACAACATGCCCGACATAGCGACTCCACACACCAAGCATTTCGCTATACAATTCCTCTAAATCATCGTAATTGTCGGTTGCATCGCTCGTCCAACTTGGTAAATTCTTAGCTACTATTTTTAAGTTTTTAAGGCCATAGGTACTTGCCAAAATACTGTTATTTCCAATATCTTCTGTCTGCGCAGTAGGGTCAAAACGACTACTTTGCTTTCCGAATTTATACTTAGGGTCACCCGCTTTTTCCATAATCCAGCCCTTTAAAGTTTCGGTTTCAGCAGCCGCGGATTGCGCTTCAGAAATATAACGATACCCATAATTAATGGCATAATCATCGTAAGGTCCGAGCTGCCTCACAAAACGAATATTAGTATCCCCCGGTTGTGCAATATAATTGTAACGAGCGTAGTCCATAATCGTGGCTGCAATACCATTCTTTTGCGTGAATGTGCCATCGCGATAACTTTCGACATCATAAGCGTAACTCGCACTCATATTATGTGGTAATCCAAGAGTATGACCAACCTCGTGCGCAATCACCATTTTCATCATTTCACCAATCTCTTCATCAGGTGTATTTAAAGTTCTTGCTGATGGATTAGCGGCTCCTGTTTCTAATAAATAACGATTTCTATAAGATCGTAGATGGTTGTGATACCAAATGATATCACTTTCAATTATTTCACCACTTCTTGGGTCTGAGACACTTGGCCCTGTTGCATTACGTGTGGTACTCGCCACATATCTTACGACAGAATAACGAATGTCTTCTGGACTAAATTCTGGATCTTCTTCTTTGGTCGGAGGCTCTTTTGCTATAATGGCGTTCTTAAACCCAGCGGCTTCAAAAGCTTTTTGCCAAAGTTCGATACCTTCTTTCATATAGGATCTAAATTTTTCTGGTGTTGCAGGGTCTAAATAATAGACGATTGGTTTTATGGGCTCAACCAACTCTCCTCTATTATAAGCTTCAATATCATTGGGTATTAACTTCCAACGTCTTAAATAGGTTTTTCTATCTGCTTTTAACTCATTGCTACCATAATCATATTTACTTAGTGTAAACCAGCCGACACGCTCATCAAAATAACGGGATTGCATGGGCTCTTTTGGTAATAAAATCATAGATTGATTCATCTGAACACTTATAGTTTCATCACCAGTATTTACCGGTGGTTCGGCTGCATTATAAGTAAAGTCTTGAAGCACTTCAATATTCTCAGGAAAGCTCTTCATAGTATTGATGAAACTTCTCGATTCGTCTAAATTTTTAACTTTGTATTGTTTTCTGAAAAATGAAGGTAAACCACTAATCGCTTTCACGTCGGTACCATAAAATTTAGTAACATCAATAACTACAGAAGACGAATCTTTTGAAAATGCGGCAATATCAAAAGCATATAATGTCGGTTCGTAATTATTAGCCTTAACTGAGACATTGATTGGCAAACTATCTGCGGCTATGGCACTAGAAGATTTTTCCTTAATTAATATTTTATTTTTGAAACGCTCCCAGTTTATAAGTCTTGTATTCGTTTTTGAACCAGCATTAACATAACCACCTCCTAAGTTTGAAGGTAATTTAGCAAAACGCGTCACCAATAACATATCCCTATCTAAATAATCCATCGGAATTTCGAAGTAGTAGGTCTCCCCTACTAAATGTACATCGAATAGACCTTCATCTGAAATCGCATCTTTAGTAATCACTTTATCGTAATCTTTAATATCGCCTTGTTTCTTTTTTGGAGTTATTGGCTTTACTTGTTCTGCGTTTGTGTCTTTTTTAGATTTACCTTTAGATTGTGTATCCATACTTGCACATGAAACTAAGATAAGCGCACAAAGCGCGAGTGTTAGGCGTTTTTTCATTGTTGGGATTATGTTTTTAAAAAGATAAAGATATATAATAGAATTGTAGTTTTTAATAATTTCTTAAAAGCTGTTAAAAAGCCCTTTTTTATCTATTTCTACAGTATTTTTGTACAAAGTTTAGTTGATGCCAAAATTGTTAACAGTATTTAGGATTACGGCTCTATTAGAAGGCGTTTCTTATCTCCTTTTGTTGTTTATAGCCTCACCGGTAAAATGGTTTTTAGGAGATCCACAATACGTAAAAATGCTAGGTATGCCTCATGGCGTTTTATTTATGGCTTATGTTGTCTTGGCCGTTTTAATTAGCGCTAAAAAGAAATGGACGACAAAAACCTTATGGATTGTTTTAATAGCGTCTGTAATTCCCTTTGGAACCTTTTATATTGACAAAAAGTACTTAAAAACATCGAATGCTTAATTTGAAACATTTTATATACGATTTACTTATCGAAAAAGGCCTGTCTGATATGACTGCTAAGTATCTTAATATGCTATCACTTTTGTTAGCATTGCTTCTTATTGCATTTATTATTGATTTTATTACCAAAAGTCTTCTACGTAAATTCTCATCTGGTTTAGCCAAACGCACAAAAACCAATTTTGACGATATTCTTATTACCAATAAACTACCTAGAAATATTGCTCATATTATTCCGCTCCTCATTCTAATTGAATTTGTGCCACAAGTATTTTTTGATTTTGACTATGCCGAAAATATTATCGAAAAAACTTTATTGGTTATTGCAATTCTGCTGACACTTCAAATTATAAGAAGTTTTTTGAGATCTATAAAAGATTACCTCAAAACATTATCGCGATATAAAGATAAGCCTATAGATAGCTACATTCAAGTCTTTATGATTTTTGCTTGGCTCTTGGGTATATTTTCAATTTTTGCGATTATCACAGGGATTTCATTTATAAAATTTGCGACAACTTTAGGAGCAGCATCTGCTGTTATTCTCCTTATTTTTAAAGATACTATTTTAGGTTTTGTAGCTAGCATACAGGTGTCTATAAATGATATGGTGCGCATTGGCGATTGGATCACCTTTGAAAAATACGGTGCGGATGGTGATGTCATAGAAATTAATTTGGCCACTGTAAAAGTTCAGAACTGGGATATGACCATCACAACTATTCCGACCTATGCGTTAATCTCAGACTCCTTTAAAAACTGGAGAGGTATGATAAACTCTGGTGGGCGTCGTATTAAAAGATCGGTAATCGTAAAGGTATCTACTATAAAGTTTCTTACTGCTGAGGATATAGAAAAACTCAAAAAAATTCAATTAGTTTCAAAATATATTGAATCCAAATCGAAAGAAATAAATGATTACAATACCGAGAATGGTGCAGATAAATCGGTTTTAATTAATGGTATTAATTTAACCAACTTTGGAGTCTTTAGAAAATATTTGCAAACGTACATCGAAAATCACTCCGCTATTAATAAGAACATGACCTTAATGGTGCGTCAATTAGAACCTACTTCACAAGGTATTCCCATGGAAATCTATGCTTTTAGTAAGGATCAACGTTGGGTAAACTATGAATTTATTATGGGAGATATTTTCGATCATGTTCTGGCTGCTGTGACCTATTTTGATTTAGAGATTTATGAACTCTCTATAGGAAAAAACATCTAAACGTCCTCTAATCTATCTTTTACAAATTCAACTTCAGTTTTACCATGAGGGGCAGGCTTCCCATTATCACCTAGATTTACCATAATAATATTATCTACAGTAAGAATTGTTTCTCTGGTCATTTTATTTCTGGCTTCACATTTCAATGTCATTGAGGATTTTCCAAATTTTAGGACTTGAATACCAATCTCAATAATGTCGCCTTGTTTGGCAGATGACATAAAATTAATTTCAGAGATATACTTGGTTACAATTTTAGCATTTTCAAGCTGAATGACCGTATAGAGCGCGGCTTCTTCGTCTATCCAAGCCAAAAGCTGACCGCCAAATAAAGTGCCATTAGGATTTAAATCTTCGGGTTTTACCCATTTTCTGGTGTGGAATCTCATTTAGGATAAATTAGTTTCTTATTAGTTAAAATTAAATAGGGTTACTGTTAAAACGAATAGCTGGCCAGTTAATCTCTCGTCTGCGTCTTGGCGTCATTAATCATTTCCTTATTAGCCGATACACCAATTTCGACACGTCTATTTTTAGAGCGACCTTCAGCACTCGTGTTTTCGAATCTCGGTTGAGACTCACCAAAGGCTTCAACAGAAAACCGATTTGACGCTACGCCTTTAGATTTTAAATAATTAACCACGGCGTTTGCTCTCTTTTTAGACAGTTCCAAATTATATGTAGCTTCACCAGTATTGTCCGTATGGCCTTGAACCATAAGATCCGTGTCTGGAAACTCCATAAAAACCTCTGCAACAGCATCTAAATTACTTTTTGCATCCTCTGTGAGACTGGCCTTATTTGTCGCGAAAGTCACGCCACTTTTTTCATCAAAATAAATATGAATACCCTCGCCTACTCTGTTGACCTCTGCGCCAGGCACTACCTCTTCAATCTTTTTAGCCTGTTTATCCATAACATTTCCAATAACACCCCCGGCAGCACCTCCAATGGCAGCGCCAATAAGAGCTCCCTTAATATTTCCACCGATGAGTCCTCCGACAATTGCACCACTAATAGCACCAATTCCAGCGCCCTTCTGGGTCTTGTTAGCATTCTTTACAGCGCCACAGCCAAGCATTGAAACCGACAGGCCAATTAAAAGGATTACATTAAATATTTTTTTCATTATCTTTTATTTATAAAGTTAAGTCTGTTGATTTTTTAGAAAATTTTAAAACAATATCAAAAGCCTCACCATTGTATACACTTGGCACAACCACAGACATATTTGACTCTGTTAAGCTTTCTATTTTCGAGCGATATCCAGTGTTTTTATCAGCTAGTGGTTTGTTTTTCTCATCGACAAGTTTAAACTGTAAATAACGGGTTTCGTTTTCATCAAAAAAAGACCATATAATTCTAGTATTCGAAACCTCACAAGTCGAATTGCTAGTGTTAGTCGTAAAACGACCTGTAGAATTATTAGGTATAAAAACCCACTCACTTCCTTTAAAACATGCAGAGTCACTTGTGTCAAACAAGAAGGCCTTGTAAATCCCTGGCGCTCCTAAAAAATCAATATCGTAAATTTCCCAAGTGCCTTTTAGGGTTTTTTTACTCGGCAGTTCCGATGTACTCTTTGACGCACCGCAACTAAAAAGTATAAGCACTAAAACTAAAGTCGTTATTTTCTTCATAATACTTTTATTAAGCTTTAAAGTTATACAATCAGAATGTAACTAATTACAAAATGAAGATAAATAAAAGCGCAATATTTGACTTTTGTTAATAACAGCGTTAACAACAAATCTAAGGTCTAAATATAGGCACAAGGTTAATAGTTAAATTTAGATATCTAAATAAACATTAATTTCTAAGACATGACTATGAGATCTAAAAACCTGCTAGCAATTAGACCGATAATTGCATCTGCCAAAATATACAACTCTATGAGTTCTGAAGAGTTATTTCAAAATAAGACGTTGCGTCCAATCATTAAAATGCAACACAATTTATTTATAGCCGTTTTTAGCAACTACATTTCTAAGCGAAAAAATGTGTTTTACGAATTGTCACTTGAGAAGCAGTTAGCGTACATAGAAAATGCCATCCATAAGGATATGAAGTATAGAAATTCAGTAAAAGGAATGATTATCGGTCAGTTTACTGTTGAAGAATATACTTTATACATTGAGAATTCGTCTGCATTAAATAAACGCATGATGAATATTGTAAAAGAACGACTCATTAATAGTGTTCAGCTTTTTGTAAGACCTGAAGTTTTAAAGGCGGTTTAAAGTATCGATTCACCATTAAGATTAGTAGTTAATACATCGCTCATATAATCAAAATAAGGTCTCATAATTTTGAAGGCTTCATTCGCATCTTCTAAGAAGCTAGTCGCTAAAATTTCTTTGTCTGTATATTTTTTGGTAAAAATGAATTGCTTTTTACGGATTAAGTCAATTGCAGAATGTGCTTTATCAAAACCTTTTGGTGCCGTTTTTAATTCATCACCAACAAAACCTCCCCACAAAGCCTTAAACGTTTTATCATTGAGAATAGCTCGCATTTCACTATCATCCATTTCAAACTCTTTTCTTATGCGTAGTAAATCTTCTTTGTTTGGATCCCAAAACCCTGTGGCAATAAACGATTCGTTATTTGGTTGAATGTGTAAATAATAGCCACCTCTTAATTCTGGCTTACGTCTTGCTAACGCGCCACCAAAATGCGTTTTATAGGGCAATTTGTTCTTAGAGAAACGCACATCTCTATAGATTCTAAAAATTTTAATTTTATCTATCTGGTCGTGAGTGTTCATTAATTCGCCTAAATAATTATAAGCGCCTTTTACTTTCGCCTCAATGGTTTTAAATTCAGGCTTGTGCGCATTAAACCAATCTCTATCATTGTTTTTTGCTAACGTATTGAAAAATGTAAGCGTTTCTTTTGGAATGGAATGACTCATAGTGTTCCTATTTTTTATAAAAATATGGAATGCTAAATACTATGAAGTATTATTTAAGAAATAAATTAGGTTCTATTAATTTATCTCACGTTTTTATCATCTAAAAAACTTAGTGTATAATTGTTTAAAATAAACTTGTGTATTACGGGAATTTTTACTATCATGCACCTCTTTTAAAACAGATATTATTTTTATGGGTAGACCAGCAACAAGACCAACAGCACTAAAGGACGGATTCTATATTGAAATTAGAAATAAAGGCTCAAAATCAGGTGTAAAACTATACAGTGGGACTAAGTTACAGATGCATCGTGCTATAAAAATGTACGAACGCTCTAAACAAGTTATCATTTTAGGTGAATCTGTTAACGGAAAATTTGTTGATAAAGACCCTAAATTACATGTTGTAGGATAGTATTTCCTAAACTGTTTTTTATATTCAATTTCTTACAGAAATTAGCATTTCTTAATTTTTTCATACATTGTTGATAAGATTGGCCCTTTTTTGTGCTAATTTCTAACTAATAAATCAACGATAATATGACAACTCTTCGAAAAAGACCACCTCTTTGGTTCTGGATTTTAAGTGTACTGGCGCTTATTTGGAATGCAATGGGCGTTAATCAGTACTTACAACAAGCCTACAATACTGAAAGTTTTAGGGCGCTTTACACATCTGAACAACTCTCATTAATGGATAGTACCCCAGCTTGGGCTACCGCAGCTTTTGCGATTGCCGTTTTTGGGTCTGTATTAGCCTGTGTGTTATTACTTCTTAGAAAAAAGCAGGCAAAGACGGTTTTTATTATTGCTTTAATAGCAATCTTGGTTCAGATGACTCATGGTTTAATAATTGCAAAAAGTTATGAAGTTACAAGTACATTTCAAACAGCAATGGCTATTATTGTGCCTCTTGTAGGCCTGCTACTCTATCTTTTTTCAAAACGATCAATAGAAAATGGATGGCTTAACTAAGCGTTTAAAGAATAAGTTTCAAAAGAGGTCTTAGTTGAATACACTAGGACCTCTTTTTTATTCAAAGTTTACAGCGTGTAATATTAATCCTGAAGCGGGAGCTATATAATCCATGACTTCAGTGCTATCTTGTTTTAATGTATTTTCAATATACTCGAGCGTTACTTCTCCTCTACCGAGTTTAATTAACACACCAAACATTAAGCGAATTTGATTTCGCATAAAACCTTTTCCTATAACTTTAAACACGTAAGACTGCTCAGGAAAAAAATTAGCGGTATATAAATCGTTATCTATAATTTCTGAAGTTACAATAGTTCTGAAATATTCTCCTTTATCAGTAGCACGATAGCAATAGGTTTTAAAATTATGAGCACCTTCAAAAAGCGTTGCCCCTTCTTTCATTAACTCAACATTAAGTGGCTCTAAAATTGTGGTTAGAATCGGAGCACAGAATGGGTGGTTTTTTTGCCCTTCAGAAAATACATAATGATACTCTTTTAGCTTAGAGTCTTGGATGACATTAAATGTTTTATCCACTTCAATAATCGACAAAGCTCTAATGTCTTGTGGTAGATTGAGATTAAATAGTTCTAAGAACGCATCAAAATCTAGGATAGGTTCATTATAAATAAACAATTCCAAAGCGGCCTCATTGGCAGACACCATAGCATCTGTTCGGCCTGCAGCCAAAGTTTTAAATCTTACATCTTTTAGGATAAACTTAAGTGTACGATCTATCATTAAATGGACGGTCTTAACATCTGGCTGTTTTTGCCAACCATGAAAACGATAACCTAAGTATTGAATTTTAAGTAAGTAATAATAACGCTTATCAAACATAACAGCAAGAACGTTATTTTATAGAAGATTGCAAAAACAATACTTATTTAATAATCAATTTTTGAGTTTTTATTTGATTTTGATTAGAGACTTTTACAATATAAATACCTTTACTCACCCTTGATACATCGATACTATTTAATGGACTAAACGCGTCTAGTTTTTGAGCAATTACTAATCTTCCTTGAATGTCATACAAAGCGGCTTCTGTATTGCGACTTAATTGACCTTTAATTACTAATTCTTTTGGATTTGAAGTGGCATAAATAATAAGGTCATTCCTATTATTAGCATTAGTAGATAACGTTACAGATGAATACCGTATAAAGAATCGTCCTGTACCATTCAATACAATATTTGGTGTAAATGTATAGTCCGTATTGTTTAGCAATGTCCATGTATTTTGGACCGTATCTTCTAAATATACATTGATATTTGAGGGTAGCGTTGATATATCATCTACTCCTACCGTTAATTCAACGCCTGCTTCTGCTTTTATACCAAGTGGAACACTAACAGCATTAAAATCGTTATAAGGCAAAGCTTGAATTGCCATATCTAAACCTGTGTTTTCTTCTACAAGATTTGAAAATATTGAAAATTCGGCAGTATTTCCTGTGTATGAACCTGCATCATAACCAACATCCAAACCTCTAGTGGATCCTTCTATAAAATAGATGTTTGTTGAGCTTTCGTTAACCGCACTTTGTAATTTTAATTTGCATAAAGCGACGTTCGAAAGGGGCTGCCTTCCATTAATAAAATCATCAGATGAACCTGCGCGACGCATTTCTGTTGTAAAATTTACTGATCCACCTCCAGCTTTTGACTTCACAAAGAAGGCTTGACCTGGCGCGATTAATTCGGTAATAGTGTCATCTGCAATAGTTGCTAAATTCCAAACGACCCATCCATTTGATGCATCTCCATCATAACCATAAATAGCTTGGTAAGTGCTTTCAGCGTCAAATTCACTAGTATTAGTATTGAAAAACGTATTAAAATCAATATAAGAAGGATAAGGGTTTCCTATGAGATTCCATCCAGAACCAGCTGAAGCATCAGAAATTGGAACATCGAGCACATCATTTGTTCTAACCGTTCCCGTAAATGTTAAAGTACTTCCATCTGTTGTTGCAACGCGATACCCTTTGCCTGCATCAAGTATAGTGGAGGCATTTATAGTAGTGTCATAATTCTCATAAGATCCAGAGGCCGTGTTATAAGGTGCAAAAGCTCTCAAAGTTCCTGAGGCTACTAAATTGGTGTTCGCAGTATCAAAAGACCCAAAAGTCTGACCAACTACTGGTGCAGAAATTAAATCGTTAGTGCCAACA
>JAWUVW010000015.1:0-27451 GCA_034112185.1 Flavobacteriaceae bacterium | reverse complement strand
TTTTAATGGCATTCTAATGCCATTAAAACCATAAGCAAAATCCTAAATAGCTTCCAAGGCTTCAGCTATTTTTACGGATTTTACTTATATATACTGCCGACAGCGGATTCCGACTCTGTCGGAACTTCAAGTACGATTAGGGTTTAACAGGTCTTAGGGGTGCTTTGTTTGTTATAATGGTTTGAATCCGTTGTGGCGTAAGTGGTTGTTGTTGTTGTTGTTTAAAATTAATTATTGATTAAAGACTGCTTTGTATTTGCTTCGTGCTTCGGGATGCCAGTCGAATTCAAGGTATGCTATTGTAGCATCAAAAAATTAACAATTTCCCATCAATAATTTCCTTAATTTTAAGAACTTAATTAATCAACCAACCACTTCATGAAAAAGCACCTTCACTTTTGCATTGCCCTCTTTCTAATTTTTAACTTAAATCAGCTTACTGCTCAAGACACTGTCAAAGCTAAAGACTCTACAAAAAAAGCGACGAAAGAACTGCCTTTAGAGCCCACCAGAAAAGTGAGCTTCACTACAGATAATGGCACATGGATGTCGGTCGATGTGAGTCCGGATGGGACCAGCATTATATTTGATATGATGGGCGATTTGTACAGCATTCCAATCGCAGGGGGTAAAGCCACCCGGGTGACCAACGGTATGCCTTATGATGTGCACCCACGTTACAGTCCCGATGGAAAAAGTATTTTGTTTATTTCAGACAAAAGTGGGTCGGATAATCTGTGGACGATGGATCTTGCCACCAAAGAACAGAAACAACTCACTAAAGATAAAGATAAGTACCATGTTTCAGCCGCTTGGAGTCCAGATGGGGAGTACATTGTTGGTACACATGGGAGACGGAACATCAAACCCTTTATAGTGCATAAAGATGGTGGTGCTGGTGCGGATTTAATGACCGATAAAAAAGCTAAAAAATTTATAGATCCTGCGTTTAGTGCCGATGGTAAGCACATTTATTTCTCGAGCCGAACTGGGGCTTGGAACTATAATGCACAGTTACCACAATATCAGATCATGAGTTTTGATCGTGAAGATGGTGATACAGAAACCGTAACCTCACGTTATGGGTCTGCCTTTACACCAACGCTATCTAAAGATGGCCAATGGCTCGTTTACGGTAGCCGCTTCGAAGAACATACAGGCTTAGTCTTACGAAACCTCAAAACCGGTGATGAGCGCTGGTTGGCGTATCCTGTGCAACGCGACGATCAAGAGTCTATCGCCCCACTTGGCGTGTTACCAGCCATGGCATTTACCCCAGATAGCAAACATTTGGTGGCCTCTTATGGTGGCAAATTATACAAAATAGGAATTGCAGATCGTAAAGCGACAGAGATTCCGTTTTCAGTAGATGTGGATTTAGATATGGGCCCAATGGTCTCTTTTAAATATCCTATTGATGATGCACCTGAAGGACTGGTCACTCAGATTAGAGATGCCAAACCCTCACCAGATGGGACCCAAATAGCATTTACAGCTTTAAATAGATTGTACGTAATGGCTCTGAATAATGGCACGCCAAAACGCCTAACCGATCATAATTTTACAGAAGCCATGCCTGCATGGTCACCCGATGGGAAGCACATTGTATTTACAACCTGGAAACCCGATGGCGGCCACTTATACAAAGTGAATGCTAGTGGTAAGGCAAATCTTGTACAATTGACAAAAGAACGCGGTATTTACACCAGTCCGGCGTGGTCCTATGCTAATAATCGGATTGCCTTTACCAAAGGTGCAGCACAAACTTATGATGATGCTATTGATCCTTTTGGCGGTCGTGTGCAAGAAGAATTGGCATGGATCTCTCCTGAAGGTGGCACGATTACCATTATAGATCGCGCGAAAGGGAGAACCACGCCACATTTTACAAAAGTAAATGAGCGTGTGTATCTCAACCATAGGACTAAAGGTTTAATCTCTATCCGCTGGGATGGTAGTGATGAAAAAGAACATTTAAAATTAATAGGTATTAAAACCTATGGGTCTTCACTTATCTTCGGAGAAGATCACCATGAAGCTACTGCTATGCCTGCGCATGAAGAGGGCTGGCGCGAAAATAATAAAGGCTCTACGCCAAGTGAAATCATTATCTCACCGGATGGTAAAAGTGCAATAACCAAAATTAATAACGATATCTTTTCGGTGGTCATTCCTATGATCGGCACCACGCCAACCATCAATATAGCGAAACCAGAAAGGGCGGCTTTCCCAGCTACTAAGTTGACGATTATGGGGGGTGAATTTCCTGCTTGGTCTGAGAATAGCAAAAAAGTGCATTGGTCTTTAGGTGCCAGTCATTTTGCTTATGATTTAGACAAAGGGAAAGCGTTCTCAGATAGTTTAGCTTTAGCTAAGAAAAAAGAAAAGGAATTAAAAGCGGCCGAAAAGAAAACGGATTCGACTGCTACAGACGATAAAAAAGACAAGAAAAAAGATACGCTTAAGTTTAAAGCCGATGAATATAAGGTAAAGGTGACTTACAAACGTGCGATTCCAAAAGGGAAGACCTTACTAAAAGGTGGTCGCATCATTACCATGAATGGTAAAAACGTTATCGAAAATGGCGATCTCCTAATCGAGAATAACCGTATCATTAATGTTGGTACTTCAGGTAGCTTCAATATACCAAGTGATGCCAAGGTTATCGACATCACCGGAAAAACAATCACACCAGGTTTTGTAGATACCCATGCGCACATGTGGCCAAATTGGGGAGTTCATAAAAATCAGGTTTGGATGTATGCTGCAAATCTCGCTTATGGCGTGACGACAACCAGAGATCCACAAACGGCAACCACCGATGTTTTAACCTATTCTGATATGGTGGACGCTGGCATGATTCATGGACCACGTGTCTATAGTACAGGACCAGGTGTTGGATTCTGGGCCTATAACATCAAAAGTTTAGAACATGCCAAAGAAGTGCTTAGACAATATAGCGAGTACTATAATACGAAGTTTATAAAGAGTTATTTAGTCGGTAACCGGCAGCAAACACAATGGGTGATTATGGCCGCTAAAGAATTAAAACTGATGCCAACTACAGAAGGTGGCTTAGATTTTAAACTCAATATGATCAATATGATGGATGGTTTCCCTGGCCATGAGCACTCCTTCCCTATTTATCCACTTTATAACGATGTCATCACAACGGCGGCTAAATCGCAAATGGCAATTACGCCAACCCTTTTGGTGAGTTATGGTGGCCCGTGGGCTGAGAATTATTACTACTCAAGAGAACAACCCTATAAGGATGAGAAGCTACAGTATTTTACACCTTATGCGGAATTAGCACAAAAATCGAGACGCCGACCAGGCTGGTTTATGGACGAAGAACATGTGTTTAAAAAACATGCTGAGTTTATGAAAGACCTTATCGAAGCCGATGGGATTGGCGGTATTGGTAGCCATGGGCAATTGCAGGGTTTAGGGTTTCATTGGGAACTTTGGGCAGTAGCCAGTGGTGGCATGAGTAATTATGATGCCTTACGTGTGGCTACGATAAAAGGTTGCGAAGCCTTAGGTTTAGATCAGGACTTAGGCACACTTGAAGTTGGTAAAGTTGCAGATATACTCATAATGAATGCGAATCCCTTAGATAACTTACGAAACACGAATACCTTAACACACGTTGTTAAAAATGGGGTTGTGTATGATGCGAATACCTTAGATGAAGTGGCTCCAGTAGCAAAAAAGGCGGATACGTTTCATTGGCAAACTAAAAAACCTTCGGGGCTACCTGGTGTTAAGGATTAGTGGAAACACTCTGTTGAATTTAAGAGGCTACCTGAAAAGTAAGCCTCTTTTTTTGTTTTGAGTATAGGGTTGATCGATTATTGGATTACTCGATTATTGGATTATTGGATTATTGGATTATTGGATTATTGGAGCAAGAAAACAAATAATCCACTAAACAAACAAAACCCCTAAACCTAGACGATCGGAAAACACGACCTTCGCTTATTTAGCGCAAAACATGCCGTGAAGCGAAGGGCTAAGTAAATGCACAGCATTCATGAATGCCTCTGTAAAAAAATTAAAAACCCATGAATAAAAATCGATAGTAGCGAAAACAAGCAAACAAAATTAGCCGTAACTGGGGAACGGCATATTTTAATGGGATCAACACCCTTCATTTTTGTGCCCAAGCAAACACTATGTTTAGCTCAATAATTGGCCGTCTTAATTTTTTTGGTTCGTTTTAGTATCAAGAACTGCGAAGCATATCATGAGTTCTTAAACATTGAATTTTTACGAATAAAAAAATGAACATCTAAAAAATTAGGCCAATACATTGAGATTGCAACGTCCTGCGTCCTCAAAATGACCGTTCGATTTGGGTTTTTATACTACCAAAATACAGCTGATGCACGCGCTCTTGTTCTTTCTTAATGGTATTCATTAATGCTTTGCATTTGCTTCCCAAAATAACTATCGGGATCGCAATGCCAGTTCATTTTAACATCTAAAATTTGTACCTTTGCACTTTCGCTAAAAAAAGAAGGATTTTAAAGATTTATGAGCAAATTCAACGAGTCTATCGAAGTACAAGGCGCACGCGTGCACAACCTAAAAAACATAGATGTTTCCATACCTAGAGATAAGCTAGTCGTTATTACTGGACTTTCGGGTAGTGGGAAATCGTCCTTAGCTTTCGACACCATTTATGCCGAAGGCCAACGCCGCTATATCGAAACTTTTTCGGCTTACGCACGTCAGTTTTTAGGCAGTTTAGAACGTCCCGATGTCGATAAGATTGATGGGCTTTCGCCAGTGATTGCGATTGAACAAAAAACAACGAGTAAATCACCACGTTCTACCGTCGGTACAATTACCGAAATCTATGACTTTCTGCGCTTATTATACGCAAGAGCCGCAGACGCTTATAGTTTTAATACTGGCGAACAAATGGTCAGTTATAATGACGAGCAGATTAGAGCCCTTATTTTAGAAGCTTATAAAGGCAAACGGATTAATATCTTGTCGCCAGTGGTGCGTTCTCGTAAAGGGCATTACAGAGAGTTGTTTGAGCAAATCGCTAAACAAGGTTTCGTTAAAGTCCGAACGGATGGTGTAATTGCAGATATTGAAAAGGGCATGAAGCTAGACCGCTACAAAACCCACGATATCGAAATTGTGATCGATCGCCTTCAAATAGATACGACCCAGAACAACGAAAAACGCCTAATGGAATCCATTAATACCGCCATGTATCATGGTGATGATGTATTGATGGTGATTGACCAAGACACCAACGAACCACGGTATTTTAGCCGGAATTTAATGTGTCCGTCTTCTGGCATCTCCTATCCGAACCCAGAGCCGAATAACTTCTCCTTCAATTCACCAAAAGGCGCTTGTGCCAATTGTAATGGAATTGGGGAATTGTATGTGGTTAATGATCGAAAATTAGTACCAGACGATACATTGTCGATTAGAGCTGGTGCCTTAGCGCCTCATGGTCCAGAGAAGAAAAGCTGGATTTTTAAACAGTTCGATACCATCGCACAGCGTTTTGACTTTTCATTGGCTACCGCTTGGAAAGATATTCCTGAAGAAGCGAAACAGATTATTCTTTATGGTGGCAAAGATAAGTTCACCGTAGAGAGTAAGGTTCTAGGGGTTGCAAGAGACTACAATATCGATTTTGAAGGCGTTGCTAACTTTATAAACGAGCAATACAAGTCTAACTCCACCTCTTTAGTGCGTTGGGCAAAAGAATACATGGACAAAATAGAATGTCCTGTTTGTGAAGGCTCGCGCTTACGCAAAGAATCGCTTTATTTTAAAGTCGATGGCAAGAGTATTGCCGACCTAGTTAGTATGGATATTGTGGAATTGGCAGACTGGTTAGATGGTCTCACAGCGCGCTTATCTCGAAAACAGCAACAGATTTCTGAAGAGATTATAAAAGAAATTCGCAATCGCGTTCAATTTTTATTAGACGTAGGACTCACCTATCTGAGCTTAAACCGAAGTTCTAAATCCCTATCTGGTGGCGAAGCACAACGGATTAGATTGGCAACACAGATTGGTTCTCAGCTGGTTGGTGTGCTTTATATTTTAGATGAACCGAGTATCGGTTTACACCAGCGCGATAATGAAAAGTTAATTAATTCGCTGCTCTCACTTCGCGATGTTGGAAACTCTGTAATCGTCGTAGAACACGACAAGGATATGATTGAACGTGCCGACCACGTTATTGATATTGGTCCTTTTGCAGGCAAACATGGTGGCGAAATTATCAGTGAAGGTACACCACAAGAACTCCTAAAACAACATACCTTAACGGCAGCCTATCTGAATGGTGAAAAGAAAATTGAAGTCCCTAAAACGCGCAGAAAAGGCAATGGTAAAAAACTGATTTTAAAAGGGTGCACAGGCAATAACCTAAAGAATGTCGATATAGAGTTACCTCTCGGAAAAATGATTGGTGTTACTGGCGTTTCAGGAAGCGGGAAATCGACCTTAATTAATGAAACCCTCTACCCGATTCTTAATGCCTATTATTTTAACGGTGTGAAGAAACCTATGCCTTATAAAAGCATTAAAGGCCTAGAACATTTAGACAAGGTGATTGATATTAACCAATCTCCAATTGGGCGGACACCACGAAGTAATCCTGCGACCTATACCAAGACCTTTGATGAAGTTAGAAGTCTATTTGCCAAGATTCCTGAAGCGCTAATACGAGGGTATAAACCCGGTCGTTTTAGTTTTAACGTTAAAGGAGGGCGTTGCGAAACCTGCCAAGGTGGTGGTTTGCGTGTTATTGAGATGAATTTCTTACCCGATGTGTATGTCGAATGTGAAACCTGCCAAGGCAAACGTTTTAACAGAGAAACCTTAGAGATTCGCTACAAAGGAAAATCCATTAGTGATGTCTTAAATATGACCATTGAAGATGCTGTGACGTTCTTTGAACATATTCCTAAGATTCACAGAAAACTAAAAACGATTGAAGATGTCGGTTTAGGTTACATTACGTTAGGGCAGCAAAGCACAACCCTTTCTGGTGGAGAAGCGCAACGTATTAAACTGGCCACAGAATTAAGTAAGCGCGATACGGGGAACACCTTTTATATTTTAGATGAACCCACTACTGGTCTGCATTTTGAAGATATTCGCGTTTTAATGAAAGTGCTTAATAAACTCGCGGACAAAGGTAATACCGTATTAATTATAGAACACAATTTAGATGTGATTAAAACCGTTGATTATATTATAGATATTGGTTATGAAGGTGGCAAAGGCGGCGGTGAAGTCGTTGCTAAGGGGACTCCTGAACAACTTATAAAAGATAAAAAGAGCTATACAGCACAATTTTTGAAAAAAGAATTGAAATAATAATATATTGCGGGGTTTGCCGAAGCTACTGTAAAAGAATTATATTAGCGAGTTATCGTGATGGAAGACAGAAGATGGAAGACTTAAATTGAACACTAAACAGATATGAGAACAGAAAATAAAACTAAAGGTTGGAATGCAATAAAAACAAACGATTCCTGGGCGATTTTTAAAATCATGGGAGAGTTTGTCAATGGTTATGAGAAGCTGAGTAAAATAGGCCCTTGTGTTTCTATATTTGGTTCGGCTAGGACAAAACCAGATCATAAGTATTATAAATTAGCTGAGGAAGTTGCCACTAAAATAGTAGATAATGGCTACGGCGTCATCACAGGTGGTGGACCAGGTATTATGGAAGCTGGTAACAAAGGAGCGCATCTTGCTGGTGGTACATCTGTGGGTTTAAATATAGAATTACCTTTTGAGCAACACGACAATCCTTACATCGATAGAAACAAGAGCTTAGATTTCGATTATTTCTTTGTGCGCAAGGTGATGTTTGTAAAGTACTCGCAAGGTTTTGTCGTAATGCCAGGTGGTTTCGGAACTTTAGATGAATTATTTGAAGCCATAACACTCATACAAACTCATAAAATTGAAACCTTCCCGATTATTTTAGTTGGAACGGAGTTTTGGGGAGGCTTAATGGATTGGGTTAAAACGACGCTTCTTGAGGCTGGTAATGTCAGCGAAAAAGATTTAGATTTAATCCATTCGGTTGATACTGCAGATGAGGTGATAGATATCCTAAACGCATTTTATAAAGAAGAGGGCTTAAGTCCTAATTTTTAGGAAATCCTTATTTTATATGCAATGCTATGAAAAAGAAAATACTCGGATTTTTAACGCTTAGTTTTTGCGTTATTTTAAATGTTTCTGCAGAAGAAACCGCTAGGGTGATGTTTTGTGATTCACTTAATTATCCACTAGAAATAGTAGTTCCTAATCGTGAAGCTGCCTTAGCATTTATACGCTCAGACGAGCAGCCCGATTTGTCTTTAGAGTCTCAATTTTCATTTGCAATTAGAAATGCTTTACACCATTATAACACCAATCTTACCGCTAGATTATCTCTAGAGACGAATGCCTCCTTAGGTCGTATTAATACGGTGGAAGTTTCTCATATGTTTTATTTAGAAAAAAATGTAGAAAGCTATAAATTAGAACTATATGTTAAGTTATTTAAACTAAAGAACAAAGACTTAGTTACCTCCAATAGTATGGGACCAATGTTAAAAACACTAAGTACAAATTTAGATGACAGATACGAATTTGAAGTTTCGGATTTGTCTAATAGCAGGTGCTTTATAAGGTTAAATAATGTAAGCGTAGAACCTCTTAAATTCATAATATCTAATTGATTAAACCCTTCTTAATACCGTTTCTAATGTTGTTGTTTTGTGGCGCGCTACTGGCTCAAAATGAAATTAACATCCATGCCATTGTCGAGGTCGAGACCAAAACGATTTCTATAGCTCAGACTATTATATACAAAAATGATTCAGACACTTCCCTAAGTGAAATTTATTTAAACGATTGGAACCATGCTTATTCAACGAAATCCACACCACTGGCAAAACGTTTTGAAGAAGAATTTAGCACTAAATTTCATTTAGCCAAAAGTGAGCAAAGAGGCTATACCGTGGTTACATCTATGAAAACAACAGCAGATTCAACGGCCTTAACCTTTAGTCGTTTAAAAGCACATCCTGATATTATAAAAGTGGTGTTGCATAAGCCTCTAAGGCCTGGCGAATCTTATAGTTTGCACTTAGATTATATTCTGATGCTACCTGCTGCCACCTTCACAGGCTATGGCTTTACAAAGAACAAAGATTTTGAACTTAAATACTGGTATATTACGCCAACAGTTTACAACGGTAAATGGAATTACTACAGTAATAAAAATTTAGATGATTTGTTTGTTCCTAAGTCAGATATAAACATACATCTAACGCATCCCATAAATTACAGAGCGACTTCCGAGTTAGATCTTGTTTCAATGACTCCTGATTACGAAAAGCGAACGCAAACCACAATTTTAAGCGGTAAAGATAGAATTGACACGTATTTAGCGCTTAATAAATTTCCGCTCTATGGTTTTGTAAAAACTGACGATTTTGTTTTAATTTCAAATATTAATGAAAAAGGATTAACCTCGAGTTCCAAAGCCCTTGTGACAGACAGGATCACACGATTTCTAACCAAAAACGTTGGTACATACCCACACCAGAATTTATTAGTATCTCGCATCGCTTACGAAAAGAATCCCTTATATGGTATCAATCAATTACCCGATTTTTTCCGGCCTTTTCCAGACGAGTTTCAATATGAATTAAAACTCCTTAAAACAGCATTAAAAAAGTATATTGAAAATATCTTACTTCTCAATCCTAGAAAGGAATATTGGTTAAGTGAAGGGCTTCAAATTTACTTTTTAATAAAATATGTTGAAGAATATTATCCGGATATGAAGTTACTCGGAAGCTTATCAAATATTTGGGGCATTAGAGCATTTCACGCTGCAGATTTAGATTTTAATTTTCAGTATTTTCTTTATTCAATGGAAATTGCAAGAAAAAACGCTGACCAACCTTTAACCACATCAAAAGATTCACTGATAAAGTTTAATGCTAATATTGCGGGCAAATATAAGGCTGGTGTGGGCTTAAATTACCTAGATCAGTTTGCTGATGATATCACGTTGAGAGAAAAACTAAAGGAGTTCTTAGAAACCAATAAACTACAATCTATAACTCTTGCTGATTTTGAATCTTTTATTAAGGGCGAAACGTCTAAAAATATCGATTGGTTTTTTACAGATTATGTCAACACAAGAAAGAAAATTGATTTCAAAATTAAATCTATAAAAACAACAGAAGACTCTATACAGCTCACAATAAAGAATAAAAGGAATAATAACATGCCTATTTCTCTTTTTAAATTGAAGAATGATTCTGTGATCGGCAAATTATGGGTGGAAAACATAACAGGCACTAAAACCATCAGTTTACCAAAAGATGCTACTGAAAAGTTTGTTTTAGATTACGATAATGTGATACCCGAATTCAATCAACGGGACAATTACAAGTCTCTAAATGGCTCCTTTATTTACGACAAACCCTTCCAGCTTCGACTTTTTAAAGATGTCGAAGACCCCTATTATAATCAAATTTTCTTTATGCCTTTGGTTAATTATAGCAATATATATGATGGCCTGACACTGGGTGCTAAAGTTTACAACAAAACGATTCTTAGAAAACGTCTTAATTATCGGTTTTCGCCTCAATATGCCACAAAATCTAGATCTTTAACAGGATCGACTTCAATTTTCTATACGCACAATATTGAAAACAGAAATTTATTTGATATCACCTATGGTATTTCTGCGGGGTATCAATCTTTTGCAGAGGATGCCTTTTTTACACGAATAAGACCCTCTATCTCTTTCTCTTTTAGAGATGATTCTGATTTCAGATTAGATGAGAGGCGCAGCATAACAGCCCGTTATGTGAGCATTAAAAGAGACATTGGAGAAAATGCAACTGTTGAAGTAGATGAGCCTGATTATGGCGTTTTTAATTTGAGATATACATACTCTAACCCTGGAATAATTAATTATTCGAGGTTCAATACTGATTTACAAATTGCGAATGGTTTTAGTAAAATTTCTTTTAATTATGAATTTAGAAAGTTAACCAAGAGTAATAGAAATATCAATTTTAGATTTTTTTCTGGGTTCTTTTTAGAAAACAATACAGACCCGACATCAGACTATTTTAGCTTTGCTCTCGACCGACCAACGGATTACTTATTCGATTTAAATTATCTAGGACGCTCCGAAGCTGCTGGCCTATTTAGTCAACAACTTATAATTGCAGAAGGTGGTTTTAAATCTCAATTAGAAACCGCATTCGCCAACCAGTGGATTACCACAGTGAATTTTAGCACCTCTATATGGCGATACATTCATGCCTACGGAGATCTCGGTTTGGTAAAAAACAGGTTGGACCCAACAAAATTTGTTTACGACTCAGGTATACGACTTAATTTGGTTGAGGATTATTTTGAGATTTATCTACCGATTTATTCTAACCTTGGTTGGGAAATCGGACAACCTAATTACGACCAGAGCATACGTTTTATGTTCACTTTGGACCCTCAAGTGTTATTAGGTCTTTTTAGACGAAAATGGTATTAATGTATTCTTACCGAAAAGTTGTTTTTTCATCATTATTTGAATAATTAATCCGTAAACAGTCATTTTATTGCGAATACTTCAGTAATATAACGTTTTTAGCCCTTGTGTAAAACTTCAGAAATTCGTAATTTAGCATGACTTAAAACGAACTTATGAAGACAAACCCTAACACCAAAACTGAAATTACATTTGAAGATTTTAAAGCTGAAGTTTTAAAAGACTATCAACTTGCTGTTACGAGTCGCGAATGCAGTTTACTTGGTCGTAGGGAAGTTTTAACAGGTAAAGCAAAGTTTGGGATTTTTGGCGATGGCAAAGAGATTCCTCAAATTGCTTGGGCAAAAGCTTTCAAAAATGGTGATTTCAGATCTGGCTATTACAGAGATCAGACCTTTATGATGGCTATTGGCCAACTCACTATTGAGCAGTTTTTTTCTGGCTTATATGCGAACACAGATTTAAAACAAGAACCGATGTCCGCGGGGCGCCAAATGGGAGGTCATTTCACCACTCATAGTTTAGATGAACACGGCCACTGGAAAGATTTAACCCAACAAAAGAACTCAAGTGCAGATATCTCGCCTACTGCTGGACAAATGCCAAGATTATTAGGACTGGCTCAAGCTTCTAAAATTTATCGACAGGTTGAAGGCATAGATACGACTAACTTTTCTGTAAAAGGTAACGAAGTTGCTTGGGGAACTATTGGTAATGCCAGTACGAGTGAAGGTTTGTTTTTTGAAACGATCAATGCTGCTGGTGTTTTACAAGTCCCAATGATTATAAGTATCTGGGATGACGAATATGGCATTTCTGTTCACGCGAGGCATCAAACTACAAAAGAAAACATATCGGAAGTCTTAAAAGGATTTCAACGCGATAAAAATAATAAGGGTTACGAAATTTTTAGAGTGAACGGTTGGAATTATCCTGAGCTCATAGACACGTATCAGCGTGCGGCTCAAATATCTAGAAAAGAACACATTCCTGTGATGATTCATGTTCAAGAATTAACACAACCGCAAGGGCACTCTACCTCTGGTTCTCACGAACGTTATAAAGACCAAGAACGTTTAAATTGGGAAGCAGAATACGATTGTAATTTACAAATGCGAGACTGGGTAATTAGTAATAATATTGCCACAGATGAGGAGTTAATCGCTATAGAAAGAAGCATAAAAAAAGACGTAAGAGAAGGCAAAAAAGCGGCTTGGAACGCCTTTATAAATCCAATTTCAGCGGAGTGCGATGAAGCACTAAGTCTTTTAGATCGTTTAGCGTCGTCTAGTCCTAATGGCGTTTTTATTACAAAGCTAAAAAATGACTTAGCGGCCTTAGATGAACCTTTGCGTCGCGATATTCTGTCTGCAACACGTAAGGCCTTGCGTTATGTTGTTTCTGAAGCCTCTTCAGATAAGACTGTTCTTCAAAACTGGATTAATACTTATATTGAAACGGTACAACCAAAATACAGTTCACACTTGCATAGTGAATCTAGTCTGAGTGCTTTAAACCAGGCTGAAGTTAAACCAACCTACGACGCCAACCCCAAAGATGTAGATGGGCGTGTTGTATTAAGAGAAAATTTTGATGCTATTTTCAACAATTATCCCGAAGCCTTAATTTTTGGCGAAGATGCTGGATATATTGGGGATGTAAATCAAGGATTAGAAGGTCTTCAAGAAAAATATGGTGTACTCAGAGTGTCTGATACCGGTATTAGAGAAGCAACCATAATTGGACAAGGTATTGGAATGGCTATGCGAGGACTGCGACCAATTGCAGAAATTCAGTATTTGGATTATGTGATGTACGCTCTTCAAATAATGAGTGATGATTTAGCAACATTGCACTACAGAACTAAAGGCCGTCAAAAGGCACCATTAATTATAAGAACACGTGGACATCGCTTAGAAGGCATATGGCATTCTGGGTCTCAAATGGGGGGTATTTTAAACCTTATAAGAGGCATCCATGTACTCGTTCCAAGAAACATGACGAAAGCCGCTGGATTCTATAATACCTTGCTAGAAAGTGACGAACCTGCATTAGTGGTGGAGTGTTTAAACGGTTATAGACTTAAAGAAAAGTTACCTAATAATATTGGTGAATTTAAAACACCACTCGGTGTTGTTGAAACGGTTAGAGAAGGCGGTGATATCACTCTAGTGTCCTATGGCTCTACGCTTCGTTTAGTTGAGCAAGCCGCTAAAGAACTACAAATCGTTGGGATTGATGCAGAAATTATTGATGTGCAGTCTTTATTGCCTTTCGATTTAAATCACGATATTGTTAAAAGTATTATTAAAACCAATCGTGTTATGGTTATTGATGAGGATATCGACGGTGGTGCTTCTGCCTATATTCTTAATGAGATTATAAATACCCAAAACGGATTTCAATATTTAGACAGCCAGCCTAAAACCTTAGCAGCAAAATCGCACCGACCAGCTTATGGCACTGATGGTGATTATTTCTCAAAACCTTCGGTAGAAGATATTTTTGAGGCGGTTTATGCCATTATGCACGAATTGAGTCCTACTGATTTTCCGAAATTAAGATAGTGTTTCAATTTTAAATATAAATCACAAAGACCTTTCGTTAACGCGGAAGGTCTTTGTCGTTTATATCTTAATCTAAGCTGACATAAGTCATATAAATTAACTTGGACTTTTTCTAACTTTGAGACTAACTACACTAATTCTATCTATATGCTAACAGAACCACTATTGCACTCTTTTAAAACGAATACGGAATTGATCGCCTATTTAAATGACCATAAGGCTGAGAATCCAAATTATCTATCTGCTCTCGAAAAATATGAATACGAACAAGAATTACTACCGTTGCAAGCTGAGCTTGTTGATTTTCAGCGTTGGGTTCAGAAAGAAAATAAAAAAATAGCTATTTTATTTGAAGGACGAGATGCTTCTGGTAAAGGTGGAACTATTAAACGTTTTACAGAACACCTCAACCCCAGAGCTATGCGAATCGTTGCGCTAAATAAACCTACCCAAGTTGAAAAAAATCAGTGGTATTTTAATCGGTATATTAAGGAATTACCCAATGCAGGTGAAATTGTGTTTTTTGATCGAAGCTGGTATAACAGAGCCGTTGTAGAACCTGTTATGGGCTTTTGCGACAAACCTCAGTACAATAGATTTATGGTTCAAGTTCCTGAGTTCGAAAATATGCTTCACGAGTCTGGCACGACCATTATTAAATTTTGGTTTTCCGTATCAAAAGATCAGCAGCAAGTCCGGTTTGACAAACGTATTGGCAATCCGCTTAAGAAATGGAAATTCAGTCCTGTAGACGAAAAAGGCCAAGAACTATGGGATGAGTTTACCGTCTATAAAAACCAGATGTTTTCGAGAACCCATAACTCATTTTGTCCTTGGGTTGTTATAAAATCAAATGATAAAAAAAGAGCGCGATTAGAGAGTATAAAATACGTTTTAAGTCTTTTTGATTACGAAAACAAAGGGCGGAATTGCAAGGCCCTTTTACCAGACCCTAATATCGTTCAACGTTATTTTAGAAATACGATACAACTCGACCGTTAATAAAAAAGAACACGATTATGACCGAAAAAGATTTAACAATTATAAATTCTAAAAAAGGCCTAGAGTCCCTTTTAAGACAAGACACTTTAGACATCGCAAAAACGATTCGCGATGTTACTTACGAAAAGCGACTTGAAAGGTTACAAGAAGAAATGCTTATTCTTCAACAGTGGGTTGCTAAGAACAATAAAAAAGCTATTATTATTTTTGAAGGTAGAGATGCTGCAGGCAAAGGGGGTGCGATACGGCGAATCACGCAGCATTTACCACCTAGAGCGATACGCGTTGTCGCACTACCAAAACCAAATGAAACAGAAATTGGCCAATGGTATTTTCAACGTTATATTAAGCGTTTACCCAACAATGGTGAAATTGTATTTTTTGATAGAAGTTGGTATAATAGAGCTGTAGTAGAGCCTGTAAATGGGTTTTGCACAAAAGAAGACTATGAGGTTTTTATGGGGCAGGTTAATGAATTTGAAAAAATGTTGCAAGACTCAGGCATCTATTTACTTAAATTATACTTCTCTATAACCAAGGCTGAACAACAACGCCGTTTTAAAGATATTGTCAGTTCACCTATTAAAATATGGAAATACAGCGCCGTTGATAAGCAAGCTTTATCGCTTTGGGACGACTACACCACATATAAAGAAATGATGTTTGAAAAAACACAGTCTGCAGCGCCTTGGAAGATTATCAAAGCAAACCGAAAAACAACCGCTAGAATAACCGCTTTTGAATATGTTTTGAAAAATATTCCTTATAAAACTAAAGATTTGGACCGTATTAGACATAAATCCTTACGCAAAATTTTAAATGATTAGACATTATTATTAGCGTTCTAATGACTATAAAAAACGAATTAACCTTCTCAACTAATTAGTAGTATTTGTTAACATTAAAATCATAATTCTAATGATGGTTTTTTTTATATTTAGATATTAACCCATCGCTTATGCTAACAAAATCTGATAAATCAGAATTAAGGAGTATCCTATTTAGACATCTTGATGGAATCGTAACAGCGACTTCTGATTATGGACTTCACAGGTGAGGGGGTTTTAGGCTCCCTTTTAAAACCACTCCCCTTACTATTGTGTTAATTTACTTTTTTATTTTAAACTTTAATTTGTTTGGCAGTAGTTGCATATTGTTTGTCGAAATTTGTTGCAGCACAATACAAATATGAAGAGTTTAGCTAAAACTTTTAAAACGCAGTATTATGAAAACTAAAGGACTAATTTTAATTTTAACCGTTTTTCTATGCAGCTCATGTATTGTAAAATCACTTCAATCCTTTTACACAAAAGATAGTTTGAGTTTTAATGAAAAACTTATAGGGAATTGGATAGATAATAAAAAAGGCCAATGGACCGTAGAGTCGATTAAGGAAAAATTTGATCAAGACCGAAAGGAAGGAATTGTACTTTCTGAGGAAGATCTCCATGCTTTTGAAGCCTATAAAAAAGGGTATTATGTAAAGTATGTAAAACAAAATAATGAAGCAGGCTTTATTGCTATGCCTTTTAAAATAAGAGAGCAGTACTTCTTAGATTTTATTCCTATTGAGATTGAGGATGAAGAAATTAATAGTTTAGCTGCTGCGCATCTTTTAAAAACACATTCTGTCAGTAAATTAGATATAAAATCAGATGATGAATTATCTTTTTCTTGGTTAAGTGAAAAACGAGTTACAGATTTGTTTAGTCAAAGTAAGCTTAGACTTAAGCATGAAAACATTGGTCCTGAAGAAACACTTTTGCTGACTGCAACATCAAAAGAGTTATATGCTTTTTTACAAAAATATATGCAAGCTGAAATTAAAGACAAATGGAAATCAACAGATCGTTTAACTTTAACAAAAGTAAATGCAAAACCTTAATCTAAATTCACTGATAAAAAAAACGAAGTACCACAGACCATTGACTTTTAATAGTGTGCTCTGGTCTTTAGCATTCGTCGTTCTTTTATTCATTTTCTCTAAAGGAAAATCGCCAATCACTGTCGACTATGTTTATACACTAACATTCTTATCAGCATTAGCCATTCCTGTAGTAATTAATTTCTATGTTTTAATTCCGAAGTTTCTGAAACAAGAAAAATACCTGATATATTTTGCAATATTTATTATTAATCTAATTGTTTTTGCCCTTTTAAGTTGCTGGTTATTACAACCTGTTTTAGATTCTTTATTTCCGAATTATTTTTTCATTTCGTACGTATCAAAACCGCATGTATTTTTAGTATTTAGTATATTTTTAGTGGCGACTACCCTATTTAAATTAGCAGAAGATTGGTTTTATTTCAATACCAATGAGAATAAAATACTACGCTTTAAGAACTTACAAATAGAAACACAGCTCTCTGCTTTAAGAGCACAAATTAATCCTCATTTTTTATTTAATTCGTTAAACGTTATCTATGCTTTAGCACTAGAGCAAAAAGAAGGCACAACAAAAGCTATTGTGCAACTTTCAGATATTTTGCGGTATGTCATTTACGATTCCGATACCGAACGCGTTACATTAAAAGATGAAATAGCACTGCTTAAAAATTATATTGCTTTTCAAAATCACCGGGTAGAAACACCAAATGCTACAAACTTAGAAATTAATGTAAGGGATCTACAATTCGAAATATATCCAATGCTATTACTCCCCTTATTAGAAAATAGCTATAAGCATGGGGTTATTGCTGGAGAAACTAAAACACCAATTCATATGAAGCTGTTTCAAAATGAAAATCAGTTTAAGTTTACAATAACAAACGCCAGCCTTAATACAAAAAACAGTCTAGACGATAAGCACTCTGGCGTTGGACTGGAAAACCTTAGAAATAACTTAAATTTGGTATATCCGAATCGGAATCAATTTATAGTTAAAGACACAAAAGACAGTTTTAAAGTAACACTTAGTATTACATATGAAGCCTAATAACCCTATAACCTGTTTAATTATTGATGATGAGTTATCATCGCAACGTGTGCTTCAACATTTTGTATTACAAACGGATGTGTTAGATTTAAAAGCAACTTGCAATAATGCTCCTGAAGCTTTTAAATATTTGCAATTAAATGGAAACATAGATTTGTTATTTTTAGATATTAATATGCCTCAGCAATCGGGTTTGGATTTCTATAAAACCTTAAAAAATCCGCCACCAGTTATTTTTACTACTGCTTACCCTCAATATGCTCTTGATGGTTTTGAAGTTAATGCTGTTGATTATTTACTAAAACCTATAGCTTATGAGCGCTTCTTAACGGCAATCAATAAAGTCTTAATTAATCAAAACACGACTAAACAAACTGAGGATTTTATTGTTTTAAAGGAAAACAAAGTCTTACACAAACTGTATTTTAAAGAGATCCAATTTGTGGAAGCTTTTGGTGATTATGTAAAAGTTCATTCCGAAAAAAAAACCATAATAACCCATAGTACGTTTTCAAAACTTATAGCACATTTACCTCATCATTTTCTTAGAACACATAAATCATTCAGTATTAACCTCAATAGAATGAATCATATTTCTGGTAATCAAATTACCTTAGATAGGCATTTGATTCCTATTGGGCAAACCTATAAACAAACTGTTTTAAAAGCTTTAAATTTGTAATATGAAGATTGAATCTATCGTTACTATTAAAAAAGAATTAAAACATCAATCCCAAGAAGAGCTTTTGGAATTATGCTTGCGTTTAGGGAAATTCAAAAAAGAAAATAAGGCACTACTCACCTACTTACTATTTGAATCTCATGATGAAGATGGTTATGTTGCTAGTGTTAAGACGTCTTTAGATGAACTATTTGAAGGTATTAACTCAGATAGCTACTTCTACATGAAGAAGACGATTCGGAAGATTCTAAGACAAATTAGAGTTTATAGTCGCTATTCGTCAAAGAAAACTACAGAAGTAGAACTTTTACTCTATTTCTGTGAACGTTTGAATGACTTAAAACCTTCCATTCATAAAAATATAACGTTGAGCAATCTTTACGAACGACAGATACTCTCCATTAAGAAAAAAATTAGTGTATTGCACGAAGATTTGCAGTATGATTATAATTTGCAACTCGAGGATCTCAACTAAAACGAGTTTCAATTAATTGTCTAAACTTGATAAATATCATAGTTATTTAAAGTCTTTATTCCGAACTTTAGTAGCATTCTAAATCCTTATGCTATGCGCGTTTATTCAGTGATTTCAGGTTTATTATTTCTACTACTTTCTAACTGTGTAGCGACCAGTGCCGTTGTTTATGACTATAATCTAGAGGTTGATTTTAATCAATACCACACATATGTTCTTTGTATGGATGATTTTTTTGTTAGTCATCCTGATCATCCAAATTTAGATAATGAAGAACTTAGGCAGTTAATTGGTGATGCTGTAGCCATAGAAATGGAAAACAAGGCGCATCATACCAATGTATTTGATCCACAATTACAAGCAGGGTTTACTTTACTAATACATGAAGAAACTGTACAATTTGAAAGTTGTGAATATTCTGAAGAATTAGAATATTGGGAAAGTTGTAAGCTACAAGAAGAAACCTACGAACAAGAAACGTTAGTCGTTTACGTATCTGATTTTAAAACCAATATGGTGTTATGGCATGCGTCAATTGTATGCGATTTAAATACATCGAAAAAGAAAAGACAATCCTATATTAATAGCTTAGTTAAAGATTTATTTGCTACCTACCCAAAAACTCAAGTTGGTAAAAATCTGGATGAGACAAAAGACTTTTAAAGATTCTGCTTCTTAGTCTTCTTACTCCCTTCATACATCTCGTATTTTACTAAACGTGCTTCGAGCTTGGCATTAAAGACTTTTATTTTTCGAGAAGGGCGCAAACCGACACACTTCAACGCTTCAAGATTAGAGGTAATTAACCAAGCATTCGTATTAGGATAACCATGTTTTAGTGTGGTTCCAATATTACCATAGAATTCTTCAACGTTCAAATTCTCTAAACGCTCTCCATAAGGGGGGTTAAAAACCATATGCAGTTTTTCGCTTCCCGATTTTTGCGTTTTAAAGAAATCCTCATGCTGTATATGAATAAACTCATCTAAATGGGCATTCTTAATATTCTCTTTCGCCTTTACAATGGCAGAAGGTGACTTATCGTAACCGATTATTTTATGATGAAAATCTCGTGTTTTCTTCAAAAGAGATTCTTCAATCTTCTCAAATAATTCAACATCCCAATCTTCCCAACGTTCAAAGGCAAATTCTTTTCGCATTAGATTTGGTGGAATATTACATGCAATCATGGCGGCCTCAGCTAACATGGTTCCACTACCGCACATTGGATCCATAAAATCAGTTTGTCCATCCCAACCACTCATCATTATCAATCCGGCAGCAAGTACCTCGTTTATGGGTGCAATATTAGTTGCCGTTTTATAGCCACGTCTGTGTAAGGATTCGCCTGAGGTATCTAAGGAAATAGTACAATTTTGACCATCTATATGCACATTAATTTTTAAATCCGGAAAGCGTAAATCTACATCTGGTCGTGTCCCAACTAACTCTCTAAAACGGTCTACAATGGCATCTTTAGTTTTTAAGGCCGTGTACTGTGAATGTGTAAAGACACTGTTATGCACTGTCGCATCTACAGCAAGTGAACCTGTTGCTTTTAGATAATCTTCCCACTTCATTTTTTTGATATTCTTATACAGATCGTCTTGATTAGTCACTCTAAAAGAATGGATTGGTTTTAGAATTTTAATCGCTGTACGTATGCCAAGATTGGCTTTGTACATAAACCCTTTATCACCAACAAAGCTCACATTTCTAACACCCTTCTCAACCTCAGTGGCTCCGAGCTGGATAAGTTCGTGTGCTAAAATATCTTCAAAGCCAAATAAGGTTTTGGCTAGCATTTTAAAATTATCGTTCATGTGCTAATTAAAATATCTAAGAGCAAGCTCATTAGGAATTAATTGAAAACTACATTTGTTTTATATAGGTATCGTAATACTCAAATCTCGCTTAGCGAGCAAATAGGTTGCAAAAATACAGTATTTTTGCAGGATGACATCCTAAAATATCAATAGGACTTGACATTGCGAAACTTTGGGACAAAGTTGTGGCAATCTCGTTTTTAGATTCATAGCCTTGCTCTGAATGACAACCAATAATTAAAAAAAGATTCCTGCTTTCGCAGAACATGTTATGACGAAATCAACTACACAATGGTACGCCTCTTGGTTTGACACCCCTTACTACCATATTTTATATAAAGACAGAGATGATTCAGAAGCCCAAGGATTTATGGATAATCTTAGTAACTATCTTAACATTCCAGAAGGTGGTAAAATCTTGGATTTAGCCTGTGGTAAAGGCAGGCATGCGGTTTATCTTAATACACTTGGTTTTAATGTAACAGGCGTTGATCTCTCGGAACAAAGTATTAAACATGCCAAGCAGTTTGAAAACGAAACGCTAAAGTTCGATGTACACGATATGAGTAAACCCTATCCTGATACATTTGACGCTGTTTTTAATCTTTTTACAAGCTTTGGTTATTTTCAGAATGAAAATTGTAATCTTGAAACTATAAAATCTATTAAAGCGCAATTAAATGAATTTGGCTTTGGCGTTATTGACTTTATGAATGTCAATTATATTCTAGAAAATTTAGTTGAAGAAAACGTAAAAACGGTCGAAGGGATTGACTTTCATCAGCAGCGAAGTTTAAAGGATGGTTATATTGTTAAAGATATACGGTTTGAGGCTGCTGGTGAATCTTATGAATTTCAAGAGCGCGTAAAGGCTTTTACATTAGAAGACTTTGAAGTGTTATTTGAAAAAGCGGGTGTGTATTTATTAGATGTTTTTGGTGATTACAAATTACGTCCATACCATTCTAAAACATCAGAACGTTTGATTATGATTTTTAAGTAAATTGCCAACATGAATACATACTTACTTCCTATCTATGCCATAATCATTGGTGTCATCATAGCGCTTTTAACTAAGAATAAAAAAACGGCAAACACCAAACTACTCTTATCGTTTAGTGGCGCCTTTTTATTGGCACTTACGCTTTTTGATTTATTACCAGAAGTGTATCATCATTTAGACGCTAAACAAACAGGTCTATATATAATGTGTGGTATTTTACTTCAGATCATTTTAGAGTTTTTCTCGAAAGGTGCTGAGCATGGACACGTTCATATTCATAAACATGATACGGCATTCCCTTGGTCACTTTTTGTTAGTTTATGTATTCATAGTTTTTTAGAAGGCTTCCCAATACATCAGCATAATGATATGGTGTATGGCGTCTTAATTCACAAAATACCAATTGCCACTTTAATTACAGCCTTTTTACTACAATCTAAATACACGAAACTGCAGATTGTAAGCTTTTTAGTGGTATTTGCCGCAATGACACCTTTAGGTACCTTTATATCTAACCATACACTGTTTGTTGCTGATTATGTCGATGTGATTAATGCTATAGTTATAGGTATCTTTTTCCATATTTCTACGACGATTTTGTTTGAAACAGGTGAAGGTCATAAATTTAATTTATCGAAGCTAGTCGCAATTTGTTTGGGTATTTTGATTGCTTATTTTATATAACACATTCAATAAGTGACTTACGACCATCAGTTCGAGTGAATTTAGCAGATGCAAATCTGATGAATTTGTATCGAGAACCGCAAACACTAAGTACAAACGAGTTCTCGATACATTGCGACGAAAATGTCGCAACACTCGAACTGACGTAACACGATAATTAGTATTATTTTTAAGCTCTAAAATTAAAAGAGTGTTTAGCAAAGAAGAAAGCCGCATACTAAGACAAGAATTCTGGACCAGCTTTGGGAAATCATTTCCAAGAAAATGGCTCTTATACGATACTAAAATAAAAGGGGTTGCTTTTAAATTTCATTTCGACACGACATCTGCTTTAATCGCTTTAGACTTAGAAGACGATCTCGAAAACCGAATTAACTGCTGGGAAAAGCTCGTTGCGCTAAAAAACATTCTAAAGAGCAACTACTTACAAGACCTTCTCTACGAAGAAGAATACTATTTAGAAAACGGTAAAGAAATCTCACGTCTCTATTTACCTTTAGAACAAAAGGTCTCCATACATAATAAAAATACGTGGCGAACCGTTATGGAATTCTTTAATGAAAACATGGCTTTGTTTGAAGATTTTTTTGAAGAGTATCGGGATATGATAAAAGGGTAATATTAACTGTGGTAAAAAAATAAACAATAATCAAACCAACCGAATCACATAATGTACCCAAACTAATGACTCCTATTCGACTCCAAGAGTATGGCGTCGGTATTTTTAATTCAGTCGTAACGAAATCAGCATTAAAGAAAGCACTCAAAAAAAACTGTATTAAGGTTGATGGTATCAGCGCTACTTCGGCTACATATATAAACGGTGGCGAATACATTACGCTTTCCGTTACAGAAGACATCAGTGTTAAGAAAAAACTAATATTTCAACTCGATGTATTATTTGAAGACGATTACTTAGCTGTGATTCATAAACCTGCTGGTATTTTGGTAAGTGGCAATAGTTTTAAAACCATTGCCAATGCGTTAACACAAAACTTAAAACGAAGTCATTTATTTGATGGCACAAAACCACAACCTGTTCACAGACTAGATTTTGCTACAACAGGTGTTTTATTGATCGGAAAAACGAGCAGTAGTATTACTGCTTTAAACAAACTATTTGAAAATAGAGCGATTAAGAAAACCTATTATGCAGTTACTATTGGAGACATGAAGGCTCAAGGGAGAATCACTTCAGACGTTGATGGCAAGACATCACAATCCAATTATACGCTTTGTGAATCTGTACTTTCTGAAAGATTCGGTCAACTCAACTTGGTACAATTAGAACCTCAAACAGGGCGACGGCATCAATTGCGCAGACATCTAACAGAACTTGGAAATCCGATCTTAGGCGATAAAGACTACGGCATTGAACCTCTAATCTTAAGGGGGAAAGGCCTGTATTTGCATGCCTATTCTTTAAAATTTACACATCCATTTACAAATGAAGCACTCTGCATAAAAGATACATTGCCTCAACGGTTTAAAAAACTATTTAATTTAGAAAAAACATGAATTCGATCGCAACCATTGTCAATACACTAGAGTTAAAACCACATCCAGAAGGTGGTTATTTTAAAGAAACCTACAGAAGCGCGGGCGCAATAAAAGCAGAAAGTTTAGACGCTCATTACAATGGCGACCGTAATTATTCAACCTGTATCTATTTTCTATTAACCTCAGATAATTTTTCAGCGTTTCACAGAATAAAACAGGATGAAATTTGGCATTTTTATGAGGGCTCTCCTATACGACTTCATATGATTACAGAATCTGGACTGCACTCAGAGCATATTATCGGTAAAGACCTTACTAACGGCGAACGCCCACAATTTGTAGTGCCCGGAGGTTGTTGGTTTGCCTCTGAAGTTGTAAATAAAAATAGTTATTCTTTAACAGGATGCACGGTTTCTCCTGGTTTTAGCTTTGAGGATTTTGAGTTAAAATCTCAAAAAGAATTAACCGCATTATTCCCAAGTCACGAAAGTGTTATTGCTAAACTTACACATTATTAAATAATAACTATTCTTCTCTTTATGAGCATAAACACGAATTCAGATGAACTTAAAACAGAATAAGGAAAACGCCATAGCATTCTATAAAATGGCTTACGAAGGAAACCCTCTAGGAGCAATTGAACAATTTATAGGCATGGAATACATTCAACACAACCCTGATGTGAAAGATGGCACAAAAGGATTCACCGCTTATTTTGCTCGCATGCAAGAAGAATACCCTAAAAAATCTATTGACTTTGTACGATGTATTGCCGAAGGTGATTTAGTCGCTTTGCACACGCATCAAACTTGGCCAGATAACGATCAATATGTCACTATGGATTTTTTTAGATTTGATGCAAACGGAAAGATCTGTGAGCATTGGGATGCTATTCAGCAAATACCAAAACAATCAGCTAATCCTAATACTATGTTCTAATGTCATGACCCGAGCATGTACAAAATTTTACCACTCACAAGAATGTTTAATAGGGAACAGCATGTGACCATTGAAAAACAATACAAATAGACACACATGAAAACTATCATTCAAATTATTATAACGCTTGCCTTGGTATCTCCTATTCTTCGGATAAATGCACAAGACGGTACAACCGTCGATCGCTACACATATAAAAAAGGTGACCCAAACGGCATTGGCAAATGGTATATGGGACGAGAAATTGCTTATGTAATGGGTTTTCAAGGTATTGATTGGTTAGAACGCGCTGAACGTGAGGAAGAAGAAAATTCAGCTAAGCTTATCCGTAATATGAACATTCAACCTGGTGATACTATTGCAGATATTGGTGCAGGCGCGGGTTACCATGTATTTAAAATGGCTCCGATTGCTAAGGAAGGCGCAATTTATGCTGTGGATATTCAAGAAGACATGCTAACTGCAATTCTTATGCATCCTAACTATAATACCCATAAAAATATAGAAACAGTTTTAGGCGGTGAAAAAACCATAAATCTTCCAGAAAAATCTGTAGATAAAGTGCTTATGGTAGATGTATATCATGAATTTAATTACCCCTACGAAATGATATTATCCATAAAAAAAGCACTTCGGAAAGATGGCAAAATTTATTTAATAGAATACCGTGGAGAAGATGCTACCGTACCCATTAAAAGAGTACATAAAATGACCGAAGCACAGGCTATTAAAGAAATGAAAATAGCAGGGTTTAAACTAGAAAAAAACATTAACAACTTACCTTGGCAGCACTGTATGGTTTTTATAAAAGACGATTAAAAATATTATCATCTAACCAAATTTCAAAACAGGTACACCAAGTCTATTTTGGTGGCAATTGGACAGAGGTGAACATCATAGAGGCCATTTCAAATATTCATTTGAAAACTACAACTAAAAAGATAGACGACTTTAATACTATTTTTTGTCCTTATTTATAATATCCATTATTTCATAAAAGTTCAACTTAAAGGTTTATCAGGGAAGAACAATGAAAGTTATAACCATCCGAATATTTCATCGCAATTACAATGGCAAACATTGGATAAACCCATGTGGAAAGCAGCCGAATGTTTTACAATCTTTCTTGCAAAATCATAAGACTTAGCATGAGAAGAACCTTTTATTAATAAAAAGTATGTTAGTTATCGCAGTAATATTTTAAACCTAACAAAGCACAAGCCTTACCACTTAAGATGAATTACTATTCTTTAAAAATGTATTGCTAACATTTGATTACCGTTAAATCAACCGTTAATACTTTCAAATTACCACTAGATAAAACAATTAACCAATAGATAAGTATAGTCGTCACAAACCTTAGTGCTCGAGTATTTTTATACCAAGCAATACTGCTTTAATCAATCTATCAATATACTTATAATGAAAAAACGAATACTTTTAAATCTTATGGCCTTATTATTTTTGGTCGGCTTTTTACAAGCGCAGGATATTATTAATCCAATAGCAGTAACCACATCTATACCTGCTGAATTTGGCACAGACCCTTTGGATATCGTAAATGGATCGGGTTTAAATGAGTTCCCTAGTTTAACTACAGACCATGCGTCTTCAGCTATAGGAAACTCTCTCATGTATTTCAATGGTGTTAATATAATTAATTTTGATCTAGGTGGCGATTTTGCCATAGAAGGACTTGTTTATTGGAACGGAAGTAGTGACATGTCAAATTACGGCGTACAGGATGTCATCATCTCTGCTTCCGAAGATGGCATAAACTTCACGCCTATTCCAGGATCGCCAACAATGTTTGCAGAAGCAACACTTCCACCGAATTTACCAGAAACTTTCACCTTTGATACCGTAAACGCTACGCATATTAGGTTTGAAACATTAAACAATCATGGTAATGTGTTATTAACAATTCTTTCTGAAGTGGCTTTTATTGGAGCTGGCACATTAACCGAAAATGTTATTAATCCTGTTTCGGCAACCACAACGTTAACAGCTCAATTTAATTCAAGTTTAGATAATACCATGAATGGAACTGGTTTAGATGTATTCCCAACCTTATCAGGAACACATGAAATGACATCACCTGCAAATTCATTTGTCGCAACCAACGAACCAGGTACTATTGATTTTAATCTTGGAGCTTCTTATTTAGTAGATGGTCTTGCATTCTGGAATCAAAATTTCTTCGGCCCAAGCCCTGGAGCTGAAGGACTAAAAGACGTCATTATTTCTTCTTCTAATGATGGTATAACTTAT
>JAWUVW010000014.1:0-51695 GCA_034112185.1 Flavobacteriaceae bacterium | reverse complement strand
TGATAGATAAGCGTCATTTGATCGATTTCAGAATAGGTTTTAAACACCTCTCTTTCGTGCTCAGTAAGCCCTTCTAAGTGCTGTACCGATCCATCGTAATCTCTGATACTTTTCCAAACCTCACTTGTATCCATGCCTTTTTCTTTTAAAAGTGCTTTTAAGAATGGATTCTTTATGGTCGTTTTAATTTTGGCAATATCTTTTACATAACTATTAGACCAAATGGGTTCAATACCTTGTGATACTTGCCCTAATATAAAAGCTGAAGAGGTTGTGGGTGCAACAGCGTTTAATGTCGTATTACGTCTACCATAGCCTTTAAGAACCTCTGGTTCTCCAAATAACACAGCCAATTCTTCTGATGCTTTCTTTGACTTATCTCCAATAGTTTTAAATATTTCACTATTAAGATCAAACGCTTCTTTTGAATCGAAACCTAGCATTCTTGATTGCAATAATGAGTGCCATCCTAAAGCTCCCATGCCTAAGGCTCTATTTTCTTTTGCAAACGTATAAGCTTTCTCCATAAACATGAAGGTTTGTCTATCATCGCGATTGTCTGAATCTCTAAATTCTTCTAATTTTGTAACAAACTCTTCTAAAACGGCATCTAAGAAGTAGACCATAGTTTCAACAGCGTCTGTATCTTTCCATTTATCGTAGTGTAATAAGTTTATGGACGATAAGACACATACGAAAGACCATTTTTCGTTTGTAGGCAACATGATTTCCGAACATAAATTACTAGCATAAATTTCATGCTTTTTATCTTGATACACATCTGGTGCTGCATTATTAGCATTGTCTTTAAAGAAGATATAAGGATACCCTATCTCACCTCTTCTTTGTAGAACTTTTGCCCAAATGGCTCTTTTATCAGCATCCCCATCAATCATCTGCTCCATCCATTCGTTACCCACTGTGACACCGTGTGTTAACTCTTGTATTGGATTGCCTTCTGTTCCTATTTCTAAAAACTCACCAATATCTTTATGATCGATGGGTAAATACGGTGAAAAACGACCTCGTCTCACAGAACCCTGACTCACAACATCGACCATTTTCTCAAACAATTGCATAATATGTACAGCGCCAGAAGATTCTCCATTATTTTTTACGGGTGCACCTCGGTGTCTTAATTTACCGAAGTACCCAGAAGTACCTCCTCCTAATTTAGACATCATACCGACTTCTGACTGTGTATAAAGGATATCTCCCATATCATCAGAAATGTGCGAACCAAAACAACTAATTGGTAAGCCACGCTTTTTTCCAAAATTAGACCAAACTGGAGATGCTAACGAATAATAACCTTCTGCCATGTAGCCATAAAACTTATCAGCAAACCCATCAATCTTTAAGATTTTTTCTGCATTATTAGCTATTTCTCTAATACGTTCTTCAGGTGTTGTATCATCTGTAAGGTAACCAGAGGCTAAAAATTTACGACTATTTTCTGTTAACCATTTTATTTCTGGTTCTGTTTTCGCCTCTTTAATGGCTTCTTTTCTAGCTTTAATTAATTCATCTTGACTAGAGCTTGTGGTTGATTCTTGGATCACTTTACTTTTGGTGTCTTGGTTCATATGGTCGTTAGTAGTTTAAAATAGGTCGTCTCCGGTTACACTTTTTTGTCTTTTCGCATAGTTTATTGAACGTTTTACGAAGAAATCTCCATGTTTTGTTCCTATGATTTCGTCGTCAAACCAATCGGTTTGTTCTAATAATGTCTCGTCTACATCAAATATTCTTTCAATTCCAATACTTCCTAGTGAATTATTGAATCTGTTTTTTACGAATTCTTTAATAACAGTTTTAGGTATAAAATCTAGTTCTCCAGCTTCAAAAATCCAATCGATAATTTTACTTTCTGATTCGAAGGCTTCTTCACATAACGCTCTTACTACGGCATGGTGTTCTTCACCAAACCACGTTGGGTTTTCATTCTTTATGATATTAATAATGTCAATTCCGAAATCACCATGAATTTGCTCTTCTTTAGAGGTCGCTTCAACAACATTAGAAATACCTTTAAGCATATTTCGATGCTTATTGAAAGCCATAATTATTAAGAATTGTGAAAACAGAGACACGTGTTCTATAAATAAAGAGAACAACATAATAGATTCAGCATATTCTTTATTATCGTCACTTTTCGCATTTTTTAAAGCAGTTTCCAAATAGTGGACACGCCTCATTATGACTGGCTTTTTCTTTAAGCTTTTAAATTCGTTATTAAGTCCTAAAATCTCTAATAAGTGTGAGTAAGCATCGTGATGACGCACTTCACTTTCTGCAAATGTTGCGCCTACAGACCCTATTTCTGGTTTTGGCATTTTATTATAAATCTCGCCCCAAAATGATTTCACTGCCACTTCGATCTGAGAAATAGCAAGCATGGTATTTTTAATAGCATTTTGCTCTACAACGGTAAGTCTTGTCTTAAAATCTTGTATATCGCTTGTAAAATTAAATTCTGAATGGATCCAATACGAATGTCTAATCGCATCTACATATTCGTTAAGTGCCGGATACTCGTAAGGCTTTAGATTGATACGCTTTTCAAAAACATTTGTTTTTCTGTTTCTTGTTTGCTCATCTCTGTATAAAATATACGCTTTCGCAACATCCTGAAACGTACTGTTCATTAACTTAAGTTCAACAAGATCTTGAACCTCTTCTACAGTTGGTAAATACTTATGATCTCTTTCCTTACGCTCTAATAAAGTCTCTAAAACGTTTGCAGAAATTGCTTTCGCATCTTCTTTGGTGCCATTACCAACAGAAAGCATTGCTTTTTCAATAGCATTAGAAATTTTATTTAAAACAAATGGACTTGTTTCATAATCTCTTTTAATAATTTGTGTAATCTCTAATTCTGTGATCTCCATAATTTTTTCAGTTTAAAGGCTAAGTTGTCATTAGAACGATTTTTAGTCATTCAAGGTTTCATTAAAAAATCCGTAAAACGTATATTAGTTTTCCTTAGTAGGAATAAATGGGACTAATTTTACAATTCATTTTTGAACAGTTTTTCAAATTCAAAAAAAAGGAAAAATTGATTCTATTTTGTCTTCAACAAAGATTGACAATTGTAGATAGATATAAAAGACATTGTTATAAACATTGTCAACAAGTTTTTAACAAACTCTCGTAACGCCCATGAAACGGCAAAATCATTAAAAAAATACACATATAACTGATTTTCAGATTATTAACGCAATAGTGTTTAACATTTTTTTGTAAGCCTAATCGTGTTAAATAATACCTTAACAAGCGTATTTATTGATAATTTTAACAAAAAAAAATAAAAGAAATAAATAAACAAAAAAGAGCATTTAAAAACGCTCTTTTCACCCTTATAATTAACTAAACTAATAAGAAGCAATTTTAAAAATTGCTAAATAATAAATTAACACGTAGAAAAAACCAGAACCAGCATAAATTCTGTTTTTTCTGATTAATAGCCGTTAACTTCTTAGACACCCCCAAATTTGCCTCGTTTAATTCCATAAAGGTCTACTTAATACTTCATATTTTTTAGTTCCAATGTGTCAGTGGCAAAAAAAGTGTAGCACTAGAAACACTCCATTTTATGCTCCTTCTTTTCGAGTACTTTGTATACCTATTTACACCCAACACATTTATGATATACATAGCGTTATAAATTATAACTATTTAACCTATTAAAACCTGTAATTATTGATGAGCCTAAGGCTATTACATGTTTAATTTGGGAGTTGAGCCATTTTAGCAAACAGATTGCGGTCATGACCTCTTTTACAAATCCAGATGACCCCCTACACTATTTAGACTCAAATACACCCGATTGTTTATTCTTAGATGTACAAATGCAACTTTTTGTGGGTTTCCATTTTTGAAACAATTAAAAGAGATTAATTTTGCGGTTGTAATTACGACCGCTTATGATGAATATACCATTAAAGCACTAAAACATGAGGCTATTTAAAACCTATAGAGCCCGATGATTTAAGAGGATCTATTGCAAAAATTAAAACCTCTAGCGATCGCGCCATCAATTCAATGTAGTTTGAGTGTATGTTATCTAATTTTAATTCTAAGTTCGATAAAAAACGAATTACAATCAATACAGACAGAAAACTTCTATTTCTAGATGTAGATGACCTTATTTATATAGAATCCGACGGCAACTACAGCATACTCTTTTTACAAGACTAGAAAAAAATAATAGTGACAAAAAACTAAAGGAAGGCAATGCTATTTTAGTTGAACATAATTTTTTTTTAGAATTCATATATAATTAACCTTAATAAAATTAAGGCCTTTATAAAAAATGAAAGCTACGTCATTATGAACAGTGCTCATAAAATCCCAGTTGCCAGACAACGAAAATCGGATTTCTTGAAAAACGGTAAGCCATGAACGGTCTAAAACCAAAATATCCAGAACCCTTTTTGAGGTAATAATTAAAGGTTATAGCTCCCTTTTTGTGCATCATATTTGATTTGTAGATGGTATCAAAACCATAAGTAGATGCCAACTCAGCCCTTGAAACTTTTTGAGCATAGCTGATTTGAAAGCCTAGTAATAAAGTTAAAAGAAGAACGAATTTTGCTACATATTGAGTTTAGACGAACACAATGTTTACCAATAAGTTACAATTAAAATCTGATATGTATTATGAAGTGATGTGTATTTGGATGCTATAAATGTATGGTTAAACAGAAGTGTCTATAGAATGAAAACTACTGCATTTTTTCTGCAACTTTCTCCAGTTCAGCATACCAATCTTCGCCGAATTTCCTAATGAGTGCTTCTTTTACGAATTTATAAACAGGCACTTGTAATTCTTTCCCAAGCGCACAGGCAGGGTCGCAAATTTCCCATTTGTCGTAATTTACACCAGAAAATTCGGTGTACTCTCTCACTCTAATTGGGTATAAGTGGCAAGAGACTGGTTTTTTCCAAGAGATTTCTCCTTGGTTGTAGGCTTCTTCTATACCACAAAGCGCTGTTTTTTTATCGTCAAAAATAACGTACGCACAATCCGCTCCATTAATTAACGGTGTTTCTAATTCACCTAGGGCTGTAACTACGGATGTGCCTTGGGCCTCTATGGCTTCAATACCCTCTTTTCGTAGAAATGGTTTGACTTTCGGATAAATAGCTTCAAGGATTTCCACCTCATCCTTTTCTAAAGGCGCACCAGCATCACCATCAATACAACATGCACCTTTACAAGCTGAAAGATTGCAAAGAAAATCTTTTTCAATAATGTCTTCTGACACTATGGTTTTTCCGAGTTGAAACATAAAATACTAATTATAAAAAGCAAAAATAGTTAAACTTTACAGAAATAGAGAAAAATTAGTTCTCCCAAATCTTCGGTTTTTTGCCTTACTGAGAATCAGAATTGCTCTCGAAAGATAAAAGACTAAAAAGTGTTAATACCAATTTAACACTAATTTAATATTGAAAATCTTTAATTAAATCGCACCTTTGCAAAAATTTTCAAAAAACGCATATTATGCAACTCGATTTTAAACAAATATTTACAGCCTTTATGGTCCTTTTCGCAGTTATAGATATCGTTGGAAACATTCCGATTATTATAGACCTAAGAAAAAAAGTAGGGCATATACAAAGTGGAAAAGCGTCAATAATAGCTGGTGTAATAATGATTATTTTTCTTTTTGTAGGAAAGAGTTTATTAAACCTTATTGGAATAGATGTCAACTCCTTTGCAGTTGCTGGAGCCTTCGTTATATTCTTTATAGCTCTTGAAATGGTTTTAGGAATTACATTGTATAAAGATGAAGAGCATAATGCAATGACAGCCTCTGTGTTTCCATTGGCATTTCCGCTTATGGCTGGACCTGGAACATTAACTACTTTATTATCTTTACGTGCAGAGTTTGCTATTGAAAACATCATCGTTGCCGTAATTAGTAACGTTATTGTTATTTATATTGTATTAAAAACCTCAGCAAAAATTGAACGTATCATAGGTACTAACGGAATTATGATTGTAAGAAAAGTTTTTGGCGTAATTTTGTTAGCCATTGCAGTAAAATTATTTGCACATAACATCAAAGAATTATTAGCTTAAATATTTAAACCATGAAGATTTTAACCCTTATATTATCTATTCTCGCTATCGGTCTTGTCATTTTTAATGCGACCAGATTAAATTTCGAAGGGCTTTTTGAAGGTGAAAGTTTCACTGCTGTGGTTACTATAATTGCGGCATTGAGTGCTGTCATTCTATTACAAATTCTTAGAATTTCAAAGAAAATTGAAAAATTAGATAAGGCACGTTAATGACTTTTGATGCTTTAATAATAGGCGGTGGCGCTGCAGGCTTGTCTTGTGCTTTAGTTTTAGGGTCTGCAAAAGACAAAGCTTTTGTAAAAGATAAACAAATTGCAATTATTACACACCAAAAAACATCACATCTTCAAACCGCGTTATTTAATAATGTTTTAGGGCTGAAACCAGGTACTCTAGGTGCTGATATCTTAGATGATGGCAAAGCGCAATTGGCTACTCTTTATCCGCATATTCATCAAATTGATAAGGAAAAAGTAACTGCAGTAGAAAAACAAGCTACATACTATTCTATCACCACAAATAAAAACACCTACCTTTCTAAAATCGTTGTTATCGCAGTTGGCTATACCAATTTAGTGACCATAAATGGATTAGAACATTATATAGAACCGCATCCAAAAGCTGCTATTGAAAAAGATAGAATTTGGCTTAAAAACGAAGACCACCTTATTGAAAAAGGACTTTACGTTGCAGGTACTTTAGCAGGATGGAGAAGCCAATTCGCTATGGCTTGTGGTAGCGGATCTCATGTTGCTACAGATATTCTAACACTATGGAATGGTGGGAAACACACCAAAATTCACGATAAAATTTAAGATATACTTACCGCTTAAAATTTGGATACTCAGTACTTAAAAGTATGACTTCTTGCACCATAATGTCTTCCTTATTCATAATCTCTTCAAAGGCATTGTCATCAAATAACTGACGCGCAAGTGTTGCTTTTATTAAGCCTCTTATTTCATCATTATAAGCAACGAAAGTGATATTAGTACGTTCGCGTTTATTGACATATTCTTGAAAGCTAACGACGATATCATCACTGACTTCAAAATTATTAATGAAGTCGTATTTAGACACATCTGCATAAGCGTTTCGATCTTTGTCTAATTCTTCAAAAACAAAATACCCAAAATGCCCTCTTCGTTTTAGGTAATTAATCGTCTCATTATCATACAAACGGTCTACAGGAACAAACACATCAGGAATTATACCGCCTCCTCCATAAACCACTTTCCCTTTTGGTGTTGTAAACTTTAGTGAATCATCGACTTCTATACTTTCTTCATCTGCCAATTCACCTGTTCGTAAACGCTTGTAGTAATCATTATAATAACTTGTATTGTTACCATTTGTATAGGGTTTTTGAATAGACCGTCCTGTTGGTGTATAATATCTAGAAACCGTTAAACGCACTGCACTGCCATCTCCTAATGCCATTTCGCGCTGCACTAAACCTTTACCATAAGAGCGACGTCCAATAATAATACCTTTATCATTGTCTTGAAGTGCGCCTGCAATAACTTCGCTTGCAGATGCTGAATTTTCATTAATCAAAATATAAATTTCACCATCTTCAAAATCACCTCTATTTGTGGCATAAGTTCGTTCTTCTCTCCCCTTTTTATCTTTTGTAAATAAAATAAGTTTATCGTCTTCTAAAAATTCATCCGCAATTTGTTCAGCAATTCCTAAAAAACCACCTGGATTGTCCCGCAGATCTAAAGCCAATTTAGTAGCGCCTTGCTCTTGAAGTTCATCTAAAGCTGTCTTAAATTCTTTAAACGTAGATTCTGCAAAACGATTCATTTTAATATACCCCAACTCATCTGTTAACATATATGAAGCGTCTACACTTTTAATAGGGATATCTTTTCGTTTGATGTCGAACTCTAACAACTCATCTTCACCTTTTCTGTAAACCGTCAACTTAACGTTAGTATTTTTATCGCCTTTGAGTTTTTTTGTGATTAGATCGTTCGTAATACTGCCTCCATAAATCGTGTCACCATCAGCTAAAAGAATACGATCTCCACTCATAATACCAGCACGCTCACTTGGTCCTCCTTCAGTGGGTTTAACTACGGCAATGGTGTCTTTATAGGGATAAAAGTTAATCCCAATACCAACAAAGTCCCCTTTCATGTTTTCGGTAATACGTTCTAAATCTTCTTTCGGAATGTATGTAGAATGTGGATCTAAATTATCTAAAATACCGTTTACTGTAACATCCACAATACTGTCTGTATTTACATCATCTACATATTCGTAATCGATATAATCTATTAATCGGTTGAGTTTATCTTTTTTATTATTGGTAGAAAAAAGGTTGTCAGAGGTATCTGTAAAATTCAACTTTCCGCCTATAACAACGCCTGCCGCAATCGCGACACCAATAATTAATGGTATGTATTTATTTTTTGTTGCCATTAGGCTTTTAAATCTTCAATGTATTCTAATTCTATACCTGCTTTTGCTAAAAACCGTAAGCCAGAATCATCTTTATAGCCTTTGTGATAAACTACTCTCACAATGCCTGCTTGATGAATTAACTTACTACACTCTTTACAAGGCGATAGCGTAATATACAAGGTTGCGCCTTTACATGATTGTGTAGATGATGCTACTTTTAAAATTGCGTTAGCTTCAGCATGCAATACGTACCATTTGGTATAACCTTCGTCATCTTCACAATAATTCTCAAAACCAGTTGGTGTTCCGTTGTAACCATCAGAAATAATCATACGGTCTTTTACAATAAGAGCTCCGACTTGTTTGCGTTTGCAATGGGATAATTTCCCCCATTCTTCAGCAATCCGCAAATAAGCCTTATCGTATCGTAATTGTTTTGTCTTTGGCATTAATAAGTAGTGTTATTCAAAGTGCAGTATGAAGTAACGAATATAAAGGGATCGTAGGTTATAACCAATTTCCTTGTCGTTAAAGTTTTAACAAACTTAATACCTTAATTCAACAAATCACTTTGAATTACCATAGGTATGACGAGTCCAATAACAATTGCAGAAACTACCATGATCCAATCGCGACGCGAAAATCTAAAAATCGTTTGACACAAGAAACCAATAAATAAAACAACAAATACGATGATAACCTGTGCAATCTCGATACCTAGTGCAAACTCAATCAAGAGTTCTACCTTATTTTCAGATTGCCCTGAAAACATTTTAAACTCTCTCGCAAAACCTAAACCATGAACAAGTCCAAAAAATAAAGTTGTGAAAAATAACAACCCGATTTTAGCACCTCTGTCTTTTTTACCAGCCGTAAACACATTATAAATAGCGGTTACTAAAATCGTAATTGGTATTAAAAACTCTATCAATTTCCCGTTTACCCTTACAATATCATAAGCCGATAAAACTAAGGATAAGGTGTGACCTAATGTGAACATGGAAACAAGCAGAAGCATGCGTTTCCAATCTTTAAACACATAAGGCACTGCTAAAACCACTAAGAAAAGAACATGGTCGTAACCGTTAATATCTAAGACATGGTTCATACCATATTGAACATTAAACCAAAAATTTTCTAACATAATTAATTCAGTTGGGATAGGTCAAAGTTAGATTAAAAGGCAATATGTTTCTGTTAAAATAAAGTGAATTAAATTTGCATATTACTGTTTTGTTTCCCAATTTTGTTCTATTCAAAGTTCAAATAACTTATTGAGATGTTATCAAGAAAGGTGGAGGGATAGACCCGCTGAAACCTTAGCAACCCTTAGACTTATTAAGAAGGTGCTAAATTCTACTTAATTACCGATTCATTTATCGGGTAATTGGATAGATAACCAAACGTAATTACACTGTTGTAATTTAATTTCTTTCTAACATTTTTCTATTTAACACGACCATTTTGGCGTATTTGATTTTTGGTCTACACCGAAATATTAGATTTATGAGTATTAGCAAAATAGAAGTTGAAATTAAAAAACGTATTCTTGTTTTAGACGGCGCCATGGGCACCATGCTTCAACACTATAATTTCTCGGAAGACGATTTTAGAGGGGAGCGTTTTAAGGATTATCCATCGCCATTACAAGGCAACAATGATTTACTCTCATTAACCCAACCAAAGGCCATAGCCGACATTCACTCCAAATATTTTGAAGCTGGAGCAGATATCGTTGAAACCAATACATTCTCAGGCACAACTATAGCCATGGCAGACTACGATATGGAAGATTTAGTGTACGAACTTAATTTTGAATCTGCTAGAATCGCCAAACAAGTTGCGGATCAATTCACAAAAAAGAATCCCGCTAAACCACGTTTTGTCGCTGGCAGTATTGGCCCAACAAATAAAACAGCGAGTTTATCTCCAGATGTGAATAGACCCGAATATAGAGCCATTACATTTAACGAGTTGCGAATTGCATACAAACAACAAGTCGAAGGGCTTATTGATGGTGGGGTTGATGTACTTTTAGTAGAAACCATTTTTGACACCTTAAATGGTAAAGCGGCTTTATTCGCTATTGAAGAAGTAAAGGAAGAACGAAACATAGATATCCCAATCATGGTTTCTGGCACCATAACAGATGCTTCAGGCAGAACATTGTCAGGACAAACAGTTGAAGCTTTCTTAACTTCAATTTCACATATTCCATTATTAAGTGTTGGTTTTAATTGTGCCCTTGGTGCAGAACAGTTAAAGCCTTATTTGCAACGTTTATCAAATGAAACTGAATTTTATACCTCTGCACATCCTAATGCCGGTTTGCCAAATGCTTTTGGAGAATACGAAGAATCCCCAAAGCAGATGCAACACTATATTGAAGACTACCTGAAAGATGGCTTAATAAATATTATTGGAGGTTGCTGTGGCACAAGTCCTGATCATATTAATGCTATTGCTGAAGTCGCCAAAAACTATCAACCTAGGCAAATAGTTGTTGGTGTTTAGTTGTTGGTTATTGGGTATTGGTTGTTGGTTGTTGGTTAATAAAATATCGAAAAGATGAATTACACGGAATTAGAGGTTTGGAAAACCTCAAGAGAATTGGTTAAAAAAGTATATGTATTGAGTGACTTATTCCCCAAAGACGAATTATACGCATTGACCAACCAAATTAGACGGTGCTCAATCTCAATACCTTCAAATATTGCGGAAGGTCTCGGACGACAATCTAACAAAGAAACAATTCATTTTTTATACATCTCAAGAGGTTCGCTATTTGAACTAGAAACTCAACTTTATTTGGCATTTGATTTAAATTATATTTCTAAGGAACAATTAGAAATTATTCTGGAGCAAGCTGCGTCTTGTAAAAAGCTACTAAACGGATTCATTAATTATTTCAAATCAAAAAACTAGTATGAGTGCATCGAGCAACGAACAACCTACAACGAACAACGACCCGAAATATTTAACCTTATCTGGATTAGAACCTCTGGTGGTGACACCAGAATCTAATTTTATCAATATTGGTGAACGCACCAATGTAACTGGATCTCGAAAATTTCTGCGTTTAATAAAAGAAGAGAAATATGATGAAGCTTTAGAAGTTGCAAGAGACCAAGTTGATGGTGGCGCGCAAATTCTAGACGTTAATATGGACGAAGGCATGCTAGATGGTGTTTACGCGATGGTCACCTTTTTAAACCTGATTGCTTCAGAACCCGACATTTCTAGAATCCCACTGATGATAGACAGTTCTAAATGGGAAATCATCGAAGCTGGTCTGCAAGTTGCTCAGGGTAAATGTGTCGTTAATTCTATAAGTTTAAAAGAAGGCGAAGCCGAATTTAAAAGACAAGCCAAACTCGTTAAGCGCTATGGAGCTGCGGTCATAGTAATGGCATTTGACGAAACTGGACAAGCTGATAATTACGACAGACGCATTGAAATTTGCAAACGCTCGTATGACATTTTAGTTAACGACGTTAAATTTAAACCTCAAGATATTATTTTCGATCCTAATATTTTTCCTGTAGCAACAGGTATGGACGAACATCGTCGAAACGCGATCGACTTTTTTGAAGCCACCAAATGGATTCGAGAAAACCTCCCTTATGCCAATGTTTCTGGAGGCGTAAGTAATGTCTCATTTTCGTTTAGAGGAAACAATGTCGTGCGTGAAGCGATGCATTCATCATTTCTATATCATGCTATTAAAAATGGTATGAATATGGGCATTGTAAACCCAACCATGCTCGAAATTTATGACGAAATAAACAAAGACTTATTAGAACGCGTCGAAGATGTACTTTTTGACAGACGTGATGATGCTACGGAGCGCTTATTGGATTATGCCGAATCCGTAAAAGGGCATAAAAAGGAACAAGAGGATAAAATTCTAGAATGGAGAAGCGATCCATTACAAGATCGAATTACACATGCTTTAGTTAGAGGTATAGATGCATTTATTATTGAAGATACTGAAGAAGCACGCTTAGCTTCAGAGAAGCCTATTCATGTTATAGAAGGCCATTTAATGACTGGTATGAATGTGGTCGGAGATCTATTTGGAAGCGGCAAGATGTTTCTACCACAAGTGGTGAAATCTGCACGTGTCATGAAAAAAGCAGTTGCGTATTTACAACCCTTTATCGAAGCAGAAAAAGATGGCAAACAAGAATTTGCAGGACGCATATTAATGGCAACCGTAAAAGGCGATGTACATGATATTGGGAAGAATATTGTGAGTGTTGTTTTGGGTTGTAATAATTATGAAATTATTGACTTAGGTGTCATGGTGCCACCCGAAAAAATTATTGCAACAGCAATTAAAGAAAATGTTGATATTATTGGGTTGAGTGGTTTAATTACGCCCTCACTAGATGAAATGGTTTACGTCTCTAAAGAACTTGAAAAACAAAACATAAAAATCCCCCTTATTATTGGAGGCGCAACAACATCTAGAGCACATTCCGCCGTAAAAATCGCACCACATTATAGTCATACTGTAGTTCATATAAATGATGCTTCTAGAGCCGTAACCGTAGTTGGTAAGTTACTTAAAAACGATAGTCGAATTTATAAGGATCAGGTACGTGAGGATTATGATGCATTCCGTGAACAGTTTTTAAAACGTGGAAAGAAAAAGGATTATTTAACCATCGAAGATGCCAGACGGAATAAATTTAAGGTCAAATGGGAAGACTCAGAAATAGTAAAACCAGAACAATTAGGCATACAGATACTCCAAGATTTTGATATTACAAAACTTGAACCTTATATTGATTGGTCTCCATTTTTTAGAAGTTGGGACTTACATGGTAAATATCCAGATATTTTAACGGACGCTATTGTAGGTGAACAAGCCACCGAATTATTTGCTGATGCTAAAGTATTACTGAAACGCGTTTTTGATGAAAAACTGTTAAAGGCCAAAGCTATTTTTGGACTGTTTCCTGCAAATACTATCGATGATGACGATATTGAAATTAAAGATGCCTCAGGTAATATATTAGACAAATTTCTAACCTTAAGACAGCAATCCAAAAAATCAATAGGGAAACCAAATATTGCTTTAGCAGATTTTATTGCACCTAAAGCGTCAGGAAAGCAAGATTACATGGGGTGCTTTTGTGTCTGTACCGGTTTTGGCACGCAAGAACTAGCCACGCAGTTTGAAGCTGATCATGACGATTATAATTCTATAATGATAAAAGCATTAGCCGACCGATTAGCGGAGGCCTTTGCTGAATATTTACATAAAGAAGTGCGAACTGAACATTGGAATTATGCGAAAAACGAAAATTTATCTAACCAAGATTTAATTAAAGAAAATTATAAAGGTATTCGACCTGCGCCTGGTTATCCTGCGTGCCCAGATCATCTAGAAAAGAACACGATTTGGAAGCTTTTAAATGTTGAAGAAAACATTGGAGTGAAATTAACGGAAAGTTTAGCCATGTGGCCAGCCGCTAGTGTAAGTGGTTATTATTTCGGAAATGCTGAGGCTCGGTATTTCGGATTAGGAAAAATTACGAAAGACCAAGTTAAGGATTACAGTAAACGCCGAAGTATCCCTCTTGAAATGGCCGAAAAATGGCTAAATCCTAATATTGCGGATTAGAAAATATGTCTTTTTGCGATCCTGCAAGGTTTTAAAAACCTTATAGGTATTAGTAAAAAGAAAAAATTATTAATAAAAAAAAGTCCCCTTTGGGGATCTAGGAGAATGAAAGTAACAGAACATATAGAAAACGCAAATGGAAAAACACAATTTTCATTTGAAATATTACCTCCTTTAAAAGGACAACATATACAATCTATTTTTGATAATATAGATCCATTAATGGAGTTTAAGCCTCCATTTATTGATGTCACCTATCATCGCGAAGAATATGTATTTAAGAAAGTGGAAAATGGGCTACTAAAAAGGCAAGTGGTAAAAAAACGCCCAGGAACCGTTGGTATTTGTGCTGCAATTCAAAATAAATATGGCGTTGATGCCATTCCACACATCTTGTGTGGCGGCTTTACAAAAGAAGATACCGAAAACTTCTTGGTGGATTTAGACTTTTTAGATATTGAAAATGTCATGGCACTACGAGGTGATGCTGTAAAAAGTGAAACGTATTTTAAACCTGAAAAAGATGGTAATGCCTACGCGAGTGATTTAATAGCTCAAATTGAAGACCTAAATAATGGGAATTACTTAGACGAAGAACTTCTTAACAGTTCTCATACAGATTTTTGCATTGGGGCAGCTGGCTATCCTGAAAAGCATATGGAAGCACCAAGTTTAGAGAGTGATATTCACTTCTTAAAAAAGAAGATTAAAAATGGAGCAACGTACATCGTTACTCAAATGTTTTTCAATAACCAAAAGTATTTTGACTTCGTAGATAAGTGCAGAAAAGAAGGGATTACAGTTCCTATTATACCCGGTTTAAAACCTATTGCCACCAAAAAACAGTTAAATATGATTCCACATCGCTTTCATGTTGACTTACCTGAAGACCTTATTATAGACATTGTGAAGTGTAAAGACAATAAGCAAGTGAGACAGGTAGGCATAGAATGGTGTATTCAACAATCTAAAGAGCTCCAAAAAGCAGGAATCCCTGTATTACATTATTACTCTATGGGAAAAAGTGATAATATCCAAGCTGTTGCTTCTGAGTTGTTTTAGAAAAAAGAAATAGCCTTTATTTTCATAAAGGCTATTTGTACTCTAAAAGATATTTCAATGGCAAAATTAAAAGTAACAAAGTGTATTTATCGCATAAAATAAAAGTAGAATTGGTAAAATACCCTGTATTCTTATTTCTTAATAATACGTTTAATTATAGAAGATCTACCTTTAATTACCTTCATTAAATAAACGCCAGAATTCAATTGGCTTAAATCAACTTTAGTAGTTAGCTGTTCGCTCAATTTTTTCTGAAAGATTATTCTACCGCTTATATCATAAATTATTATGTTGTCTAAAGGGGTTAAAGATTTCAAGTTTAATTCACTAGTTACAGGATTAGGAAATATTGAAAAATAATTTTCTGAAAATTCTTCGTTTGATAAAGTGGTACAAGAAACTGTAATATCCCACCCTGATTCTATTACAGAAACATCTGAAATAAATTTTACAGTTATCGCACCAGCATCATTGGTCGCTTCAAAAAAGGTTGTTGTTAATGATGAACCGGAAAGGCTATCTCCATCCTCAAAAACTGGTGCATCAGTAGATTCACCATCATAAATGGTCATAAAATCATAATCGGCTTCAAGATTAAAATCATTTATATTCAAGTTGATTTTACCAAATGCATCTGGATAAAACGTTTTTTCAAGAGTCTGATTGTTTTGATAATCCCCACCTAAACCACCAGTATCGGTAAAGGTTACACCAGAACACCAATCATCATCACTAAGATATAATAAATTAAAAAAACTTCCATTACCACCGTTTGAACAATTACTAAGTACTTGTACCACATAATAGGTATTAGGCTGAAAAGTAATATTGTAAATAAAAGAGTTGCTATTGGTCGTTGTAAAAGCCACAGGGGGAGTGTTTGATTCATAAACTCTATAATCCCAAGAATTAGCGATAACATCATCAATGTTTACGGTAAGGGTGCTCAGGTCAGTCCGACTTATAGATACTCCCGCTATAGTTTGTACACACGACGCTATGCAGTCAGAACCTAAACAAGGTTTAGTATCAATATTGCTATTCAAATAAGCTTCAACTTGCGGATGAAACCCCTTTGCCAAATTAATTCCTGTTGCATCAAGATGGCAATAACTCATAATAGTACCGCCATCTAATGGGACAGGACCATCATCACAACCTTCTGATAAATCATTATTTGGTCCACACGAATCAATTGCGGTGTTATCACCATTCCAAAAACACGCATGTGTATGCGGTGAGCCTAAAGAATGTCCCATTTCATGAGAAACCACCATTACTGTCCACGAATAGTTTGGCAATTGTAAAAAAGACATAGAAACACCAGAAAATGCATAACGAGAACTTCCGCATAAGGTGTTTACAAAAGCAACACCACCAGATACTGGCAGGTCTAACAGATGTCCGACATCACCATCAAAAGCAAGTCTATTCGATTTAAAAAATTCTAATTTAGCTAAATTACCGCCTACATAAGGGTCCTCTTCTTGCCAAATTAAAACATCACTTAAAGCTGTTGGTATGCTTGCATCACTATAAAGTGTTGCTACAATATTGTGAACAGAGGTCAACCAATTCATCGTCACATTAACAGATTCTGAATTTGCAACATAGATATCATTTGTTAGTTCATAAAAAACACGAATACAATTAACAGAAGAAGGACTGCGACTTAAAGCTTCGTTTTGAGGTAATACGTCCGCTTCTTGTTTTATTTCGTCAACTTGACATTGAAAATCTTGAGTTACAGTCATTTTTGAATCGGTATAAATCACATATTGATTAGAATTATCTAATTGACCTATATTTCGATTACCATCACCTGGAATAGCTATTACTGCATTTACACTTTCGTTAAAAAAATTAAACACGGCCAAAGACTCACCGTCATTATTTACAATGCCTCGATAGTATAAACCAGGGTTGTATTCTAAAATTTCATCATTTTGATTTCTTATTTTAAAATTATTTGCTAATATTTCTTGGCGTTGCATTTTAACTGATAAGGTTTCAGCACCATGAACTAGTTGCAGTTTAATAAACTCAGGCTTATTGTTCTGAAGATCTAAAAGCACAGATTCATCAACATTCAAAGCGTTAATATCCGTAGCTATTGCCCTCAGTGACGCATCAATTATTTCATCAGATACGCTAAAAACATTATATTCTTTAAAACTTTGATTCTGCTGTGCTAAGTTTTGTGAAAATGAAATGCTAAAAAAAAGAGATATAAAAGTGTAAAGGAATATTTTTTTCATAATCGTAGTTTAGAGCGGTAGATTATAGCTTTCCGTAAAAATAGGGCACTATTTAATCCTGTTTGTAATTTATCACACTTTTTTTACGAAGACAATAATTATTTAACATAATTACATTCTGAGGTAAATTCACCTATCTAAATCGGATTGTATATTACCAATATATGTCTTTAAAATATTTTGGCACTGTTGGTTTAAGAATTGAGCGTTCGATACTTAAAAGCAAAAAATATTTTGACGTTGTAGCAAAGTGCAGAAAAGACAGGATTACAGTCCCTATTACACCAGTTTTAAAACCTATTGCCACCAGAAAACAGTTAAATATGATTCCACATCGCTTTCATGTGGATTTACCTGAAGACCTTATAATAGCCATTGTAAAATGTAAGGATAACAAACAAATGATATGGTTTCTCATATGAGGCTTGTGTGCTACTCTAGAAAAAGACTTTTTTATTCATACTAGAAATTACATTTAATTATTACCACTTAAAGGGTTTCCAACCGACACCAAATTCAATCCAGTCTGCGGCAGCTCCCGCTTTAGTTTTTAGTCCAACCTGTGCAAAGACACTTTTTGATATTTCATATTGAATAGCTGGTCTTATAAAAAAGTTACCCTTGCCGCGATCATCAGTAATATACGTCCCTACCTGCGCTCTGATCGCGAATCTCCAGAACATAAAATCGTAACCTGCATGCGCTGCTAATAGAAATGTATCGCCACTATCTGGATAAGATGGCGCTAAAGAATTGTCAACAAAAAAATCTACACCAGCTGTAAAACCATGCATACGGTTAAAATAATGACGGTAATCTATAACACCAGAAAATGTGCCATATCGTAAACTCGTCCCGGCGTCTTCATTATTTTGGACGGTGCCAAGCGCTGCATAAAGATCTATAGAATTCCCAAAGTCATTTTCTTCACTGGCTCGGCGTTCAGGCCTATTAAAACGTGCTGGTAATACATTGGTTGTATAGGGATCTGGATCTAGTTTTCTCTGCTCCTGATTAAAGTGATAGCGCATCCCAGCATTGAAACCAAATAAATTAAGACCATAATTTGGTGTAAAACTGCGACCATTACTATAGTGCGTAAAGTCGATACCATATAAGATGTCTAATTCTCGTGTAAGCTTATAGGCTGCTCCAAAGTTAAGGTTAAAATACACCGCCCCACGTGCTCCAAGTGCATCTTGTGTTGGATTAGTTTCTGCATTATAAGGTTGCAAATGATAGGTAAGTCCTAATGCCGGACTGATTTCAAATACATTTCTGCGATCGGGTTTGCTTAAAAAGAAATTAACAAAGCCATACAAGGCTGTAGGATTACCAAAAACTTGAGGATCACCAACATTGGCCGTGTAAAAACCGAAACCATAAGATGAAAACCCTGTGTCCCTAGTCCACAGATTATCTTTAGAAGGATGCCAAGCAAAGCGCACATCCATAGCAGAATAACCATAGCTCACTTTATCACTAAGGGTTTCCCCTGAATATATATGTGCTCCAGATAGTGCTTTAACTGAAATACTTTTAAACCGGCCTTCATCGTTTTGAGCATAAAGGGTACTCATCATTAAGGTTATGACGGCAATAAGAACTAAATTTTTAGTGAACATTTATAATCGTATTATATTGTATATAAACTTAATACATGATGTAAATATAATAAACAGTGTTGTTTTCTTGATACCTTTTATGCCCAAATTTAGGCTTTAGAAACGTTTTAGAGGTCTTATAAACACTACTTAGAATGTATTTTCCTTAGTGTTATGAAATAAACACCTGCGAAGATAACTTGATGCAAACTATGGTTTTATGATAAAAATCATGTAATTTCCTTAACTCATTTTATATTTTTATTTTTTTATAAAAGAAACCAACCTTATTAACCAATATATCTACTACATTTTTAATAGGCTTAACACAAGATTCCATGTTAAAAACACAACTTACAATTCTCGCTTTTTTTTAGTTAAATTTAACTTTTGCACAATATACGCCCGAGCAAAACTCATCTCAGAATTCAACGTTTAGTTTTAATCTTGACGATGGAAGATTAGTTAAATTTTCAGGTACTAATTTTTCTGATTATTCTAATTCTAATGCTTTAAATACCCAAGACTTTAGCATGAGTGAAAATTTAGTGTTTGCATACCCTTCGTTTGTATCTACTGATTCTACCGCAGCAAAACAAAAATGGTACAAAACAGATACCGGAACGTCATTGATCATCGCAAGTGGATTAATAGCCACAGGGACTCTTATGCATTTTAATACAAGTTTTAAGGTTGGAGTAAGGGATGATATTCAAAGGTATCTTCCTGATTTTGAAAATGACTTTGATGACTATGCCCAATACGCACCCTATGCCGCTGTATTTGCATTTGATGCTGCAGGTATTAGAAGTCAGCATAGCTCGTTACGGAAAGTCTCAACAATAGGTACTGCCATAGCAATTAACTTAGCTGTTGTACAAGGTATGAAGTACAGTATTGCAGAGCCAAGACCCGATGGCTCTAGTAATAATTCATTTCCTTCAGGACATACAGCAACAGCCTTTATGGGGGCTCACCTATTTCATAAAGAGTATAAACACAAAAGCCCGTTTTATAGTATAGCCGCTTATACCTTAGCCACCGTTACAGGCGTTTTTAGACAATTAAATAATAGGCATTGGGTCTCTGATGTATTTGCTGGTGCAGGTATTGGCATTGGAACTACAGAGCTTGCTTATTTTTTAAATGATGGCTGGTGGAAAGACAAAGGCATTAATGAAATTGAAGAAACTATCAGACTTATAAATGAATCGAAACCTTCATTCCTTGGACTTAAAGTGGGATACGCTAGTTTGGTAGAACAAACAGAAGGAGAAGATGTTGCTGGGTTATCCTATAAAAGCGGATTTAGATTCTCCTTTGAAGGCGCCTATTTTCTAACGAAGAGCTTTGGTATAGGTGGTGAAATAGGGTTTCAAAGTTTTCCTATTACAATCAATAGAGTGACCCAAGAAAATTTTAATGCTGAGGGCTATGAATTAATACCAGAAGCTACTGGTAATAGATTGTATTACTTCGGTCCCTATTATCAAATTCCTTTTGGAAAGAATGCCATAGGAACTAAATTACAAGCTGGTGTCATTTCTGGACCGAATACCAGATTAGCTTTACGCGCATTGGATCAACCCGAAGATGAAATCCCTGTAGAAATTCTTTATGCTGATTTCGACCCTCAAACCACTTTTAGCTGGGCTACAGGTCTTTATTATAAACGTTATGTAAATAAAAATATATCCCTAGGTGTTTATTTCGATTATAACATAGGAGATTTAGAATATTCTGTTGTTGAATTGGACGATTTAACTGGCGGACCTAATGGAGAACCTACGTATTTAGATCCAGTATCTATTAAAACTAAATATGATTCTTACGCTATTGGAACAAACATAAATATTATGCTCTGGTAACTAAGTTGTCATATTTTGATGGTGTAAAAACTGGTTTAATACGTTTAGATTGGTAAAAACTAAAATGGGTTGTACGCGCTCATTATAAATAGTCTTACTATCCATTGTTGTGTGACTATTTATAGGACATAAAACGTATCTGAAGTCATAAGTTTAGAGCTATTTTTAGCCCCCAATAGTTCTTTAATGTTAATTTCTATGGTCCTAGATATACTTGTGGATGGAATATCCATTGGCTTAGTTTCAAAGGGATCTTGAATACTAAAAGTAACCCTTTTTTCATTTTATTATAATCTCGCCGATAAAAATAAATTCAAACCACCAAAGTTAAAGTCAAATTGTCCGTCAAAATCACCGAGAGGAATATCTTTTACTTGATAATCATTAGTAGAATAGGCAATACCTAAGCCCAAATTTTTCCAGATAAAGTATTGCACAGAAAAATTAGATTCTATAACAGATATATCAATCCCACTGACACTTAATTGAAAATATTCTAACGAATACCGGGCGAGTAATTTAGGCGTAAGATAAGCACTTCCATGTATACCAATAAGTAATGCTGGTGCTGTAATTGAGGTAGATTCAGTTCTAGAAACGTCTTCGGTACCATCATTTCTTAAGAGTCCAAAACCCGTATTTATGGATACGGCACGTGCTCCTAATGATACGCCAGCATTCCAATTTTTTTCATTAAAAAAGGAATACCTCCAGGTGAGTGCAAAGTAATCCACATTAAATTTAATTCCAACACCTGAGCCCACGCCGAAGGTCTCATCCCCCACCACAATTTCATTTTCCAAGACAACCGTGCTTTCTCTGTTTATGGCAGTGTAGGCGATCGCTAATTGTGACTTAGGCGAGACCCTAACAACACCATCTAGTCTAAATACACTTTTTTCTTCTTCTAATCCTAAGTCTTCTAATCCTATTTCCGTTCCTAGTCCAAGAGCCCCATTCAGTCTAAATGAGGTATTAATGTTAGGACTGTAATATCCAAGTGTTATATATGCTCTTGGATTTATAGAATCACCTTCAGCGGTGATATAGCTTTGAGCACCTATGGTACTAGTACTACATAAGTAAACACTTATGGCGAAACACAGAAATACGTATTTGTTCAAATTATTTTTAGACATCTTAGAAGTTGTTTGATTAGCCATATAAATCTACTGTTTTTTACTTTAACGCAACCGCTTTTTTAAAAAATAAATCAAGCCATAGGCGTATTATTTGGTTCTGTCGCATCTCATAAGTTTTAATTCAAAAGAAGTATAGCTTTAATTAAAAAAAATCAGGGGTCATAGTATTCCAAAGTCAATCCCTCTACAAACTGGTTTTTTTAAATTCAGATTTGGATTAAGTTATAGAAATATCGAAGAATTAATGGCTATTAGAGGACCAAAGTTGACCACGCTACTTTACAACTAAGGCTTTAAAGTTTAGGTCACTGTTAGAAAAGAAATTTAAGAAACGAATCAAGATCTGTTTAAAATTCAAATATTTTTAGTCTGCTAAAAGCACGTTAACAGGTCTAGAAATAGTGCATATGTTTAAAAAAGAGCCGTTGAATTCTATTGATTTTCAAAAAGTTACATGTTATTTGAATTAAAATTCATTATTTATTTAATTATTTATTTTTAACTTGTGCTTTAATTAATTTCAATCTAAACACAATGAGTACAAACTTAATAGGTAGCGAAATAAATCATTATTGGGTTCACTTTCATGCTGGACATAGCAAAGACAGTCTTATTCACCCTACTGCGATCGTAAAATGTTATCATGATGATGATTTTGTTTTGCAGTTAAACTTCTATCCTGATAATGAAAAGTTACCTGAAAATTATCGCGACGTTAAATCTAAAATAGTGTACTTGCGTTATCATTTGTTGATGTATCCCAATATTATAGACCTTTTGAGAAATGAAAAACCAATTTATTTTAGTTATTCTGATAAATCAAAAGGAGGTTACCTCAGAACGGGGAAAGAACCCATAGGAGAAGGAGAGAACGATGCTGATTTTGTGCGTGGGTAATTTACTGTGTTTTAAAGCCCAATAAAAACTGCGTCCAACGACATAACAATTCGTAACCTCGGATTTTTTTTCGTACGCCATAATCCGTACTGTTGCAATATCTGTATTGCTCATCAGCTTAACTATGGCGAACTGAAACACCGAAAGTGATGCTCTGAACTTTGATTAATAGTACGCTATTCAATTATTTCTATCAAAGCAATAGTGTAAGTCTTAAGATACGCTCTCTACTAACTTACTATGTGATATTGGACATTGTATGTCGCAAATTACACGTATTTCGATGTTTATCTTTGCTTAAAATCATGAAGCATGAAGCATTTTACCCCCTTTTTTTTGGTCGTTTTTTTAATATTTGGATGTAGTAATGACGACAACAACTACAACGATCACGCCTACCACTTAGAATATGTAAGTGTTATAAGTGCGGATGTTCCGGATGAATTTATTTATGGCTACACGTATCGCATTAATTTGACCATAGAATTACCAAGTAATTGTCATTATTACTACAATCAATATGATTACTTCTATGAAGGCACCTCTAGACTTATTTACCCTATTGGACATTTAGATGATGGTGTTCCTTGTACTCCAGATATTACAGAAACAACATTTTCGATACTCGTGCAAGTACGGCAGTCAGAACCTTATATTTTTAAATTTTATCAAGGGGAAGACGCTGATGGACAAGATATCTTCTTAACTATTGAAGTTCCTGTAATTTAAAATTCATAATGGATATAAAAAGTCATACAACTTTGATAATAAAATAATTACAACTTTAATAGGTGCGCTAAATTGCCCTATTCTAGAACCAAATAATAAAACTAGTCGAGCACTTACTTAAATAAACTAATAGTCATATTATTTACGAACTTTTTTTACCGTCACATTTAACGTCAAACCAATAACGATAAGTAATATACCAACCAAACTCCATATGTTGTATACTTCGTTAAACCATGCTAAACCGATAATTATAGTAAAGGCAACTTCTAAATACTTTAACGGAGCCACCTGATTAGTTTCACCAACTTGCATTGCTTTTGTCATATACAATTGCGCAAAATACCCAAAAACACCAAGACTTAGTAAGATCAACCATTCTTGTCCAACAGGATGTATCCAACCATTGATAGACAAAAGTCCTCCGATTACAGCAGATATAATCATAAAATAATTAACAACAACAACGGGATGGTCTCCATTTCCAATTTTTCTGATGGTGATATAAACCAAACCAGCAAAAACAGCAGATACCACAGCAAAAATGACACCTTCTATCTGCAATTCTGCACCAAAGCCTTTTATAACTAAAACTCCAGAAAAAGCTATTGCAAAAAACAACCATTGAATTGGTTTCACTTTCTCTTTTAGAAAAATTAAAGCAAAGAAAGTCGCGAAAATTGGCGCAATATACCTTATTGAAACAGCAGCTCCCATGGCGATATATTTTAAGGACAAAAAGAATAAAGTCATTGAAATAAGACCAATCACACTTCGAATTACAAGCAAGCCTTTTTGATTTCCCAAAAGAGAGATTCTGTTTTTTAGTAAAAATGGCATGGTGAAAAATAAGGATCCTACGGACCTAAACAACACAATCTGATAAACACTAAAATTATGTAGAGACTTTACAAAGACATTTAAAAGCGTAAATGCTAATGCACTAATTATCATATATTTTATAGCCTTTTTCAGAATCAATATTTTTAAAAATATAGTATTTAATAAGATGCAATAAATATAATTATACTAAAAAGGAGTAACTTAGATATGTTACCCCTTTTTAATTAAACTAATCAAAATTATTACTCAATGGGAAAAAGCGATAAAATTCAAGCTGTCGCTTCGGAGTTGTTTTAACCCTTAATCCATCTAAGATATAATAGGCTTTATGATGAGACATAAAAGCAAATCAACCACATCATCACTTTAGATCAATCAGACAAATCAACTATACGTTTTCCCCATTAACAAGAACCTAAGACTGTAAAACGCCAACTGTTTTAATTAAAAAATAAGTATTATTACTTATTTTTTATCTATAAATACTTAATTAATAAAATTATCTCTATATTTATCGTTATGTTTTTCAAAATATAGCGATAACTAATGATTTCTATCCACGAAGCTATTCAGCGCGTTAAAGACAACTGTAATCCACTTTTAAAAGCGGTCACTAAACCTTTAGAGAAATCTGGTAATTACACCTTATATAAAGACGTTTATTCGCCGATACATATGCCTCCATTTAGACAGTCTGCAATGGATGGTTATGCTGTTAATTTACACCAAGAGGCCAACTATTCGCTTATTGGAGAAATAAAAGCTGGTGATGACCAAAATATCGATTTAAAACAAGGTGAAGCCATTCGGATTTTCACAGGTTCACCAGTTCCTGATAGTGCCAACGCTATCATAATTCAGGAGAACGTTAGCAGAAATACCGATACAATTTATTGTGAAGACAAGATTCATCTTAATCAAAATATTCGTCCCTTAGGAGAACAGGTTAAAAAAGGGGGCTTAGCCTTAGCCAAAGGCACAAAACTAACACCTGCCGCAATTGGATACTTATCGAGTTTAGGCATTATGGAAGTTTCGGTATTTAAAAAACCCTCTATAGCTCTGGTTACTACCGGCAATGAACTTATTGAGCCTGGGCAAGCTTTGTCTTATGGTAAAATTTATGAAAGCAATTCTAAAATGCTTCAAAATGCATTGTATAACCTAAATTTTTATGATGTTACTATCCATACAATTGAAGATGACTTTAATAAAACTTACTCCACTTTAAAAACACTAATCAACAAAAAGGATCTAGTCATTATTTCTGGAGGGATCTCGGTTGGCGATTATGATTTTGTTGGTAAAGCATTGGATAATTTAGAGGTAGAAACACTTTTCTACAAAGTGAAACAAAAACCAGGAAAGCCTTTATTCTTTGGCAAAAAGGAACAAACCACCATTTTTGCTTTACCTGGTAATCCTGCAGCTTCTCTGACTTGCTTTTATGTGTATGTTTATATTGCTTTGCAGAAATTTATGAATTGCGACACAATAGAACTCCCAAGAACTAAAGCAAAATCGAACTCTGAGTTTAATAAAAAAGGAGATAGACCTCAATTTTTAAAAGCAGTTTTTCAAAATAAAACGGCGACCATTTTGGAAGGCCAAAGTTCTGCCATGCTACAAACATTTGCGCTTTCTAATGCACTAGTTTTTATGCCTAGCGCAACTAACAAAATAAGCGTTAACGATGCTATAGAAGTCATTCTTTTACCTACATAATTAGTCACTATGAGCTATAAAATTAAAAGTAGAATCTGGATAGAACACGACGATAAAGTCCTTTTGGGAGAAGGTCGAATTAGCTTACTAAAAGCTATAGAGGAGACAGGATCCTTATCCAAAGCCGCGAAGTCTATAAATTTATCCTACAAAAAAGCATGGCATTTAATCGATTCCATAAACAAGGCCGCTAAAAATCCTGTAACTATAAATAGTATTGGCGGTAAAGGTGGTGGTGGCTCAGAGTTAACAGACTATGGAAAGTCATTAATTAGTGCATTTGATACTATTAATAAAAACTGTTGGGAATTTTTAGATGATCAATTAGTTAATTTTCAAGATCTTTAAATACATGCTACAAACAGATAACATCTATTTATTTCTATTCATTTTACCCATAGTCGCTTTTTTATATGCAAGCGTTGGGCATGGTGGCGCTAGCGGCTATTTAGCTTTAATGGCGTTGTTTTCGTTTTCGCCCGAAACCATGAAACCTACTGCTCTAATGCTTAATTTATTTGTTTCGAGCATTTCATTCATTTACTATTATAAAGAAGGCTATTTTAATTCAAAACTCTTTTTTTCTTTTGCTATTTCGTCCATTCCTTTTGCTTTTATAGGCGGCACCATGGAAGTTGATGCAACATTGTACAAAAATATACTTGCCTTTTTATTGCTATTTGCTATTCTGAAAATGCTTAACATTTTTAGAACAAATACAAGCACGATCAAAGAAGTAAAAACTTGGCAAGGCATCATCTTAGGCGCCATTATTGGATTCTTTTCAGGATTAATTGGAATTGGTGGAGGTATAATACTCACTCCAATTATTTTATTATTACACTGGGGAAATATGAAAGAGGCTGCTGCTGTCTCGGCACTCTTCATTTTTGTTAATTCTGCCTCTGGACTTACTGGACAATTAGCCGCGGGTACTTCTATAGATTCAAGCTCATTTATTCTAGTAACAATCGCCATAATTGGAGCTGTTTTCGGAAGCTATTATGGAAGCCGAAAAATAAACAACCAACGCTTAAAACATATCCTTGCCTTTGTTTTAGTCATTGCTTGTATTAAACTCGTTTTCACATAAAATGATAGACAAAAAAGAAATAACAGGTATTATTCTGGCTGGCGGAAAAAGTGAGCGTATGGGAACAGATAAAGGTTTAATAAAACTCAATAATAAACCATTTATTGAGCATATTATTACTGCGTTAGAGGCCTTGGTTTCAAACATCATCATTGTTACAAACTCTAAAGATTACGATGCTTTTGGATTAATACGCGTAGAAGATAAAATAAAGAATGCAGGACCATTGGCCGGAATTTATTCAGGCTTAAAGGCCTCTAAAAGTGCATTCAATTTAGTAATGAGCTGCGATATCCCCTTAATTAACAGAACGGTATTAAAACAACTTATTACAAATATGGAAGACAACCACGACATTGTACAAGTTGAAAGCCAAGGACAATCTATGCCACTTATTGGATTATACAGAAAACGGTGCGAACCTATTTTTTACAAATTACTATTAGAGGGAGAGAGACGATTAAGATTCGCCGTAAACTCTTGTATGGTAAAAACAATTGTATTGGACCCAAAATTAGATGTATATACAACAAACATTAATACACCCGAACAATTAAAACAGATCAGTAATGACCATAAGCGTTAAATATTTTGGACTCATAGCAGAAATTACGGAATGTGACAATGAGATCATCTCCATTTCAAACAAAACGATTTCGGAGTTTTTAGAATTTCTATTTGAGAAATATCCAAACTTAAAAAATAAGGATTTTCAAGTCGCACAACAACAAGAATTGGTTGGGTTAGATACCTTAATTACAGGAAATGAATTAGCACTTTTACCTCCTTTTGCAGGAGGATAACAAAAAAATGAATAGATACAAGAGACATATTTTGCTTTCAGAAATTGGACAAGCAGGTCAAAACAAACTTTTAAAAGCTAAAGTTTTGGTTATTGGAGCTGGTGGTTTGGGTTGCCCAATTTTACAATATTTAACAGCAGCCGGCGTTGGCACTATCGGTATTGTAGATTTTGATACTGTAGAACTATCCAACTTACAACGTCAAATATTATTTGGTAAATCCTCTATTGGACTTAATAAAGCTGAAGTTGCAAAATCACGTCTTAAAGATCTGAATGATACAATTTCAATAACAGCATATACCAAAAAACTAACACACCAAAATGCAATCAACCTCTTTAAAGCCTATGACATTATTGTTGATGGCACAGATAATTTTGAAACACGTTACCTCATAAATGATGCTGCACTTATGACTAACAAACCACTAGTATTTGGCGCCATTTATAAATTTGAAGGACAAGTTTCTGTTTTTAATTATAAAAATGGCCCTAGTTATAGATGTCTATTTTCTAAGCAACAACAAAAAGAACAAGCAGGTAATTGCGAGGAGGTTGGTGTTTTAGGTGTGCTTCCTGGGATAATTGGTAGCATGCAAGCGAATGAAGTTTTAAAAATTATTCTAAATATTGGAAATGTGCTTTCTGGAAAACTACTCATTTACAATACGCTTACTGTACAAACTTCGATTTTAAAAATTAATAAATCTGAAGAAGAAATCAATAAAGTAATTAATGAAAAGCATCTATTTGAAACAAAAAAAACAAATATTAATTGCAATTCTAACGCTAAGCAAATTTCAATAAAAGAGGCTTTAACAAAAGAGAATATTCAGTTTATAGATGTTAGAGAAACTTCAGAATTGCCGAAAACAGAAGGGCTATTGACGACCTCAATTCCATTAAGTGTTCTCGAAGAGAATTTATATAAAATAGATTTAAAAAAAGAGCTTATTCTTTTTTGTCAATCTGGAAATAGAAGCAAACAAGCAGTTTCACGATTAAAAAAACTCAACATACACAACTGCAGCTACATACAAGAACATATTACAGAAATTAATAAGCATATCAAAAATAAAACGAATACATAATGACCGATAAAAAACCTAAAAATGTCTTTAAAAATGGTGCAATCTCTTCAGAATTTATTGGTGCCTCAATCGCAAAACATCAAACCAAAACCACTATTGGTGCGCACAGTATTTTTTTAGGACAAGTAAGAGCAGATGTCATTGATTCTAAAACAGTTTCGGCAATAGAATACACGGCCTATGAAGCGATGGCAAATGAAAAGTGTAATGAGATTAGAGAAGCTACTTTTAAAAAATTTGACCTTACATGCATGCATATGCATCACAGCTTAGGAACTGTTAAAGCTGGTGAAATTTGCTTATTTGTTTTTGCATCAGCACCGAGACGAAAAATAGCTTTTAAAGCTATAGAATATATCGTTGAAGAAATTAAAGCTCAAGTTCCTGTTTTTGGTAAAGAAATTTTTGAAGATCAATCGCACCAATGGAAATCAAATAATTAATTATGGTAGACATCACATTTAAAAATACAACCTTAAGAACTGCAACAGCACAAGCTATTGTTAAAGTTAGTCAACAAGAAACCCTTACAGCTATAGAAAATGATACTGTGCCAAAAGGAAATGTGTTTGCAATGAGCAAGGCCGCTGGCTTATTAGGTGTTAAAAAAACACCCTTTATTCTTCCCGATTGCCATCCACTTCCTATTGAATTTTCGGGTGTTGAATATGAAGTAAATGAACTTGAAATTAAAGTATTATTCACGGTAAAAACCATTTATAAAACTGGTGTAGAAGTTGAAGCTATGCATGGCGCGAGTGTTGTAGCGCTGAATATGTACGATATGCTTAAACCGATAGATAAGGGTATTGAGATTCATCATATTAAACTATTAGAAAAAAAAGGAGGGAAATCGGATTATAAAGACCGGTTTAGAAAAGATTTAAGAGCTGCAGTCATTGTGTGTTCAGACACTATTTCCGCTGGCCATAAAGAAGACAAGGCTGGAAAAGCAATTATAAAAAAATTAGAAGAATGCGATGTCAAAATAGCAGATTACACAGTAATTCCAGACGAAATAGATGCTATTCAAGAACAAGCACTAAAACACCAAGCTAGTAACGTAGATTTAGTGATTTTTACAGGTGGAACAGGGCTTTCTGCAAGAGATGTGACACCAGAAGCTCTATTACCATTATTAGATAGAAGAATTCCTGGAATTGAAGAGTCCATTCGTAATTATGGACAAAGCAGAATGCCATACGCTATGTTATCTAGAAGCCTAGCAGGCACCATAAAAAACACTTTAGTATTGGCTTTACCAGGATCAACAAATGGAGCAAAGGAGTCCATGGATGCCATTTTCCCATCTGTTCTACATGTTTTTAAAATACTAAAAGGTGTAAGACATGACTAATAAAAATAACACAATGAGTTCTAAATCTATTTTACAAGATAATTTTGGCAGAGATCATGCCTATTTAAGAATTTCTCTTATTGAACGTTGCAATTTACGTTGTTCCTATTGCATGCCTGCCGAAGGTGTTCCTCTATCACCAAAAGGTCATTTAATGACGAGCGACGAGATTTATGAAATTGCCAAAACATTTGTAAAACATGGTGTTACAAAAATTAGATTAACAGGTGGAGAACCTCTGATAAGAAAGGATATTCCAATTATTTTAGACAAATTAGCCACACTTCCTGTTACACTTTCCATAACAACTAATGCCGTAATTATCGATAAATATATTGACATTTTAAAGAAGGCCAATGTCAACAAAATCAATATAAGTCTAGATTCTTTAGACCGAAAAAAGTTCAAACAAATTACACTCAGAGATCAATTTGAAAAGGTGTATGCTAATTTATTAGTATTAATAAAGGAGAATTTTGAAGTTAAAGTAAATGTTGTATTACTAAAAGGTTTTAATGAGAATGAAATTATCGATTTTGTAAATTTAACTAAGGACTTACCCATCTCAATTCGCTTTATTGAATTTATGCCATTTGATGGAAATAAATGGGACATAAAAAAAATGGTGTCGTATAAGGAAATTATGAATCATGTAAATTCATCTTTTAACCAGAACGAAATTATTCGCTTAAATGACGCTTTAAATGATACGTCTAAAAACTACAAAATAAAAGGTTACCAAGGGTCTTTTGGAATTATAAGCTCCGTAACAAATCCATTTTGCGATTCATGCAACAGACTGCGTTTAACTGCAAACGGAAAATTAAAAAATTGTTTGTTTTCTTCTTCCGAATCCGATTTATTAAATACGCTACGAGAAGGAAAGTCTATTGAGCCAGTGATAAAAAAAGCCGTAGAGGCCAAATTTAAAATTCGAGGCGGTATGGATACTCTTGAAAAACTACAGGAACCGAATTTACACAATCAAAATAGAAGTATGATTACTATAGGGGGATAATAATACCATTTAAAATTACTGGTATAACAACCCTTGCACAAACCCGCTTTATGCATTAAAAAATAAAAAATCCCTGAAAAGAGGGATTTTAAATATTAACAGCAATACTTATTAACACTGAAACAAATAATTATACAACTAAAACTGCTATTAATAATGAACTCATCTTGACTTTTTTTATTTTGTTCCGTTTAAAAACTTTGGCTTAATCACAATCATTGCCCAGGCCCAATTTTGGTTTCCTGCGGCTAAGTCTTCTGAAACTCCTTTCAATTCGTACATACCATCACTCGCAAACATTTGAGAATACCCTAATACTAACGCATAGCCTTTAAAAGTCTGTTTAAGAACTAAATCAATCTCAGTTCCTAGAGATTTTTCGCCACTAGCTAATTCTTGTTCTCCACTAAAATTTAGCGCCTTTACCAAAAGGCTAGATTTTTCACCTAGTTTAAATTTTGCACTAGCGTGTATATCAACCAACCCAATAGAATTCGCATGGTTACCTACATAGAAATAATCCATAAATCCGTTAAATTTATGGTTTGTACCATACAATGGGAAAAATGCACCTGTCTCACCAGCGTCAGCGTCATTACCACTAATAAATTCGATACCAGCTCCTAAAGTTACTTTTGCTGAAGTCTTATGAGATAAATCTAAGCTAAATAAATGTGCCCCTTTAATGTCCACTTCACCTTGTCTTTGACCAGTTTGTATATAAAGATTCGCTGCAGCACCAAACTTACCACTGTTGTATTTTAAATGTGTACCAAAGGTTTGTAAGCTACTTGTACCATCTGGCGTGACCCCATCCGCTTCGTACTCTTGAAAACCATTGTTCATCAGCAATAAACTTCCAGAAAATTTTTCCCATTTCTTATTTAAGTGAAGCATTTGCATGGTTTTATAAGAGAAAAAACCAGTGGTATCATAAGAGGTTCCCTGAGACACAAATCCTGTTGGGTTACTATAATCTTGGTTAAATGCCAATGCTAAATCGGCTTTAAAACTGCCTTTATAATATTTTAAAAGCGCCGCATCATGATTACGTCCTTGTTGTGCCCAATCCAAGCCTCCAAGAATACGTTGATCATCATAAGATAAGACTTGGCGACCTATTTTTGTTGAAAAACCTTCACCTAATTTGATATCTGCCCAAGCCTGAAAAATAGCAAACGAGTTATTTTGATCATAAGGTAAAAGTTGTCTGTTCTCTCCCCAAACCATAACATCTTGAAGACTTAGATAAAAACTATAACCTTCAGTTTTAAATCCTGCATTTAAACGCGCTCTAGTAGAAATACCAAAACCAGCATCTGCATCGTCTGGGATTAAACTTCCAAAACCATGACGGTATTCGGTTCGAGGCCTAAATTCGCCATCTAGGGTAAATTGTGCTTGTGCAAATTGAACGATCATTGCCATCAAGCCTATTAAAACATATTGTTTTCTCATTGCTCTTGTTTTTAAATTTGAATTATTAATTGAGTTATTACGTGTCATTTTTTTGGTTATTTTAGGTTGTAGTTTTCCTGTATTTCTGAAAAATTAAATTTTTCAGAAACATATTTTAATTCAATAAGTCGTGGCTGTCTTCCTTTTTAGTGTTCTAAAAAATCTATTAAATGTTTTCTATAGGTGTAGTAATCGTCGTGTTCTAAAACCGCTTTTCTGGTTCTAGGTCTTTCAAAATCTATATCAATAACATCACCAATTTTTGCTCTTGGTCCACTCGTCATCATTACTACGCGGTCTGCTAAAAAAATCGCTTCATCAACATCGTGAGTAATCATTACTGCTGTAATTTTTTCTTTGTTCCAGATTTCAATTAAGATGTCTTGCAGCTCACCTCGAGTTAACGAATCTAACATCCCAAAAGGTTCATCTAACAATAGTACTTTTGGCTTAATTGCAAATGCTCTTGCAATACCAACGCGTTGTTGCATCCCTTGAGATAATTCAGTAGCTTTTTTATGAAATGCATCTTCTAAACCAACTTTTTGTAAATAGTATTTTGCAACATCTGTTCTTTGTGATTTTGTTGCGTGAGGAAAAACTTGATTAATACCTAATAGCACATTCTGTAACGAAGTCATCCAAGGCATTAAACTTGGCGACTGAAAAATGACACCTCTATCTGGTCCTGGCCCCTTGATATGTTTTCCTAACACTGCAATGTTTCCTCCTGAAATTGGATTTAAACCAGCAATCATAGATAACATTGTTGTTTTTCCACAACCTGAATGCCCAATAATAGTAACGAATTCTTCTTTACGTATTTGAAGATTCAGATCTTCTAAAACAACATAATCTCCTTTCGGTGTTGGGTAAACTTTTTTCAAGTCTTTTAAATCTAACATCACTTCATTAGAAGGAAATTTTCCGTTAGCTAAAACATTTTTTGTAATGGTATTCTCTGTTATAACACTCATCTTTTCTTTTTATCTAAATTGATTAACAAAGTCTTTTGGAGTTAAATCTGGCAATACATATTCTGCTCTCGCTTCCGATTTTCGCTCATTTCCGATATCCATCAAATATTCAATAATTGCATTTCTGGTTTTCTTAAAATTAGGATTATCATTCATCCCTGTTTTGTCTCTTGGACGGTCCAAATCAATTTTAAACTCGGGCCCTAAAGTAGCGTTTGGTCCAGGACGTAATGGAATAATTCTATCTGCCATATAAATACCTTCGTCCACATCATTCGTAATTAAAAGTGCGGTTCTTTTATCTTTTCCCCAGATATTTAAGATTTCATCTTGCAAGTTTCCTCGCGTCAATGCATCTAATGCACCTAAAGGTTCGTCCATAATTATCATTTCTGGTTTCATTGCCAGAGCTCTGGCTACTGCAACTCTTTGGCGCATTCCTCCAGATAATTCATTTGGTCTTTTATTAATTGCAGGTGTTAAACTTACCATGTCTACATAGCTGGCAACAATTTTTTTAAGTTCTTTTTTACTCTTATTCGGAAATGCTTCTCTTACCGCCATAAACACATTTTGAGCTACGGTTAACCAAGGCAAGAGTGAATAATTCTGAAAAATAACACCTCGCTCATGACTTGTGCCAATTACAGGTTCTCCTTTAAACAAGACCTCTCCACTTGTCGGTTTTAATAGTCCATTAATTAAGTTGACGAGTGTTGTTTTTCCGCTTCCTGTAAAACCAACAATAGCAACAAATTCTCCTTCTTCAATCGTTAAATTAATGTTAGACAACACCTCGGATTCGTTATCTCCTTGACCGAAGGTTTTATAAATATTATTCAGTTCTAAGTATGCCATTTTCTCTTTGTTTAATTGTTGAATTGTCTACTTGCGTATTTGAACTGCTTACAATTCAATATATATACTCTTTCTAGTTTTAAATGGCATCTGTTTTATCAAAAGACACCCAGTTTTGTATTGTTAGCATGAGTCGATCTAACAAAAACCCAATAATACCAATGACGAACATAGCTACGATAATTTTTGAGTTAGAGTCATTTGCTCCATTCTGAAATTCTTCCCAAACAAACAATCCTAAACCAGGACTCTGTGCTAATAACTCAATGGCAATTAAAACCATCCAAGCTACGGATAACGTAATTTTTAATCCTGTAAAAATTAAGGGTAGAGATGATGGTAATACGACTTTAAAAATTTTCTGAAATGTTCCTAATCTTAAAACCTTAGCAACATTTATATAGTCTTTATCAACTGAAGAAACTCCCATTGATGTGTTGACTAAAGTAGCCCACATAGAACACAAGCCAACACTGATAAAAGAAATGATAAATGAACTATCTTCAGCAGAACCAATTAATATTGTTTTTACAATCATAAAAACCAACAAGTACCATACTACAGGTGAAACTGGTTTAAAGATCTGGATAAACCAATTAAACGCGCTCTTTAAAGTTGGACTTAAACCGATAAAGATTCCAAGAGGGACAGCAATAAATAAAGCCAGTAAAAAACCTGCAAATACAGTCTGTAAACTTCTAAATATTTGGTCTACAAAAGAAGGTCTACCTGTATATACAATCGCATTCTTTCCCTCCGCAAGTCTTTGAGCATTTAAAACAGCTGTTTTTTCAACAAACGCGGCTTTATCTGCGCTAATAATATTATGATCTCTTAATAATGATTGAAAAGACTCCCATACCTGCGCGGGTGATGGCAATGTATTTGGCTGACAACTAGAATCACCTGAAGCAATACATGCCTCTAAAGCATTTGCTTCCGCCTGACCTTGGTCTTGAAGCGCTTTTTCAATTTTAAATTCTGCTTCAATATTATATAAGGATTTTGCGCCTAAATGCCACAAACCAAAAAACAACAAAATTGAAGCAAGTGGTACTATTGTTTTGCGTAAAACGTATTTTAGTTCTTGTTTTTCTAGTCGTCCTGAAAATAGATCTTTTAATGTTGTAAAAAATCCGAATCCTATAAAATTGGAGACTTTTCCTAATGTTGCACTTGCTTTCATTTGTATAATTGTTTAATCAACTGTTATTTGGTCATTGCTATATTTAACACCAATAATTGACGATTTTTTCTGAGAAATTTCTACTATAAATCTTTGTTCCCGATCTTGAAACTATTGATGTATCCTAAAGGATCTTTAGCGTCATAAGATGTACCATCAATAAAATCTGCTGTCACCGGCTTATAACCATCTGTTGTTGGTATGTCTGCAGCAGGAATATGGCTTTCTTCAACTAAAAGTGCCGCCGCTTTTTTCCAGATATCTGGTCTGTAAATGTCTTTGATTGTTGACGCATACCAATCTGCAGGTTTTGCCTCTGGTATTTGTCCCCATCTTCGCATCTGAGTTAAGAACCAGATACCGTCCGAGTAAAAGGGATATGTTGCGTTATACTTATAAAAAACATTAAAGTCTTCCATGTCGCGCTTGTCACCTTTTTCAAACTCAAAGGTACCTGTCATAGAATTTGCTAATACTTCAACTGGTGCTCCAACATACTGAGACATCGACAAGATTTCAACAGCCTCTTTTCTATTTTCTTTTTGGTCTAACCATTTACCAGCGCGTATTAGTGCTTTAGTAACCGCAATTGCCGTATTTGGATTATCTTCAATAAATTTCTCTGTCATTACAAATACTTTTTCTGGATTGTTTTTCCAGATATCATAATTTGTCACTACAGGAACTCCAATACCTTTAAAAACGGCTTGTTGATTCCAAGGTTCTCCAACACAATATCCATGAATTGTACCTGCTTCCAACGTTGCCGGCATTTGTGGTGGTGGTGTTACAGATAGTAAAACTTCAGCATCTATTTGGCCTTGAACATTTTCTTTAGTATACATACCAGGATGAATGTCTGCCGCTGCTAACCAATATCTAATTTCATAATTATGAGTAGAAACAGGAAAGACCATTCCCATTTTAAACGGTTTACCAGAGCTTTTGTATTCTGTAATTACAGGCTTTAAAGCTTCTGCTTTGATTGGATGAATTGGTTTGCCGTCTTCATCTTTTGGTACATTTGGTTTCATTTTTGACCAAACATCGTTAGAGACCGTAATTCCGTTTCCGTTTAAATCCATTGAAAACGCTGTAACTAATTTTGCTTGACGACCAAAACCTGCACCAGCAGCAATCGGCTGACCAGCTAACATATGTGACCCATCTAATTGACCATCAATGACACGGTCTAAGACATTTTTCCAGTTAGATTGTGCTTCTACAGAAACAAATAAGCCCTCATCTTCAAAAAATCCTTTTTCCTTAGCAATTGCTAATGGTGCCATGTCTGTTAACTTAATAAAACCAAAAGTTAATTGTGGTTTTTCGATCTCTAGTGTTTTTACTTTTGACACTTCCGTCTTATGAGTGGTATCATCTTTTTTACTTTCTTTACTTCCACAGGCAAATAATAATGCTGTTGCTGCCAAAATGTAAGTTGACTTTTTTAAAATAGAATTCATTTTTGATGCGTTTTATTAATCTACGTATTAATACTTATTTTTTAACAAATATATAAGTAGTAACGCACCTAACTCATGACGACACGCATAAATAAACCTCTTTTTAAAACATATTAAAACCTGCTAAAACACAGCTAATAAACACAAGTACCTTATAATTAGATATCTTCGCGAATTTAAACGATACGTGTTTTTTATACGTATTTTCTAAATATACTTAGTTCTGAGTTTTTTTATACGTAAAATGGTTGTAAATTTGGATTAGACGTAAACATAACTTTGTTTATAAAAGTCTAATGGAAACTGTTTTTTTCAAAGGAAAATGAAAGCCTAAGTCAGAATCAAGGTAACCTAAGAATCTAAGTAGAAATTATGCTCGCTGATTTCATTCTTTAAATTCTCGATATTTGTAATACTAATTTTTTTACCTCTGGCAGAAATTAGCGTTTCTTTTTTAAGCACAGAAAAAACTCTAATGACCTGCTCTTCTGTGGTACCTGCATAATCCGCATATTCCTTGCGGCTTAATGGCAGATTTATAAAACCATGTAATTCACCAAATTTTCTATGAATATATAATAAGGTATCGATGACGCGTTCGCGAACTGTCATTTGAGAAATAGATTTTACTTTAGATTCGCTTCTATTTAATTCATTAGCATAGAAAAGCATCATATCATAGGTCAAATTCGGGTTTTCTAGTAAAATTTGTTGAAGATAATCTTTTGAAAAATAATACAACTCTGTATCTCTTAAAGCAATTGCTCCAATAGAATAATACTCTTCTGTACCAAAACCCCGATGTCCAATAATTTCACAATCCTTTGCAAAACGAACTATTTGTTCTCTACCGTTAATACCCGTTCTAAACACTTTTACTGTCCCACTTTTAATAAAAAAGAGCCCATTTACAGGAGCTCCTTCGATAATAAACTGCTGCCCTTTTTTACACTTTAATACTGTATTTTGAGATGCAGATTTTACTAACAGAATATCATTATACTTATTAATTAAACAGTCTTTATTTTTGCAAAATTCACAGAATTCGCTTTGAGTATTCAAATGCTTTATGGAACTATTTTGTGAATAACGTACAGACATGTTTTAAACTTATTTAACTAGTACTATTTTTTCAAAATTAGATTTTGAAGCCTCACAAAGTGAGCATTCATAGAGCTCTGGCAGGTCTTTGAAAACTGTTTTGGGTAGGATATTTTGTGTAACATCACCAAAAGCTTCGTCATAAATGGTTAAACAATCTTGGCATTGATAAACTTCTAATTCTATCGTTTCTCTTTGTACTTCAACTTCTTTTTCAACTTCTTTTTCACTTCCTAATTGATCAAAATACAATTGACTTAATTCCATTAATAACCCTGGTAGTTCTACTTTATCCACATCTTGTACGTGCATAATGTATTTTCTACTATTCGGATCAAAATCCTTAGCATACCATAAATTGTATGTGTCTCTTATTTGAAAGTCTCCTATAAGCACTGGTTGCTTATTTTTCTCAACCACAATCGATGTAAAATAATTTGACGACTTATTATAATTAGTAATACCGAATGTTAAGCCATATGTGCTAATATCATTTTGATCGAAATTAGAGACCAGGTATTTTTTAAGATTTAGAGCTTCTTTATTTGCAACAGGAATATGCCAATTTAGCTCTAACATAGAATGACGTACATTGATGCCTCTTTTTCCTAAAAATTTCTCCCAAACCAATTTAGACTCTCTTGGAATCCCTTTTACAATAAATGATTTCCATGGTGTAATAGAAATTTTACCGATCTTGTTTTCATTACATAATTCGCACATCTCTTTTAAGAAAGAAATATCGTATTTATTATTTCGCCAATAGAGACCTAACCAATATTTATCTACTCCAATTTTATTCATGCCCTCAAAATAAGGGAATGGATAAAACGGAATTTCTAGTGGCTTATCTACTGTTCTATTATTGGTATCCACAGCATCTGTAACCAATTCAAAAATAGTCTCTATGTTTTCTGGTTCTTCCTTAAGACTGTTTACAATTGCAGTTTCAATTTTCTCTAAATCCCAACTGTAAATTAACGCAGGATACATTTCTGTTTGCTTCCAATCCGGTAATCTTAAATACAAATACCAGTAATCTTCATGATCTGAAGCTATAAAATTGATATTCCCCGTAAACAATGGCACTAAGCGTTGTTTTGGATCTACTAAATTAATTTTTAATTGAGATTTAGAACCAAACTGTTCTAATAGATACAGGTAACGATCGCCAGTTAACCAACGTGTACTCGGAAAAATATCTGCACACACATAAGAAGACACAATATTCTCTACACCAGTTTCATCTGATTCGACAATTTTAAGTTTTTCAAATTGTGTAAGATTTTCATGATTTGTTTTACTTGGTAATAGAATATCTTGTCTAGACCCAAAAGAAATTGATTTTAGACCTAAACTTTCTACAGAATCGCAAATGTATTTTAGTTCTCCTGGTGACAAAACACCACCTTTAACTATTAATCTATTCAACTGTTTGATCATACCTCAACTTTTGCGTTATTTAGTATTTCTCTGACTTCAGTTTTACAACTTCCACATCCTAAACCAGCACCTGTTTTATTACATAATTCCGTAAAATTTGTACATCCAGATGCAATTGCTTCTTCTACATTTCCAGAACCTACCTGACTGCAAGAGCAAACTAGTTTTCCTAAAACTGGTGCGGCGTCAGAAGTTCCCCTCAACAACATATTTCGTTTGTCTGACATTTCAATTTTACTTTCAATCAAAGTTTTGAACTCAGCAAACTCTTGCTTATCACCTACTAAAACTGCACCTACCAACAAATCATCTTTCACAATACATTTCTTATAATAGCCTTTAGAAATATCGGTGAAAATTACCTCTTCATAACTTGGGTCATTTTCTGGAAACGAAATTTCACCAATGCTACATAGATTTAGATCGTTGAATTTCAAAATATTCATTAACACAGAACCTTTATACGCATCACTAATATCGCCTGCAATGAAGTTGGCCAAAATACCAGCTTGCTCTTCAGCCGCAGAGGTAATACCAAATAACTTATTATTAAATTCAGCGATTTCACCAATGGCAAAAATATCTGGATGAGACGATTGTAAATGCTGATTTACCTTTACGCCACGACCACAAACAATACCATTATTTTTAGCAATCTCTATATTTGGTCTCGTACCAATAGCATACACAATAGCATTGGCCGTAATGTATTTACCACTTTTTAAATTGATAGTTAATTCGCTTGTATCTTCATCATCAAAAACAGTACTAACTTCATTATCAAAATAAATTTGAATACCTCTGTCTTGAACATTTAAAGCCAATAGTTTACTAGAGATTTTATCTAACTGCCGTTCCATTAATCGAGAGGCGCGTTGCACGATGGTAATCTTTACATTTTTGTGTTTCATCGCTGCAGCCAATTCTAAGCCTAATAGACCTCCACCAACAATTACAACGTGCTGTTCTTCTGGTGGCAAACCCGTACTGTCTAAGTATGTTTTGAAACGGTCTGCGTCACTTTTATTACGCATAGTAAATCTACCGGGTAAATCTATTTGTACATCTTTTGGAATAAAAGGTCGACTTCCTGTGGCTAAAATTAACTTATTAAACGTGTAGGTTTCACCATTAGAATCTCTTACCGTTTTAAGGGTTGTATCGATGCTATCAATCGTGGTTTCTACATGAATTTTGATGTCAAGCTTATTTAATTCAGTCATTTTAATCTTCAATAGTTGCTCCCAAGACAACTCTTCTGTAATATATTCCGGTAGTAAAACACGGTTATAGAATAGATTTGATTCTTTAGAAAACACGTGAATTTCATCAACTTCATTATTGTCTCTATAATTTTGTAAAAATCGAAAAGCCGCTGCACCTGCACCTGCAATAATAATTTTCTCTTTCGGTTTTTCATATTTTGAAACAGATACTGCTGTAAACTTAAAATCTGGTTCTTTTGAAATTGGATCGATATGGGTATTTGTTAAATTATTAGCTCTATTCAAATTACTCTGCAAGACTTTTCCCCAATGCATTGGTAAAAAAACGACACCCTTTTTAATCGCATCTGTTACCTTTGATCGCAATCTAACGACTCCATTTCCACTTTTTATCTCTGTAATATCTCCATTCTTAATTTTGTATAAATATGCATCTACAGGATTAATTTCTAGTAAAGGCTTTGGATAGTGTGTTTTTAGTCTCGATACCTTACCCGTTTTAGTCATGGTATGCCATTGGTCTCTAACACGACCAGTCGTTAAGATCAGCGGAAATTTCGCAGTTACTTTTACAGATGTATTTTCTATTGAAGAAGGGGTATTAAAAATTGCTTTTTTAGAAGGTGTATAGAATTTTCTATCTTCAAAAAGGCGAGGCGTGCCAGCGTGACGATACTCATTTACTGGCCATTGAAACGTGCCTTCATTTTTTAAACGATCATAATTCAAGAAAGATATATCAATATTTGTGCCCTTAGTCATAGACGCATATTCATCATAAATTTCTTCTGCACTATTATAATTAAAACCTCGAAAGCCCATTTTCCGTGCAAAATCACAAAAAATTTCAACATCTGGTCTTGCTTCTCCAGGAGCATCAATCTCTTTTGGCAAATAGGATATTCTACGTTCAGAATTGGTCATTGTTCCCTCTTTCTCGAGCCAAGCTGCGGCAGGTAAAACCAAATCTGCATACTGCAATGTATCGGATCTATGCGAAATTTCTTGAACCACAACAAACTTAGAATTTGCCATTGCTTTTTCTATTCTGTGCGAATTTGGCATACTCACTAATGGATTTGTACACGCTATCCAAATCGCTTTCAATTTTCCACTTTCGAGAGCATCAAACATTTCTGTAGCTGTTAATCCTGGTTTTTCTGAGATTTTATCAACGCCCCAAAATTGTGCAACCTCTCTTCTATGTTCTTCATTTTGTAAATCCTTATGTACCGCTAGCAGATTTGCCATACCACCAACCTCTCTTCCACCCATAGCATTTGGCTGCCCTGTTAATGAAAAAGGGCCAGAACCTGGTTTACCCACTTGACCAGTAATTAAGGATAAATTTAGTAATGACGTATTTTTATCTGTACCAATAACACTTTGATTTAAGCCCATTGCCCACATACTAATAAACCCTTTTGACAAACCGATGATTTCCGCAGCCTTTTGGATATCATCCTCAGAAACATCACATAATTTTGAAGCTGTCTTTAATGAAGTTTCAAAGATTAATTTCTTATAATCCTCAAAACCTTCTGTATGGTTATTGATAAAGGCTTCGTCAATTAAACCACTCTTAAACAAGCATCTACCAATGGCATTATATAAAATTATATCTGTCCCTGGTGTTAACTGCAAATGTAAATCCGCAAAATTTGCTGAGTCTGTTTTACGTGGGTCAATGACAATTATTTTTACATTCGGCTGTTCTTCTTTACGTTTTTCTATTCGTCTAAATAAAATTGGGTGGCACCATGCCGGATTGGCACCTGAAATCAAAAAACAATCCGCTAATTCTATATCGTCATAAGAAATTGGCACACTATCTTCTCCAAATGTTTTTTTGTAACCGACTACAGCAGAACTCATACATAATCGGGAGTTGGTATCTATATTATTTGTCCCTAAAAAACCCTTTGTAAGCTTATTAGCGATATAATATTCTTCTGTTAAGCTTTGTCCTGAGACATAAAATGCCACAGCATCCGGGCCGTGCTTTTTTATAATAGATTTAAAGACACTAGACACTCTATCTAGAGCAGTATCCCAGCTGACACGCTCGCGAGGATGAGAACGACTCCAGCGCATCTCTGGATACAAAATTCTATCAGACGTATCATTTGCAACATAATGCAAATTCATTCCTTTAGAACATAACATACCTTTATTAACAGGATGATCTAAATCTCCTTCAACAATAATCTTGTTGTTAATGTCTTTTTTTACAATAATCCCACAACCAACTCCACAATACGAACAGGTTGTTTTTACTTCATTTTTCATCATCTTAGACCAAGATTTTATACTAAATTAGGTATAAATACTTAGTTTTAAAATTAAAAATACGTACTTTTTTAATTATTAGTAGATTATTAATTACCCGTAGCAATTTTAAGAATTTGCTAATATTGAAGATGAAAATTATCAGAACAAAAAAAAGGAGACTTACAAATACTACATTAATTGATATTCCTTAGCTTTAATTGTTAATTCTTGTAGGTTTTTTGCGTTTAATTTCTTCATTAAATTAAAACGGTGTACTTCTGTTGTACGCTTACTAATCTGCAATTCTTCAGCAATATCTTTATTGTTCTTAAGATCTAAGACCAAATTCAATATTTGTTTTTCTCTTTTAGTTAATTTAAAAGGTAATTCTTTTGCTTCATTGGATAATTGTTTGACTTTAGCCGTATTTCCATTTACAAAATTATTCATTATAATAGAAGACACATCACCAGTAAAATACTTACCACCAGAAGCCACAATATTTATGGCTTTCAGAAATTCTTCTTTACTAGCGCCTTTTAGTAAATAACCATCTGCACCAGCTTGTATCGATTTTACAACGTATTCTTCAGAATCGTGCATAGATAAGACTAAGGTTTTGACATCGGGATAGTGCTTACTAATATTAGCAACCACCTCAATACCATTCATTTCGGGCATGCGAATATCAACAATTAAAACATCTGGTTTGTTATTAGAAATAACTTCTAAAGCTTCTTTTCCATTAGATGCTTCATCTATTACAGTAATCCCATCCTGATCTTCTAAAAGGGCTTTTATACCATCTCTTACCAAAACATGATCGTCTGCCAAAACTATATTTATCATTATTGCAACTAATTTATATATAGAACTCTTCTTGACTTTTTCTATTCCCTAAAAAATGGATTAAATTTGCTCATATTTTAGATATTTTATTGTACGTAGCGATGCTATGTCTTTCAAAAATAGTTTCATCTGAACAAATTTCTTCTCATTTTCGGTTAAAAACAAAAAGTCAAGATGAGTTCGTACAAAAGTAACAATTTTAAGTAAAACTACGTAGTTTCTAAATTGGTATATTTAAAGTTACCCGAGTACCTTTACCTAACTCAGAATTTAAGAATATCCTACCTTCAATGTATGTAATGCGTTCTCGCATAAACGTCATTCCCATTCCTCCATCACCGTTTTTAACTTTCTTTACTTTAGATATGTCAAAACCTTTGCCATCATCATCCACAACAATACTTAGTATATTTGTACTGTGCGATAGAGACACCAAAATATGTGAAGGTTCAGCATATTTAATAGCATTATTGATAGCTTCTTGTACAATTCTATAAATGTTAATTTCGATAAGTGAATCTAAGCGTTGATTATACTCTGTTTTATTGATAAACAGAATGTCTTTCCCTGTTAATTTTCCTAGTTCTTTAGTTAATTTAGAAATTGCAGGAACGACTCCGTGATCCGCTAATTCTGGTGGTGTTAAATTAAAAGTAGCTGTCCTTACCCCCTTTATAATACTCAAAGTTAGCTCTTTAAGATGCTCTATTTTCGACGATGTCTTCTCAACATCAGTCACATTTATACTTTCTAGGTTAAACTTAAGTCCCGTTAGCATCTGACCAATACCATCGTGTACATCTTTTGCAATTCTATTTTGTTCTTTTTCTTGATTCTCAATAATCTTACTCGAAATTATTTTCTGCTGACTAATTTTCTCCTCGAAACTCGCATTTGTCAACCTTTCAATTTCTATTAAACCTTCTTTTTTTTCAGTGATTTCAGAAGCAATTATTAATAATTCTGATTTATCTTCCTGAGGCATAAATGGAACTACAGACATTTCTAACCAAACATTTTTACCGCCTTTAATGGTTGCTTTCACCTCACCTTGCCAACCTGTTTTTCTATGTTTATTAATTAAACCTTCTATTACTAATTGTTCAGTTTCATTACTCGATAAAACATTCCAAAAAAATGTTTCTCTATTAAATTTTGAGAACTTTAATAGCCGTGAGAACTTTTGTCCCATCTGGATTATGGTACCACTTGGAGAAATTCTTGAAAATAGTAATGTCTCATCAATAACCTGACTCAGCGCACGTAATTCTCTAATCGATTTTTCTTTAGCAATACTTAGTTCATCAGCATTAAAAGCCATTTCTTTTGCTTTTTTTTCTGCAAATAACAATTGAGTTAATGTCACCTTAACCGACTTTGCCGTTGGCCAAAAAATAAACAAGAATTCGCCCAGAATAATCAGTATTGTTAAACCCATTATTGATAATTCTAATGTTCTTAACCATGCTGTTTTTTCATCCGCTTCAATATTATATTGATTTACAATGTCATCCATCATTAATAAAAACGAACTTTCGTTATTATTAACTTTGTTAATATCTGTGGCCAGAAGTTCTATAGAAACTAAAAGGTTTTTATCTAATTTTTGAAGGATAAAATTTGCTGACTTCTCAATAGTATCAAAGACAGGGTTTATCGCTGTAAACTTTCTTTTAATTAGGATACTGTTTTGTTTTGGAAGGCCTAAACTGTCATTACCCTCCTGCAAGGCTTTATGAGACAACTCCCATAAATGGAGTGTTTCTTTAATAGTCTTATTAAGTGATGTTCTGTTTTTTTTATCTGAATAAACCGAAAGAAAAACAATTTCCTTTGCTAACTTTTGACTTAACATTCGTTGTCTACCAGCAATGTTTATGACTGTTGAATCGCTTTGTTGTTTGTTTAAATGATCGCGAACTAATACCTGACTAATAATAACTGAAAGCGCAATTGCACTTAAAGCAATAATATACAAACGACTTAATTTTTTGAATGTTTGTTGGTCTAATGAACCATTTTTATTTGCCATCTAATTTTAAATCTTTTATGCAATTGCCTTTTTAATTAAAGACAGGCATTTTTGCGAAAAATTGAGATTTAAAGCAAATTTATGTCCCTCATCTGACATTTTTTTCCAAGTCTTCTGAAGAATACTTATAATCTTTTCATCTTCATGTTTTTCTGAGAAATCTTTGAAATAATAATCTAAAAAAACCAAGCAAATGACATCTTCAATAACCTGACTTTCTTCATCCTTTTTAATCATTTTCTTATGGATCAAAAAGGAAACTCTCTTTATAAATTCATCGCTGTAGCCAATTGTTTTTAATATCTCTGAAGTAATCTCGGCATGCATTTTCTTTAAAGTTTCCCTCCATTTTAAATAACCTATTCTGTCCATAGGAAATTCATTTCTAGGGATTTTCCATCGACAAATGTGTTGTGCTCTAGCAGCTATTTGAAGCGCTTCTGAAGCATCACCTTTAAATTGTAATAATTTCTGCGACATACGCTGAGAATACAGCAATTCTTTAGAAAAAACTAAATCATTACTGTGCACAACATTAACATCTTCTTCATTTTTTTTATCAATTAATGCTATTGCTATTTCAAAATTTGTTGGGTTCATTTGTTCACTTTTCTAATCTTCAAAGCCAATATAAACATTTTCGTTTTCAATCTTAATAGGATATACTGCGATTTTCAAATCCTCACCTGCTAAATTAGAACCATCTTCTAATGAAAAGTTTTTTTTATGTAAAGGACAAGCCACTTTAGGGATACCTTCTTTGTCGCCTATCATGCCTAAAGACAACACCATTTCCATTTTATGAGGACAGAGGTTTTGACTCGCATACCATTTGCCAGTTCTTTTGAAATTAAACACAGCAATTTGTTTGGTTTTATATTTAATACAAGCGCCACTATTTTCTGGGAAATCTGATATTTCACCTACCCTAAACCATATTTTCACATCTGTATTAGAAATTGACTTGTATTGCTCTAATATATTTTTCATTTTTTAAAATTTAGATTGATTTTACCAAGGTTTTGGCATTTTCTGATCGCGCATTGGCACAAACACTATAGTGTCATCAGCATCATCGGAGTTAACAAAATGCTTAAAACGCTTCATTATTTCTTCATTTTCAATGGCTTGTTTCCACTCACATTCATAGCGATTAACTAGTCCTTGCATTTCGTTTTCTAAATCTTGAGCAATACCCAATGAATCGTCAATAACTACTTTTTTCAGGTAACCAATTCCACCTTCTAATTTATCTAACCAAGGCGCAGTTCTTACCAGTGGACCTGCAGTTCTTATGTAATACATTAAGAAACGATCTAAGTATTTTATCACAGTTTCATCATCTAATTGTTCTGCTAATAAAACGGCATGTTTTGGTGTTGCTCCACCATTTCCACAGACATATAAATTCCATCCACCATCAACAGCTATTAGACCAAAGTCTTTACCTCTTGCTTCTGCACATTCTCTAATACAACCAGAAACACCTCCTTTTAATTTATGCGGAGAACGTAAACCTCTGTATCTATTTTCAATATCTATGGCGAAAGTGACACTTTCGTGCATTCCATATCTACACCATGTAGAACCCACACAGCTTTTTACTGTTCTTAAGGATTTTCCGTATGCATGTCCGCTTTCAAAACCTGCCTCAATTAACTCTTTCCATATTAATGGCAGTTCGTGCACTTGTGCACCAAATAAATCTATTCTTTGTCCACCAGTAATTTTAGTGTATAAATCGTATTTTTTAGCAACTTCCCCTAACACAATAAGTTGTTGTGGCGTAATTTCACCACCAGGTACTCTTGGCACTACAGAGTAGGTACCGTTTCTTTGAATGTTTGCCAAAAACCGATCATTTGTATCTTGTATTGATGGTTGACGATTGGCGGTTTCCATTGTAATTGTCGCAAAAATTGATGCTAATAGAGGCTTACAAACTTCGCAACCGTGCCCATCTCCAAATAAATTTAGCGCTTCGTCATAAGTAACTACTTTATTGACTTTTACTAAATCGTAAAGCTCTTGTCTATTAAAATTAAAATGTTCACAAACGGTTTCTTTTACCTCTTTACCTAAGGATTTTAAAGTCTCATTAACCAAATCTACAACCATTGGCTTACAACCTCCACAACCTGTTGTTGCTTTAGTTTTAACAATTACCTCTGATAAATTATTACAACCACCCTCAGTAATTGAACCGCAAATAGCACCTTTGGATAAACTCTCGCACGAACATACTTGTGCCGTATCTGGTAAATCTAAAACGCTACCAAACGAAGAACTACCCTCTCTGATTGGTAAAATTAATTCCGATGGATCTTCAGGAATCGCCATGTCATTTAAATAGACTTGATGTAACATATTATAATCTGTAGCATCTCCAATTAGAATACCCCCTAATAATTTTTTTCCGTCAAGACTAACGTTAATTCGCTTATATAAATGCTGTGTTTTGTTTTCGAAAATCACCGAATGCCCTTTAGAGGAAGGCATAAAAGGCTCACCAAAACTGGCAACATCGACGCCTATCAATTTTAATTTAGTAGACATATCTATGCTTTCTGCCATGATGTTATCTTGTCCTAATATCTGATTTACCGCAATCGCTGCCATCTCATATCCAGGAGCCACCAAACCGTAAATCATTTGATTATACAATGCAACCTCTCCTATTGCAAAAATATTTTCATCTGACGTTCGCATTTTATTATCTACAACAATACCACCTCGAGCCCCCATTTCTAATCCAGAAGTCTTAGCCAATTCATCTCTTGGTCTAATTCCTGCAGAAATCACTAACATATCGACTTCTAAAGTATCATCTTCACCAAACTCCATACCTGTAATCGCACCATTTCCTAAAATTTGATTGGTAGCTTTACTAAGATGAATATTTAATCCAATCGACTCTAATTTTAATTGTAAGACTTGGCTGCTTCTAGAGTCTAATTGTCTTGGCATCAATTTAGAAGCAAACTCCACGATATGAGGCTCTAAACCCATATCCATAACTGCTTTACCTGCCTCTAAGCCCAACAATCCTCCGCCTAAAACAGCTGCTTTGGCATCTGGTTTTTTTGCTTTTACTTTTGACGCATATCCTAGCATTGCCTCTAAATCTTCTATAGTCCGGTAAACAAAAACACCCTCTTTTTCAACACCTTTTATTGGAGGTACAAAAGCAGATGATCCTGTCGCCAAAACTAAATAGTCATAAGAGAATTCTCTACATTTGGCAGTAGTGATTGTTTTGGCGGTTCTATGAATCTCTGAAACACGCTCATCAACAATTAAATCAATACCATTTTCCTTATACCATTCTATAGGTGCCATTTCTAGTGCTTTTGCATCTTGATTTTCAAAAAACTCACTTAGATGAACTCTATCATAAGCAGGTCTAGGCTCCTCCCCAAAAACAGTAATTTCAAAATCGTTGCTATGGTCTTGACTAACAAATTTTTCACAAAACTTATAACCAACCATTCCATTACCAACAACAATTATTTTTTTCATAACTACGTATTTATTATATATCTAAGTAATTGAACGCAACTACTTAGACTAAACTTCATATTTTATTCAAAAACTAGAATACAGCACACGCTGCACCTCTTCTTCAAAAAACGATGGATGTTCACAAACGACATCACCAATTACAATGATTCCAGGTGCTGAAACATCCAAATTATTTATTGCATCTGAAATATCACCAATGCAACCAATAACAAAGGATTCATTTGTCATGGTTCCATTTTGAATAATAGCAAAAGGGGTTAAGCCACTCCTATATTTAAGTACTTCACTAGTGATTTCATTGAATTTTCGAATACCCATTAAAATGACCATAGTGGTCGCAGATTGTGATGCGAATTTTAAGTCTTCAGAAAATGAACCGTCTTTCTGAGTTGCTGTCATCACCCAAAAACTAGAACTTACACCGCGCTGGGTCATTGGTATCCCTTGACTTCCAGGTACAGCAATTACACTTGAGACTCCAGGAATAATATTCACGGGAATTCCAAAAGATGCCGCATAGTCTATTTCTTCGTTTGCGCGTCCAAACACAAATGGATCACCCCCTTTTAAACGCACAACATGACCATAACGAATAGCTTGCTCTACAATTAATTTATTAATCTCTTTTTGAGTAAACGAATGTTGACCAGAACGTTTGCCAACATATACTTTAATTATTTTGTCATCTATCTCTGAAAGCAACTCATCACTAACCAACGCATCATAAAGGATCACATCCGCAGTTTGAATCGACTTTAAGCCTCTTAATGTTATCAGATCTTTAGCACCTGGCCCTGCGCCTACCAATGTTACTTTTGCTATTTTAGATAACATCATATTTAATTTAATTAAGTATTGATACCCAAAAGTAAGTAATAACTTTTAATATACTTACACAACACTAAGTAATAATACTTATTTTTATTAAATTGCAAAAATAACGAGTTAATAATATGAAATATGAATAGAATGACAGCCAACGAATTGTATCCTATATTTTTAAAAGTTTCAAATCTCAACATCTTAATTGTTGGCGGAGGAAATGTTGCTTTAGAAAAATTATCGTTTTTACTAAAATCAAGTCCTAATGCCAAAGTACAAATGGTCTCTAAACTATTTAGAGACGAAACTGTTGCACTTGCCAAAAAATATAAAATAGAAATGATTATAGATTCATACCATAAAAAGTATTTAAAGCATAAACATATCGCAATAGCCACTACGGATAATATACCTGTAAATGAACTTGTTTATAAGGATTGTAGAGCACAAAATATTCTAGTAAATGTTGCAGACAATCCTCCTTATTGCGATTTTTATATGGGAGGAATCGTAACTAAAGGGAATGTAAAAATCGCCATTTCAACAAACGGAAAATCGCCAACAACCGCAAAACGTCTAAGACAATTTTTTGAAGATGTAATACCAGATAATATAGATGACCTTGTAAAAAATCTAAATGAATACAGAAAGACTATTAAAGGTGATTTTGAGGAAAAGGTAGAAATACTAAATAATTTCACAAAAGGATTAGTCAATAGAGACTAGTTTAGATTGGTTTTCATTTGTTAACCTATTTCTAAAACCTAAAAAAGGCTTTAATATTTCTATTAAAGCCTTTAGTACTCAAGGCGGGAATCGAACCCGCACGTCTTGCGACATTGGATTTTGAATCCAACG
>JAWUVW010000013.1:0-38730 GCA_034112185.1 Flavobacteriaceae bacterium | reverse complement strand
GTTAATGTCAGTAGACCTTTACAGGTGTTTTCAATCTTAAACTTTCCATCGAAATCAGAGGTTATATATTTATTTTGTTCTTGAATAAATATAGTCGCAACGCTTATGGGTGTGCCGTCATGAAAATCCGTAAGTTCTCCTAAAAAAATATAGTTGCAATCTTGTCCATAGGCATAACCAGAAATGGTTAGGACTAGAACTAAAATGAATTGTTTCATTAAAGTGTTTTGTTAATGCTCTTTTATTCAGTGATTTGAATATTACATTAACTGAGGTGGCCCTCTAACAAATCGTGTTAATTGCTGATGATTATGTAAAGACGTATAATATTTTGAGCTTGGTTTGAAATATTCAGTTGGTTGTTTTATTTCGTATTCGTAGAGCTTAAAGAACTGTGTTTTGGTTAACTTAAACTTATAGAAATCACAGTCTATATCAGACTCATGAAAATGGGTTTGATGGGTCTTATCGTTATCACAGACTTCATGTTTATGATGATTAAAGGCATGTGTCAATTTTACAACAGAAGGCAACAGCACAGCTAGTACTAGCATAATTGCTAAGACTCTAAATACGGATGTTATTACTGTTTTCAAATTCAATCTAAAAAACGTTTGAGCCCAAATCGTCTGAGCATTTTCTTTTCAAATTCCCAGAAAAACTTGAATTGCCCAAAAAGCCATCCAAAAGTTACTAATAGAATTTGATAGAAAATAAGCCCAATGATAATAAATAAAATCCAGTAGAGTAGTGGGTTTAAGTTTTCTTTAGTAATTCCAATAAGTTTAATAATCGGTCTCCCTACAAATAGAGAAGATGAACCTGTAATCGCAAATACCATAAACACACGGATCATTTCCCATTTATAATCTAGAATCCACTTTTTTTCAAGCTTCTTAAAGATGTACAATACGAGCTTGAGCAATAAGAGAAAGGTAAGGATTGAGGCTACAAATGTAACAATCAATTGATAGTCCATTAAAAAAGCATTCGAAAGTTTAATAGCCGAATACCCTAAAATTACAATACCAAAAAAAGGAAATAACAATTGCCAATTATGTTGAATTTCCCAATGTTTTTTAAAATTTTCCATAGCACGTCAAACGTGGTACAAAATTAGTGAATTAAGATGGCTTTCAGAACTAAATTCTCGGTAGAAAAGATGATAAGCGTTGTTTGTATGTTAATTGAAAATATATAAAGTAATTATATAATTTGTAGTTTACTTCATACCCATAATCTGTGCGCGTATCATAATCTATACGCAGTTCATAAAGACTCGGGTCGAAAGTAAAGGGTTGTAAATTTCTTATATTCCATTCCTGTACGAAAATTGCATTTCTAGTTTCCATAAACTTTTGAGAGTAGAAGCCTCTATGTCGGGCTGTTCCATATAACCAAGCATTAAAACCTGGCTCTATAATAACAATCTCATAATCACTCTCATCACTGCTGATTGATACAGTATCACTCTGAACCAAGCTATTTTCGGCATCATTATTAATGGTTTGGTTGCTATTATAAGATTTGCAACTTGCTATAAGAACGAGAACAACAATGAATGAGATTATCTTTTTCATACGTATTAAAGGTATTAAAATTTTGTGAGTGTTTTAAATTTTTGACTTCGATTTAACACTACAAATTAACGCTGTAATAAGTTGATATTAAATCTTAATTATGTCAACCACTCTTATGAATGAGTAAAGATGTCTTTTTAGAAAGGCTTCGTTTTTTTTAAACAAAAAAAGTAGCTCGATTAGAACTGCTTTTGAATATGATTTAGTAAATATCTTATTTACCGAATATGCTTCCTAAAAGACCGCTAAGACCACCTTTGCTTTTACTTCCGCCTAAAACCATACCAGCAACATCATCAATAATACGACCATCACCATCTGCATCTAATATGTTTTCTAAGAAGCTTTGTTCGCTTTTTGCGTCATTTCCACCAAGTAAACCGCATAACATGCCTCCTAAGTCGTTTTGAGAGCTTACATTATTTTGTTTTGCTTGCTGACCTAAAACTCCCATTAAAATTGGTGCAGCTACCTTAAGAATATTGGCAACTGAACTGGCATCTAATCCGGATTTTTGACCAATTACTTGCTCTACACCTTGCTGTTTATTACCCAATACATGTCCTAAAATTTTAGCGCCATCATTTTTTACATTTTCATCGACACCACCGCCAAATAAACCACTAAGGTTATCTAAGATGCTTCCATCATGCTGACCACTTAAAGCACCTATAAGGCCTTGTGCTCCCTCTGGAGTAGAAGCGTTACGTTCCATTGCTTTCATTAGTACAGGCAACGCCATTGTTAATACGCTACTTGTTTTATTTGGATCTGTTCCTGTAGCACCAGAAACACCACTAATGATGGTTTTACCTAAGTCACTGTTCAATAAGTCTAAAATACCTGACATTTTTTAAAAATAATTAAATGTTAATGAAATTGAGTATAAGGTACAAAAAAAGTCCTAACAATAGATAGGACTCATTTTATTTACTTTGGTCACATTTTTATCGCACCCATTTTTAAAACAGTAGCTTTCTAGCCTAAAATACTGATGATTTGTTCAGCCAATTCTGTGCCAATTCTATCTTGAGCTTCATTTGTTGCAGCTCCTGTATGCGGCGTTAATGATAAAGCAGGATTCATTAATAACTGAATTTCTGGTTTTGGTTCCTTTTCAAAAACATCCAAAGCTGCTCTCGAAACTTTACCACTTTTAATCGCTTCAACAAGTGCAATTTCATTAACAACGCCACCACGCGCTGCGTTGGCAAAAATTACGCCATCTTTCATTTGATTGAATTCAGCGGTGTCAATTACGTAATCTTTTTGTGCAGGCACATGAAGTGTTAAGAAATCGGATTGTTTTAAAACGTCTTCTTTAGAAATGGTTTTGATTTCAAAATTCACTTTTTGTCCATCGAAAAAGTTTAACTCTAAATCTGCTTTTTCTAAAAATGGATCGAAAGCAACTACTTTCATTCCAGCACCTAGTGCTACTTTAGCTGTGGCTTGACCAATACGCCCAAAACCAAGAACACCTAGAGTTTTACCTTTTAATTCTGTTCCTTTCGCGTAAGCTTTCTTTAAGCCTTTAAAATTGGCATCGCCTTCTAAAGGCATATCACGATTTGAATTGTGTAAATAACGTGCTAAACCATAAAAGTGACTAAACACTAATTCTGCAACAGAGTGCGACGATGCTGCTGGCGTATTAATAACCTTTAAACCTTTGCCACGTGCATAGTCTACATCAATATTATCCATGCCCACACCACCACGACCTATAACTTTTAGGCTAGGGCAGTTGTCGATTAAATTTTTTCTTACGGTTGTTGCACTCCTCACTAACAATACCGAAATTTGATTTTCGTTGATGTAATTTTCTAATTGTTCTTGCGCAACAGTAGTTGTGATGACTTCGTATCCAGCAGCTTCTAATGCCTTAATACCACTTTGAGAAACTCCATCGTTTGCTAATACTTTCATGTTTATATGTTTTATCATTGCGCGGAAGTATGACAAGGCAGTCTCATTAAATAGATTCCTTCACTTCGTTGGGAATGACGATTATTTTTTAAGCTTTACTTTCTAATTCACTCATGATCTCTACAAGTGCTTTTACACTATCTAAAGACAGTGCATTATACATGGATGCTCTGTAACCTCCAACACTTCTGTGGCCATTGAGACCATTGATACCAGCTTCTTTTACCATGGCTTCAAACGTTTCTTTTAGGTTTTCGTTTTCTAAAGTAAAAGTTGCGTTCATCGTAGAGCGATCTTCTTTAACGGAATACCCTTTAAATAATGGATTCAAGTCGATTTCAGAATAAATGAAATTTGCTTTCTTTTTGTTCTCTTTTTCAATTGCTTTGATGCCACCTAAGTCTTTTAACCATTGGAGTGTGAGCATACAAACATATACCGGAAAAACAGGAGGTGTATTAAACATACTTCCTTTGCTAATATGTGCTTTGTAATCCATCATAGAAGGAATCTTACGCGATACTTTACCTAATATATCTTCCTTAACAACAACTAAAGTTGTACCAGCAGGGCCCATGTTTTTTTGTGCTCCAGCATAGATTAAATCGAATTTTGAAAAATCTAACTGACGTGAAAAAATATCACTACTCATATCACACACCATTGGAACTGGCGAGTTTGGAAAACTTTTCATTTGCGTCCCAAAAATGGTATTGTTTGAGGTACAATGGAAATAATCGTAATCGTCTGGGATATCGTAACCTTTCGGTATGTAATTGTAATTCGCCGCTTTGGATGACCCTACTTCATATATGTCATCGTAAATTTTAGCTTCTTTTATGGCTTTATCAGACCAAGTTCCTGTGTTTAAGTAACCGGCTCTTTTTTCTAAAAGATTTAAAGCCACCATTAAAAACTGCGTACTTGCTCCACCTTGTAAAAACAAAGCTTTGTAGCCTTTACCTTCTAAGCCTAATAATTCTAAGGCTAAGGATCTTGCGTTTTCCATAACATCTACAAATGGTTTGCTACGATGCGAAATTTCTAAAAGCGATAAGCCATCATCAAAGTCTAAAACGGCTGCTGCTGCTTGCTCCATTACCGATTTAGGCAATATACATGGTCCTGCGCTAAAATTATGTTTTTTCATTCTATCCTGATTTTAGTTTGAGATTTTTCGAAATTTAATCCTGTTTTTTTTATTTTTTAAACCACTGCAAAGGTGCTAATTAAATGCCTAAAATGTGTTGCGAAATTGATAATTATTATATCAAATTTCTAATAAAAATTCAACAGTGTCTATATCATCTGCATAATCCCAAAGTTGTGGATTTTGAGTTTCGCCAAAAGCAATTTCATTTTCCGTAAAGTCACTTGCTACAATACACTGTATTTTCACTGCTTCAGTTGTTAGTTTTTGCTGCAACTCTTCCGTACTATTATAATACTCGTAAAATAGCGTTGCGATAGGAGAGGAGTAGCTTTCATCTTCTTTTATCATCATAAAACCATTCTCTAGCATATCAAATTCACTCATTAAATACACCGCCTTATTGTAGTCGTAGTTATTGGCATATTTGGATTCGTTTATAATAGGATGCCATTTGTATATCGCATTAAAGAAGGCGTCAAAATTATAATCTTTTGGTACAAATAGTTTAGAAACGTTTCTGCACCCTAATCCATAGTATCTAAAAATATCATCAGACAAGCCTTCGAGTTGTTCTTTAGTTTCATTGCCCGTTAAAATCGCTAGTGAATTTCTGTTTTTTCTAATAATAGAGGGTTTGTTTTTAAAATAGTATTCAAAATAACGTGCTGTGTTATCACTTCCTGTTGCAATAACCGCGTCAAAATCCATTAGTTTGCCTTCCGTAAATTTAATTTTACCTTTAAATTCGGGTTCTACAATTTCTAAATATTTTGCTAAAAAGGGTAGGAGGTGTTTGTCGTTAGAAGACTGTTTTACCATAACGTTATGATCAGAAATTAGTACCGATAAAAAATCGTGAAAACCAACCAAAGGTATATTTCCGGCCATAATAATGGCAACCGTTTTTGGGTTTGGTTGTTTAAAGTCGTACTTACTAATCCAACGATCAATATTTTTGTTAGTCAATGCATTAGACCAAGATTCGATACTAAAAAAAATATTCTTTTCGGTAAACCAACCATTGTGTTCTTTAGCGAGTTTTATTTGATGTTTAAAGCCATCAAAAAACAAATCATTAGCTTCTACAGCATCATTTTTTGTGATGTCATCTCGTTTAAACTGATGAAGAAACTCACCTAATTTTATAAAAGCGGTAATTCTTTTTTGTAAATCCATATATGGTTTGGTTAAACGATGTTTTGGCTTTATTTTTGCAATTGCAAAATTACGTAAAGTAAAAAGAAAGAGAAATGAGCTTGGCAAAAGTTTTCAGAATGTTTTATGCATAACTGGGAATTCAACCTGACGGATTCAAGTTGATAAATAAGAACAGATTAATAAATTACTATGGCAATTATAATAACAGACGAATGTATTAATTGTGGTGCTTGTGAGCCAGAATGTCCAAATACTGCTATTTATGAAGGTGCAGACGATTGGCGTTATTCTGATGGCACTAGTTTAAAAGGAAAAGTAGTACTACCAAATGGTAAAGCCGTTGATGCAGACGAAACACAGGAACCCATAAGTGATGAAGTCTATTACATCTCACCAAATAAATGTACAGAATGTGTGGGTTTCCATGAAGAACCACAATGCGCAGCAGTTTGCCCTGTAGATTGCTGTGTGCCAGATGATAACCATGTTGAAACTGAGGAGGTTTTATTAGGGAAACAACGCTTTATGCATCCTGAAGATTAAACGCTATTTAAATTAATTAGATAGACATAAGCCCTATTATATATTTTAAATCCTGAGTCTTTGGCTTGGGATTTTTATTGACTTTACTTTATTTCGTAAAGGATTGGTTTAAAGTCGGTATTTTGGCGGTATATAGCAGATGTAAATAGTATGGTCTTGTCGTGAAATACTCATCTGTTACATTTCAATGTACTAGATCTACATCGTATTTGTATTTTTTATTTTGAACTCATTTAGTGACTGCTCTAGTCATTGTAGAGCATGATTTTTTCAGTGTTTTAGCATGAGATGACTTCCTTTGTTTCTCATCTAAAAGGAACTGAATTTTGACTCTTTATTTGTTGGTAAATGGTTTGCTTTTTTATGAAAATGTCCTAAGGGCTATGCCTATTTGGTAACTGGATTAAGTGTTTCTAGGTTTTTTAGTCTAATTATGAGCTAATTGTAATTGTATGTGGCGAAGATTTGTTTTGGCCCCAAGTAAATTAGATTCAAAACTATGTCTATGTGTAAAGCATACAATTGAGGTAATGAATATTAAAAAATAAATATATTTTTAACGCCTTTTTAATTATGTTTTATTTTAAAAATTCGTCTCTTTGAAAAAAAAAGATGGATCAATCAACATTGATAAAAGCTATAAACAAGCAAAAGCAAGAAATTAAGGTTTCTATAACGCTAAAGGAGGAATCGCAGCGGTTTACCCAATTGCTTTTTAATGCATTGTTTGATCAAGGCACAGATGCAGAAAATACACTTATTGAACTCGAAGCCTTATTTCTAAAAATAAGAAATATAGTATGTCCAGAAATTGAAGGTAAACCTTGTAAAACATGGGAGGATTTTACTCAAAACATACCAGATTTATTTTGTAGTTTAAAAATGGATGCAACCGCTATATACTCGAATGATCCTGCGGCTAAATCTATTGAAGAGGTCTATTTAGCCTATCCTGGCTTTTTTGCCATTGCCATATATAGAATGGCGAGAGAGTTTTTTAAATTAGGATTACCACTTATACCTCGCCTAATGACAGAATATGCTCATCAGCTAACAGGAATCGATATTCATCCGGGTGCTCAGATTGGGAATTCATTTTTTATTGATCACGGAACAGGAGTAGTCATCGGAGAAACTGCAGAAATACACGATAATGTTAAAATTTATCAGGGTGTTACTTTAGGGGCTCTTAAGATCAATAAACAACTTAGAAATAAAAAAAGGCATCCTACCATTGAAAAAAATGTTGTTATTTATGCAAATGCCTCTATTTTAGGAGGGGATACTGTTATTGGCGAAAACAGTATCATTGGCGGTAACACTTGGTTAACTGAATCTCTTCCAAAACACTCAACAGTATTGCATACCCCAGAAGTACAAATATTTACAAAATCACATTTATAGTATGAATAATACGTTAATTGATCAAATAGGAAATACACCTTTGGTAAAATCAATGGTATTAAATACAAATCCTAATGTCAGTTTGTATTTTAAACTTGAAGGAAATAACCCAGGTGGAAGCGTAAAAGATAGAGCAGCATACAATATGATTAAAAATGCCCTCGATACTGGAAGAATAGATAATACATCAAAGCTCATAGAAGCTACTAGTGGGAATACAGGTATTGCACTTGCTATGATTGCTGGGATATTCAAACTAGATATAGAATTAGTAATGCCAGCGTCGGCTACTAAAGAACGCGTTCAAACAATGAAGGCCTATGGGGCTAAAGTCACTTTACACCCTGACGGTATAGAAGGAGCTCGTGATTATGCAATGGCAAAAGTTGAAAACGAGGATTACTATACGTTTAATCAGTTTGCAAATGAAGACAACTGGAAAGCTCATTATAAAACTACAGGGCCCGAAATATGGAGAGATACCAATGGCGAAGTTACACACTTCGTGTCTTCTATGGGGACTACAGGAACTATTATGGGCACGTCTAGTTATTTAAAAGAACAGAATGAGAATATTCAGATTGTGGGCGTACAGCCTAAAGATGGCTCTAGTATACCTGGTATACGCAAATGGCCAAAGGCGTATTTACCTAAAATATTTAATGCAAAAAAAGTGGACAGAATTTTAGAGGTAAGCCGCGATGAAGCTATCTCAATGGCAAGACGACTTGCTAAGGAAGAGGGTATACTTGCCGGTATGAGCAGTGGAGGAGCGACTACAGTGGCATTACAACTCGCAAACGAATTAAAAAGTGGTGTTATCGTGAGTATTATATGTGACCGTGGCGATCGCTATTTATCGTCTGACCTTTTTGAATAAAGTAATGCAATGAAATTGATCATATTTCAGCAAAACTTATTTTTTAGTTTCCAATTTTTAAGGATGCCAAATTGAGTATTTGTATCTAATTTTAATGTTGCACAACCGTTTGTCTAAGATTTAGTTCATTAAAACAGCAACGGATTTATGGTTAAGGCACGAAAATTACTGAAGAGCAGTGATTTGCCAGTGGGAAATTCCAAGGCAATGAACTAAAGGTAATATTAGTAGCAGTGATTTTATGTTTTAAGAGTCAGAATGCCACGTTCGGCAATTCAGTCCGACGGTATAAGTAATAGGATTTAGCTTAATAATTCGCAATTATAACAACTTAGGTTCTAGCCATAAATATCCAGAACAGAAAATAAAAATCACAAAAAACCATAAAGGATTGACTAATTTTAAAGTAGTTCTTGGAGAAATCTCAGGTTTAGAGGTGTCATTAAATATTTTTTTATTTGATTTTATCGTATTAAAATTGCTAATAGATTTCCATTGCGAGCTATCGGTCACGTAATACCGAAATACGGCCGTACTATCTTGATTAACATAGTGTTGTTGCCATCCAGTGTCTCTAGGGTAAACCTTGCCTTTCCATAGACTTTTGACATGAATGTCTCTTTGTAAAGGAATTGAATAGCCTTCACTAGATTCAACTATTGGGTTCGGGATGGTCGTCCTTAATTCAAATTCAAAAGGCTGATTCTGATATGCGAAATTATGACTTGCGCTCCATTGAACTAAAGGTGTTTTTCGTTTACTTATTTTTTCGATAATCTCTGACCAAAAAGAGTGATACGTTTTGGTACGCCCATTTAAAATAAGCTCAAAGGTGTTTTGAAATACGGTGCTACCAACTCTGCCTGAACCAACGCGCTCATATGCCGACCAAATTTTTGAACCCGAACGGTGAATAGGCTGAATTGAAAAATCATTTTTAAATTGATACAGGTACTTCTTTATATTTTGTTTTGGATACGCTTTTAAGACCGCATCCTTACTTTTTTCAGGATCAAATTTAAATGATGACAGTAATTTTTTACTGCTAAAATAATTGGCATCTGGCTGAATTAGAATGCCCATACCTAGTTCCTTTACCACGTTCTTTAATGTGGTGAGTTGTCGATTAGAAAGCGCTTTTAAAGATTTGGTATCGATGATTAGTAGGTCAAAAATTTTTAATTTTTCTTGTGTAATCTCAATAATAGGTTTGCTCGTCATATTAAAATACTCATACTTATAACGGGCTGTTGTGAGTTGGTTTTTAACCACAATTTCATGGCCAGTTTCGGCTAAGTAATTTTTTAGATATTTGGATTCGAATGTCGGAAAGTCGTTGAGTATCAAAATTTTTAAAGGACTTTTCTCAACGATAGTGAGTGGTAAGATATCTTTGGAAAGTACCGTTTCAAGACTGTCTTTTTCTACCAAATGGTAATTAAAATTTCCAATGACATTTAAATCCGTTGAAAGGTCAAATAATTGAGTCCTCTCATCAGTAAGTGTCAAAGAATCCAAAGGGCGACCACCTGGGCCTTCTAAGAGTAGTCTATTGTTTTTGGTTGGGTTTTGATACGTGCCATTGAATTGGATACGATTCCCTTTGGTTTGGTAATAACCATAGTTTAATTGGGTGATTCCCTTCAGTTCCTTACCTCCCAAATAGAGGGTTGAAATATTTTCTAACTGCCAATGGTCAAAGGATCTAATTCCATGTCCAAGTATGAAAACAGAGGAAGGAATTTTGTCAGTATCAAAGATCGCCTCACCAATTCTATAAGGATACACTGCAAGTTTTTGATTTGTTGTTTTGAGACTATCTAATTGTTCTTGATCATAGCCTTCCGTTAATACTACTACAACTTGCGTATCCTTTTTTACATGGATTTGTGGCTGTAAAGCCATAAGTACAAGCGAAGATATCGCTATAAATGAAACCCCTAAATGAATGATGAATTTCGAACTCCCATAGTGAGCTCTTTCTTTCCAAGCAAAAACAAGCCAAATAAAGATGGCAATAATTAAAATTGTCCAAATCCAATTCATATTTACAAAAGAGAAGCGATCAATCATTAGTTTCAAGTTCTTTGATTAATAACTGTGTCATTTCATCTTTGAATTGCCATCTCGTTTTGGGCGTATCCACAGGTTTTGGAATTGCTGAAATTAAGGCTTGTTGTACCTTTATATAAATTGATTTCTCAGCGTCTTTACCTTCCGAAAGCCACTTTAATTGTTGTAAGGCCCCTAAGTATTTTCCGGGAATTTCAATCGCTAAAGTCGCCAATTCGTTTCCTGCTTGTTCAAATAACAACTTGTCTTTCTCCAAAATAGTTCCATTGCCTCCTTTCAACTGTTCAAGTCTTATAATTGATTTTCGCATAAATGGAAACGTTACTTCAGGTTCTAAATTTTGACTTTTTTTATAGCTTGATACATCTTCAATTTTTCCTGATAATCGTTTATCCTCTTTGATAGGTGGCGGGTCAAAACCGATACGGTGCACATAGATTCTAGCGCTGTTTTTAATATCTTGTATCAATCGCAACGCTCTATATTGATAGGGGAGTGATTTTTCTGGTTCATAGAGTCGCAAATACAGCTCTGCATCCCACATTTCATTCAAAGCTTTGCGCAATTTCACGCGTAGCGACTCTGTAAATAAAGTGGATGATTCAGGATCATCATGATTGTGCATAAATTCATCTAAAGGATTTTTAGACTCCTCGTTTTTTGATTTATCTGGTACTAAATTATGTTCGTTTTCGGAATCATGGTCATGTGTAAAGCCTGCCAAAGGATCTTCGGTATCATGCTCTTGTTGTTCTGTTGGATCGTTAGCACGCTGTTCATTTTTTCCTTCCATTTCAGATTCTTCACCCATAAATGCGCCATATTTTACACGCAATGCTTTTTGGTCAAATCCCAGTTCGTTACTTTCAAATTTAAAATCTTTAACCGCCGTTTTTCCGCGCTTTTTAATTAGTTTTTCAGTATCTATAATGAGCTGTCGTTGACTCCTGAAATACTCTGGCATTCTATCAATACCCATACTTCCCTCAACGCTAAATTCATAGGAGATTGTATCTTTTATGACTGCGAAATACGTTTCACTTCGTGAACTATTAGGTCCCGGGTTTTTTAAATCAGAAGTTTCGACATAAAAATAGAGCTCATCTCCAGGTTCCATTTTTAATTGGTCTAAGTTTATGCTCTTAGGAAGGTTTATCTTTTTTGAACCTTTTGCTACAGGCTCATCAAAAGATAATTGCTCCTCTCTGAATTTTACAGATTCCCCAGACCCTTTGCTTACTGTGGCAATAATATGGGCTTCAGCAATACCATAATCATCTGTGATGAGGGAATTGAATGTAATAGATTTATCCTGGTCGAAATCGAACGAAGTAAAAGGGTCAATGCCTATTAATTTAACTTCAGGTGCCTCATCTTTAATCACGTCAATACTATACAAATCTGAAGTATAAGTATTTCCGTTAAGATCTTTAAATTTAAAATTATAAAACCCGGAATATTTTAAAACGGTTGTACTCGTATAGGAATCATTTTTAAGGGTCAAGGGATAATTAGTCCCTGCACTTTGTGTGAAAACACTATCAACTTCCTTGTCAAATTGTAAATTCCAACGAAGGTGTGATCCTTCAACAGCTTTGATACTTAAGTTATCACTGCTATAGGCCTTGATATTAATGTAAGATGGGTATGTTATTCTAATTCGTTGTTTTATGATTTTTGGTGGTGAGGCTACTGTTTCAATACTGTCATACGTATGGAATTCAATTAATTTTTGTTCGGTTTTAAGCGGGTTTGGGGGGTTAAAAGAATCTATCACATTAAACGGGTTGATTAACAAACCCAAAACAATCATTGCTAATCCAATGATGCTTCCTCGAATGGCATGGTTGGGAGGATTGGTGTCTTTTATGATCTTCTCAAGTTCTCTTTCAATTTTTAATTGCTGTAATTGCGCCAAGTTCGTAATATTTTGGCTCGGTTGTAATAAAAGACTGGTACTGTACTCCAAAACTTCAAATTTGGCATCTAAAAAGCGACTGGTAGAACCTAAATCAGGTTTCCACGGTTTAATAATTACTGCACTAAGGATTCCGACAAGGACGAATATCAAGGCGGAAATAAAAAGATGAGAACTAATAAGGTAGATAAAAACAGAGGCACCAGTGGCATAGGATAGCGATTCGATGGACAACAGTAATTGCCAACGATTTTTGAACTGAATTAAACGATGTCTGCGGTCCTGCTTCATTGAGATTTATAATATGATAATATTCTTTCAGACGTTAATAGTAAAACAAATAAAAGCCATAACCATTTTGTCATATCGAGACTGTAATCATTAGATGGGTCTAATTTATGTTTGCTATAGATTGGAACCATAGCTTCTTTAGCTAAAACCCTCGTATCGTATTGATTTATCTTTTTCGCAATTGCTGGATTGAGATCTAATAGTTGAATCAATTGTTCTGGTAAATGGGCGTTCTCAGCATTTTCAGCATCCAAAAATCGTGTTAGATGATAAGTGCCTTTAATGGAACTTTCTTCAATTAAACGCGAAGTAAATTGATTTGATTTAAACACTAAAACTTTCGCGTTGGTGTTTAGTATTGGTTTTTTACTCAACCAAATTACGATGTCAAACGCTGTAGTATCTATACCCTCTAGATCATTGGTTTTAACAAGGTTAATTTTATGATTGAGATACTGAGAGACGACCTTAAAACTTGCTTCAAAATATTTGGACTCAGATAAAAAATTAAAGTCATAAAACAACAAAACTTGGTTCGTTTTTTCGGTATTAATAGCGGTCCAATTCTCCAGGTAAAAAATACTGTCTTTTGCAGTGTTCCATTTAATTTTAGGGTTATTGGACTTTAGTAGGCCTTTATCAAATGATATCTGTTGATCGCTAGAATTCATAACTAACAATTCCAATTGTTCATTGAATTGATTCACTTCTAAAAGATGCTTTCTTGTTTTATCTACAGAAATAGTTATCCATTCTATAGGTTTAGTGATTTCTGGCCTAAGGCCTTTAAATCCTGATTGAAATGCACTTGTGAAAACAATGATGCTATCTGATGGTAGAGATTGCATTTCTTTGGCCAATTGCCAATAATTAGGAATTGCAGTATCTAATTTTTGATTTGCCTCTACATCTATTTCTGGAAAACCATTTTGTAGCAGTCTCATTGGTACATCCGTTGAAATAGTGTTGAGTATTGTTCTGAATCCCTTGTTCTGAAGTAAAGAAGACTCAACAATATAAGTAATAGCAACAGTGTCAACTTTCTTTCTGATGCGCAGATTAGATATGATAAGAACAAGAACACTTATTAAAAATAGGCGCAATACTAATAGCCAAATTTCATTTAGTTGGATACTACGGCTTTGTTTGGTATCCGCTTTATTTAGTAATTGAATACTTCCAACTTTAATTGTTTTGCCTTCTTTTTTACTCCATAAATGAATTGCTATAGGGACCGTTAGTCCTAAGAATGCCCAAAGATATGTTGGATTTAAGAAGTACATATCAAACTAGTCTATTACGCTTTTTTAAAAATAATTCTATCGTTTCTCCAATGTTAGCATCCAAACTCATTAGGTGATAACTGATGCCGTTTGCTAGTAGCATATCTTTGGTGTTTTTCATCATTTTGTTTAGTGATTGGATATATTTCTTTTTAGCGTCAGTAGCATTTATTTTAACTTTTGCTCCAGTTTCCAAGTCTTCAAAAACGATGTTTCCATTATAATTGAATTCGAGTTCGTTTTTACCCATAACATGCAGCACAACAACTTCATTTCGTAAGGTTTTAAGTTGTTTTATAAATGCCGTTAATTCATTTTGTTCTTCATACATATCTGTAATAAAAAAAATCAATTCTTTATGAGTACGGTCGTGTAATTTTCTTGAATCGTTAGGGTTCTTTGGCCAAGCGCCTTTATTCTCAATATTTAGGAGTTCTAACAAAAGACGATTGAAATGTTGTTTTTGAATTTTTGGATACAGACTGTGTAAATGAACATCATTTAAGGCAAAAAGTCCTACAGCGTCGCCTTGATTTTGACATAAATAAGCAAGAGATGCTACGAGTACTCTTATATAATCCATTTTAGAAAGCTCGTCCTCTTTATGTAGCATAGATTTGCTCGAATCTAAAATAAACTTTATGGCAATGTTTGTTTCAATTTCAGATTGTTTGATATAATATCTACCTGATCTCGCCAGCATTTTCCAATCTAGTAATCTTAAATCGTCACCAGGTTCGTAACTTCGAAATTGACTAAATTCCATTCCTGGTCCAACACGTCGGCTATGATTTAACCCAGACATATACCCATCAACAATTACCCTGGCAATTAATGCCAATCCCGAGATACTTTTAACAATATCTGGTTTTAATAATTGTTGGTAATCTAATTTCACTTGTTAAGATTTTTTAATAGAAGGCATAATAGTTTTGAGCAATTGTTCCGTCACGCTATCGGCATTGATACCTTCAGCTTCAGCTCTAAAATTCACGATAACTCGGTGTCTTAACACAGGTAATGCCACATGTTTGATATCGTCTAATGTTACAGCCAATCGACCTTGCAGTAGTGCTCTGGCTTTTGCGGTAAGAATCATGGCTTGTCCTGCTCTAGGACCAGCGCCCCAATTCACCCATTCTTTAACATAGTCATAGGTGGTTGTTTCTGGCCGTGTTGCTCGAACAACTTTACTAACAAAGCGGATCAAATCGTCACTAATAGGAACTTCTCTAACTAAATATTGTAGTCTTAAAATATCTTCACCGTTAATAACCTGTTCTAATATTTCCTTTTTAACGCCTGTCGTATTTTTTAAAATATTAGTTTCATCGGTTTCATTAGGATACCCAATTTTAATATAAAATAAAAAGCGATCTAGTTGCGCCTCTGGTAGAGGAAAGGTTCCCGATTGTTCAATTGGGTTTTGTGTTGCTAAAATAAAAAATGGTCTGTCAAGACTATAGGTCATTCCGGAATAAGTGACTTCAAATTCTTGCATGGCCTCTAATAATGCCGCTTGTGTTTTGGGAGGTGTTCTATTGATTTCATCTGCTAAAACGATATTGGCAAAAATGGGGCCTTTGTTAAACTTAAAAAATTTCTTTCCGGTACTGTGATCTTCTTCTAGAATTTCTGTACCAATAATATCTGACGGCATCAAATCGGGTGTAAACTGAATTCTTTTAAATTTCAGGTCGATACATTCTGATAAGGTTCTAATCATTAATGTCTTTGCCAGTCCTGGAACTCCCTCAAGTAGCGCATGGCCGCCTGCAAGAAAGGTGATGAGTAGTTGCTCAACAGTTTCTTCCTGACCAATAATAATTTTGCCAATTTCTTTTTTTAAATTGTCAAGTTTCTGAGTTAAATCGTTTACCTCTTCTTGAATAGTTGCTAAACCTTTATCCATTTACTGTTTTTTTTATGAAGTCAATGCGTACATAACAATATTCACTCCAAATCTTGTGTTATCTATTTTATACCACCGTTTATTCCTGAAGTCATAGTCCCACTCACAGCCATAATCTTTATTGCTGTATAAGAGTCCTATTCTGCCATTTATTTCGATAGCTTTTAAATAATCATGTACAATATCATCGCCCCATCCATTTAATTCTTGTGATGTGGTCGGTGGTCCATTTTCAAATTCGAAAAAGATATTATAAATTTCGTGATCATTTGGGATTTTTTTTAAAGCTTGTGATCCAAAGATAGCGTCTACTTGTCGTTCAAAAGATTTTGCAAACAAGCCATCAATATCATGGTTGCAATCATCTACAAATACAAAACCTCCATTGTTAATATACTTTTCAAAATTTTCCCTTTCTTTTTTAGTGAATTGTACCAATTTATGTCCAGATAAATAACAAAATGGGCTATTGAATATGTCATCACTACTTAAGGGGGTGATTTTTTCTTGAGTATCCACTTCTAAGGTCGTATACTCTACCAAGGAATATAAGAGATTTGAGGGCATTCTTTGATCCACATCCCAATCTCCAGATTCATATTGCAATCTTGTAAAAAAAAACTTGTTATTTACTGCCATCAATCAAGATTACTAACCTTATTTATTTTTTATTGAATTACCTAATAATACATGTATCTAAAACCCTCTAATTTTACAAATAAAAAAACTGATTGAAATGAGGTCCTCAAAACAATCAGTTTTTATTTGTTATTAGCTGTTATACGGCATCAGATAAGCTGGTAAAAGTAAACTCTCTGATTTTCATATAAGGAATTAAATTACCATCAACTCTGACCTGTTGACCAAGTGTTTCAAGGTTGTTTAGCATAATTATTGGACTCTCGTTGAATCTGAAATTTTTAACAGGATGTTTGATTTTTCCATTTTCAATATAAAAAGTGCCATCACGAGTAAGACCCGTATATAACAATGTTTGTGGATCTACATTTCTGATGTACCATAATCTTGTGACCAAGATTCCTTTTTTAGTACTTTTTATAAGGTCTTCCAATGAAGCATCACCCCCTTCCATGATTCCATTTGATAGAAAAGGAACTGGTTCAATACCTTTTTCTTTGGCCCAAAATCGATCATAGGCTAAGTTTTTAACCACACCATTTTCAATCCAATTCATTTTTTTTAAGGGTTGCCCTTCACTATTCCATGTTGCAGTAGGAACTTCAGTATTCAACGGATCAGAATAGACATTAATACGTTCGTCAACAATTTTCTCTCCTAACTTAGTACCACCACCTTCTTTAGACATGAAACTCCGCCCTTCATCAGCCGTTCGCGCATCAAATGATCTAAACATGTTTTGCAACAATCCAATGGAAGCTGCTGGCTCTAGGATTACAGTGTATTTTCCAGGTTCAATCGCTTTAGCCTCTCGAGACAACACTGCCTTACTAATAGCGGCATTAGACGCTTCTGTAGCATCAAATTTTGAGATATCATTAAAGTCTCTTGTAACCCAACCAGAGCCAGTACCATCGTTGGTGCGCATGGTAACCGTAAAGTCTACATTGGTAGATTGATTATAAGCAAAAAGTCCATTTGAATTTATCATGGCGCTAAAACCAGCAGAATTGTTAAAAAATCCAGCTGCGGTAACATCTTTTGAAGCCGCGGGGTTAATACTGCTTTCGGCTACTTTTGCTCTATATTCTGGTGTAATATTGGCCGTTGCTTCACTAAAGGTGCTAGAGTCATCATAATTTTGAGGCCCTAAAGGTCCTATAAATTCTGGATTCTCTGGAGAAAGCCGTGCCAATTCTTCTGATCTTTTTACTACTTTTTCGAGAGATGCATCATCAAACTCATCAATTGTTGAAACTCCAGATTTCAGACCAAAATTTGATTGTATAACTAAAGTCTGATTAGATCTTTGACCAGAAGTTGAAACGGTATTTCGTGCATAACGAATATTACCACTATCACTGCCATTTAAATTTATTACGCAAGCATCGGCAGTGGAAAAGCTTATTGCTTTTTCCAATATTTTCCGAGCTTCTTCTTTTGTATATATTGCCATAGTATTGTTTTATTTGTAGAACTATAAAAGATTAAATTGATCGTCCTGTGTTGATTACTTTTACCCCATTAAATCGGGTAGTAGAACTACCGTGTGATACCGCACTTGACTGAGAAGGTTGGCCTTTTCCATCGAAAAATGTTCCGAAAACTCGGTAATCATCTTTGTCACAAATTTTAGTACAAGAATTCCAAAATTCTTGAGTATTCGATTGATAGGCTACATCATCTAACATTCCAACTATTTTTCCATCTTTTATTTCATAAAATAAAGTTCCACCAAACTGGAAGTTATACCTTTGTTGATCTATGGAATAAGACCCTCTTCCTGCAATGTAAATTCCTTTTTCAACATCTTTTATCATGGCATCAACTGAATATTTTTCAGTACCAGCTTCTAAAGAGACATTTGGCATCCTTTGAAATTGAACATCGTTCCAACTTTGTGCATAACAACAGCCATGAGATTCATTTTGACCAATCATATGAACTTGATCTCTGATGCCCTGAAAGTTTGTCAAGATTCCGTTGCGTACCAAATCCCATTTTTTCGTTTTCACACCTTCATCATCATAACCTACATTTCCTAATGAACTAGGGTAAGTTTTGTCTGCTACAAGGTTTACGATATCACTCCCATATTGGAAGTTTTTTGAATTTAACTTTTCAAGGGAGGCAAAACTTGTTCCTGCATAATTTGCTTCATAGCCTAGTACACGATCCAACTCTAATGGATGTCCAACCGATTCGTGAATGGTTAGTCCTAAATGGTTAGGTTCTAAAACAAGGTCATATTTACCTGCATCTACAGATTTGGCAGATAATTTTTCTTTGGCTTGTTTTGCAGCAGCAGTTGCATCTTCTACCATATCATAACTATTTCTGTACAATTGTACGCCTGCAGGGCCCGTAATTTTTTCAGAATCCAGTCCGTCCATATATTCATATCCCATTCCCATAGGCGCACTCAATGCTTGACGGGATTTAAATTTATTAGCCTTTTTGTCAATTGCTGTAACACCAAATGTTGGCCAAATTCTATGAATATCTTGATCGATATATGAGCCTTCTGTTGAAGCGAAATATTTCTGTTCATTCACCATGAATAAAGCCGAATTAACAAAATCAGCTCCATTACTCATCGCTGCTGCATTTGCAGTCAACAATAAATCTACCTTTTCTGAAACAGGCACATCTTTAAAGTCTTTTACAATCGGTGTTTTCCAGGAAACTTCGCCATGCGATGCCACAGGAGCCAATTTAACCGGGTCTTTTTGAATTCTTGAATTTGCCTTAGCAATGGCAACAGCCTGTAATGTTGCTGTTTTAATGCCATCTTCAGACACCGTATTTGTGGATGCAAATCCCCAAGTTCCATTAGCAATAACACGGATGCCTATTCCAAAAGATTCTGTATTCACTACGTTTTGAACTTTGTCCTCGCGTGTAAATACATATTGGTTTAAATAGCGCCCTATTCTTGCATCAGCATAGGTTGCTCCAGCAGATTTAGCGGTGTTCAAAGCGACATCAGCCATGTTTTTCTTAATTAGAATATCCATGCCAGGATTGAGGAGTTCTTCTGCAGAAATAGTATTTCCGAATAGAAGGGAAGGCACCATTATCGCACCAGCTCCAAGTCCAGCGTATTGAATAAATTTTCGTCTTTTCATAAAGATGTATAGTGTTTGGTTATTAATGAAAACGGATTACAATCTTTATTTAAGGTTAGAAATAAGATTGATCTAATTGATTAGTGTAAAAAAAAAGGAGGCTTTTTTTTTAAAACACCGTAAGTTAAAAAATATTCTACCAAACCACAACAATTTCTTTGTGCAACTTTATTTCGAATTAAGTTGAAAATTTCATTTAACTCAAAAAAATATATTCCTGTTAATGAACTAATTACGACTTTTACTAATGGTGTTAAGCTAGAACAAGTAATGAATTGTTACTTGTTTTTATCACACGACTTTGTTGTGCTTTCGTTATTTTATTTTTCTACATTGTAGCTTTAATTCTAACTCAAGTTTTTTCGAACTTGAGCGTATTTGTTTCAATAATTCTTTTTCTCGAGCACTAATAGTTATAGACTTATTAATGTGACCTTGAAATTACTTATACAGAATATTTCCCTTATCCTTTAGCCAATGGACTTAGTGATTATTTTTTTATAACTTAATTTTATGTTATGCAAAGGTTTATTTATAAAATGTAGTGCGAAAAAAGGTACTGCTTTTTCGGATAAACACAGAACTTAATTTTTATGTTTTATTTTTACTTTTTCTATTTAAAAGGCAAATTTAAAAATTTGGCAGTCTTCTCAAATAATGACGAACCTTACGATTTAGCGCATATTAGCTATGTTTTTTACACGTTGTTTTATGCCGCTTATTTTTTACGATACAACCACCAGTTCATATTTCTAGTTAACTCATAGCCTAATTTTTCATAAAGAGAAATTGCTAAGTTTCCTTTGTTTGTATGTAAAACAGGTGTTTTATTTTCTTTTAAAATTTCTTTTGTATTGTAGGCTATTAATTGTTTTGCCAGCCCTTTTCTGGTATAGTTAGGATGGGTAACAACAGCACTAACTTCAATAAAAAGATTAGTTTGCATTCGCTGCCCGGTTATTGAAACTAATTTACCGTTTTTAAATATCCCATAGTATTTGCCCATTTCAAAGGTTCTTTTTTTATAATAACCAGGCATAACCAACCAAATTAAATCATAAATCTCATCAATAAATGTCTTATCTAACATCACAATTTTTTCTGTTATTTGAACGTCGATTAACTTATTTAAAACCATTTGACAACCATCAATTTTTTTTTCTAAGAAAACTTTGGCATCATCTACTATTGGTGTTTGATTCTCTGAAACGAAGAAGAATTCATCCGAAATTTTTAAATATTCATTTGAAGCTTTTGCTGTTTTTGTTTCATCGAAAAAAGAGCCAAAAGTGCAAATTTCGGGGTTATAAAATTGTACTCCATTAAATTCAATAACAAATTTTTTATGAGTTTCTTTTAAGGAATGCCAAACGGGGTTTTTTAATTGATGGTCTAAATTTGTCATTAAAATGAATGAGATTAAGTTTAAATATAAAGAGTCCTTGGCGTATTCAAAATGTCTCGTCCTAAAATACGTCTACAGGTTATTGATTAAAATTAAGCTGCATTCTGGTAAACGTCATTAGGTGTTTTATAATCTAAAGATAAATGTAATCTTTTAGAGTTATATAATTGATTGCTCTTTTTGCTTCTTGGACGCTGGCAAAGGTCTGGTCGAGATAAAATTCATCTTTTAGTATTCCATTTACACGTTCTGCGAGAGCGTTTTCATAGCAATGATTGGCTTCGGTCATACTAATTGCGATTTTCTTTCGCTTTAGCTCATTTGTGTATACGTTGCTGCAATACGGTATTCCTCTGTCAGAGTGGTGTATCAGATTTTTCAGTCCTCTATTGTGATATAGTGCTTTTCTAAGAGCCCTGACACAGCCTTTTAGTTCTAGACTATCACTTAAGCCGAACCCCTACTTTTTTACGCGAGTACATATCGGTTAAAAGCGCTAAGTAACAAAATCTATTTACAGTTCTGATGTAGGTTATATCTGTAGCTCATACTTGGTTGGGTCTTTCGATTACGACATCTTTAATGCTTTTTTCCATTTAATAAAATTCCACTCCCTGTTGTAGTTAATACATCATCTGTCAAATATGAAAGCACTTCTTCGTTTTCGTATGACTTAAGAGCGAGATTTGAAGCCTTTCTAATTCCTAATATTTGCTCTTCATTAGTTTGGGATAACAGTCCCGATGTAAATATAAAAAGGTATCGAACCGTAAAAAGTATATGTCGAGTATTTTTTTTCTATTTGAAGAAAATTCAAAGTGCTTACTGTAGAAGGGATCAACAACAGAATTTATATGGTTTTCTAATTGATTTGCAAATATAGTTTGAATATAATTTAGTTCTTGATCATAAATATTTATGATGTTAATCTTTAAGCTATCATTTGAAATAAGAGAAAGTCCATCATTTTTCAAGTTCTCAAATGCTACAGTGCTAAATGAAACACCTTCTTCATTTACAGGCGTATAGAAGAGTTGCACTATTGTGTCATTCAATGCTTTTTTGCTTTTTAGGTGATCAAAAAGTATTTCCCCTGATTTTAAAATATTTTTATTTTTATCTATCCTATCATTTAAAATTAATTGACAATCCGAAAGCGAATTATTTATTTTATTTCTGCTTGCTTGTCATTTTTTTTCATTGTTCCAATTGTTAATTTGCAAAGCGATTAAAATTCCAATAACTACGAGTATAATCTCGCCAATTGTATAGCGTAAATACTTACTGAATTTATTTTATGTCAGCATGTTTTGTCTAATTCTTCTAAAGAATTTTATCACGTTTTGTTAGTTTGTCTAAAGGTAGAATTATAAACTTGATAATGAGATTTCAATTAATTAAGGCTAAGGGTTTCGTGTATGAAACGTAGCGTGTAAAAAGACGCTAACTTTTCGTGTTTACAGAGAGCCTAATTCTAAAATTTTCTTTTATCATTTAATTCTCGAAAATCCAAATTTGAAAATTTGGCAGTCTTCACAAATAGATGCTAACCTTTAGAAAAGCTTGTAATAGCTATGTTTTGTAAACGTTTTTAGCAATAGATTTTTTCTTATTTCCAACTACCGAATTCAATTTCTTTTCCTTTTTCTTGTTCAAAAAACGCGCCATTATCGTATACTAAATTTCCGTTCACAAATGTTTGTTTTATTTCCGTTTGAAAGGTCGTTCCTTCTAATGGCGACCAATTACATTTGTATAAAAGATTGTCTTTAGTAACGGTCCACTTGCTGTTCAAATCCACTAAGGTCAAGTCGGCATAATAGCCTTCTCGGATGAACCCTCTCTTAGTCATACTATACAAAATTGCTGGATTATGGCACATTTTTTCAACTATTTTTTCTAACGAAATCAGACCTTGTTTGTAAAATTCTAACATACAATTTAGCGTGTGCTGAACCATTGGAGCACCTGACATAGATTGAAAATAGGGTTTTTCCTTTTCTTCTAAAGTGTGTGGTGCGTGGTCTGTAGTTATAATGTCTATCCTATCATCAAGTAGTGCTTTTAATAAACCTTGTTTATCTTTTTCTGTTTTTATTGCTGGATTCCACTTTATAAGCATTCCAAGTCGGTCATAATCTTTGTCTGAAAACCACAAATGATGTACAGAAACTTCAGTAGTTATTTTTTTTTCTCGCAGAGGGATGTCATTTTTAAATAAGTGGGTTTCCGCTTCTGTTGTTAAATGTAAAATATGAAGTCGAGCGTTGTGTTTTTCGGCTAGAGCAATTGCACGTTTAGTAGCCTCATAACAGCCTTCAGTACTCCTAATAATCGGATGAAATCTTGCAGGAATATCTTCTCCGTACTTTTCTTTAAAAGCCTTTTCATTTGCCTCTACGATTTCTTCTTTCTCGGAATGAATTGCAATGATCGATTTGCAGTTAGCAAATAGTTTTTCCATTTTTTCAGGACTATCAGCCAAGAGGTTTCCTTTTTTTGTAAAATATAAACCGTCATCAGAAACACCAATAAATTGACTCGTATCCATTTTTATTACTTCATCAATATTATCTCCATTTACACCAAGAAAAAATGAATAGTTTGCTAAAGATTTTTTTGAAGCAATTTCAAATTTTTCTTTTAGACTTTTAACGGTCAAAATATTCGGAACTGTATTTGGCATATCAATAAAAGAAGTCACTCCACCTGCAATAGCAGATTTACTTTCAGTATACAAATCGCCTTTGTGTGTAAGTCCTGGATCTCTAAAATGAACTTGTGCGTCAATAACTCCGGGGAATAGGTATTTTCCTGTTCCGTCAATTACTTTGTAATTTGTTTCACTATCAATTTTTCCAATTTGCTCAATTAGTCCGTTCGAGAAAAGTACATCAGCGATAAAAGATTTGCCTTCATTTACGATTGTAGAATTCTTAATTAAAATACTATGATTCATTGTTCAATTTCTGTTAAGACTATCGGTTTTCTTACATTACCGCTAACGTGTTTCTTTAGTTTGTATTAAATACCTTTAAATAGAAAAAGAGGAGAACTATAACGTGTTTTAGAATACTGCTCCAGTAAACGCACGAGTCCTCTCTTTCTATAAAGTTGCTAAGAACCATTTGGAATATCAGGATTCTAATCTCCCGATAAAGGAAGTCGTTAAAGCAACATATTTTTCACTCTAATTGTAAAAATATGAAAAATCACAAAGAAGTCGTAGGAATCGATGTATCAAAAAAAACAATAAACGCTTATTGTTATCGTGCTCAAGTAGAAAAGGAGTTTGTTAATGATGTAATAGGCAATAAAAGTCTATTACAATGGGTTTTGAAAGAGACCCAAGAAAATCATGTTTTTTATTGTTTTGAGCATACAGGTTATTAGGCCTTAAAGCTAGCCCTTTAGTTACATAGTCAAGCCATTGTTTATCTAGAAAAAAGGCTATTATAAATAAAACGTTGTTCAGGTATTATAAAAGAGTAAACAGACCCATTAGATACAAGCTTAATAGCACGTTATGCTCGGTTGTACAGAGAAGAGTTAAGTCCAAGTAGGTGTATCGTTAGTTACGCGGTTAAGCAACTAATTTAGCAAATAAATCACAGATAGAATATGTCACAGAAATGTTCGTAAGTCGTAAGTATCTAGGTAATTAATTATGCGCAGTGTTGTCAAACGTTATTCTTTTAGACATCTAATACCAGCTCCAATTTGTATAGCATTGTTTTCATAAATTATTGTTGTTTCATCAAACAGGTTAATCGAAGTTCTAGTTCCATTCTGTTCATCGACTTTATTTGTTGCCCAAGTGCAAATACCACCTGCTAAAGTGGGGCCTCCAAATGCATTGATGTAGCCATTTGGAAGTCCTTTAAAACCTATAGCGTCAGTACCATTACCAGCAATATCAAGCCACCCAGTGGTAGTCTTAAGTGCTTCTCCTTCAGATCCTGACTGTCCGTTATTAGCAAGATAATTTTCTAATTCCATATAATCTTCTATTGTTGGAATTCGCCATCCTTCAGGTGCCAGTTTACCACTTTCAATCGCAAAATGGTTATACATTGCACCATAATAATCAAATGGTAATTCTTCGTCAAATTGATTGCCTAAATCAAATGTGTCTGCCCACTGATAAAAGTCAATTTGAGTATTGCCATTATGCCAATCATTTCCGAATGTATATTCATTAATAGGCGTGCCGTCATTGTATGTTGTAGTTTTTAGATTTTCAAGCATCCAAACTTGATCTCCAATAGTTATTGTGTTGTAAACGTTACCATCTGCATCAGTTAAAGTAAGAATGGGGTTTTCAGTTGTATTATTGTCGTCGTCCGAACATCCAAAACTAATTAACGATAAGAAAAGAATAATATTAAGTCTAATAAGTGATTTCATAAATCTGTTTTTATATATAACAACTTCATTTAATTATTTCCTAAAATTGGATTTGTAAATTTACTATTAATGTTTGCCAACGTTTATATCATAAGATTAGTTACGTTGTTTAAGCAACTAATTTAACAAATACAAACCAAATAGACCCGAGTGAAGCAAAATCCGCGAGACACGAGCGTAGCGAACTGGCGTAAGCAATTTTCGTAAGTATGCTTGCACTAGCCATTAATTTTATAGGGTGCTGGCGGTAGTTTTTATTCTGTCCATAAGTTTCCAATTGAATATGTTTTCGCTTTTCCACTTATAATTACTCTATCTTTTTTGTTTTCGCATTGTAATTTTCCAATTCTATCAGAAATCTGTATTGCATTTAATTCATTTTTTTTAAGTCTTGATGACCAAAAGGGAATTAATGAGCAATGTGCTGAACCCGTAACAGGGTCCTCTAATATTGATGCTTGTGGTGTGAAAAATCTCGACACAAAATCACAATTTTCACCTTTAGCTGTAACAATTACGCCGCCAGGGTCAAGATTTATTTTATCAAATATTTGTCTGTCAACTTTGATTTTTTCGATTTCCTGTTCTGTATCATAGACTAATAAATAATCTCTTGATTTATAAACTTCTTTCGGTTGTATATTTAGAGATTTTTTAATCGTTTCTGGTAGTTCTGAAATAATAGGCATTCGTGATGGAAAGTCCAAATAGTATAAATCATTTTCTACTAAAACAGTCAAATCACCGCTTAATGTTTCAAATATTATCTTGTCATTAGGATAGTTTAAAATTGACTTTAAGCAATGGGCAGCTGCAAGTGTTGCGTGACCGCACAAGTCCATTTCAATTTCTGGCGTAAACCACCGTAAATGTATTTTGTCACCTTTATCTACAAAAAACGCAGTTTCAGCAACTGCATTTTCTTTTGTAATTTTCAACAATATGTCATCAGGCAACCAGACTGTTAAAGGAACAACACAAGCTGGATTTCCACCAAATGTTTTATCTGTAAATGCATCTATTTGATATAGCTCAAGTTTCATTTATGCTCATTTTTTTAATGCCTTGCCCTGAAATATGGCTACAGGTTAAAATTGATTTTATACGCTTAATTTATAGACTGTATTTGGTGTTTTGAAGTCTAAAGATAAATGTAATCTTACATCGTTGTATAAATTAATTATATTTTTTGCTACTGCTTTAGCGCGTGCTTCGTTAGCAAAGGTCTGGTCAAGATAAAATTCATCTTTTAAGATCCCGTTTACACGTTCAGCGATTGCGTTTTCGTAGCAATGGTTTTCTTCTGTTATACTAATATCTATCTTATTTCTTTTAAGTATTTACGCGTACACATTACTGCAATACGGTATGCCTCTGTAAGAGTAGTGGATAAGCTGTTTAATATCCTTAGCTTGATACACCTTTATTAAGCGCTCTCAGGCATCCATTAAGTTCTAGACTATCACTAAGGTCATGGCCAATGATTTTACGAGAGTACATGTCTGTAACCAAGGCTAAATAACAAAAACCTTTTAGGGTGTCTGATATAAGTAATATCAGACACCCAGACTTGATTAGGTCTAGTAACTTCCAAGTCTTTTATAATGTTGTTGAACTTATAAAAGCGATGGTATGAGTTAGTGGCCTTGCGTCTTTTATGCACGATTTCAATAATTTGTTGTTCAAGTTTAAAACGCTGGTCAGCTCTATTTTTAAACTTCTAGTAAGCATCACGTTTAAGTCCAAAACAAGTTGTTATAGTTGTTAAAGAAGCAAATCCCTTAGAGTTCTCTTTGACTTTGATTAAGACTTTATACTTAGCTTTTTTTTAGCTCGTTAACAGATTTCTAACCTAGGTCTTCCGCAGCAACTTCCAGGTATGAATTTAGTAATAAGGCATTCAGGTCCTTTTTAAGAGTAGCTTTTTAAGCTGTTCAATCTCTTTTTTTAGTGCTTTAATCCGTGTAATTTCGTCTTTTGTTTCCACTTTTATTCTGGTGTTCATTAAGTCCTTTCGGTTGTACTTTCTAATCCATTCATTAATGGTGGTCGTGGCAGTACTATAAAGGTTTCCTAATTGACTCTTGGTGTATTTATCAGTACTAAGCTCGGCTATTCTTTTTAATTTTAAAGGTTCGCTGTAACGTCTGGTTACTCTGTCATTTTTGCACATAACTGTTTAGAATTATGTAGCCTTATTTTAGGACGGGTCAAAATTGCACACAACGTGTTTGTTTATAATTAGTTGCGCGATTTAAGCCCTAAATTTAGTAAATAAATCACAGGTAGAAAGTAGAGTTAGGATTTTCGTTAATTACCTAAAAACAGGCAATTAATTATACACGGTGTTCGCAGTGCGTTTTTAGTTTTGATTATCAATGAATATTCCTCTATGGATAAAATTTACATTTATTGGATTGATTCCTATTTCTCTTGCCCAAATCGATAATTGTCTAAGATGATGAATTTCGTGAGCTATTATGTGCCTTATAGCTTCTCCGTAAGTGCATAAGATTCCATTTCCACCACCAAAATCAATATTCAAGGTTTTATGTTCCATTTCAGAGTTCCATAGTTTAATAAAACTTTTCACTTCAATTCGTAAATCTCTTGATAATTGAATTATTTCAGCCAAATTTTGGAAACCGTCAAATTCTTTTTCTAAAATAGATTTTTGCTACAAGTCACAAATCCAATCATACTCGACTTCTATAATACGAAAAAATGTTTCCCCAAAACTTCTAACTCCACCAGTCCTTTTTGCATAAAGAGCTTCTTTAGAAACAGTTTTACACAATTAAAACCATTCGTCTCTAATTTGCCAATTATATTCAAAAAAATACTTCATTCAATATCGATTATGGTTGCGTTCCCAAATGACTGCCAAGACTTTAAATAAACACCTGTTATAAAGGCTTTTAGTTTTTGTTAGCCTCTATATTTTATTTTTGAACAATTAGATTGTTCTAATCGTGTTTAATTCTATTTTTCTTTTCTTCCCTCTTAACTCTATACTTCCTAAAGGTATTAGTTTAAATTCGTTAGTCTCAGAAATAAGGTCAAAGGTCTCTTTAGAAAGCAAGATGTCTACACCGTAGTGATTGCATTGTTCTTGGATTCGAGCCGTAGTATTTAAGACATCTCCTGAATAGATGATATCTTTTTTGACGACTCCAACCTCTCCTGCCATAACGGTGCCATGATGAAGACCTGCCTTGAATTCTGGTATAACATTATATTTCTTTTCGTAGATAGGCCTTAAATCAGCAAGTTTCTCTTGAATCTGTATAAAACAATTAAGACAATTTGCATGTCGCGTGCCATTCTTAATCGACCAAGAGATTACAATTTCATCTCCAACATATTGATATATTTCGCCTTCATTATTAAGAATCGTATTGGTGATGTCGGCAAATAGATCATTCAGTAAATTAAAATATTTTTCATTGCCTATTTTCTCAGCAATAGTAGTTGAAGAACGCATGTCCATAAACATAAAAATTCTTTCCTCTTTTTTCGGTTGGTGGTAATTTCCTGCGAGGAATTTTAATAATATACCAGGACCAAATTTATCATTGACTTGTAATAGGAAAAGTGTAAAAAGTGTGATAGTACCCCACAAAATAAAATTTGTAATTAAAGTTGGATTAAGAATGAGCCCCAAAGCTTCTTTCATGGAATCAAACGAAATTTCCAGTAGGCCATATTCTCCTATCAAGATCCCTAATAAGGCTGCGAAAGAAACGACAACAAAAATCAAGACATAAGCTATGAGCGTTGTGAGCATAGCGAATTTGAAAGATCGCCTACGAAACAATTGGCTATTAACCCAAACAAGTAAGACCCCACCAAGCAAACCAGCAATTAGCCCGATTAATATGGCTGTAAGAAAATAAGCGCTAACGTTGAATTGAGGTGATGGACCAAGGGAATATGGGGAATTGATTATCGAATAAATGAAAAAAAAGATAAAAATATTTAGCAGAACATAACCAATAGTAATTATGGCTACCTTGCCGAGATTTATCTTTAGTTGTCTGGATAATTTCATCGAATGGAGGCTAATGTTTAGTATATGAAGCGCAGCATCTCTCAGGGTGCTAAGATTTCATAGACATTGTTAGGTACTGGGTTTTCTAGTTCAAATTCCGGTATTCTGAAGGACTAAAACCAACTTTACCTTTGAATAATTTACTAAAATGCTGAGGGTACTCAAATCCCAAACTAAAAGCAATTTCACTAATTGAGAAAGTTGAATTTAGTAATTTAGTTTTTGCTTTCTCAATTAAATAAGAATGAATATGGGCTTTTGCACTACTTCCTGTTTCAATTTTTAATAAATCACTCAAATAAGAGCCTGACATATTCATAGCTGCACCACATTGCGCAATTGAAGGGATGCCCATTTGAGATAATTCTGTTGATGAAAAATAGTTTTGCAAGAATTGTTCAAATTTACTAACAAAGTCTTTATTTAGGTTTGTTCTTGTATAGAATTGTCTATCGTAATAGCGGTTACTATATTTTAAGATGCTTTCAAGGTTTTGAATAATTATATCTTGAGAGTGTTTATCTATATTTTGATTTAGTTCTAAGTCTATTTTTTTTACTAATTCAAAAAGCGACTGTTTTTCCTTATCAGAAAGATGTAAGGCTTCATTGGTTTCATAATTAAAGAATGAATAGTTTTTGATTGTTTTTCCGAGTTCAGATTTTCTAATCAAATCTGGATGAAACAGAATTGTCCATCCTGTTTCATCCAATTCTTCTATTGGATCGGCAAATGATGCTACTTGATTAGGCGAAATAAATACAAGTGTTCCGTCTTCAAAACCGTGCGAATTTTTACCATATTGAAAAGTTGTGCCTTTCATTTTTCCTTTCATAGAGAGTAAATAAAATTCACTAGTTAGTTTTACTTTTCCAAAGTCAAAGTCAATCTGAGGCCATTTTTTAATAATTGTAATTAATGGGTGTTTTGGCTTATCTAAACCAAACATCTGGTGCACTTCAGAAATGCTTTTTATACGATAAATGTCTGCCATTTTATTATTAACTTTTTTATTAATGTAATTCAACACATACAATATTAAGGTTATTTAGCATACCAATTATTATATTTTCTATAGGAAATTGACTTTCAATTCTTAATATGTTTTCCCAATCTTCTAAATCGATATTCCAGTTACTAATTTCAGTAAAATTGTCTAAAATGGGTTTTAAACGGCTTACATCTTCATTAGAAATACTTGTCTTATAAACAGAGATTATTCTTATTTCTGAATTCATTTTCATTCAGATACTTCACAATGCTTTTTAAAGGCTGTATTCATAGTGTTGTATTTGGCTACCATATTTTCTCTCATTGCGGGCTTCATTATCAAACCTTTCATTAGTCCGCTCATTTTTTCGTAGTTTATAAAACGAGTTTTTTTTCCACCATCAATTGATTCAAAAATATGAACGTGCTCTGCCTTCAACAGTCCCCAATTAAATCCCCAATAAAATACCTCAGGACTATTTTCGTATACTTTAGGGTTAGTTGGAGCAGGAGCAGGGTCGTTTTTTCGTCCAAAATTAATAACTAAATCTAGAGTTGGTTTAGTTGTTAAATCATTTATATTTCCTTTTTTTACTGATATTTTTGGAAATACCGTGTTCCATTCCCCCCATTTTTCAAAATCTAAGAATCTTGCTCTTACGACTTCAGGAGAGGCGTTAATAATAATTTCCGTAAATGCCGTGGTTTTTCCAGTTATTTCACTTGCTTGCTTTATGTAAGATGTTTTTTTACTCATTTTTGTTTTCTGATTAGTAGTGTTTTGCGCTATAGTAGATAGACTTAGGACACTAATTAATAATGTTGTAATTGCTAACTTCATTTTGTTATTTTTAATTATTGTACAAAGGTGAAGTTTACGAAACGGTCTTATTTAATCAAATCCCAAAATTTTGTATACATTTCGCAGAAGATCTATTTTACTTGGTTTTTTACAATCAGAATGAGGTTGTTTTGTCCTTGTGCCTAAAGGTTAGTATAAGAGTAGAAGCGGAATAATATGCAACTACTTTCGGATAGTAATATACTTAATTAAACATAAAAGCGGTTTGAGTATACACCCAAACCGCTAATGCTTTTATACATTGTTGTATGCCGTTTTTATTCACATTCTCCTTACTACTCTGATGTCTTAAAATTCGGCACAAGATAATTTAAGCAATAAAGCATTACTCCATAAGTAAAAATAAGGGTAGGCATATTGGTGTTAAAACCTAAATCAAATTCAGGAATACTTAATAAATCTCTAAATGAACGTGTTGCAATGAGTAACATAAAAATAATTCCATAAGCGAAAACAGAAATAATGGCTACTCTATTTTTAGTGGTTCGTATAATTCCCCTTTGCGCTTCTTCTCTAAAGAAATACCAAAGTGCTCCAACACTAAATATAGCTTCTATAAAAATTGCTAAATATGGGCTAGAAGCATACAAACCAAGACCAGCTTCCATTGTATTTGCTCCAAACAGATGATGCATATGACCCGAAAAGAAATCTAATACAAAGTGGACAGAGACTAAAGCCATACTTACTAATCCTATTTGTGTGCTTTTGAATAACAATTTTCCAATTACAAATACAATAGCTAACCAAAATAATAGAGGCAAAAAATCGTGACTATATAGCATATCAACTGCCATATTACTTAACGTTGCATCAAAAGCATCACTTGGATTGGTTGGTTCAAGTCCTAAATAATGAAAGGTAAACCACAAAATATCCTGTAATTGTGATACTATTAAAAAATAAAGTAGCGTTCCTTTTGGGAACTTTTGTTTCGCTATTAATGCGGTTGTAAAATGTCCTGCTAACATAATTGTAAATTTAATTTTGTAATTTTACTTTCAATTCGATAGTAAAAGTAATAATTACTTTCGATTTGATAGCAATAATTTATAAAAAAATGAAAAAAGAATTTCGCTCTGACTGTCCAATTTCTTCTACACTAGATGTTATTGGTGATAAGTGGTCTTTGTTAGTAATTAGAGATATGCTCCTTAAACATAAAAAGACCTTCAAGGAAATATCTGATTCGGACGAAAGGATTGCACCAAGTATTTTATCAGCACGATTAAAATTGTTGGAATCATATAAATTAGTATCAAAAACAAAACTCCCTGAAAATAAAAAAGAGAATATTTATTTGTTAACACAAAAAGGAATTCGTTTAACTCCAATAATCATTGAATTCAGCTTGTGGGGCAATACGAATATGAGAGAATTTAACAAAATTGAGGATATTGAAGGTTTGAATTCAGATAAGTCGGTTATTATTCAATCTGTTCAAGATGGTTATAATTCTATGTTGCTCAATTTTCGATAATCTTGCTTTCAAATGGCATACGTGATTGTATATGGAAAGTAGCAGATTAAATAGCTTTATATTTCCGATATACGAAAGATAATAAAAAAGCGCAAACCAAATGGCTTGCGCTAATCCTGCTATTTTTTATATAGGTTGTTAGGCATTGACTTTTCTAACACAAATAGAAACGAATTCTTCTTGTGATTAGGGAATTTTATTAAAACTCTAAATCAGCAACTAAATCAAATTCATCATAAATAGCTTTGTCTTTCAATCCATCAAAGAAACTTGTAGAGCCATATCTTACATCGAATTTTGTTCTATCTATTTTTAATGATACATTGGCTTTGCTTCCGTAGACTGAAACATTAAATGAAACAGTTTCTGTTTTTCCTTTAATAGTTATGTCTCCCGTTACTTCATAAGAGTTTTTTCCAACGGACTTTACTTTAGTAAAATACAATGCTGCGGTTGGAAAATTTTCAACTCCAAAGAAATCATTAGATTTTAGGTGCCCTTCTAGTTTTCCTTTGTACTCACCTTCTAAATCGGTAACTGTAATAGTTGACATATCTATTTCAAAACTTCCTCCAGTCAATATGTCTTTGTCAAAATTGAGGTGTCCAGATTTAATTGAGATGGTTCCTACATGAGAACCAGTTACTTTATAACCTTTCCATACAACTTTGCTGTTTTCTAATTTGATATCTTTTTTATTTCCTTCTGCTGTTGTAAAGGAAAATGTCAGAAATGCTACGATTACTAGTGTAGCTATGTTTTTAATTGAATTTTTCATTTTTATTATTTTTAAATAGTTAAGATTATAAATTATGCTCCGTAGTAAAATTTCTCTTTAATTATCTTTCCGTCTCTCCAGTCTTGTACAGCAACTTGAGTGTAATTTTTAACTCCCCAATCTTTGTGAGTGTAATCAAAATGCCATTCTACCATTGTTGTATTTTCGCCAATAGTTACTTTTAAAGGTTGAGCGCCTCTAAATTCTGTAATAGCTCCAAAGAAATCTTCTTCACGTTGTCTATTGGCAACTTTTCCTTCAACAATTGGATTGTCGTTTTCTTGCATAACCACGTCGTCATGATAAAATTGGTCAAATGCTTCCAAGGCTTTTCCTTGAAGAATCATGTCATTAATGGTACTGATTTTTTCTAATAATGTATTCATCTTTTTTAGTTTTAAATATTATGGTACAAATATCCAAAACATTAAAACCTTAGAAAATGAAGTAGATTATGAAATGATGTTAAACTAGATTAATATCTATTGGTTGTGAATAAGCTGACTTTTAATTTTACTTAAAAACTCTTTGGTAATACCTAAATATGAAGCAATCATATATTGAGGGACACGTTGATCAATTTTTGGATATGTTTTCTTGAAAATTTGGTAACGCTCTTTTGCTGTGAGACTAAAATTTCTAATAATTCTTTTTTGCGAAGCAACAAAAGCACGTTCTACAATCTTTCTAAAAAGACGTTCGAGTTTGGGGATCTGTTTATATAGCGCTTCAAGATTATCGTGGGTAAATTGAATAAGTTCGGTATTCTCTATACATTGAACGTTAAAGTCGCCAGGAGTTTGAGTTATAAAACTCCCTAAATCGGATGTCCACCAATCTTCTATGGAGAACGTCACTATGTGTTCTTGACCTTCTTTGTCCATATAAAATGTTTTTGTACATCCAGAATTAATAAAATTGGCACTTTTACAGATATCTCCTTGTTGTGCTATGTACTGATCTTTGAGATAGTTTCTATGAACTATTTTAGAAAGTAAAATGTTTTCTTCTTCAACAGTTAAGCTGATAAACTTATTTATATATTCTAAGAAAGGTTTATTATTCATAGGTATTTTCGGCTTATGCCTAACGTTTAGTATAAGAATAATAAGGGTTAAAATAGACTTACTTTCGGTTTTAAGACTTTGCAAATATGCACCAACCCTTAGATTTGAAGATACTTAACCCTTATTCTTTTTATACATTGTTAGGTGCTTTTATTGTTTCTTTTTCAGAGCTAGATTTGAATTCTTCAACCAAGTATTTTCCCCAAGTGGCAATGGAACCAAATATGGGGATCAATTCTTTTCCTTTTTTGGTTAAACTATATTCAACTCTAGGTGGAGATTCAGGATATGCTCTTCGCTCAATCAATCGATCTCGTAATAATTCATTTAACTGTGAAGTAAGTACTTTCCTAGAAATGCCAGGTATAGTGGCGTCAAGTTGTCCAAATCTTTTATTGGACCCATTCAATCTATAAAGTATTAATGGTTTCCACTTTCCGCCTATTACGGTTAAGGCTTGGGTTAAAGGGCATATTGGATTACTACAACTCATATTTTACAACGTTTGTTACTTGAAGGTAACTACTTTTTAAATAGAATTATCTTCGTTTGATACAAAAAGTAACTATTATTAGTAACTTTGTGTAACAAATATAAAATAAAAATAATAGTTATGTCAAAAAAGGTAGTGCTAATTACAGGAACGAATAGTGGATTTGGTTATTTAACAGCATTGGGAGCCGCAGAAAAAGGCTATAATGTTTATGCTACAATGAGAGATATTGATGGGAGAAATGCTGAGAAAGCAAAAGAATTGCAAGCAATAGATGGGATAAGCGTAATAGAATTGGATGTAACCGATGGCAATGGTGTGAAAAGTGCCATTGACAAAATCATTTTGTCAGAAGGTAGATTGGACGTTTTGGTGAATAATGCAGGATATTTCGGTGGTGGTCTAGCGGAGACCTACACGGATGATGATCTTGAAAAAATGTTTGATGTTAATGTTAAAGGAACTTGGCGAACCACCAAGGCGGCTCTTCCCCAAATGAGAAAACAAGGAGATGGTTTAATTATTAATACATCCAGCGGTTTAGGAAGGTTTTCTGCACCTTTCATGACGGTTTATAATAGTACCAAATTTGCTGTAGAAGGTTTGACGGAAGGATTGCATTATGAAGTAAGACCTTTAGGTGTGGATGTCGTATTAGTTCAACCAGGAGCATTTCCTACTGAAATATTTAGCAAAGGTGCATATGGTTCAGATCAAGAAATAGCTGCTGGTTATGGAGATTTGGCTAAAGTTCCTGAACAGGTTAGTGAAGGAATGGGACAAATGTTTGAAGTCATGAAACCAAGTCCTCAAATGGTGCCTGACGCAATTTTTAAATTAATAGACACTCCTAAAGGAGAAAGACCATTAAGAACAGTCGTAGATGCTATGACAGGAAAATTTGTTGAAAATGCCAATGCAAATGTAAAAGAAGATTATGCTAATTTTCTTACTGCTTTCGGAATGAAGGCTATGCTAAAATAAAAAAGCAATCATTTATGTCTCTATTGTCAAAAGGCAATAGAGGCTTTTTTTTGCATAATAGTATTCATTTAATGGCGAGTCGATATAATTTATTCAATTGCACCTAACGTGATAAGTCCACAGGGCAGGTACATGAAGGGCAAACGGCAAAGCACCGTGGAACCGGTCTTCGGCAGCCTGACCCAATTTATGGGTCTCAGAAAGATAAATACCATCGGAATCAAGCAGGCCAATAAGGTGATGCATCTTTCGGCAATCGCTTACAACCTGAAGAAATATTTGAAATTTGAGCAGAAACATTCCAAAAGTGGAGCGGGGCAACTTGCTTTTAAGGTCTTTGTAAAAAGTGTTGTCCAAGACCTGTTTTCAGCTTTACCAAGGCATCAAAAATTGACTTTTCAATACTGATTCAGCAAGAAAAAAGTCTCTTTAAGAGGCTTGTAATAATCTGTTTTTCGCCAATTAGAGGCGTGTACCACGGTTACTAGTGTTGTAAGTAGGTATTGTTTATTCACTTCTTTCAATGCCCCTATTGTTGGGAAGAAATTTCAATGATTTTGGATAGCTCTATTACACACGAAACTTATGTTGAAGATTGCGAAGTGTGTTGCAACCCGATTCAATTAAGTGTTCGGTTTCATAATAGCGAACTTGAGGGGTTTGAAGCTGTTGACATTGAACAGTAGCTGAAGATACAAGTTTACCGTTGTCTTTAAGATAAAGCACTTCATAATTTGGTTAGAAATTTTAAAATAAAAAACCCTCATCATAAAAGTGATGAGGGTTTTTAAATTAATTGTAACCTATATTATTTAATTATTACTTGTTTACTATCTGACCAGTCTTCACCGTCAATTTTTAATATGTAAACACCTGCTGATAAGTATTCTAAAGGATATTCAATAACATCTCTTCCTTTACCAATATCATACGTTTTTACCGGATTCACCATTCTACCGTTTGTGTCAAATAATGAGACGCCAATGTTCTCTTTATTTGCTGGAAGTACTGCACTAAAGTTTACAGCGTTGAAATCACTAGTATCTTCAATACTACCATTTATGCTATTGATCTCAATAGTTAAAGTACTACCTGAAGGCGCGGGAACTGGGAATATAGAGGTTATGGTATTGAAGGAACTATTTCTAGTGCCATCACTATTACAACCTTCATCTGGGAAATTCAAGGTAAACTCAAGTATTCCTGTATCGCCATCTGGACTAACCCACTCAATCGTGTACAAGCCAAAATCATCTTCATTCAGTCCCAAGTTGTTAAGGATTTCCTTACCGGCCCATGCGGCCCCTATACAATCTGTACAATTGTTATCTGTAGTTGTATAAGTCTCTCCATTTGGGTAATTCCAAGTGAAGGTAAAACCTTGCAACCCAGCACCGACATTATTATAATCATTCAATTGGCTGTCCTTATAAATCCAAAGCCATAAATCATCTCCTAGACAAGCTCTGTCTGATGGCCTAGTTTCATAAAAACCATTAGGATCTCTTGGTCTAATTTTATTACCAAGGAAGATTTGGATTTTCTTGTAAATTCCGGCATCCTTGGTGATTTCATCAATATCACCAACTTCAAAGCATTCGGTAACCCCTATTGAGTTGACATCCGAGTCCAAAGCATCATCGCCAATATTGGACATGGTAAATTCGAATCCGTCAGGAATATTCTCAAAAACCAAATAATAAGGACCACTGTTTGGACAAACCTCAAAACCGTAGTATCCACGCTCTCCAGTTACCGGGTTATTTGTGGTCACAGTGGTACCTACTAAAGTACCATTACTGTTTTCTCCATTAGAACAGTTGTAAAGCATAACAGTAACACCGTTTACTCCTGTATTGCCGTCATCTTGAATGCCATTGTTGTTTACATCGTCAAATACATAATCCCCAATGGTCACTTTTTCATCCACAGTTACCGTTACCGAATCCTCAGCTTCACATCCGATTTCCGTAGTTACTTTCACGGTATAAGTGGTGGTAACTTGAGGTGAAACAGTTATGGATGAAGTCATCTCACCTGTTGACCATTCGAAAGAACCATCTCCCGTAGCAGTCAACGTTACTTCATCCCCAATACAGATACCTGTATCATCACCAGCATCAATATCTGCAGGATCATACTCATTAATCGTTAATGTTGCTGTGTAAGTACATTCATTGTCATCTGTTAAGTCTAAAACTACTGGACTCTCTGCTACTGTATATGTAACATCATTTTGTTACCATGTGTAATCAGCTCCTTCACATACTGTAACTTCTGTTACAATATCATCTGTTGCATCATACTCCTTAATCGTTAATG
>JAWUVW010000012.1:0-14179 GCA_034112185.1 Flavobacteriaceae bacterium | reverse complement strand
ATATCTGATATATGGGTAGATAACGTATATTTTTATAATGAATAACTAGGAGACTATATAATTGAAAATAGATATGAAAAATAAAATTTTTATAAACAGCATAAAGTTATCAATCTTGTCATTCGGCCTATTATGTCTTGTGAGTAGTTGTGACCCTGATGAAACTCAAGTTGTCGCAACTTTTAACAATTTAGTGATGCAAGACGAGTTTAGTGCAGAGGGTGCTCCTAATAGCGAGCTTTGGACCTATGATATAGGTACTGGTCCAAATGATGATGGTTGGGGTAATAATGAATTACAATATTACACGGATAGAACTGAAAATGTAACTGTTGAGAATGGATACCTATTAATGACTGCTAGAAAAGAAGTGTTTGAAGGTTCAAACTATACATCCGCAAGAATTACAACTCAAGGCCTATTTGAACAAGCTTATGGAAGATTTGAAGCACGTATAAGATTACCTTATGGTAAAGGCTACTGGCCTGCTTTTTGGTTGCTAGGTAATGATTGTGAAGCAAATGTTTGGCCACAATGTGGTGAAATTGATATTATGGAATACTTAGGCGATCAACCTACTAGTATTCTTGGTAGCGCGCATGGACCAGGTTACTGCGGTAATGAATCAATTTGTGATGAAACAGAGATTGGCAAAAAATATGTTTTAGAAAATGATCGCTTTGATGTCGGATTTCATGTGTTTGGTATAGAGTGGGCACCAGATTATATCAATTATTATGTAGATGGTGATTTATACCAAACAATTACAAGACAAGATGTTTTTGATGAAACTGATGGGGAAGGTGAATGGGTTTTTGACCATCCATTTTACATTATTCTGAACGTCGCAATAGGCGGTAATTTGCCAGGTGCACCAGATGAAGAAACTGTTTTTCCTCAAACTATGCTTGTTGATTATGTGAGAGTATATCAAGAATAAAAATGAGTAGAACGGTATAGTATATGCAAATGAGTAAGTGTGCTCATAATGTTAAACTAGATGTAATATAAAAAATCACATCTGTCTTTTAAAAATTAATAAAATGAAACGAGCATGTTCGAAATTTTGTCACTCGAGGGAATGATTAATAGCGAACAGCATGTGACCATTGAAAAATAATAAATAGATAAACACATGAAAAAAGTAATTAATAATATTAATGTAATTTCTGTTCTATGCTTAGCATTAGCTTTTGTTGGTTGCAGTGACGACGATTACGATAATAATGTGTCGCAAGAATTATCTGCAAGATTTACACAAACGATAGACCAAAATACTGGTACAGTGACCTTTTTGAATACATCTGAAAATGCAGATGCTTATACATGGGATTTTGGAGATGGTACCTTTTCTAATGTAATTAACCCTATTAAATCTTATACTTTAGGTGGCGCATATCAGGTTGTTTTACAAATAAGTAATGACGCTGGTTCTTCTGATAGTTTTGAAGATGCAATCGTAATAGATGAATTATTTAATGGCGGTCTGTTAACCAATGGTGATTTTGAAAGCGGCAGTAATTCTTGGATTCAAGGTGTTGATGATAGTAGTCCTGCGCCAGTGGTTATGGTAGACGACAATACTTATTATCAAGTTAACGTAACAAATCCAGATCCAAACCAACCATTTCTGGTAAATCTAAGTCAAAAATTAGAACTAATTCAAGGCGTAACTTATATCTTAACTTTTGACGCATGGTCTGATCAAAATAGAGATATAATCGCTGGAATTGGTTTAAGTGGAGGGGATTTTTCTAATAATTCTTTACCTGTAAGTATAAATTCTACACAACAACAATACCAATTGACTTTAGAAGCTACAAGCTTTGGTGCACCAGATGCTAGGGTTTTATTTGATTCTAACGGACAGGCAGGTATCGTAAATATTGATAATGTGTCTTTAATTGCACAATAAAAAACTTAAAAACTAACAGATTATATTCGAAATATTTTTAACCAAGACCGTTTAATGTATTTCCATTTTAAATTAAATTGAAAATAATAACACCAGCATAGCATTGAAAAATACAACACCAGATAGACAGGTAAAATTAAAACAAGTTACAATAGATAACGAGGCCTATTTTAAGATTACAAATAATAACGAAATGCGTCCATTTTTTATGAGCATCGTAAGTGACTCAAACCACTGGATGTTTATATCTAGTAATGGCGGTTTAACCGCAGGACGAAAAAATTCTGAAAACGCCATATTTCCGTATTATACAGACGATAAGATTACCGAGTCTGCTGAAATAACTGGGAGTAAATCGATATTTTTAGTTAATAGAAATGACAAAACTGAAGTTTGGGAACCCTTCTCTTTTAGATTTGAAGGGGTGCACGAAACCACGAGAAACCTTTACAAAAACACCTACGGTAATAAAGTGATTTTTGAAGAGATAAATCACGATCTAGAGTTAACGTTCAGGTACCAATGGAATTCTAGTAATCGGTTTGGCTTTGTTAAAAAATCGAAATTGATTAACAACGGGTCTTCGAAAGTGCAAATAGAACTTTTGGATGGTATTCAAAACATTATACCTTATGGTGTGAGTTCCGATTTGCAAAATCGCGCTAGTAATTTGGTAGATGCGTATAAAAAGAGTGAACTCGAAAAAGATTCTGGTCTAGGCATTTTTGCATTAAGTGCTATTATTGTAGATAAGGCAGAGCCAAGTGAAGCTTTAAGAGCCAATGTCGTTTGGTCTCTTGGCATTGAAAACCCTAAATATTTACTGTCTTCGTTACAACTTAACACCTTCAGAAAAGGACTTACTATACAAGAAGAAATTGATGTTAAAGCCGAAAAAGGAGCTTATTTCATTAATACGACGATCACGTTAGATGCCGAAGCGTCAAAGAAATGGATGATTGTTACGAATGTCAATCACGATCATGGAGCGATAGCTAGAATCACCGATAAAATAAAAAACTTAAAAAATCTAGAAGCCTTAGTCAATGAGAATATAGAAAAAGGCACGCAGCGTTTAATTAATTTAAATGCATCGTCTGACGGGTTGCAATTAACCGCAGACAAATCTAGAGACACGCGTCACTTCGCTAACTCGTTATTTAATATCATGCGTGGTGGAATTTTTGACGATAACTATCAAATTGAAAAATGGGATTTTAGCAATTACTTAGCGCATGCTAATAAAAAAGTGTTTAGTAAAGCGGAGACCGTATTACAGAACTTACCCGAAGTCTTTACAATCTCTCAATTAAAAGAAATGGCGCATCAAAGTGATGACAAAAATTTCAAAAGATTGTGTTTAGAGTATATGCCATTGAAGTTCAGTCGACGTCATGGTGATCCGAGTCGTCCTTGGAACAAATTTTCTATAAACACACGTAGTGAAGTAGATGGCTCTAAAATTTTGGATTACGAAGGGAACTGGAGGGATATTTTTCAAAACTGGGAAGCACTTGCGCATTCCTATCCTGAGTTTATTGAAAGTATGATTCATAAATTCTTGAACGCTACAACGTTCGATGGTTATAATCCATACAGAGTTACCAAAGGCGGTTTTGACTGGGAAGCTATTGAACCAGACGATCCATGGTCTTATATTGGGTATTGGGGAGATCACCAAATTATTTATCTCTTAAAGTTTTTAGAGTTTATTGAAGATCATAAACCAGGGAAGCTCGCAAGTTATTTTAATGACGACCTTTTTGTTTATGCGAATGTGCCCTACAAAATAAAGAGCTATCAAGATACGCTCAAAAACCCTAAAGATACTATCGATTTTGATCTTGCTTTAGATGAAAAAATAAGAGAAGAAAGAGAACGATTGGGAGCCGATGGAGCCTTATTAAGAGATGAAAATTATTTTATATATAAAGTCAATTTTATTGAAAAAATATTAGCGACAGTATTAGCTAAGGTGTCTAATTTTATTCCTGAAGCAGGTATTTGGTTAAACACGCAACGCCCCGAATGGAATGATGCTAACAATGCATTAGTAGGAAATGGAGTCTCAATGGTAACCTTATGTTATTTGCGTAGATTCTTACATTTCTTTGAAGGCATTATAGCTAAGGCCTCAATTGAAAAGACTGAGATTTCAGAAGAATTATTAGTATTCTTCAATGGTGTTTTAAGTACTTTAGACTCGCACAAAGCGGTGTTGTCTGGTAAAGTTTCAGATGTAGATAGAAAAACTATTTTAGATGGTTTAGGCACTGCGGGAAGTGACTACAGAACTACGGTTTACAAAAAAGCGTTTACAGGGAGGAAGGGAGTTGTTTCTTTAAATAAATTACAAGATTTTATAGCGATCACTTTAAACTATATAGATCATACAATTGATGCCAACAAGCGTGAGGACAATATGTATCACGCCTATAATTTAATGACCATTAACGGAGAAAATGAAGTTGCTGTGTCTTATTTGGACGAAATGTTAGAAGGTCAGGTTGCCGCTTTAAGTTCTGGCTATATCTCTTCAAAAGATTGCTTAAGTCTTCTTGATGGATTAAAAAACAGTGCGTTATTTAGAGCAGATCAATACAGCTATGTTTTATATCCTAATAAGGAATTATCACGATTTGTTACAAAAAACACTATTCCAAAATCAGCAGTTGAAAAATCAGCATTATTAACACAATTGCTTCACGATGGTAATACACAAATCATTGTAAAAGCTGTCGATGGCATTCATCATTTTAATGGAAGTTTCAATAATGCGAATAGTCTTAAAGATGCTTTAGCAACACTTGAAGATTCTAAGTATAGCGCGCTTATTAAAAAAGAAAGTGGTCTAGTACTTCAGACATTTGAAAAGGTATTTAATCATAAAGCATTTACAGGCCGTTCAGGTACGTTCTTTGGTTATGAAGGGCTAGGTTCTATTTACTGGCACATGGTTTCTAAATTACAATTGGCAGTGCAAGAATGTTGCTTAAAGGCCATCCGTGATAACGAAAGTGAAGAAGTCATTGGACGATTACTAGAGCATTATTATGAGATAAGCGAAGGTATAGGTGTACATAAATCACCTGCACTTTACGGCGCATTCCCAACAGATCCTTATTCGCATACACCAGGTGGAAAAGGAGCACAGCAACCAGGTATGACTGGTCAGGTAAAAGAAGATATTTTAAGTCGATTTGGTGAATTAGGTGTGTTTGTAGAGGATGGTAAATTATATTTTGATCCTTGCATGTTGCGTAAAGAGGAGTTTTTAACGGAATCAAAAACGTTCAATTATGTGACTACTAAGCATGAGCAAGCACAAATTCAACTAGCGAAGAGTGAATTAGGATTTACCTATTGCCAAGTTCCAATAGTTTATCAAATGAGCACACAAAATGAAGTGGAAGTCTTTCACGGGGATGCATCAATCACAAAATTTGATACACTTTCTTTAGATAGAGAACTAAGTGATCAAGTCTTTAAAAGATTTGGTTCGGTTGAAAAAATCGTTGTAAAAATTAATAAAGACGCATTAAAATAAAAGACATAGCTGGGACATTAAGTAACTATTTTGTAACCACAATTATTTAAATTTTAATATGGTATTGTAGCCAGAACCCAAAATCGGAAAAATAAATGCAGATTAATAAGCACGTAACGGCAAAAGATATATTAGGTAATTCGGATTATTTAGCGATATCTTATGGTGGCTACCGTGAAATATCAAGAGATAGTCAACCGACAATCCAAGAGATTAAGAACGACATGAAACTGTTGTCTGCGATGGGTATTAAAGTTATAAGAACCTATAACGTGCAATTAAAAAAAGTTCCGAATGTATTAAAGGCAATTACAGAGCTTAAAACTGAAGATCCAAGTTTTGAAATGTATGTTATGCTTGGTGCGTGGATAGATTGTGTTAATGCATGGACCGATCATATGCCAAATCACGATGTAGAAAGTCCTGATAATGCTGCAGAAATTGATAGAGCTATAGCGCTAGCTAATAAATATCCAGACATTGTAAAAGTACTAGCTGTCGGAAATGAAGCTATGGTAAAGTGGGCTACAAGTTATTTCGTGCAGCCGTATGTGATTTTAAAATGGGTCAATCATTTACAGGATTTAAAAAAGACAAAAAAATTACCTAAAGATTTGTGGATTACGAGCTCCGACGATTTTGCGTCTTGGGGTGGCGGCGAACACATGTACCACTGCGAAGATTTAGAAAATTTAATAAAAGCGGTAGACTATATTTCAATGCATAGCTATCCCTATCATAACACACATTACAATCCAGAATTTTGGGGAATCCCTGAAGAAGAAAATTCACTTTCTGAAATAGAAAAGATTGATAATGCCATGAAACGCGCCGTTGAGTTTTCAAAAAATCAATATGATTGTACAGTAAATTATATGAAAAGTCTTGGCGTAAATAAACCCGTTCATATTGGTGAAACAGGTTGGGCAAGTGTGTCAAATGGTTTTTATGGTCATAATGGCTCGAAAGCAACAGATGAATATAAACAAGGCTTGTATTATAAATTGATGCGAGAATGGACCAATAAAGCGGGTATTTCTTGTTTTTATTTTGAAGCTTTTAATGAGAAATGGAAAGATGCTCACAATCCAAACGGTTCAGAAAATCATTTTGGTTTATTCAAAATAAATGGGGAAGCTAAATATCCAATATGGGATTTGGTAGATAAAGGTGTTTTTAAGGGGTTGAAAAGAAATGGAAATCCAATAACAAAAACTTATGGTGGCAATAAAGAAGAATTAATGCCTCATGTTTTAGTACCGCCAGCAAAAGGATAACGATGATTTTTGCAAGTATGCTTGCCAAATTTTAGTTTAGCATATGTGCTTAAATAGGATTTGATAAATACAGATAGTAAACCTAATAATACAACTATAGTCATGAAGTTGAAGACATACGTTTTTGTAACCTTAATTATTTCAATTTTTATAGTGTCGTGTAAGCAAAACTCAAATGCTAAAAAAGAAATGCAGGAAGACAAACAAGTGACAGCAAAAGAGATTTTAGGCAATCCTGAATATTTAGCCATGTCTTATGGAGGTTATCGATATAAAGATCCAAATATTGAGCCAACTTTAGCGGAAATTAAGGAGGATATGAAGCTTCTTGCAGCTGTGGGTGTAAAAATTATTAGAACTTATAAAGTTCATAAACCACAGGCTGAAAATGCCTTAAAAGCAATCACTGAATTAAAGAAAGAAGATCCTAATTTTGAGATGTATGTGATGTTGGGCGCATGGATAGATTGTAAAAATGCATTTACCGATCAGGAAAGAGACCATAATGTAGAAAGTGACGCTAACATTCCGCAGATGGAAAAAGCAGTTGCTTTGGCAAATCAGTATCCAGATATCGTAAAGGTCATCGCTGTTGGTAACGAGGCTATGGTAAAATGGGCTGAAACGTATTATGTAGAACCATGGATCATTTTAAAATGGGTAAACTACTTACAGGACTTAAAAAAAGAAGGGAAACTTTCTAAAGATTTGTGGATCACAAGTTCAGATAATTTTGCGTCTTGGGGAGGCGGTGGAGACGAGTACCATGTAGAAGATTTAAATAAATTAATTCATGCTGTAGATTATATTTCTATGCACACCTACCCTATGCATGATACACATTATCAGCCTGAGTTTTGGTTAAAATCAAAAGGTCTGGAAGACAAGACAGCTCTAGAAAAAACAGATGCTGCAATGTTAAGAGCAAAAAAGTATGCTCAGATGCAATTTGAAAATGTACAGAAGTATATGAAAAGTCTTGGCGTAGACAAACCAATTCATATTGGTGAAACCGGATGGGCAAGTTTCTCATCAGGTCAGTATGGCCCAGATGGATCTAAAGCATGCGACGAGTATAAAGCAGCGCTCTATTATCAGCACATGCGCGAATGGACTAATGAAGCAGGAATGTCCTGTTTTTATTTCGAAGGATTTGACGAACCTTGGAAAGGTGGTGATAATGTAGGGAATTCAGAAAAACACTTTGGCCTAATGACAGTAGATGGCAAAGCCAAATACGCGCTTTGGGCTGAGGTGGATAAAGGTACTTTTAAAGGCTTATCCAGAAATGGAAATCCAATTACAAAAACCTATAATGGTGATAAAGAAATCTTAATGAAAGATGTACTCGTACCGCCAACGGAAGAAGAAATTTTAGCACGGAAGTCTAATTAATATACAAAATGATGAAAATAGTCATGTTTTTTTTAGGTCTTTTTTTAGCATTTATAAGCATGAGTTGTACTGAAACAAGAGAACAATTAAAGGTAGAGGTTTATGAAACTTCGGCTAGTGGACATCAACTTACAAGACTCACTGAATTTACACTTGGCGATTCTATAGTTAATATAAAGTTAGTGCCAGAAGTGACCTATCAAACCATTACTGGCTTTGGTGGCTCGTTTACTGAAGCATCAGCATCATTATTAAATAAATTGAGTAAAGACAATCGTGATAAAATTATTGAAGCTTACTTTGGTGAAAGTGGTGCCAAATATTCTTTGACGCGAACACACATGAATTCATCGGATTTCTCTCTAAGTAACTATTCTTATGCGCCCGTTGAAGGCGATATTGAGCTTAAGAACTTCTCTATTGATGAAGATCGCGATGATTTAATTCCGATGATCAAAGACGCGATGGAAGTTTCTGAAGACGGCTTTAAAATACTGGCCTCACCATGGACAGCACCACCTTGGATGAAAGATAATAAAAAATGGGTTGGAGGAAAACTACTGCCAGAATATTATGATACTTGGGCATTATTTTTCTCAAAATATAAAGATGCTTATAAGTTAGAAGGCATTGATATATGGGGCTTTACAGTTGAGAACGAACCTCTTGGAAATGGTAATAATTGGGAAAGTATGCATTTCTCTCCTGATGAAATGACCAATTTTGTTCAAAATCATTTAGGGCCAAAATTAGAGGCAGATGGACATAAGGCCAAAATTTTAGGTTATGACCAAAATAGAGAGCACTTAAATGAATGGGTAGATTCGATGTACAAGGACGAAAGTACATCAAAATATTTTGACGGAACAGCAATTCACTGGTATGCAAGCACGTATGATTATTTTCCTGACGAGCTTCAATATGCCCATAACAAAGCGCCTAATAAATATTTAATTCAATCTGAAGCCTGTGTTGATTCCGAAATTCCGAAATGGAAGGATGACCAATGGTATTGGCAAAAAGAAGCCACAGATTGGGGTTGGGATTGGGCTCCAGAAAAAGATAAACACTTACACCCTAAATATGCTCCCGTAAATCGGTATGCAAGGGATATTATAGGTTGCCTCAATAATTGGGTGGATGGTTGGATAGATTGGAATATGGTTCTCGATAAACAAGGTGGCCCAAATTGGTTTAAAAACTGGTGTGTCGCGCCAATTATTGTAGATCCAGAAGCTGATGAAGTGTATTTGACACCTATTTATTATACGATGGCGCATTTTAGCAAGTATATAAGACCAGGCGCCGAAGTGATTGCTGTTGAAAATCCTGATAAAGACCTTATGGTGACCGCTGCAAAAAACCCAGATAACTCTATAGCAGTCGTACTCTTTAACGAGGGTACTGTCGCTAAAAGTTTTAGACTTAACCTAAATGAAAAATATATAGATATTAAAATAAGCGCACAAGCGATACAAACTATTGTGATTCCATAATCATAAAAGGAACTAACTAACTAACTAACTAACTAAAAAACAACAATCATGTCTACAACTACTAATAGAGTTCCAATGGGTCAAAAAATAGCCTTTGGTTTAGGGATGCTTGCCAATCAAATGTTTCCAGCTGCTTTAGCTATTTTCATGGTGGTGTTAGTTCAAGATTATGCATTTCCAACTTGGATGTGGGGAATTTTATTTTTTCTTCCTCGTGTTTTCGATTCAGTAACGGACCCAATCATGGGTTTTATTTCTGACAATACAAGATCTATTTATGGCAGACGCAGGCAGTATGTGCTTCTAGGAGCTGTGATCATGGGAGTGGCTTTTTCGCTGTTGTGGCAAATATATATAGTAGATGGCGTCACTTATAATTTTTCATATTTCTTAATTTGGTCTTTAGTTTTTTATTTAGGACTTACTATTTTTTCTGTGCCTTACGTAGCCATGGGGTATGAGATGAGTGATGATTTTCATGAACGTACAAACATCATGGCGATTGCGCAATGGATAGGACAATGGGCTTGGGTTATCGCGCCTTGGTTTTGGGTGGTAATGTATGATGATAGTTGGTTTGGAGTTACAACTGAAACCACAAGAACTTTAGGTATATGGGTCGCTGTTATTTTTGCTATTTTAGCAATGGTACCTGCTATTTTTATAAAAAGTAAGTCCACTAAAGATGACGAAAGTCTAACACCTTTAACATTCAAAACGATTGGTGGCAGTTTAAAAGAGATTATAGAAAATTTTAAGGAAGCCTTCAAAATTGAACAGTTTAGAAAATTGTGTTTTGCAACATTTTTGATTTATAATGCTTTTAATGTCGTGGCTGGTTTTTCATTTTTTATTGTCGTTTATTATTTATTTAATGGTGATGCGGCAGCAGCAGGTCTTTGGCCAACACTGTTAGGTAGTATAGGGGCATTATCAACTACCTTTTTGGTAATACCTATTGTGGCTAAGATGTCTAAAGTCATGGGGAAAAAGAAAGCCTTTTTAATTTCGCAAGGCATTTCTGTTCTAGGATATGTTATGCTTTGGTTCTTATTTATTCCTGGGAAACCCTATATGTTTTTATTTGCATTGCCTTTTTTCTCTTTTGGGATTGGAAGTTTGTTTACGCTAATGATGTCTATGACTTCAGACGTTATAGATATTGATGAATTAAATACAGGAAAACGAAGAGAAGGTGTTTTTGGTGCTATTTATTGGTGGATGGTAAAGTTTGGTTTTGCAATTGCAGGATTATTAACAGGTGCTATTATGACACTGGTAGGATTTGTACCAGATACTGTAAATACGGAGGCTTCAATTACAGGAATACGATTATTCTACTCCGGTTTACCAATAGTGGGTACACTTGGGGCGATGTGGATAATGCGTAATTATAATCTTACCGAAGAGCGTGCGCTAGAAATAAGTGCAGAATTAGCAAAACGAAAAGTAAAAAAGAAAACGACAGAAGTGTCGACAGCACATGGTGCAGGTCATCTAATATCTGTATTAAACGATAACATTAAACTAGAGCCTTATACAGAAATAGATTTTACCGACAAAACCTTAGAGGAAGCAAAAGTTATGTTTGTCGATAAACTCAACCGTAAGTTATGTGGTCTTTGCTTTAGCCCATATGTAGAAGGACAAAATCCTGATGATATATTGTCTGAGTCTCAAATTCGTCGTCGTATGGATGTTATTGCGCCTTACACGCATGCGATACGATCTTTTTCTTGTACAGAAGGAAATGAATTAATCCCTAAGGTGGCACATGAAAAGGGGCTGAATTCAATTGCTGGTGCTTGGATTAGTGATGATAGAGAACGTAATGAGAGAGAAATAAGTGCCTTGATAGAACTTGCGAAGACAGGTGTTGTTGATATTGCCGCTGTTGGTAACGAAGTGCTTTTAAGGGGTGAAGTATCTGAGGAAGAGCTGATTGTTTACATAAGTAGAGTTAAAGAAGCGCTAAAAGGATTAGATATAGCAGTAGGTTATGTTGATACGTATTATGAGTATTTTACAAGACCTAACTTAGTAGAGGCAACCGATATTATTTTAGCGAACTGTTATCCGTTCTGGGAAGGCTTTGATATTGAGAGTTCTTTAGAGCATCTAAGACAAATGCATGCGTTAACTAAATATGTCGCTAAAGGTAAGAAAGTTATTATAGCTGAAACAGGTTGGCCAAGTCAAGGGAGTGCACATGAAGATGCGCATCCATCAAGAATAAACGCAATGAAATATTTTATTCAAACTCAAGAATGGGCTAAGAAAGAAGGCGTTGAAATCTTTCATTTCTCGTCTTTTGATGAGTCTTGGAAAGTGAGGATTGAAGGAGAACTAGGCGGACGTTGGGGAATTTGGGATAAAGATGAAAAACTGAAGTATAGCTAAGATCAATTTTAATAGAAACTAATTCAAATATAAAAGGTAAAACAATTAAATAATGTCATACAGAAACGAAGATTATCATATATATAGTGGTTTAGATTTTACGGAACATTCAGGCGCTGATTTTAGTAAGTATAGCTTAGAAGATTTAAAAAAATTGTGGAAATCTACGCTTAAGAATGGAATGCATGGTATATGCTTTAGTATGTACGAGGATGGCCAGGAACCGGGAGATACCATAACTATTGAACAAGTAGAAAGACGGATTAAGGTTTTAAAACCCTATTCAAAATGGGTCCGTTCATTTTCGTGTATTGAAGGCAACGAGAACGTGCCGCGTATTGCTCATAAGCATGGTATGAAAACTTTAGTTGGTGCTTGGTTAAGTGATAACAAAGAAGATAATGAAAAAGAAATAGAGGGCTTAATTACTTTAGCTAAGGAGGGGTGTGTTGATATAGCCGCAGTCGGAAACGAGGTGCTGTATAGAAATGATTTAACCCTAGAAGAATTATTAGGGTACATCCAAAGGGTAAAAGATGCGCTACCAGGTATTCCTGTTGGTTATGTGGATGCTTATTACGAGTTTTCAGTCCATCCTGAGCTTGTTGAAATTAGTGATGTAATTTTAAGTAATTGTTACCCGTATTGGGAAGGCTGTGATATTGATGGTTCTTTAAATCATATGCAACAAATGTTTGGTCAAACTGCGGATGCCGCTAGAGGTAAAAAGGTTATTATTACCGAGACAGGATGGCCTAGTGAAGGTGGTAGTTTGAGAGGTGCTTTTTCTTCTGAAGAAAACGCTATGAAGTATTTTATAAATACGCAAGTTTGGGCCACTAAAGCCAATATCGAAGTGTTTTACTTTTCATCATTTGATGAATCGTGGAAAACAGGAGATGAAGGTGATGTAGGCGCTTATTGGGGGATTTGGGATAAAGACGAAAAACTGAAGTACAGTTAAAAGATTAGAAAATACATAAAATTATGTCCTTAAGAGAAGAAAAGTTTTTAGCATTGGCATCCATCGATTATTATGGAATGTCTAATGAAGATTTAAAAAAAGTATTTAGGAAGTCATTAGAATTAGGAATGCATGGATTATGCTCTAGTCCTTATGAGGAGGGTCAAAAGCCAGGCGATCAGTTATCAGAAGCACAAATACGTCGTCGCTTAGAAATTATGAGGCCCTACACCAAATGGATTCGTTCGTTCTCTTGCACGGATGGTAATGAGATGATCCCAAAAATCGCTAAGGAATTAGGTATGAAAACCCTTGTAGGTGCCTGGTTAGGGGATGATCCAGAAATCAACAAAAAGGAATTGGAAGGTCTTATTAAATTATGCCATCAAGGCTATGTAGATGTTGCCGCAGTAGGGAATGAGGTCATGTATAGAGGAGATTTAGATGAAGGGGAACTTTTAGACAAAATATATTATGTAAAAGCCTCAATAAAAGATTTAGATATTCCAGTGGGTTATGTTGACGCTTATTATGAGTTTCATGATAGACCTGCAATCACAGAAGCATGCGACGTTATTTTAGCAAATTGTTATCCGTTTTGGGAAGGCTGTGACCAAGATTATTCTCTGTTATATATGAAAGATATGTATCAAAGAGCCTTAAAAGCTGGTAATGGTAAAAAAGTAATAATTACTGAAACAGGATGGCCAAGTCAAGGTACAAGTTTGCAAGGCGCTTTCCCATCGGAAGTAAATGCTATGAAGTATTTTATAAATGCTCAAAAATGGTCTAGAGAAGAGGGTATTGAGATGTTTTATTTTTCATCTTTTGATGAGTCTTGGAAAGTTGGAGGTGAAGGAGATGTAGGAGCCTTCTGGGGGATTTGGGACAAGGATGAGAATCCAAAATTCTAATCTGTTTTTTGGTATTTTTAACTTTTAATGCACACATTGAACTTTCTTAATCCTATATCTTTACGCAATTGAATTAATTTTAAATTAAGATGAAGAACACTAAGATTCAATTTGTAATCGTAAGTGCTTTATGTTGCTTTTTTTTCACCTGCAATCAAGAGCCACAAAGAGACTTATATCCTACCGAACTTATAGGAGGTTTAGACTTATTACCTTCAGAAAAAACTGGTATAGACTTTAGTAATACCATTAAAGAATCCACTTATTTTAA
>JAWUVW010000011.1:0-17489 GCA_034112185.1 Flavobacteriaceae bacterium | reverse complement strand
ACAACTATAGGCTAAAAACATTGCGTTTAGCCCTTTTAGGTCTATACCTACAAATTTATTTAAAAAAAGTAAGTTTTGTTGTACGTAGTACTACATATTTCTTACTAAATAAAGGACAAATCGGTGTGTGTCGGTATACGTATTTTAGGACTAATATTACTGCCCAAACAAGAGTATCACTAATTCTAAGAGCAGTGTTACGGAAAACCGTATGGGCCCCTACTACAATTACAAGCAAGGCTGCAACTGATAATTAATCTTTATTAATTCAGTTAACAGATTTGAACTGATAATCCTCATTGTAAGTCGCTAGTAAAATAATTACATTTAGTAATAAATCAAAATTGTATCATGAAATCCATAGGTCAGCATTTAAAAGCAGTCGCCCTTTTTTTTGTAACAGTAATGTTATGCCAAAGTTGCACGGTTTACAAAGCAAGCTCTGTAACACTTGACGAAGCATCAAAATCTAATACTAAAGTTAGAGTAATGAAAACAAATGGAGAACACGTAAAATACTCAAGAATTGTAGCCTTAAATGAGGGCCATTTTTATGGTGTTCAAAAAGTAAATGGATTGTCAAAGAATATGCCTATTCACCAAGATGATATCGTAAGATTAAATCTTAAAAATCGAGAAACCTCTGCAATTTTGAATATTGGAATAGCAGTTGTAATTATCGCTTTTATTTGGAGTGCGGCTACTTTTAATGGTGGTTATGGTTTATAATAATGTGTTAACGGACTGCAGAAATAATAACATTTTTTTCAATTTGAGTATATTGCTACGATACGGCTATTTAAGAAAAAGGATAAGCGCTATAACACACAGTTAGACAACTACACCGCTACGTATTCAGATCATTCTAACGCAGCCTTACGGAAAACCGAATGCGCCCCTGCGACAATTACAAGCAAGGCTGCAACTGATTATTAAATAGCTTTGTTCTGCATGAAATAGACCTCTTATTTTAGGTCGCATTTAAAGAGAAACGACTGTGTATCGTATTTTAGATAGACTTGAACAAGACGGAATTATTCATTCTTTTAATGGGAACGCTGGTTTAAAAGGGTATGCTAAGTGCGAGAGCTGTTCTGATCGTTACCATTCAGATAAGCATCCGCATTTTCAATGTACAGAATGCGATAAGGTTGAGTGTTTATCTGTAGAGATTAAAATTCCTTACATAAAAAATCATAAAGTAGATTCTACGAGCATTCTTTTAATGGGACAATGTGAAGTTTGTTGTGTGTGAGTATTGTTTATAACGGTTTGTATAAATGGTCGTTTTAATGCCGTTTATACAAACTGTTATAAACTGATTTTAGGGAACAATAAAAGACACAGAATTAGTAGAGGTCATATTCAAATTTGGGAAAACATTTCTACCCAAATTAGGGTCATCGTATGCGTTACTCCAAAATGAATCACCATAAACTTTTACGAAAATGGTCTCACCCGCTGCAAATCCTGCATTTGTTAAATCATTGTTTGACAACGTTATTTCTTTTGGGTTTATTTGGGATACTAGCCCTGGTGAAAAATAGGTATAATTTTCATTACTAACATTTGAATCTGTAGAGAGGAAATACCTAACATAACGAGTATTTCCATTACTGCCTGCAGGATTAGTTGTAACTGAAATTATAATGTCATTTCCACTGACATTTGCTTGAAGATTTGTTATTTGCGTAGTAGAAATTTCACCTATTGATGGAGTGTTTATAATTGCTGTTGCATTGTTTTTATGTTCGATGTCAAATTTTTTAAACGTTCCAAACCCTGATTTCTCATAGAGAATTGTGTAAGTGCCAAATGGCACGTCTGATAGTGTAACATCACCATTAGCATCGGTTGTCGCAGAAATAACAGGTGTTGTTCCTTCTACCTTTACTGTCATATTTGAATTGTCAATTTGTGTTGTTCCTTCGTCATATAAATTAACAGAACCAGTTATGTTTGCTTTTGTAATTGGGTCAGGAGTTGGGTCTTCATCTTTACTGCAGGAAGAGATTCCTAGTAAAATAATTAAGCCAAAAGGCAAATAATTTAATTTCATAATGTTAGAGTTTTAGTGATTTTATTTCTTTAGTAATTTGCATATAACGATAAGCTAAATACATTGCGTTTAGACCTTTTAAGTCTATACCTCCAAATTTATTAAAAAAAAGTAAGTTGTTTTGTACATAGTTCTACGAATTTTTCAATACATAAAGGACAAATCTATGTATGTCGGTGTTTTATGACTAAGGTCACTTCCTAAATACTAGTAGCACTAAATCTAAGAGCAGTATTAGGTAAAACCGTATCTGTACCTGCTACAATTACAAGCAAGGTTGCAACTGATTATTAAATAGCTTTGTTCTACATGAAATAGACCTCTTATTTTAGGTCGCATTTAAAGAGAAACGGTTGGCCACATCTCAAGGCAGATAGATTTGCTTTATATAAGAATATGGTCTATTTAGAGGGGTGTAGCTCAGTTAAATGATCACGCTAATTAAAGCACAACAGAATGCTCAAAAGTTTGTTTACAGGCTTAAAAGGGATGCTATAAATGACAAGATATTAAAGCTTACGGATAGGATGGGGTCAAAAGATGTATTAAGTAGTCGTCTTAAAAATACAGACGCCACAAGATAGTTCTTGGAAGATTGGAGAGAAACGTATGCGTTTAGAACTGTGAAAATTAAAGTGAAGTGCTTAGCTACCCTTTTTAGCGCAATAGTTCTTATGAGATTTTCAGAAGTAGGCGATTATTAGAAGCAATTATTTATAGCCAATGTTATAAGCTGTTATTTTTTGGCTAAAAAGGGTGTTGTTTTTCGTTTAAACATAGGTTTGTCATCTTCTCAACGCTCACCTTTAAGTCTGTCTTTATAGCTTGTTACCATTAAAACTTTACCTTGGTTGTCTAATAATATATATTTTGACTTACCATTTATATTATTAAATTCATCAGGAGTAATTTCGGTTAGAAACTTCTTATATTTCTTATTCTCTTTTTTACAATAGTTTTTTTTTATTTCACAGTTTTGAGCCGAAATAAAACAGGTTGATAATAAAACAAGTATTAATAGTCTCTTTTTCATAAAATAAAAACACACCTCTCAAGATTAGGTGAGGTATGATTTATGTACGTTTAATTGTTTAGTAAAACTTTATAGCCACCATAATTTCCAATAGTACTATTAAGGTTATAAGTTCCATTTGGAATTACTATTCCGGATTCTTCATCTATTATATCTTCGTCAACATATAAGTTGCTGTCAAACTCATTAGAGTCAAGAACAGATGTTAGTGCTAGAATTAAAAAATTTTGCCCATCTATTTCTTCAGCACTGAATGTCATAGCTTCTAACTCCAGAGCTTTTTTTAATTGAATAGTTACCGCCTTAACTTTACATATCCCTAGTCCTCTAAAGCTTCTAGACTTTCTACCAATTGTTAGGGTGACCTTTATACTAGGGTGTTTTTTAGCGATATCTGAAGAAAACCTGTATTAATTATAGCCATTGTTGTAGCCTCTTATCTTTTTAGAAATCAGCTTCATATCCGTGACCATTTTTTCCGTAAAAAGTTAACCATTTAGCTAATGAATAAACGAGATGTAATTTAGATTCTATTTGGTCTTCATCTACTTCAGGTGGACTTTCTAAGTCTTTTATATATTCTAGATTATTTTCGTTTGCAATTTTGTCAGCAACATTCATTAGTCTATTTCCGTAATCGAGAGTTTCATCAGCCAGTTTTGTGCCCCAAGCTTCATTAACCAAATCTTCGCCTATTACATCAATACAATCCGTTAAAAGTTGCCCTCTAAAAACATTTTCGTCTTGTCCAAAAGCTATGTAGCAAGGAACTCCATCTTGTTCTTTTGCTAAAGGAATCACATAAAATCCTTGATGTTCTTTTAAAAATTCATCGTATGGTGGTTTTTCTTCTAATTCCTCATGTTTTTGCTTAATCCATTGTTCAGCATCCTTATCTCTACCTACCCTTGGTGCTTTTAAGGTTTCGTAGGTTGTAATTTGATTTTCGAACCATTCTTGAATTAATTCCTCTTTTGTAGTATATTTTTTTCCTCGAATTTTATCCATTAGACTTGGCTTAGGAATAGTATCCGAATTTATCATTTCAAATATATCTTTAAATCTATTTTCAAACCCTTTTTTAGGTTTTCCTATAGGTCTCATATATAATCCCATATTCTTGGTTTTAATTGGCTACAACAATAGGCTAAACACATTGCGTTTAGCCCTTTTAAGTCTATGCCTACAAATTTATTAAAAAAAAGTAAGTTTTTTTGTACGTAGTTCTACGTATTTCTCAATATATAAAGGACAAATCTATGTATGTCGGTGTACGTGTTTTATGACTAAGCTTACTTCCCAAACAATAGTATTACTAATTCTAAGAGCAGCCTTACGGAAAACCGTATCTGCCCCTATTACAATTACAAGCAAGGCGGCAACTAATTATGAAATAGCTTTGTTCGACATGAAATAAACCTCTTATTTTAGACCGCATTTAAAGTGAAACGGTTGGCCACATCTCAACGCCGAGAGATTTGCTTTATATAAGAATACGGTCCATTTGAGGAGGGGTATAGCTCAGTTAAATGATCACGATAATAAAGCGCAACAAGAGCTCAAAAGTTTATTTACAGGCTTAAAAGTGATGCTATAAATGACAAGATCGTTATGGGGAAATTGTAGAGAAACGTATTAGTTTAGAACTGAAAAATTAAAGGGGAGTGCTTAGCTTTCTTTATTGATCCTAAATAGTTGATGCGAGCATTTTCGTAAGTAGGCTAGAACTAGCCGTTAATTATATACGGTGTTGTAAAACGTTTTTTAAAGGCCCTTTTTAGATTTGGTTTTGTGTTTTCTTGTCAAAAACATAATTGTTCCGAAAATCACAAATAAAATAACTTTACCTACTAAATAACCAAAGCCATATGCGGTAAGTCGAGAAAAATCAGTAATTAAGATTTTTATAATGTTTATAAGTAGAATAATCGAAATTACTAATGCTATATAAAAAAACGCCTTCTTCATAAAAATGATTAAAAGAGAGTTTGTTAATTAGGAACAAACTCTCTTTATTAAATGTTATTTAGTCACAGTCGTAGTAGTCGGTGCATATATTCCGAAAGTTATTACCGTAAGTAAACCATTAATGAACGATTGTTTTACATTAACAGTATAATTTTCTGCTCCACCTGCCATTTCTTTTGAATCAGAAACGCCAATAGGTGCCAAGCCATATAATAGATAATTATTTATCTCTGTTGTTTCATTGTTTCCTTGAGCTCCACTACCTACAACACTTGTGTAAGAATAACAAGATGTTAATAACATTGATGCAGCAAATACTACTGTCATCATTTTCATTGTTTTTTTAATCATTTTTAAAATTTAAATTAAACATTTATGTATAATACCCATTTTGAGTTCGTTAGTTCGTTCAGTATTGTTTACAACGATTGGCTAAACATAATGGTGTTTATATCCATTATGTTTATTCTTACAAATTTAGAAAAAAATCTGACGAATATTATACGTAGAGCTGCTTATTTTTTAGAATAGAACTATGAGAATCCTATAGAATGTTCTGAGCAGAAAATCAAGTTAAAATATTTGATCTATTCATTACCTAAATAATTTTATTCCAGTAAATTAGGTGTGAATGATAGATGAGAACTTACCGATAACCCTATCTATTTTTATTAGAACAATAGTTGAGTAAAGAAGTGATATTTAAATTCATCAGCATTCAAACAGCTGTATTTTAGTTAGATAGTTAATCGGGTTCGAGCCCTGTCTAGACCGCTAAAATTGCAAAACTAAGCTTCAAGAGATTGAGGCTTTTTTTAAGCAAGGTTTCCATTTTAAGGGCACTGATAATGTGGTGTTGTTCTGGGAGAAATCCTAGAGTAGTTGTAAGTGATCCAATGTTGTTGGGGACTTACCAATGAGAAGCTTTCCTTTTTCCCTTGTGCTACGCAGCTTTAGCGAAGTAGTACTATTTAGGTAGATTGGGATGCTTTTTTGTTTTATGACCTTTTTGTTCAAAAAAAGGAGTCCTATTAGGTGTGCACAATTTATCTAAGGTGTGCACTAAAATACATGAAGTTTCTAGCAATTGTTCTTGGGGTACCTCCGAACTCTTTTAGAGCTTTTGTGGTTTGAGAATTCCTCTGAGAAAACGCTAATAAGAAGACATTGAATAAGTAGCTATCATTAGGGTTTTTAGGTCGTTTGGAATAATATTTAAGGTTTATATATTTCTTTATCAAGCCGGTCGTGAACTTGACAGTGTAGGATTTTCTGCTTAAAAAATCATTGTGATAGTCTGTTAATTTTTTCTTTAAATCGGCAATATGTCCGTTTATCCGATTTATATAGGTTGTTGCCAACATCTAGGTGTTTTTTTAAATTGCAAAGAAGGTGATCGTATATGAAACGTAGCGTATTAAAAGACGCTAACTTTTCGGATTAAAAACGAACCGAAATTTTATAATTTTGTTTTTATCTTAAAAGCCAAATTATAAAAATTTGGCGCTGTGTTAAAAAGCACAAGCCTCTTGTAAAACACGTAATAGCTATGTTTTACATACATTGTTGTGCAGCGGTTTTTAGCTATCGACTATTATTTTGTAATCCCTCGTTCCATCTTCTAATAAACTCATCAGACCATGAATCCCAGCCAATTGTAACTAATGTCCAGATTGCAATAGCCATTATTATTAAATTTAATACTAAACCGATAATAGCAATAATTTTTCCTTTTTTTATTTTCTCAATATTAGAATATGCATTAGGATTTTGCTCGTGTACTTTTTCGGATTTTCTAGCGAGTAAATATGAAATGAGCGCAAAAACAATAGGAATTCCTCCAAAGCAAAACAGGGAGCAACTCAATATTGCTAAAGCATAAATTAATTTTCCGTTTGGTAATTTCGTTTTCTCCATATTTTTATTAATAGTATCAGAATTCAATATTTGTTGTTATAGTTTCTTTTAGAATTACAATGCCTAATAATTTATCAGTTGGTTTCCCATTTTTAGAATACATTAAAGACGTTATTATTGCACCATTATTTTGTTGGTAAGAAATTCATTTTTTTTTCCATTTTTTGTTTAATGTTGCACAACGATTGGGTTTGCTTTGCTTTGCCTGTGCGTTGATCTCGGATGTTGCGCTTTTTAAGCACCCAAGTTAGCAAAAGGAAACCGAACGTAGAGAAAATCCGTAGGATTTTTCTAGTACACACAAACCGAAGCAATTAATTATATACGGTGTTAACCAACGTTTTATATTTTTAGTTCAATTTCAAAAAATAATACCAAGATTTAGTCCAACTCCATTTACCTTAATTATATGGTCAGATGTGCCAATTCCCTCATCTGTTAAACTTACCGTTTTATGGGAATATGAAAGATCAGAAATTAAAAATAATTTTTCAGCAACTTTAAACTTATAGCCCACACCAATATTGAAAACCATTCCTTTTCTCAATGTAGAATTTTCTCCTCCAATTCTTAAAGAGGGTCCAATATCTAAAAAGGCATAAAACGAATCTTCTTCATCTGCCATATAAATTCTTATATCCAAAAGCACTGGTAAAGTGTTGAAATTCGGATTATGATAAGCATCAAGACCGATTGCTATTCCAAGCGAGAAATATGGGGAAATAAAATAGCCATTTATAGTTTGCAAACTCCAAGCGTGAGATTTACTATTATCAAGTTCTGAAAACAGGTTTCCTTCTCCCTCAATAAACAATTCTTGTTTTACAGATGAGCTCGAAATATACCCGATTTTTGTAATATTAAAGAATCCTTGATTTTTATGAACATCACCATTGTCGGAATCCTTTTGTGCAAAACTCAAAATGGTAGTCAGTAATAGAATTGGTAAAATAACTTTCTTCATTTAGTTTAGATTAAGTCCGTTTGGACAAATGTTGGAAACGTTGTTGTGTATGGTTTGCTACGCTCGGGTGTTACGTTTGTTAAGCACCTAATTTAGCAAATAAATCACAGATAGAATATGCCGCAGAACCCGAGTGAAGCGAACTGGCGTAGCAATGTGCGTAAGTCGGCAGTGACCAAGCAATGAATGATACACCGTGTTGGTAATAGTTTTTATTTGAACTTAAAATCGTTTATATCAAATTCACGATTTAGTTTAATGGCCTTAATTTCACAAAGAGTAGTGCTTAAAAACTGTGATAATTTGAATTTAGCTTGCTGATAGCCTCATATATATATTCTTTTAATTCTATCTCTATACTATTGTTAGTAACAAATTTCTGATTCACTTCAATTTCAATTCCAATATAATTCTTAGGAAATTGTTTTCTCATAAACGTGGTAAAACCGTCTGCTTTTCCTAAATAAGGGTAATTAAATCGCACATTTATGTTTGGGTTTTGTTTTAAAAGTAGGGATTTTAAATTTTTACAGAACCCTTGTTCTTTATTCTTTTGAGAATCGTATAATAAGCCAATATCGCAGTTACGGATTTTACCATTAAGTTGTGGCGTAAAACTATGTATGGAAAGGTGAAGCACTTCCTCACTACGCTTAATATAATCATGAATTTTGTCTTCTACTTTAGATCTATAAGGCAAATAATAGTCTTTTATAATGTGGTCTTTTTCAATCTTAGAAAGATTTTTAGCTAATTCTGAAAACAACATTTTGTGATGTAACGAACGATTAAGTTCAACGAATAAACGTGAGGTTGTGCTATAAAACGAAACATCAGAGAGAGGCTTTAAATATTGAAATAAATCTAAAGCACCACTATCGTAACCGCGATGGGTTTTTAAAACTTCATCATTTGGAAAACGTTTTTTGTATGTTTCAGGAATATCATTGCCGCCATGCTCACAGGTTAAAACAAGTCTCACGGTTTATATAACGTATTGGTCATTAAACAATCTTGAAGCTGACGATATATAGAAGTAATGTGTTTTTCTGAAGCATCTTTTCCAACACCTTTTAACAATCTTGTAGCCAAAGTGCCTTCTTCTAAAATTAATTCAATAGAATGGTGGTGTGAACGATGTAACTTTGGTTTAACGTGTTGGTATAGATGTTTCCATAGGTCTCCTAGAGTTTGATTTTTTTTTAAACCAAATAATATTAAATATTCTGAATTTTCGATTTTAGAGTTTTCGGCATGTTTTATAGCATCATTTAAAATGAGAAATAAATCTTGCTTTGGCCAGCTTTTTTGAGCTTGTAGTGTGCAAAAATCCTTGTTTATAATAGCCTTTAAGACTTCTATAACCAATGCACAGATTGAGATATCTGCTTTTGGACATTCTTGAATATCAATTAGACGAATCTCTATAGCATTACGATCAAAACGAGCAATAGCACCTCTAGAATTTAAAAAGTGTTGGTCTAAAATCTTGCTTTTATCATAAGGTCTTATAGCACGGTTTATGGGCTCAAAAATTGTGGCATGATAATCTAATTTTGAAAATGTTCTTTCGGGAATTACAAGACCTGTCAGTTCGGGAATCTCCTTCTGGTTGGTTTTGTAAAACTCTAAGCGCGTGTCTTTAAAACCTGTGATTTTACCTTCTAGTATAGGAGAACTGGCACATAACCCAGGTAATAATGGTAATATGATTCTTATGGCTGCATGCAATTTTTCAAATTCCTTATCGTCATAAAACGGTAAATTAATGTGTGTACTTTGTACGTTACTCCAACCATGACCTGTGCAGTTAAAAATAGTGTTGTAAAGTGCATATACGTCACTATAGCTGTGTTTCCAAAGTTGGGCGTCTGTATTTGGATGCATTAATGGATGTGATGCAGTTCCTAGTAATTGTGTGTTAAGTGACTTTAAAATTCCATTAATTTCCAGAATATTGGCATGAAATTTTTTTGATAAATCAGCAACACTGCTCGCCGGTCCATTGGTTTTAAGTTCTACAACATGTGCTACAAGTTCGTTGCTCCATGCAATAGCTCCATTATCAATATCTGAAGTTAGTTCTCCTGCTTTTTTTGTAAACATTTCATCAACAATAGGAGCGACCTTAAAAGTGTCATTCTTCACTAGCATATATTCGAGTTCTATTCCAAAAACTTCAAATAAGTGATATTTCTTTGGCATGTTTAATCTAATCGTTTTTTTAATGCAGCAAGAATTTCTGTGTAAACCAAGTCTCCGTAATGTGCATCTTCAACTCCAAAATCTATATTAGGGTTATCGTTAATTTCAATGACCATTAACTTATTGTCAACCACTTTAATATCAATTCCGTAAAGTCCTAATCCCATTAGTTTTGCTGATTTTAGTGCCATATCAATAATATCTGCAGGCACATCTTCAATGGGCAGACAATCGACTTCACCATCTTGTTCTTTCTTATTTTTTGTATTCCAATTATAAATTTGCCAATGCCCTTTTGCCATGTAATACCTACAAGCATAAAACGGTTTGTTGTCTATGATGCCAATGCGCCAATCGTAATCCGAAGGGCAAAACTCCTGAGCGATAATTAAATCAGATTCTTTTAACATTTCAGTAACCAAAGCATTATACTCTTGTTGTGTTTTCGCTTTTTTTACGCCAAACGAAAATGTAGAATCTGGAGCCTTTAGTACACATGGTAAGCCAATTTGTTCTACTACAGAATTTCGGTTGTTTGCATGCACAATTATTGTATTTGGCGTGCATATGTTTGCATTCTTTAAAGCTTCTGCCATGTACACCTTATTACAGCATTTTAAAATTGCATCAGGATAATCAATAATGGCAATAGCTTCTTGTTGTGCTTTTCTGGCAAAAGTGTAGGCTTCATTATTGACTTCTGTACTTTGTCTTAAAAATAGTGCGTCAAAAGAAGAAAGTCTTGATAAATCTTTAGGCTCAATAATTTCTGCGTAGATATTCATTTTTTCAGCTATTTCTACAAATTTTTTCAACGCTTTAGGGTTACTTGGTGGAGCAGGATCGTTTGGATTTACCAAAATAGCCAAATCGAAATCATAGTGAGCTACCTTTACTGTATCGTAACGTTTTTTAGAAAAATACTGATTTGCAAATTTATTAACACTTGTTATGTGTTCTACAGGAATTTCGGATTCCGATATTGCCTTTATATTTTGTATGTTCCATTTTGTCGTATGATTAAAATTAACACGTAAAAATGGAACTTGAAAATGTTTGTAGAACAATGAACTTAAGTTTTTATATTTCTGTGCTACGTTTTGCCCAAAGTAAATACTCAAAGTAAAATCTTGAGACTTGATATTTTTTAAGCTTTGCTGAATGACATCATCAAACTCATCAGAAACAATTCTAACGAGTTTTAATGTTTTTATATCTACAATATTTTTTGTGGTAGGAATTGGTAAATGTCCTCTGGCTTCTGCCAATAGGGAAACGTAATAGCCTTTAGATTGGTAAGAGTAATCTTTACACAGATTAAAAATTCTTGCGCTTTTTAAAAGGGAATACTTCGGATTTGTAAGGTAATCTTGTGAAGATATTACTGTAATATTATCAGTTGAAAAGTTCCAGTGTTCAGGCTGATTTACAACAATGTATTTGTTCATTTTGAGCGCAATATGCTATTAAAATTTTAAACAAAATTATACTATTTATTGATTTGTTTTACAAAGTGTATTAAATTATTTTTGATAGCTTTTTTGTCGCGAATGTTCTTTTTTTGGTTTCATAAGGGACGATCATTAAGTGTTTAATATTTAGTCAATCTAATTTCATAAAAGTGCTGCATTGAAATTATTGCCAACGGTTTTGTATAAGCATAGTAAGGGATTTATAAGCTGTTTTTTTCGGTTTGTAAATTATTTTAGCAAACACAAAACCACTTTTTAGTTAAGCTTTTAACCCTTACTATGCTTATGCGTTTTTGGCAGCAGTGCTTTGTTTAGTTTATATTCGTTCTTGTTTTGAAATCAGAGTTTTTTCCAAGAGAATTTACGTTGTTTATAAATTCCTGCATTTCATTAGTTAGAGTTAAAACGTCGTGATTTTCCCAATAATTTGGATTGTATTTGCCTTTTAGTTTAAACATGTCCTTTTTAAGGTTAATGTTATTTTTAATACTAACATTTTTCTTTATCGGATTGGAATTATAAATATATGTGAATTCATAAATCTCAGTAACATCATTTCTAACTAATTCCATTTTAGCACTTAATTTCCCTTTACTTAGTTGAAGTAAACCTGTTTCTCTGTTTCTCTCAAAGTTAGAAATCCAGTTGCTTTTAGTTGTCCTAAATTTTACATCTCCTTTATTGTCATATTTTGAATCATAGTTTGAATAGGTAATAGCAGCTTCTTTGAAAGAATTATCTTCATTCAAGATATAATATCCTTTAGATTTCCCTTTATTTTTAGGTTCGAAAGTTATTCGTTTAGATTCCTTAGCGGCTGTAGATGCATAAGTGAGATTAAATTCATCCTTATTAATTGAAAGCTGAATTAAATTGGTAAAGAATTCTTGGAAACTAAACATCAAAATATCAACTTCTCTATCGTCCAAACCTACTTTTCTAATATTATCAACTTGAACCTTATAGTTGTTTTTCGGCATAGGTTTTGACTTAGTGTCGAATAAAGTCTGTTTTTCTAGCATTCCTGAAAAATCAACAATTTTATAAAGTTCATTATTTTTTCTAACCACAGCCCTTAAAAAAAACGTTTCATTGTGCGGTTCAAGTGCACAATCAGTCAATATTGTTTTTAACATTTGAGTATAAAGACCGTCTTTGCTTATTACAACTTCATCTAATTGATAAGTCAATGGCTTCATAAAAATTGTGTCTTTTGCTTTTAGAAAGTTAAAATCAACTTCTAAGGTTTCATAAACAACATTTTGGATGGTAATTTTACCTGCCGTTTTTTGAAACTCAAAGACACCATCTTCATTGCTAATTGAAGAATTTTCAATCCCTTTAATAGTTGCATAAGAAATAGGTTTTTTATCAGTCTTGTCCCATAGAATATTTGATGAGGTTTCCTGTCCAAATATGAAATTTGAACGTATTAAAAATAGTAATGAATAAAGTAGAATTATAAGTTGTTTCTGATTCATTTTGTATGGCTTTGCTCGCATTGCTACCAGCGTGTTTGTAAAAGATTGAGTTGCGTGGTGAGGACTAATTTATAAATAGAAAACTCATCAATAAAATCCGAAAGGATTTTGATAAGTAAGCCTAAAACCAGTAATTAATTTTGTATCGTGTTAGCAAATGTTTTAGTGCGTTTAAGTCTTTATAAATTTTAATGTAGTCGTGTTTTTTAATTTTAAGTAATAGACCCCACTCGTTAAGTTTTCAATATTAATATTTTTATTATCAGTCATAAAACCACGACTGACTTCTTTTCCTAAAACAGTATAAATTTTATAGTGTTGAGGTTTAATTAAACTGGAAATATTAATAAAACTTTTTGCAGGGTTAGGGAATATAAATGTTGTGGCGTCTTCATTATATTCATTAATACTTAAAGTAGTTTCTGAAATTGCGACCGTAAAATAAAAATCGTGATCTGGAAATTCGGAATTCGTGTTTTGCCAAATTGTACCACCAGAATATTCATCATTTGTGCCACCATAAACAGCGACATTATCAACAGGGAATTCAAATGTATACTGCGAATTTAGGGATAGGGCTAAATTTTCAGTTAAAGTAATTCTAATAGGGTCACCTATTCGAGAAATCGTTATTTCTTCGTAGTCTTGAGTATATATAGGGGTGCGACTTACGCCATTACCTGAATATATTTTAAGTGTACCAGTAGAAACAACGCCTGCTTCTGCAGCAATTAATTCTACGTATTCCAGATATCCATCGCATTCAGCAATAAATCCTTGACCCCAAAGAAAAACATCACCAAGCGCTATGGTAAAAATTAGAGGCGGACTTGGAACATGATTTATACTGCATTGTGAATAGGATGTTGATGCTATTAATAGTGATGTAAATAGGATGTAAAGTTTTTTCATACTTGTAATTATTTTATTTCTATTTCGCTTGACAATGTTTGCTAACAATAGGCTAAACACAATGGTGTTTATTTTCATGACGTCTATACCTACAAATTTATTGAAAAAAAGTAAGTTTTTTTGTACGTAGTTCTACGTATTTCTCAATAGATAAAGGACAAATCTGTGTATAGCGGTATACGTGTGTTATGCCTAATGGTACTGCCCAAGCAAATACTATCGGAAACTCTAAGAACGGTGATACAGAAAACCGTATGTGCCCCTATTGCAATTACAAGCATGGTGGCAACTCATTATGAAATAGCTTTGGTCTACATGAAATAATCCTCCTAATTTAGGGCGTATTTAAAGTGAAAAGCGGGTGCGCATTTCAAGGCCTATAGATTTGCTTTATATATGAATATGGTCCATTTAGAGGAGCGTATAGCTAAGTTAAGGACCTTGCTAATAAAGCGGAACAGAGTGCTCAAAAGTTTGTTTACAGGCTTAAAAGTGAGCGTGGAAAAGACAAAATATTAAAGTTTATGGATAGGATGAGACCAAAAGACGTATTAAATAGTCGACTTAAAAAGACAGAGGATACAAGCGCGTTATGGAAAGATTGTAGAGTAACGTATGCGTTTAGAACTGCAAAAATTAAAGGAGAGTACTTCGCGTCCCTTTTTAACTTCTTTATTCTAAAGTGATACTCTCTTTGAATAGGCTAAAACTAGTATTTAATTTTATACGGTGTTGGGCACCGTTTTTTAAGGTGTTTGGTTATCCTATTTTTCAGAATACTCATTTAGTAAACTAACCATCTCTAAATTATGTGTCTTAATAAAGTCCATAATATTTTCAATGCCGATTGAATAAGAATTTCCGCAACTTGCCAAATTCAGCTCAAAGTGCAGTGCAAGCAAACTTGCTGAAATTCCGAATTTAATTACTTTGCTCCCTTTTCTGATTTTCCAGTCAAAACTAATCCAATTCCAGCACCAATTAAAAGACCAGAAATAAAATCGGTAGCATCATTTTCCAAATTGAATGGCGTTATAATGCCGACGACTAATAGTACTATTCCGATAATTCTTATTTTATTCATATTCATATTCATATTCATATTCATTTTTAGATTTGAGTGATTTCTGCAATGAATGCCAACGGCCTTGGAATAACTCTAGTGAAAAATTAATGAGATTTTACTTGTTTTTTGCCACAGCACGTTGTTATGTGTTTGTTCATAATTGAACATACTATTAGGCTTTACCCACTATTTTACTTGCAATTTTTAAGACTAAGGCTCTTGGTACAAACCTGCTAAAATTAGCCCCTATAGTATTCATCGTTCCGTGTATTGCAACTGTTTTTCCTTTGAGCATTGAAGCATACCCATAGACAGCAACCACCTTAGCCGATGGCAATTTTTTACCTTTGAAAAGGTTGCTTTCCTCCATTGCAGCCGCCGCTTTGAAACCTGTTTCAGTCGGTCCTGGACAAAGAGACGTTATAGTAATTCCTTTCTTGCTTACTTCATTACTAACGGCCTCAGAAAAACTTAACACAAAAGCTTTGGTTGCGCAGTATACTGCCGCTGTTGGTCCAGGTTGAAACGCCGCCACAGAGGCTACATTCATTATCCTACCGCTTCCTCGTTTAACCATATCTTGTAGATATAATTTTGTAAATTGTGTCAGCGTAGCGATGTTCAAATTAATCATTTGCAGCTCTTTGTTCCAGTCTGTTTCTGTAAATAGACCAAAATCGCCAAAACCTGCATTGTTTATGAGATAAACAACTTCAATATTTTGTCTGTTTGTCTCGTCATATATTTCTTGTGCCGCATTAGTCACAGAAAGGTCTTTGCTTATGGTGTAAACAGAAACCTTAAATTGTGTTTCTAACTCGGTTTTAAGTGCCTCTAATTTAGATTTGTTTCTTGCTACCAAAACTAAATCGCCTCCTTTTGAAGCGTGCACTTTAGCCAACTCTAATCCAATTCCATTTGATGCTCCTGTTATCAATGCTGTATTTTTCATTTTCTATTTATTAGTGTTAGTGGTCTTTTTTTTTAGAATGATGTATAATGTTGTTGTGTATGGTTTGCTTCGCCTGTGCGCTACGCTCGGGTGTTGCGGGTAAACAATTAATTTAGCAAATACAAACCGAATAGAAAATCTGCGAGACACGAGCGTAGTGAACTGACGTAAGCAATTTTTTTAAGTAGTTGATTGCTAGAAATTTATTATTCACGGTCTTGTGCGCAGTTCTTTATTCAAATGCCCAGTTTTCAGTTAGAGCTTCTGTACTTATTTCCTTTGCTTGTTCTTCCGTGATTTTATATTTTTGGAAAACTTTTGCTTTGCCTTCTTTCATTATTTTTCTAGCTTTTTCACTTATTTTGTTATATTCTTTTTTAAGTTTTTCTCGACTGTCGTCATCGAGTTTTCCATATTTTTCTAAAATTTCATCAAGTACTTTGTCTTGCTCAATTCGTTCGTAGTCATTAGCTTTATCTTCCGCACTCACAATATCCTTAAAAATCTGCTTACTTTCGTTTTCTATAAAGCCAAATTTGACTTCCGATTTTGAGTTTTGTTCAAGGTGTTGCTCAAGATTTTCTTTAATTCTATATTCAATTTTGTAGTTCTCTCGATTATTGTTTTTTGCAATATTTGCATTTATATTCCCTATTTTTTCCATTTGGTGCCCAAATCGCAGTTCCGATATCATAAGGATTTTTTAAAACGTCTTTACTGCTATAAAATCATAAAATTATTTCATCGATGTCTGAATCATAAGAAGTCAATTCGTGTAGTATTTTATCGACAGTTGGTTTTACTTGATTATCTTTAATATCTTTTGAGAGAATAACTCTGAAAAGAATTTTTTTGTTAGTTGGTAGTTGTTCAAGTTCCGAAGTTGTATATTGAGATAAGGGTTTTTTTCTTAATGCTTTTTGGCTTTGGTCTTCTTCTTTTGCTATTTCATAATCGGCTGTTGCAATAGTCAATTCCGCTGTAACTTTATTTTCTGTTTTAACTTCTTTTTTCTCTTCTTTACAACCAAAAAGAGAGATTGTTAAAATGGAAATGATTAAAATTAAGTTCGTTTTTTTTTATATTAGTTCAGTTTTTTTTCGAATTGTGTACAACAATTGGCTAAAGCCACTTGTTTTGACCCCTATAAAACAAGAGTAATCTTTTAAATTTCGATTATTAATTAAGCGGTTAATTTTTTCATCATAATTAGATGCTTATCTGCATTCCATTTTTCCATTGGTGTGATACGTCCCAATAGTCCGTGAAGCCTTCTATTATTATAAAACTTAACGTAACGTTTTAATATCTGTTCTATTTCGCCAAAGTATTGATAATCGAACCTTTTAAAGACATCTTTTTTTAATATTCCATGATAGGCTTCAATATGTGCGTTCTCCTCTGGTGTTGCAATGTGTGTAAACTCTTGTTGTACTCCGATTACACCTAAATACTCACGT
>JAWUVW010000010.1:0-9056 GCA_034112185.1 Flavobacteriaceae bacterium | reverse complement strand
CTCTGTTTTTATAGGAACCCATAATGAAGCGAGTTGCTATTTGGCACTAGAGCTTATGGAAAAATATAGTATTACGAAACAAGATAATAACGTGTGGTTTGGACAACTATTTGGTATGAGTGACCATATTAGTTTTAATTTGGCAGCTGCAGGTTATAATGTAGCCAAGTATATTCCTTTTGGACCTGTGAAAGACGTGATGCCCTATTTAATTCGAAGAGCAGAGGAGAACACTTCTGTGGCTGGGCAAACTAGTAGAGAATTAGCTTTGTTGAAGACAGAGAGAAAGCGTAGGAAATCATAAATGCCTTATCATGTTAGGATAAGGGATTTATAATACGAGGATACTTATTGATTTAAGAAGAAAAGTTGTACCATTTCTTTTTCTTATTTGGATTATTTCCGTACCCATAACCATAGCCGTAACCTTTTTTGCCAACTCTTACGCTATTAAGTAGCATTGTCATATTAGGCAAACGCTTCTCGTCATATAAGGGTTGTGCCACATGTGCAAGTTGTCTTTTGTCAATATCATCAGCACTCACCACGTAAATGAACATGTCTGCAAATTTTGATATTAACAAAGTGTCACTCACCAACCCAACAGCAGACGTATCGACAACGATATAATCATATTTACTTTCGAAATAATTAAAAAGCTCTTTAATTCTTTCACTCATCAACAATTCTGAGGGATTTGGCGGGATTGTACCGGATGAAATGATATCTAAAAAGGCATTATCCTTATGTTTGATTACGATTTCTTCGGGTAGAATCGATTTGTCCGCTATATAATCGGTGAGACCTATTTTTGATTTTTCTTCTAGTTCTAAATAGGCTAATATTTTCGGCATTCTAATATCCATTTCTATTAACAGGACAGACTTATTAGAGAACGATATGGATGAAGCTAAATTTGTGCTTGTATGGGATTTTCCCTCTTGAGCTTTAGTCGAAGTAACAAATAGTTTTTTAGATCTACCTTTTACGTCTTCTAACATAAAATCTATATTTGATCTAATAATTCTAAATGCCTCTGCCTTTGGCGAATAATCTATTTGCTTAATAAGTTTTGTTCCTTTGCTGGATTTTGGAATATCTCCTAAATATGGAATATTAAGAATACTGACTAAGTCATCTTTTTGATATAGTTTTGTATCTAAAAGGTCAATTAAATATATAAAACCAATTGGAATTATTAGTCCAAAAATGAATGAGGCTAAATAGGTGATTACAACAATCGGTGCAACTGGTTTGTATGAGGAGTAAGCGTTATCTATAATTTTGGCATTAGCAGAATACATACCAAGCCGTATTGCAGATTCTTCTCTCTTTTCCAACAAATACAAATAAAGTGATTCTTTTATATCTTGCTGCCGTGCTATATCTCTGAATTGTCTGGCTTTTGTTGGTGCCTGGTAAAGTTGACCACGAATTCTGGAATTCTCTTTATTTAAATTAGTCAAAGTTAATTCAGAAGTCTCTTTTATGTTCGTTAATGAATTTTCTAGATTCAGTTTTAAAGTTTCTATTTGATTATTTAATTGAATGACAACTGGGTTTTTAGCACTTGAATTTCTTAATATTCTATCCCGTTGCGCAACTAATTCATTATGACTTTTAATAACTTGAGCCGTGTTTGCATCACCTATACCACTAGCTGAAGGTAGTAAGTCACTAGTTTTATCTTTGTTTTTGAGTTCTTCTTGTAAAAACTCAACCAACTGAATGTTATTTGCTGTTGTTGATATTTGGTTTTGTAATTGCTGTCCACTTTGTAAATTGAGATTATCTTGAGAATTAAGAGCTGTAAGGTTGTTTTTTTTCTGTAATTGCTCAGCGGTATAATCAACTTGCTCCAATTCCTCTGACACTCTTCGAAGACGATCAGTAATGAAATCTGAGGTTACATTGACAACGGTTTCTTTATCTAATAAGACATCGCGATTATACTCAATAATAAGTTGGTCGAGAAAATCAACTGCTTTTTGAGCAACCGTTTCCTTTAATTCAAGTTTAATTACACTTGAGCCTTTATCTGTACTAATTTGTATCTTTTTTTGATATTTATTGATTAAACTTTTTATTGGTGTTATTGTGATTTTTAAATTACTCCCAACCTTAGGAGCATAATTGCCTACGTTAGGAATTAGAACAATACCACCAAAGTGTGTATTGATTTTATCACCGAAAGCATATATTTCACCTTCATTATCATCTCTATCAATTAGAGATTTGCCATTATCTTCAAATAAAAAATATTCGTTAGACGACTTTACTTTAAGATACAAAACTTTCTCAACAGTATTAATTAATGAATCACTTTCAAAAAAACTAAGTTTTATTGGTGGATTTGTATACAGTTCTTTTTCTTTAATTTTTCCTTGTTCAAAACAACGGATGTTTAATTTTAAGTTTTTTATAATATTTTCAATTAACGTTCGTGATTGTATAACCTGAATCTCATCTTTAATTTTGTCTGTGCCTCCTGAAAACAATCCTTCACCTGTCATATCTTCAATACTAGGTAATTTTGTAGATTGCTTTTCATCTCTAATTTTAATAGTCGCATTAGCTTTATATTCATTGGCGGTGTAGCGTAAATATGTGTGTCCAAGAAGGAGGGCAACGACAACTGATAGCGAAATCCATTTCCAATAAGAAATAAATAATTCAATTTTTTGTTTTATATCAGAAGTTGCTGAATTAGATTCCATAAAAAATTTCAATTAATTCTAGTTTGAGTTGGCTAAGAAAATGGCAGTAATAGTAGCTAATGTGCTTACAGCTGCAATTACTAATCCGGTGTTTGGATTGTATGATGATGAACGAATTCTTGCTTTGTTTGGTTCTACATAGATCACATCATTTTGCTGTAGGTAATAAACTGGTGAATTTACAGTATTGACAGATGTCAAGTCAATCTGTGCAAACTTCTTTTTACCTTCAATTTCCCTGATTACAAGGACTTTTTTCCGTTCACCATAAATGGTTAAATCACTAGCGAGACCAAGTGCCTCTAAAACAGTAATTCTTTCATCTTGTATTGTAAAGGTGCCAGGTCTGGAGACTTCACCTAATATTGTTACTGTGAAATTAGCTAATCTTACATTAACAATTGGATCGTTCGCCATTACTTTAATCCGCTCTACAAGTAAATTGGTAAGGTCTTGACGTGTTAAACCTTCTACCTTTATGGTCCCCAATACAGGGAATTCAATATTACCATTATAATCAACAAGGTATGTTTGTACTTGCAACGCGCCTTGTGCGTTCATAACGTTGGTGTTATTAGATACTACAGGTAAATTAAATGGTCTTACCGTTTCTGGATCAAGAGCAGATACATTTATAGTTAATAAATCGTCTGGTTTATACAAAAGTTGTTTCGGTTCAGCCATTTGAACACTTTCTTGAAGTGGTTCGTCTTGAAAATATACTAGATTTTCGCGAGACGCACAAGACGAACACATGGCCATTACTAATATTGAAATTATAAAAATACGTGTTTTCATTTTAGTTATTTTAAATGGAGTCAATTAAATCTGGGTTTATCTTTTTATATCTAAAACTTCAAAAGTAGAGTTATTAGAGATATATTCTGGGATTAATAATTTTATGGATGATACAATTTCTAAGGGTTGTGTCAATGTGTTTACCATAGCCAATTTATTAATTTGTTTTTCTACATAAACGATATCTATGTGTCTCGACTTTGCAATCATTATTTTTTCGTGATATGTTTTCTTCGTGTTTTCACCGTCAGCCAAAAGTTCTTCGTAGATTTTTTCGCCAGGTCTTAAACCCGTGATGTTAATTTGTATATCTTCAGGATAGCGCAGGCCTGACAAAACAATCATATTAGTGGCAAGGTTGAAAATCTTAATGGGTTCTCCCATGTCAAAAACAAAAATCTCACTCCCATTACCCATGGCAGCGGCCTCTAAAACAAGTTGACATGCTTCAGGTATCGTCATAAAATAACGTGTAATGTCTTTATGTGTTACGGTTAAAGGTCCTCCTGTTTCAATTTGTTTTTTAAACAACGGAATTACAGAACCATTGGAGCCTAAAACATTTCCAAATCTTGTAGTAATGAATTTTGTGTTTCCCTTCCCTTTAAGGCACGTAACATAGAGCTCAGCGATCCGTTTTGTCGCTCCCATTACATTGGTCGGGTTTACAGCTTTATCTGTGGATATCAATACAAACTTATCTACACTATGCTTTACGGAAACATCAGCCACATTTTTAGTCCCTCCAATGTTTACACTTACAGCTTCAAATGGATTGTTTTCCATTAACGGGACATGCTTATATGCTGCTGCGTGAAAAACAATTTTAGGTTTGTATTGATTAAATATTTGATCTATTCTGGTTTTATTACGAACATCTGCGACAATAGCATCTATGTTTTCTAATCCTTGTTGTCTAAATTCCTGTTGTATATTATAGAGAGCTGATTCAGCATTATCTACAAGAATTATTTTTTTGTAATTATATAAACTTATTTTTCTGCTTATTTCACTACCTATAGAGCCAGCGGCACCAGTAATTATAATGACTTTATTGTCATATTGATTTTCTAAATCTGGATTCTTAATATTTATAGGATCTCTACCGAGGAGATCTTCAATTTTAACCTCTTTTATTTGGCCAACACTTAAGTCTCCATCGATCCAGCTTTGAACAGGTGGTACAATCTTAACTTTGAGACCTAAAGAAAAAAGATTACCAGTTATTTGTAATAACCGTGCAGAGTCAATATTCTGAATCGAAATAATAACAACTTCAACGTTATTCTTTTTTATAAATTTTTCATCTATAGATTCGATTTTATAGACTCTCAGCAGATTAATTTTTTTACCAGTTTTACGCTCGTCATCATCGATAAAGGCAATAACCCTGAAACTACTTTTGTTGTCGTTCTGTATCGCATCATAAGTCAACATCCCAGAGCTACCCGCTCCAAAAATTAGGACGTTAGAAATAGTTTTGAAGTCTTGAGATATAAAATTGTAAATAGATTTAATAAAGAGTTTAGCTCCAATTAAAAATAAAATATTTAATAGTAAGTGGGTGTAAATTATAGAACCAGACAAGTTGAAAAGACTATCGTCTTCCATTAACTTTCGGCTTAAAAATGTACAGCAAATAAAAATGGTTGCTAAAATATTAGCACCAATAATCACATTAACAATATCCTTGAATCCAGTAAACCTAACAACACCTTTGTAAGAACCAACTGCTATAAGGCTAATCGCAGAAGAAATTATGACATAAGGTATTTGTTTTAAAAGTAACGTAAAATCAAAGTCTAATTTAAAATTAAACCGTATTAAATAAGCTAAGAAAAATGTACCTACAATAATAAATATATCAAATAATAAGACGAGCCATTGGGAGGCGTATTTTTTAGATACTTTATGTAGAAAGTTAACTAACATACTGCAAAATACGTATTTATAGCAGAAATCACTCTATCTAACGCGATATCAGTTAAATTTGATCCACTAGGTAAACATAAACCTCTTTCAAACAGATCGTCTGAAACGCCATTAAGATAGCATGGATAATCCTTGAAAATTGGTTGCTGATGCATTGGTTTCCATAAAGGTCTTGACTCAATATTTTCTTTATCTAAAGCATGTCTTAAACCTTCTCGGGTCGACATAGAATCTAAAAGTATACATGATAGCCAACGGTTAGAAAAATAACCTTCTGGCTCATGTAAAAAAGTAATTCCATTAATATTCTTAAAAGCGTTAACATAGAATGCATGATTAGCGCGACGTTTTGAAACATGGCTATCTAAAATTGTCATTTGGCCACGACCTATACCAGCAATAATATTTGACATTCTGTAATTGTATCCTATATGTGAATGTTGATAATGAGGAGCATTATCTCTTGCTTGTGTAGCTAAGAAAATAGCTTTGTCTTTATGGTCTGAAGTTCTTGTGACTAAAGCACCACCTCCTGAGGTTGTTATTATTTTATTACCATTAAAAGATAATATAGATAAATCACCAAAAGTTCCACATTTCTGACCTTTATACTGACTTCCTAGAGATTCTGCACTATCCTCAATGATAGGGATATTATATTTACTTGCAACTTTATGAACTTCTTCAACTTTGTATGGCATACCATATAAATTTACTGAAATAATAGCTTTGAGTTTTTTGCCTTTAGCAATTCTATCTTTGATAGCTATTTCGAGTTGTTCTGGACACATATTCCATGTTTCTCTTTCACTATCTATAAATACAGGAGTGGCACCTTGATAAACAATAGGATTTGCTGATGCGGAAAATGTTTTGCTTTGGCAAATGACTTCATCTCCAATACTAACACCGAGCATAATAAGACCTAAATGTAAAGCAGAAGTACCAGATGCTAATGCAGCAACTTGTCTGTCTTCATTAAGATAAGTTTGTAAATCATTTTCAAAGCCATTTACATTTGGCCCTAATGGTGCAACCCAATTAGTGTCAAAAGCTTCTTTTACGTAAGATTGCTCATTACCGCTCATGTGCGGTGATGATAGCCATATTTTTTCATTCATAGGTTAATTCTTTAAGTTAGTACCTAAAGTTATAATTAGAGGTGTTGGGGACCAATATAATTAAGGCTAATATAAGTCCTAAAATTCTAAAGTATGAAATAATAAAATATTATACGATAAACTGTTTATTTTAAACGATATGTATAGTGTATCAAATTGTCAATGGTATAAAAATCAGATAAAAAACGCAGTGAATATATAGAAACCTGCAGTATGGAGCGTTAAACCCGCTTTATGATTGAAAATATATTACAGCCTCCAGCTACTTGCAACATATAGCGCTGTGCTTCATTTTTAGTTTAACCGTAGTCTTTAGGTTTACATCATACGATTAAAGTGTTAAAATGAAACCTTCCTTTTTTTATAGATTAGACCCTAGAACTTTTACATAAAGTTATGGATAATAATTCACGTTATTGTATGGTCACCAATCCTTGGTTCCAAGAATTCGTTCTCTTGTTTATTTCAATTCAGATAATTTTGCTCTGTATACAAATTCATTTATTCTTTTGTACCAGTGAATGTGGGCATATCGGCAGTTTCAGAATTATTTATATCTTTTCTATTTATTACTTTTTCTATAGTTTTAAAAATAATATTCAAATCTAGTGTAAACGATTGGTTATTTACATAATAGACATCGTGTTCAAACTTTTTTTTCCAGCTAATTGTGTTTCTGCCATTTACCTGAGCCCATCCCGTAATACCCGGTAACACATCATGTCTTTTATTTTGCTCCTGATTGTAATGTTTTAAGTACTGTGGTAAAAGTGGGCGAGGACCAATTAAACTCATATCTCCTTTTAGCATGTTTATTAACTGCGGAATTTCATCTAAAGAATATTTTCTACAGATATCACCAGTCTTGGTAACACGCTCAAGAGCGGGTAAAAGATTACCACTACTATCTGTTTTATCATTCATGGTTTTTAACTTAATAATGGTAAAAAGTTCACCTTGTTTTCCCGTACGTGTTTGATAAAAGAAGGGCTTTCCTTTATTAGAAATGCTAAGAATAATGATAAGTGTAATTAATAACGGGGATACTAAAAGTAATCCAACAAGGGCTGCTAGAAAATCAAAAGGGCGTTTAACAATAGTTCTATATAAATTTCCCATTCTAATTTTTTTTTAAATTCGTAATAATTGATACCTATACATAGCTTTTTGTAAAGCACAGAGTCTTTAATCTAAAATTCAGATTTTCTGTGTATTATAAACTTGTTATTAGCGCCAAATATGACCTTGACTTGGTTAAAGGTCAAGTACATTTTTAATGATATTAATCAAGTCTTTATTTATAATATCGACATTAAACCGTTCTTCGGCATAGGTTCTACTGTTAACTCCCATTTCCTTAATTTTAATGGGATTTGTAATAAAATATTCCATCGGTTTCACCAGAGCATCCAGGTTTTGAGGTTCTATCAAAAAACCATTTATTCCTTCCTTTACAGATTCTCTGCAACCTACAGAATCTGTCGTTATAATTGGGTTTCCACAGGCACAAGCTTCTAGAGTCGTTCTAGGCAATCCTTCTCTGTAGTAGCTTGGAAGCACAAAAACATCTCTATTATGAAGATGTTCTTCTATATTATGTTGTTTACCATGAAATATAATAATTCCTTTGTCGTGCAATATATTTAATTCGTCTTTACTAATTGCGGAAGGTGAGGTTTCGGGTGCACCAATTAAATGGAATTCCGCTTTTGGATATTTAGCTTTCAAGAGCTGTGCCGCTTCCAAATACAATGCAATTCCTTTTTCCTTTATCAATCTTGCAACCAAAAGAAAACTAACTTTATCCGACGCGTTTTTTTCTTTGAATCTAAATTGATTCAGATTTACTCCAGAGCCACTTACAAAATCAACTTTTTGCTTTTTAGAAATAACATTTCTATCTAAAAATAATTGATAATCATCCTTGTTTTGAAACACAATAACTTTGTTCGTTCTTATGGATAATTTATATAGCGTTTCGTTAAATCTTTGTAATATTCTTGCTTTAAATGTTAACCCAGTAAAGGCGTAACCTAGTCCTGTGATTAAAGAAATTACTGGAGTATTATTCATGCTAGCTGCAATAGAACCATAAATTACAGGTTTAACTGTATATGGAAAAACTAAGTCTATATGATTTTCTTTTATAATTGATTTTAGCTCTAGAATAGATTTAAAATCTTTTATAGGATTTAAACCAGTCCTTTGCAAATTAAACTCGAAAATTGTTGCGCCCATTCTGGTTAAATTGACCCTGTCTTGATCGGTATAACTAGGTGCCGCTGTAAACACTTCAAATCCATTTTTTAGTAAACTTTTAATAAAATCGCCCCTAAACCTAATTAGAGAACTCGCTAAAGATGCTATAATTAATATTCTTTTTTTGTTCATCTCTTTTATTAGCCTTGTTTTAAGAAGTTATACTTATACCACTTTTGGAAACAATAGTAAGACCATACTCTAAAAGTGCTGTCTTTTTTACTATCTA
>JAWUVW010000009.1:0-7931 GCA_034112185.1 Flavobacteriaceae bacterium | reverse complement strand
AGAAGTTATCATCGTAAATGGCGTTAATGGTTTTAGAATCACTATTAAGCAAAGCCTTTAAATAATGGGAATTATCTATCAATCGTCTGTTTTTTTTCTAGTTTAACAAAAATAAACTTTTATATTTAGTGGGTAACAAATGTAGACTTTCAATAACTTAAGGATATAAATCAAAAAATTATTTATTATGAAAAAAATTATTTATGGATGCTTAATTGCTTTGTTATCAATTAGCTTTGGATGTGAGAAAGATGAAATCAATACTATGGAGCAAGACGTTGAAAACACGTCTAATTTAAATGTTAAAAAAACTAAAGGTGAAGCGACAACTGATGTTAAAAGACAGCTGCAGCAGCAGCAAACCTATCTCATTTTAAATTCAGCTCCGCTCGGAACCGAGACTATAGATATCTATCTTAATATGAGTATGTTAGAAGATGATTATAATAACAACCAAAGCAATTTGGGTTATATTGGTCCATTTAACGTCTTTTATAGAAGTAGTTGGGAAAATGAATTCACTATTTATTCAATTGAGTTTTCGAATAAATCTTGTAGCGATAATATAGAAAAATGGACAGTAAATAAGGATGAATATTTAGGTTTCTCTAGTACCCCCTCAACAATGACTGCAGGTTCTAATACTACTACTTGTGGGACTAAGAAGCCGGTACCTCTTGAAGAAGATGAGGGTGAAGGTGCTGTTAGATTGAATGGATATCCAAATTGTTTTAACTAACAATTATGACTCTTAATAAAATGGATGGTTCATATCGTATTGAACTATCCATTTTTTAAACATATATATATATATATGAAATTGCGGTATATTTATGGATTTACTATTATATTATGCAGTTTCTTTTCTATGAGTTGGTCACAACAAGTATCTGATAGACTTTTACATATTATATCTAACGACTCCCTAAATCAAAATCAAAAAATTACGCAATTCGACTCGTTAATAAAAAATCACCAAACAGAACAAAGGTTTGATTTACTTTTAGGAGATCGACTAAAATTAAGCAGTTGGTATTATCAGCAACTTAATTTAGATAAAGCTATAGAATGTTTTGAATTGAACATAGCTCTAATGGATTCTTTGAGTTATGATAACCTATATTTTTACAGGCGAAACCTTTATAACTTAGGATATTATCAGTACGTGAATTCAAATATAGATAATGCCGTTCTTTCTTTTAAAACATTACTTAAATATGATGAACAAGATAAGTTGACTTTGCGGGGAACATATTACTTGGCAGAAATCAACTCAAGCTCGAGTGAATATTATCAAACCCTAAGATATTATGAGATTACAAATGAAATTGCTAACAAATTAAATAGCAACATCTACCTAATAAAATCGGCTATTGGAATTGGAGATCAATGCAAAATCATTAATAAGCCTAAAATCGTATTAAAAGGAATTAATGCCCTTAAGGAGGCTGCGACGCTTTGTGAAAACTTAAACAAAGACGCTAATTTAAAGAACAACATAAAAGACAAGTATGTCTATACTATATACAATGAGCTAGGTAATCTGTTTACCGATAGAATTAATCCTGATTTTAAAAATGGTGAGTATTATTATAATAAAGCTATGGAAGTAGCTATTAAATTAAATGATTCTTCAAAAATCGGTAATACATATAATGATATAGGTCAATTATACGTTTCTGAAAAGAAAGAAGATGCTTTAAGTTATTTAGAAAAAGCACTAAGCTATAAAAATAATACTGATGACATCATTAACCTATCTATTATCAATAAAAACATAAGTAGGCATTACTTAACATTTAAAGACTATGATAAGGCTTTTGAATATATTCAAACCTCTATAGCCTTAATAATACCTTTTGATAATTCTCAGCCCCTAAACTTGCCAAATTACAATGATTTAAAAAAATCCAATTCAAAATTCTACTTGTGCGCAAGTCTCATTGAAAAAGCAAAAATATGGATAGAACTCGCTAAAGAATATCCTAATGATAATACTTATTATGCCGAGGCTATAAAGACATTAAAACTTGCAGACTCTTTAGCTGACCAATCTCGTTTAGAGAGCAAAGAGAGACAATCGGAATTATTCTGGAGAAAAACAGCAACTGAAATTTATATTGATGGAGTTAAAGTCAGTATGGCAGTAAACAATGTTGAAGACGCTTTTTATTTCATTGAAAAGAATAAAGCCTTACTTCTTTTAGAAGATATAACCTTGAGAAATTCTCGCAATAACTCAGACTTACCAAAACAAATTTTAGACAGAGAAATTAAATTAAAGCATGAAATTTCTAAGCTCGAAAATGTACATAGCCTTAATACTAAAGATCAAAGTAATTTACTATTAGCCAAAGATAGATACGAGCAATTTATTGATTCCTTAGACTTAAAAAATCGCTTATATTATAAAACCTTAAAACCGGCTAAGGTCATAGATCTCGATGTATTTAAGGATAAATATCTCACCAAAGACAATGGGTATATACAATATATTTTAAATAAAGAAAACGGTTATGGCCTCTTAATTACTAAAAATGAATCAAAACTTTTTGAAATTAAGGATGTTAAAACTCTTAAAGAGCTAACCATTACATACAGGGCTCTTTTAGACACACCTTTTAAGGATAGGACCTCAATAGAAAATTATAAAAAAATTTCTAATGCTATTTACAATGCTCTATTTCCAGAAGACATAAGAGCGTTAATAACGGATAAAAAACTAACTATAAGTCCTGATTATTATTTACAGAATATCCCTTTTGAATCCTTAATGACCTCAACTAAAGATCGTAGTTACTTAATATTTAAAAATGAAATAAGTTATGTTTATTCACTAACATTCTTAGATGAAAACAGTAAAATTGAACGCAACAATACTAAGAACCTTGTTGGCTTTGCTCCAGTGAATTTTTCTTCGAGATTATCGCAGCTCCCAAATACTAAAGAAGAATTAAATGCTATAGACCAACTATTTTCTTCTAAAATGTTCTTAAATGAAGAAGCAACCAGTGAAACATTCTTTAAAGAAAGTCGAGACGCAAAAATTACACATATCGCATCACATGCGAATGCTAACGATAGTATTAGTCCATGGATTGCTTTCCACGATTCAAAAGTTAATCTTAACGAACTCTATAATCATAATAACTCTGCCGAATTAGTGGTTCTAAGTGCTTGCAATACGTCATTAGGAGAACTTTATAAAGGTGAAGGTGTTATGAGCTTATCTAGAGGTTTTTTTAATACAGGATCACATAGCGTTTTGCCAACTTTATGGGAAGTTAATGATAAGTCTTCTGTAGAGTTGTTAAGTTCTTTTTATACTAATCTAAAAGCAGGAGAAAGTAAATCTCTGGCACTTCATAATGCTAAATTAGAATATTTAAAAACCAACTCCTTAAGTGAAGCTTCGCCTTATTATTGGGCATCTTTTATATTAATTGGTGATGATAGTCCTATAGAATTAAACACTAGTTTTAATATCTACTATTATTTAATTTTGGCCGCCTTGATTGGACTAATAGTCTTCATTTTAAAAAAAAGAAAAAAAACTAAACTTTAGTGGGTAACAAATCTTAATGCTAAGGAACAGTAGTGTAAATTAATCCTTAGCACTGTGAAAGACCCATTATTTCTCCACGTTCAAAAATTGTTGAAATTAAATTCTATTCCGTTTGATAAAGGAGAATTAGAATTTCAAATTCAAAGCCATCCATCATATCCAAGTTTACATGCAATTACAGGTGTTTTAGATCACTTTGAGATTGATAATATGGCCTTAGATGTCCCACAAACAGAAGAGATATTAGAGCAATTACCAATCTCTTTTTTAGCACAACTAAAAATTAATGACCACACCGATTTTTCAGTAGTTAAACAGCGTGATGATGTATTGGATATTTATAATCCTAATTCTAAGAAAAAGAAAACCATTGATTCCTCTATTTTCTTATCTCAATTTACGGGCATAATGGTCGCTGTAGAAAAAGAAATAACAGAAGAAAGTATTAGTTACGAAACATCTAAAATAAAAGACATTATCGCAATTGCAACCATTGGGTTAATTGCTTTAGCGTTCTTTCTAACGCAACCAACTCTAAGTGAGAGTCTATTTCTTATTTTTTCAATACTAGGTATCGTTCTAAGTGTTACAATATTTAAACAAGAACAGGGAGAAACCTCAATTATAGGAAATGCATTTTGCAATGGGGAGACAACAACCAAAAGTTGTGACGATGTTTTAAACTCAGCAGGTGCTACACTTATTAAAAATTTTAAATTAAGTGATTTAAGTATTATTTATTTCTCTGGATTAACGCTTTCTACATTTATCATTAATACTTCAAACAATGCGATATCTCCTTTATATCTCATAAGTTTTGTGTCAATGCCAATAACTATATTTTCAATTTACTATCAACTACAGGTGGTGAAAAAATGGTGTGCGCTATGTCTAAGTATTATCGGTGTTTTATGGTTTCAAGTTGGTCTTTCTGGCTTTAATACGAGTTCTATTTTAGAGTTTTCGTTATACTCTACAATACTATCAGTGCTATCATTTGCTATAGCATCTGTATTTTGGAATTACATTAAGCCTTTTCTTAAACAAAAGGAAGAATTTAAAACACTAAAAATTGAGCATTATAAATTTAAAAGAAACTTTAACCTATTTAGTTCTCTTCTCAACCAGTCTAAACAAGTCATAATTCCAAATAACTTAGATAACATAATTCTAGGAAACCCAAATAGTGATTTAGAAATTAGTGTTATAACAAATCCTTTTTGTGGGCATTGTAAGTCCGTACACTTTCTTATTAAAGATATACTAAGGAAGAATGAGACTATTAAAATTAATGTCATTTTAAATGTAAATACGACCCAAATAGATAGTGACTCTGCGGTAGTTTCTAATCGCTTATTAGAAATATACTACGAAGAAAATGAAGCTATTTTACTCAAAGCAATGGATGACATATACAACCAACCAAATGCTAAAGACTGGATAACCAAATGGGGGAAATCCGACAATGAAACTAGTTCCTTCAACATGTTGAAGCAACAAAAGGACTGGTGCCAAGCTAACGACATAAATTTTACGCCAGAATTACTTATCGACGGTAAAAGCTACCCTAAAGAATATAAAAGAGAAGACTTAATCTTATTTATTGAAGACTTACAGGAAAGTCACAACACACCAAATACAATTGAAGAAATAGAAGCGTAGAAAACCAAAGCCATCAATTAAGATGGCTTCGGGATTTTGAACACAATTCTCTCGCGAAGAATAGACACAATCTGTGAGTGTCTTTAAATGTTCACAGCAAATATAATTTATAAATATTTTTATTATAAAGAATTTATCAAAATTAGGTAAAATGCTTAGTAAAGCTGAGCAAGTACAAGTTAATGGTGGAGCAAGACGTGGATGTCCACCTGGTATGTGCGGAGGATGGCCAGGATTTAGTAGACCTTATGGGGACGATGGACCACCAAAAAAATAAATGATTAAAAACTTAGAAAAGCTGTATTAAAAAAAGCTTTTCTCTAAAATAAAATTTGAATTATAGACTTAAACTTGAAGAAAAAATTTCCAACATATAAGCAAACAGAGTCAAAAGATTGTGGGCCAACATGTATTAAAATAATTACCAAACACTATGGTAAAATTATTAATACACAACAATTACGAAAGCTTAGTGAAACCACTAGAGAAGGTAGCAGTTTATTAGGAATAAGCGAAGCATCAGAACAGATTGGTTTTAGATCACTCGGGATTCAATTAAGTTATAAAAAACTTAAAGAGGCACCTCTACCTTGTGTTATCCACTGGAACAACGACCATTATGTCGTGCTCTACAAAATTAAAAAGGATAAAATCTATATCTCAGATCCAGCTCATGGGCTTGTAACTTATACTAAAGAAGAATTTCTAAAATTCTGGATAGGAAATAATGCTGACGATTCTACACAAGAAGGCATCGCATTAATGATTGAGCCTACACCAAAATTTTATGACTCTGATTTTGAAGAGGATGAAAAATTTGGTTTTAGTTTTATTTCAAGGTATTTATTTAAATACAAGAAATTTATTGTTCAGTTAATCATAGGATTACTTGCAGGAAGCCTATTACAATTAATACTACCATTTTTAACCCAAGCGATTGTAGATGTTGGTATTCAAAACCAAGATTTAAATTTTGTTTATTTAATTCTATTTGCTCAGTTATTCCTGTTCCTTGGAAAAGCCTCATTAGATATTATTAAAAGTTGGATTCTATTACACTTAAGTACTAGAATAAACATTTCTCTCATTTCAGATTTCTTTATCAAATTAATGAAACTACCTATCTCCTATTTTGACACCAAAATGACAGGAGATTTATTACAACGCATCAACGATCATAAACGCATAGAGCAAATACTAACCACATCATCATTAACGGTCCTTTTTTCATTTTTTAATCTTATCGTTTTTAGCCTTGTACTCTGCTACTATAGCATTCAAATTTTTGGAGTTTTTGTAATTGGTAGTGTCCTCTATTTTACATGGGTTTTGTTCTTTTTTAAGAAACGAAAAGAGTTAGACTATAAGCGATTTGCTGAAGTAAGTAAAGAACAAAGTAAGGTCATTGAGCTTATTAATGGCATGCAAGAAATTAAGCTACATAACGCAGAACGACGCATGCGTTGGAACTGGGAATATGTTCAAGCACGTTTATTTAAAGTAGCAACCAAAAGTTTAGCATTAGAGCAAAAACAAAGTGTCGGTTCTAATTTAATAAATGAACTAAAGAATATGTTTATTACCGTACTATCAGCAACACTAGTTATTGATGGTAGTATTACTTTGGGTATGATGATGGCAATCAGTTACATTGTAGGCCAACTTAATGGCCCCATAACACAGCTTATAAATTTTATGCGCGATGTACAAGATGCCAAAATATCAATAGATCGTTTGGGTGAAATTCATAATATGGAAGATGAAGAAAAACCCGAAGACAATAAAATAAAAATTATCCCACAAAATGCAGATTTAAAACTTAGCAACATCAGTTTTAGATATACAGGTGCAATAGAACCAGTCATCAAAAACCTATCCGTAACCATACCTGCAAATAAAACAACAGCTATTGTTGGTGTTAGCGGAAGTGGAAAAACAACATTAATGAAATTATTAATGGGATTCTATCAACTCGACTCTGGTGACATTTACATTAATAAATACAATCTAAGTAACATTTCTCAAACCGCTTGGCGTGCCAACTGTGGAGTCGTAATGCAAGAAGGCTATATTTTTAATGATACCATTGCGAGTAATATAGCCGTTGGCGAAGATTATATAGATCAAGAAAGGTTAGAGTATGCCATAGACATTGCTAACATCTCTGACTACATCGACGGACTTCCAAAAGGCTACAACACCAAAATTGGTAATGAAGGCTCTGGTTTAAGCACAGGGCAAAAACAACGCTTACTCATTGCAAGATCTGTTTATAAAAACCCAGATATTTTATTCTTTGATGAAGCAACCTCCGCCCTAGATGCCAATAATGAAAAAGTAATTATGGAAAAACTTAACAGTTTCTTCTCAAATAAAACAGCCGTAGTTATTGCACATAGACTAAGTACCGTGAAAAACGCTCATCAAATTATAGTCTTAGACAATGGTGAAATTGTAGAAAAAGGAAACCATAAAGAACTTATAGCCTTAAAAGGACGTTATTATAACCTAGTAAAAAATCAATTAGAATTGGGTAAATAAAATAAATAGATTCCTGGTTTCACAGGAATAAAAATATTCTCTCGCGAGGAATAGACACAACCCTTGAGTGTCTTTAAATGATCGAGGTTTTAAACAATTAATAAATATTTTAATTATGAAAAATTTATCAAAATTAGGTAAAGCTTTAAACAAAGCTGAACAA
>JAWUVW010000008.1:0-28882 GCA_034112185.1 Flavobacteriaceae bacterium | reverse complement strand
GATAGACGGTCTATTAAAAAATCACAGACCAGGCCAGAACAAGACTATTGGTATTTGAACCGACATCCGTGAGCGTTTGTGAATAAATATAAACCAATTTGCCACTCTGTCGTTTTCCAATGGGAAAGCCTAATGATACAGAATTTAGCAGGGTGGATCGTTCATCGTCTTTAGAAAGTCTGTTTATACGAGAAGCACCTCCCCCACCATAACTAGCGCTCAAGGAGCCCCAAACACCAGAATTAAAGCGTTTAATGAGATGGCCTTGTGTCGCGAAAAGGGGGTTCTGGTCTTTTGTCCCGTCGTTAAAAAAGTTATCATTCTTGGTATAGATATAAGCCGAGACATCAAGTTCAGCAGACCATAACCCCCAATTGTGTGATACACCAATCTGCGGTCTGAAGAAAAATTGATTAAGACCAAGATTAATCAATTTATCCTCTGAATATTGGCCTAAGGGCAGGCTAATAGCAAGAGATACTCCTAAAGTGGTGTAAACAGGATGTTCTAAAAAATAGTCGCTCAATTCTTTAGGGCGCAGTGCTGAAGGTCCTAGAATATGGTAAGACATCCGAACTATAGGGTCAACTAAACCCTTTGGATTCCTACTTACAGTTTCGCCTTGCAAAAGCCCATCCCAACGTGCATTGCTAAAAGGAATAAACACATCTAATCTAGCGAAGTTTTTAGCGATTCGAAATGGATAAACCAAGGAAGCAATAGCGGTATAAGCAGTAACCGTCGCTTCCTCTACTTCCAAAAGTGGATCGAATAAGACCTCTCCAAAAGTATATACATATCCAACGCCAGCTACCTTAATTCCTATAGGCAAATTAGTCCATCGCCTGGGCTCAATATCCTGGGGCAAAGCAACGTTGGACGCAAATGACAATAACAGCAGTATAACAATAGATTTTAGACCCTTAAATCCAAAACAGGTTATACTTAAGTTATTAGATGACATATTTTGATCAATTTTAAACGGCATATAGAATTTACACTGAGATGTTTTAAAATACAAGCTAAATTATTTAAAATATAGAATGGAATTGCAATACGTAACTTATGGTAACATTATTTGCATAACCATTAATTTGTTTAGTTTCACATATGGCTTAATTAATTTAAGGCTCCAACTTTATGGTTTTTAGTCTTTTAAGATAGTTTTTTTTGTTTAACTTTATTTTTTAAATTCAATTTTTAATTATGAAGAAACTTGTTTATTCAATTTTATTATTACCTTTTATTTTCTCGTGTTCAGGTGTCGATAAAAACAGTCAAAAAAATACGGCATTGGTCGAAGGCTACGTAGATGCAGTCCAAAATTTAGATTATGATTTAATGGAGAACTATCTTTCAGAAGATTATATGGGCTATGGTCCGTCCTTAAGCGATAGTATTGGAAAAAGTGGTGCGATTAGTAGCTGGAAGCAAAGTGTTACAGACCTTTATGAGAAAATCGAATATAATAGCTCTAGAGTTATTGCAGTATCTGTTAAAGATGGCCCTAATAAAGGAGAATGGGTGTCTAACTGGGCCGAATTGGAGATCACCTATAAAGAAGGTGGTGAAATGGTAAAACTTATGACCAATACCATATACATGATCGAAGGCGATAAAATCATCAAATCCTATACCTTTTACAATGAGGCCGATGCTCTTGAACAGCTAGGCTATATATTTATTAATCCTACTAATTTTTAGTGCAACCATGAAAAAATATTTAACATTCATAATCATCACGTTATTTTCTGCAGTTACTGCAATGGCTCAAAACACAACTTCGATAAGCTCAAGCCTTGGTTTATTTGTATTTCCAGGCGAAGGTCAGGATCAAAAGCAACAAGAAGCCGATGAAATGGCCTGCTTTAATTGGGCAAAACAGCAGACAGGCTATGACCCTATAAATCCGACCCAAGTGGTAGGAGCAAAAGTAGAAACTGCGCCAGACGGTGCTGCCATTAAAGGTGCGGCAGGAGGAGCCGCAGCAGGTGCTGCCATTGGAGCTATTGCTGGAGATACCGGAAAAGGCGCCGCCATTGGAGCCGTTGTTGGAGGTCTTCGTGGGAGACGAGCAAAAAAAGGGCATGATGCACAACAGCAGGCGGCAAATAATGCAGGTGCAGAAGCACAAGAAAAAAAATTAGCAGATGACTATAATAAGGCTTTTTCTGCCTGTATAGAAGCTAAAGGGTATACTGTAAAGTAAATTTTTGTTTCATACACAGCCTAGTGAAGGCAAAAAATAATAAACAGTTCCTATTTATTATAGTAGGTCAAAAGATTGGAAATTGCCTTCCATTTATTTTAATTAAAAGTATAACCTAAGTTATAAATTAATCTGAACCTGTTCTTATCTTTATGATAGTCATAAAAAATCAAATCGATTGCAAATATGGAAGAAAAGAACACTTATTATAATGCTGTAAAATTAGCTAAAACCAATATTATGAAATTAATTACATCCTTTCTATTAACTGTTATTTTAATTACTGTTTTTACAATGCCTATATATGGGCAAAATACAGAAAATGTGGAACCACCAAGGGAAAAATGGGAACTCGTCTCTATGGCGGGCACTGTAACTAATGTGGTAAAAGAAACCCGAGAAATCACCCTTAAAGGCGCTGATGGAGAGCTGGTAACCCTTATCGCTAGCGACGAAGTAAAACGATTTGATGAAATTGCACTGGGAAATGTCATCACATTTGAGTATTATACGTACTTGAAAGCTGAATTTAGAGCACCAACCGAAGAAGAAATTGCAGCCCCCTTAACCCTCTTGGTTGAAGCAGGAAAAACTCTGGAAGGAATGGATCCTGGTGCAGCAATGGGTGCCATAGTTAAGGCAATTGTCACAATAGAAATACTAAATCGTCCAAACATGCTGGCAACTGTGCGTGGTCCAAAAGGCAATTATTTAACCATTCAAATGAAGGATAAGGCCCTGATACAAAGACTAAGTATCGGTCAAAAGATAATTCTTACCTATGCCGAAGCAATAGCAGTCGCTTTGGAAAAATAAAGGAGCAAAATGAGCCAGAGACTATAACTGCAAAGATTGATTCAGTATTACCTCCATTTAATGCGTGTATTCGGTAAAGAAAACTTTTTGAGTAGAATTTCATAAAGGCTAATCCCAACCGACATAAAATTGATAATTTAACTGATAAATGGTTTCGATTAAAAAAAACTTTATATTTTTCACCATCTTAAGTGTTTTGGGAACATCAGACGCTTTTTCTCAAAATGATGTTCAAAAAAATAATGAACTCATTACACGTGTTTCAAATATAGATAGCGCTTCCACAAAGAAAAAAATAATTCCTATTGCCATTCCGATTACTGAACCTGCTGTAGGTTATGGATTAGTAGCTGGACTTATGTATTTTTTACCTAAAGCAGATCCGAAACTACAATCCGATATGATTGTAGGTGCCGCTGGTTTAACATCTAATGGAACTTGGTTTGCAGGTGGTGGGTATTTAGGGTTTTGGAAAGAAGACAATTTAAAATATACAGGCTTTATTGGATATGGGCAAATCACAATGGATTATTATGGGTTTGGTCAAGATAACGCCGTTCAATTCGATCAAAATGTATTTATGTTTTTACAACAACTAAATTTTAGAATTGGTAAAAGTGATTTTTTTTTAGGAGGTAAATATCAATTATCTCAGGTAAAAATTCCAGAAAAAAAAGCAGAAGATTTAGGTGTAGATGCTGATGATTTTAAACTTTTGAATAGCGGAATTTCATTAATTGCAGAATTTGATAATTTAAATAATTTTTTGTCTCCAACTGAAGGGACGATAATTCATTTAAGTTATGATCAAAATTTAAAATTTCTTGGCAGCAATAGAAATTGGGGTACTGTAAATTATTTTTCACACTTCTATTATCCCATGACTGATTATTGGATACCTTCTCTGCGATTAGCGTCTCAAGTCGCTACCGGAAACCCGCCTTTTTATGCCTTTCCTTTTGTTGATCTAAGAGGTGTAGCTGCCTTAAGGTACCAAGGGAAATTAACAATGGTAGCCGAAACTGAGCAGTTAATTAATTTTGCAAAACGATGGGGAGCTGTGGGGTTTACAGGAATAGGTGCGGCTTTTAAATCGTTAGACGATCTAATAAATGAAGATATTGTATGGAATGTAGGTGTCGGTGCTAGATATTTAGCATCAGAATCAATGGGTGTAAAAATTGGCGCAGATATTGCTAGAGGACCTGAAGACTATGCTTTTTATATAAGTATTGGATCTGCTTGGTAAACGTTGAAAAATACGCTAACATTATTTTCTATTGATACTATTAACGTTCAAAAAAATATAACGTTTTAAAGTGGATTTAGTTAATTTTTTTCCTCTCCTTTTTCCTCAGCCTTTTTCTTTGATGCTTTTCCAGCACCAATTGGCACGTTTAACTTTAAAAACAAAGAACTATTGTTGGTTCCAGATTGCCCTTTATAAACATTGACTAAACCATAATAATATTTTATCCCTATGGTCATTCCTGATATCTTATCCGTTAAGCGATAACCTGTACCTATGGTTAGTCCCATATCTATAGGGTTAACATCCGATTTATTCTTAGATCTAATCCTAGCATCCCTGCCATCAATATCTGAATTATATTCTACGAAGGCCTTACTTAAAAGTGCAAATTGAGGACCACCTTCTATATATATTCTGTCGTCAAAGGTGTATTTAGCAAGGGCAGGTACCACAAAATACTTTAAAACCTGACTGTAGTCTCCGGGCTCTTCGTATGTAGGAATTCCTAATCTTTCTAAATCTGCTAAAGATAGTCTATCGGCACCTAAATTAGATTTAACCAAAACACCAGTGTATAAAGACCAATGGTCTTTAATTTTAATATCGAAGTAAAATCCAATATTAAAATTACCTATAGACTTACTAGACTCAAATCCTGAAATATTAGAGAAATTATAACCACCTTCTAAACCAAATTCTAAATTCCCAGAATTTAGTTTATCCCCAAGTAATAAAGAAATTAACACTTGAGATTGCGCTGTGTAGCCAACCAAGAACATTAAAACAAAAAAACATACCTTCTTCATATCACCTTTTTTTAATAGACTTCACTGATACAAACATACTATTTTTATAACAACTTTAATTTTTTTTCTTGTAAATCGGAAGTGTTTTTAACCTGTATCGCAATACTTTAGCTAAAATATAATAAAGAAATAAACGTTTGTGTTTGGAATTAGAATTCTTTTTTTTTATAAATTAGCATTTAACAAAATCATTTTTTTAATCCGAAAACTAATTTAAACATGAAAACTAGAGTATTATTATTTTTAGCGGTTATAACCTTAGCCACAACTCCAATTATGGCTCAGACTTTTGACGACTACTTAGAGGTCGCAAGAGAAGTACTTAATGCCGATAAAAAGGCAATTGTTGCAGAAGCTATGGAACTCAGCGATGCGGAAAGTGTTCCTTTCTGGGCTTTGTATAACACGTACAATGCGGAACTTTACAAAGTACACACGAAAAGAGTAAATTTAATTAAAGATTACGCGGCAAATTATGAATCAATGACGAATGAAAAGGCTGACGAATTATGGAAAGGCACGATGTCCTACAAAAAAGAATTGTTGAGTCTTAACCAATCTTATTACAAGAAGTTTAAGAAAATTATTCCTGTAAATAAAACCGTTTTATATTTTCAAGTTGAAAATAAAATTGAAGCTTTAATTAATGCTGAGTTAGCAGAGGGAATTCCCTTAGTTACTGCTGATTAATTTTATTATAAAAAAGAATTCTTAAATTAGATTAAGACTATTTTACAAACTGACATTAGAGCGTTGTAAAACAGCTTCAGTGTCCTGTAAAAATAAATAGGTGTTTTTTTAATACAGAAAAAATGTGGTCTCAACGGGACCACATTTTTTATTTAATACCGAAGCTTAATCAATATACTATATATTGAATATTTTGACTCAAAATGAGACGTTTATATTTTAAAATATAGAACTAAATGTAACTAGATGTGAAGAATTTTGTACATTTAAGTACAATTAATTAAATCTTAATAGAGTTATGAAAAACTTACTAAAAGCATTCCTTTTAATAGCCATCACTATTGGTGCTATTCAAAATCTAGATGCACAATCGGAGAAAAAGAAAAACAAAATAATAGTCGACGCCACCGACGCTAAAGAAGAGTTTATTAAAAGTGATTGGCAAATAAAAAAACATTTTACTAGTGCCTATGGTTATGCTATTTTCCCTAATGTTGGTAAAGGTGGTATTGGAATAGGCGGTGCCGCAGGAAATGGAGTTGTCTATGAAAGTGGTACCGAAATCGGTATGGCTAAATTATCACAGTTGAGTATTGGCTTTCAATGGGGAGGTCAAGCTTACAGAGAAATCATCTTCTTTGAAACCAAGGAAACCATGGATCGTTTTAAAGAAAGTAAAGTCGAATTATCCGCACAGGCATCGGCAATTGCCTTAAAGTTAGGAGCATCAGCTGATGCTAAGTACGTAGATGGTGTTATGATATTTACAATGCAAAAAGGAGGATTAATGTATGAGGCTTCTGTGGGTGGTCAAAAATTTAAATTTAACCCATTTTAATGGCGTTTAGAATTTCGCTTTTTGTTTGTTCAAAAGATTTTAAGCGGGATTAGCCAAGCTTATATTAGTGCTATTTTAATATTTAGCTCGGAAATTTAGTAGGATTAAGGTTTACCTAAATTTGCGAGCTAAATATTGAATAATTTTTTAACCTAAAAGCTATATTTTTCATTAGATTGGACTAATAACAGCTGAACAATCAACTCGAATACTATTCAATGATCGGTACCCTTTTTTCTTCTCTTCCTATTTGGATTATCTATATAATTGTTGTCTTACTTATAGTTTTTGCTGTGCGAAGCGGTATAGCATATGCCCGCTGGAGAAGAACACACTTTTTAAATGAAAATGATTCAGCAATAAACACCTTAGTAGGGGCAACCTTAGCTTTACTTGCTTTTATTTTGGCTTTTACCTTTAGTATGACCACGTCGCGATTTGATGCTAGAAAACATTTCTTACTTGAAGAAATTAATTCTATAGAAACGAGTTGGTTGAGATCTGGTTTGGTTTCAGAGCCCTATAATGCTGAGTTACAAAAGGCCTTGGTAGACTATGTAGAACTGCGTATTTGGTTAATTGACAACCCTAAAAAAGTTAAAGACGTCATTCAAAAATCACAAGAATTGCAGACTAAAATATGGGGGTTCATTACTGAACTTACCAAAAGGGATTTAGGAAATGACAGAATTAACGTCCTGTTAATTGATGCTGTAAATGATATGTTTGATAACCAAACAAGGCGTATATCCATAGGCGTCAATGATCGCATTCCAAATCTAATATGGATCGCCTTGTTTACATTAATTGTCATTGCCATGTTCGAAGTTGGGTATTTATTAGGCAAAACAGAAAAATCAAATTGGGTTTTAGTATTTGCCCTATCCATGGCATTTGCTACAGTTGTTGTTCTAATTGTAGATTTAGACAGTTCCAAAGGCCATATTACCATTAATAATCAATCGCTATATGATATGTACGACAGAATAAAAATCAAATAGAATTAAGTCCCACCTTTAAGTCTTTGTTAAGTGCTACTAAAAGTAATGCCCTTTCAACAAAATAATTGATTTCAGTCTTTAATACTTCTGGTGCTTTTAGATGCAGATGGATTATTTGTCTCTAGACGATCTAGGTCAGAGTTTTTAATGCTATTTTTTATATTTAAATCTATTGAGCTTGTTACATGCTCCAAGGCTACGATGGAAGCGTGTTTTTAGTTGGCTGTTAGCTTTTAGCCAAAAAGTGTAGAATTAAAAAAAAGACTACCAAACAACAGTACTGTTGTGGCTTTGCTTGAATGGTAGTGTCATCTTTCTTTTTATTTTGCAAAATTCCACTGTATTTTCAGACAATAAGACTATTTCTTGGATTGGAATAATTGGTGGCTACCTTTAAAAATTAATAACTTAGATTAAATTTTAATATGTATATTGCTGTTTATGAAGCGCATAGCAATTCGAATAATCATTGTCATAGGAATTCTATTTCTTATTATAAAAAGCATTGAATGGTGGCTAGAACATAATTTTGAAGCTACTATTAATAGTAATCCCGAACGTGCTTATAATATCACCTATTCAGATTTTGATCTTGACACCTTTTTTAAAGGCATCACTTTAGATGAGGTGCGTATTGAACCATTAAATAAAACTGAGGGATCAATTATTATAGGTCATGTAGACTACGCTACTATTAATGGATTAGTATGGAGAGATTTATTATTTAGTAAAAAGCTAGGTCTAGAGGAAGTCACCTTTAAAGATCCAACATTTGAAGTGACATTAAGTGCCGATTCGACCAAGAAAGCGGATGGTAGAGGCATGCAAAATCTTTTTGGTGATATTTTATCACGAGCCAATGTGAAACGCTTTAGTATACAAAATGGATCTGTTGAAATAAAAGAAAAGAGCACTGGAAATATTAAGGCTAGCCTTAAAAGTTTAAATGTCGAAGCTCGAGACATTTTAACGGACAGTTTGCATTGGAAACATATTATCCCGTTTCAATTAGGGGAGCTTAAAATAACTATTGATAGTGTTGATGTGCATCTTAATGCATATACCAATTTAAGTTTAGGACATTTTAGATATGATTTAAAAAAGAAAGAAATTATTTTAAATGACATTTCTTTAGACTATTCAATTGACTGGGTTAATGTTAGTCAAAAACTCGGATTTCAAAACGATATCATAGAATTAAACCTGCAAGAGGTTGCCATCCATAATTTACAGCCTTCGAGTGAGTTTTATACGCGTTTGGATATTGTTGCAGAAAAAATAAGTATAGACAGTTTAGATATTAAACTACGGCGAAATAAAAATATAAACAGACCTCCCGATCAACAAATGCCTATGTTTAACGGCATAATTGAAGGCATCCCTTTAGCTTTTAAACTAGACTCACTTCAAATCACAAATTCAACGGTTTCCTACAGTGAACTCGGAGTTAAAAAACATGAATCTGGAACTGTGAAATTTAACGAAATTAATGGACTCATCTCAAACATCACTAATGTGCCTGAAAACCAAGCAGAATGGAAACAGATGACCGCCAATATAGATTCTAAAATTGCAACTACAGCTATAAAAGTTTCTTTAAACATGCCCTATGACAGGGAGTTTTTTGCCTTAAACGTTGACGTTGGCGCTATGAATTTAAATGTCTTAAACCCTACATTAAAACCTTTGGCTGGTGTAGAAATTGAGTCGGGCCAGATGCAGCGTATCCATTATACGATGGATGCAGGGAAGTATGTTTCAAAAAATAAATTAATATTTGATTACAATGATCTTCATTTAGACCTTATCAAAGAAAATGCAGACAAAAAGGAGAAAAAATTAGTAATAAAGTCTCTAATAGCTAACAGTGCGGTTCGGAATAATAATATCCCTGGTGATAAGAAGTATCTTACTGCCAAGTATGAATCTACCAGAAATATGTATCGATCACCAGTAAATTACATTATTCAAGGCTTAATTCATGGATTTACAAGAATTGTTCCAGGAAAAGGCATTCAAAAGTTGATTAATTAGGACAAAAAAAGTAAAATCATTGTCATTCACTATAGAGAAGACCAATAAAAACGGTACTGTTAATTTCGAAAAACAGTAATAGATAGCAGTGTATTTAAACGCCTACAGTGTACATCTTTTCACGCTGCTCTTTAATCTTTTTATCACTCATATACTCATCAAAAGTCGTGTAACGATCAATAACTCCGTTTGGTGTTAATTCAATGATTCGGTTACCTACAGTTTGCGCAAACTCATGATCGTGAGTCGTTAGTATGACTGTCCCTTTAAAGTTTTTTAATGAATTATTAAATGCCGTAATACTTTCTAAATCTAAATGGTTTGTTGGCTCGTCTAACATTAAAACATTTGCCCTAATCATCATCATTCGGCTTAACATACAGCGTACTTTTTCACCTCCTGATAAGACATCAGATGTTTTTAAAGCTTCTTCCCCACTAAAGATCATCTTTCCGAGAAAACCTCTTATGTGAACTTCTTCACGTTCTTCTTCAGTTGTTGCCCATTGGCGTAACCAATCTACAAGTGATAATTTATTACTAAAGAACTCACTATTATCTAATGGCAGGTACGATTGTGTTGTTGTTACGCCCCAATCAACCTTCCCAGAATCCGCTTTTATTTTACCATTTAAAATTTCATAAAATGCTGTTGTTGCTCTAGAATCTTTAGAATACACCACCACTTTATCCCCTTTGTTCAAATTGATATCAATACCTTTAAATAAGACCTCATTATCTAGACTTGCCGCTAAGCCTTCAATATTTAAAATCTGATCTCCAGCTTCACGATCCCGTTCAAAAATAATAGCAGGATAACGACGACTAGAACGTTTTATATCACCAATATTTAATTTTTCAATCATTTTTTTTCTACTCGTAGCTTGCTTAGATTTGGCAACATTAGCAGAGAAACGACGAATAAATTCTTCGAGCTCTTTCTTCTTATCTTCTGCTTTTTTATTTTGTTGCGCATGTTGTCTTGCTGCTAATTGAGACGACTCATACCAAAAGGTGTAGTTACCAGAGAAGTGATTGATTTTCCCAAAGTCGATGTCCGAAATATGTGTACATACCGAATCTAAAAAGTGTCTATCGTGAGAAACCACAATCACGCAACTATCATAATTGGCTAAGAAATGTTCTAACCAAGAAATGGTTTCGTAATCTAAATCATTGGTAGGCTCATCCATAATTAACAAATCCGGATTCCCGAATAATGCCTGTGCTAATAAGACACGGACTTTTTGTTTACCATCTAAATCTTTCATTAGTGTATAATGGTAATCTTCCTTTATACCTAAGTTAGATAACATGGCTGCCGCATCACTATCTGCATTCCAACCATTCATTTCTTCAAACTGAACTTGAAGCTCTCCAATCTTTTCAGCATTAGCATCTGTGTAGTCTGCATAAAGCGCATCAATTTGAGATTTCAACGTGTATACAGGTTTATTTCCCTTTAAAATTGTTTCTAAAACCGTGTCGTCATTATGTTTATTGTGATTCTGTTCTAAAACAGACATGCGTTTTCCTGGCTCTAGATGTACATGACCAGATGTTGGATCCATTTTTCCTGCAACAATCTTTAAAAATGTAGATTTTCCAGATCCATTGGCACCAATAATTCCATAGCAGTTACCATTATTAAATGTCGTATTTACTTCATCAAAAAGTACGCGTTTTCCGAATTGAACCGAAAGATTAGAAACTGATAACATGTTTTATAGTATTTAAGCTGATTTTGAGAGTGCAAAAATAAAAAATTTAAGCGATTGAACGAAATAAATATGCCGTACTTCAAGTTTTAACGAGGCATTAACAAGACATAAGGTTTGCAACCCATATTTTTGCTTCGATGATTATAACGAATTTGTCACTACTGAATAAATATATCGCCCTAAGTTTTCTTCTGGCAAGTATCTCTATTGGATGTAAATCAAATGTTGATATCAGTGATAAATATGCCTATATCGGTGGTGAAATCATCAACCCAAAGAACAAAACCATTGTCCTTTATAATACCAAAGGCAAAGTTGTAGATTCAGTTTCATTAGATGCCAACAATAGATTTATCCATAAAATAAACAACTTAGAACCTGGGTTATATTCTCTTACACATGGTGGTGAATACCAAATGATAATACTTGAGCCAAACGATAGTATTATGTTTCGACTGAATACTTATGATTTTGATGAGTCTTTAGTATTTACAGGTAAAGGATCCAAGAAGAATAACTATTTCATTAAAACTTATCTGTCTAACGAAAAAGAAGCTAAGCAATTAGTTAAATATTCTAAAATGGAACCTGAAGCCTTTCATGATTTTGTTGAAGAAAGACGTCTTAATCAACTAAAAGAGTTTCATGATTTTTTAGAACACAATGAAGAATCTGAGTTCTTTAAATCTATTATTGAAGCGAATATCAACTATAACACCTATGCCGATAAAGAAATTTATCCGTTTGCTTACTTTGGAAATAATAAATTAATACATACTAAAGACTTGCCTGAAAATTTCTATGCGCACAGAGCAATTATCGATTACAATGCGAACCATTTGAGCAACTTCTTTTCTTATAATCGCTTTTTATTTTCCCATATAGACAATTTAGCTATAGCTTCTTACTACGAGAATAATGCTTATCACAGTCAGTTTGATAGACATACTCTAAATTATAATAAATCAAAACTAGATATAATTGATCGTATCATAACGGATGAAATTATTAAAAACAATCTCCTAAAGTATAAGGCAAGAGATTATATAAGTCATAATCATACAGAGGCTGAAGCCAATGAATTGTTAGATTATTACTTAGAAAAAAGTACTAACGAAGAAGACAAAACAGACTTAAAAGATTTGGTGTCTTCTCTAAAGTTGTTGAGACAGGGAAACCCTTTACCTAATTTAGAATTAGTAAATTATAATAACACTGAGCATCACTTAAATTCAATAATTACAAGACCTACAATTATCTATTTTTGGTCTTCTAATTCAAAATCGCAATATCGAAATAGTCATTACATGGTTAAGAAACTAAAATCTAATTTTCCTCAGATGGATTTTGTTTCAATAAACATTAATAATAATGACGATAAATTCTGGAAAAAAATTATCAGTAATTACAATTTCCCGACTACGAACGAATTTAAATTTAAGAATTCAAAACTCGCACGAAAAATATTAGCAGTCAATTATTTAAATAAATCTATCATTGTAGATCAGAATTCTATAATTCTTCATCCAAATGCAAATATCTTTAGTGCCGACTTTAGCGCAATACTTGAAGAATTGCTACAAAAAAAGCACCTTGTTGTACAACAAAGTGCTTTGTAAAACGCAATGTATATTAGTTTAATTTCCCTTTTTATAATCCGCTAAGAACGTCTCTAATCCAATATCCGTTAAAGGATGCTTAAGTAAGCCTGTAATTGAACTTAATGGTCCTGTCATAACATCTGCTCCTAGTTTTGCACAATCAATAACATGCATTGTATGGCGTATAGAAGCCGCTAATATTTGAGTTTCAAAACCATAGTTATCATAGATATGACGAATTTCTGCAACAAGATTTAACCCATCAGTTGAAATATCATCTAATCGTCCAATAAATGGAGATACATATGTAGCGCCTGCTTTTGCTGCAAGTAATGCCTGACCAGGTGAGAACACTAGAGTGACATTAGTTTTTACACCTCTATCAGAAAAATATTTACATGCCTTTATACCGTCCTTTATCATTGGTAATTTCACAACAATTTGATCGTGTAATTCAGCTAAAGCTTCACCCTCTCTTACCATACCTTCGAAGTCGGTAGAAATAACCTCAGCAGAAACATCTCCATCCACAATAGTGCAGATATCGACATAGTGCTTTAAAATATTATTGGTACCAGTAATGCCTTCTTTAGCCATTAGTGATGGGTTTGTAGTTACCCCATCTAAAATACCCATGTCTTGGGCTTCTTTAATCTGCTCTAGGTTTGCTGTATCGATAAAAAATTTCATAAAAACTTGTTTTGGATTGTTGTGTTTTGGATTGTCGCGAATTTACAACTATTTGGTTAGATTGTGTTTTATGAAATTGTTAGAATATATTAACAACTTGCTAAAAAGAAAACGCTACACTATTTTACTATTAATGTCAGGTTTTCATAAGTACTAATTGTAGCTACATTACACTAAATAATACAACACTATTTAGCTATAACTTATAATGATTCATTAGTAGTTTCTCGTAAACCTTATCTGGTAGAATTCGTTTTAAAATTATTGAAAACTTTTGCATAAAAGCGCCAACTTTATAATGAACCTTTGGGTTTTTAGTCTGAATAATTCTAAATATCGCTTCAGCCATTTTTTGAGGGTCATCGCCTTCATCAACATGCGCATCCATCATTTTTAAGGTATTGGCATAAGTCTCTTTGTAAGGTGAATGTTCTAGAGCTGGAGCATGATAACGACCAGCGGCAATATTCGTAGCAAAATCTCCTGGAGCTACATTTGTCATTTGAATATTAAAACCTTTTAATTCCATTCTAAAAGCTTCGGTAATTAACTCTAAAGCGCCCTTGCTAGCGCTATAAATACCGCGATATGGTAAACCCATATAACCTGCTATCGAAGTGACATTAACAATCAAACCTGAGTTTTGAGAACGCATTGTTGGCAAAACTGCTTTGATCACGTTGATGGGTCCAAAAAGATTGGTTTCGAAATTGTGTTTTATTTCAGCATCCGGAATTTCCTCAATTGGTCCTGTTATACCAGCACCAGCATTATTTATTAGTACATCTATTTGAGACTCGTGCTTTAATACTTCACTAATACAAGCTGAAATAGTTTCCGGCTTTGTGACGTCTAAAGCAACAATAGGAAATTTGCTTTCAGGATAATTCTTAGGGTTACGGCTCGTCCCATAAACTTTAAAATCTTTTGCTTGAAGATACTCACCAACTGATTTTCCAATCCCTGAAGAACCGCCTGTTATTAAAACAACTTTAGACATAATGCTGTGATATTATAATATTGAAAATACAACTTTCGAAATTAGTAGAATTTATATAGAGATCCCAACCTTTATAGGGATATAATTAAACTGAAAAATCTTGATTCGCCAAGGCTTTCAAGATTTGAGTTTATTGCATAAAAAAAGGCAAGCTACCTACATCACACCGCTACGACCATTTACCTTTGCTGCGTTCCCGCCCTGGAGGATTCAACAGGAGCTAGTTGTGTAGGACTTGCCAGCCGCAAAGATACAATCTTTTAATACTATAACCCAAACAATATATTAGAAAATCTTTCACAAATAAAACCTGTTGCAAAATAGACCGTTAGCCTACTATTTCAGGTTTAACAATAGCTATCATATACTGAAATCTAAAAAATACGTTTTTATTATAGTCTTCATTTACGTAACCAAGTTCAAATGCCACATTTGAGTTTTACAATGTTTTATATGTAGACTTTTAAACTGAATTTTATTTAATAACTTGCCCAAAAATCAAAACGCCTTATGCAATTCTATAAATATATCATCCTCTCATGTTTAAGCTTAGTTCTAATTAATTGTGAAGGGACAAATGCCGCAAAGAAAACAGGCTTATCCATTAACACCAAAGTAAAATCATTAATGCTTGGTGATACCTTAAAATTATCAATCAATAATCCCAAAAAACTCAATATTACTGATGTTAGCTATCAACTCAATGGAAAAGTGATCACTAATGAGACTATTTTAGATGCTATTACCTTAGGAAAAAAAGATTTGACAGCAGTTATTACCTACGATGACAAATCCGAAACCATTACCAAGTCGATAAAAGTATTTAACAATAGTATGCCTTCTTATTATACCTACGAGGTGATAAACACCTATCCGCACGATATTAAATCTTACACTCAAGGCCTAGAGTTTTATAATGGTGAACTTTACGAAAGCACAGGTCAAAAAAAAGAGTCTAAGCTTAGAAAAGTAAACTTTGAAACTGGTGAAGTCTTAAAAAACATTAATTTGGAGGATCGCTATTTTGGTGAGGGATTGACAATTTTAAACGACAAAATATATCAATTAACTTGGCAAGCTAAAAGAGGTTTTATTTATGATGTTAATACCTTCGAAAAACTCAGCACCTTTAATTACGGATCTAGCAAAGAAGGTTGGGGAATTTGTAATGATGGAAAAACACTCTATAAATCTGATGGCACAGAAAAAATCTGGCTATTGAATCCAAACGATCTTTCCGAAAAAGGCCATATCGAAGTCTACACTGAGAAGGGGACAATTCCAAGTTTAAATGAATTAGAATGGATTGATGGCAAAATATTTGCCAATATATACCAACGTAACGGTGTTGCTATTATTAATCCTAAAACTGGCGGTGTTGAAGGTGTTATTGATTTTAAACCACTTAAGGCCTTAGTTACGCAACACCCCGGACTAGATGTACTTAATGGCATTGCATATCACCCAGAGCGCAAAACAATCTTCGTTACAGGAAAAAATTGGGATAAGCTTTTTGAGGTGAAAATAATGAAACAACACTAACATTTTGAAAATATTTGAAAAAACAATTACCGTTTCCGAAGACGATTTAGATGATTTAAACCACGTTAATAATGTGCGTTATGTACAGTGGGTGCAGGACATTGCTAAAGCACATTGGCTGACTTATGTCTCAAAAGATATCTTAGACACCTATTCTTGGTTTTTGGTGAATCATTTTATAGAATATAAGAGCCAGGCCTTGCTTGGTGACCAACTCCTATTAAAAACCTATGTTCCTAAAGTTGAGGGCGTTTCTACGACTAGACATGTTGAAATCATCAATGTAAAAACAAATAAGTTGATTGTAAAATCTAAAACAAAATGGTGCTTAATCGATTCTAAAACGCAACGACCAACGAGAATAACCACGGAGATTGCTGAACTTTTTAATTAACATTTCATTCCTTTTCTCTATTCAAATTAGTGTTTTGTCGAAATAGAATAGGTGTATAAGGTTAAAGTTTTTTTAATGTGTTGATTGTTTTCAGTTTTAAATCTTTTCTTTAACGCATCAACCAAGCATTATGCGTCTATTAATCCTAATTGTTTCTTTACTCTACTTGCCTTTGGTGCTAAAGGCACAAACTCTAAAAGGGAAAGTTTATAACGCTACTTCAACAGTAAAGAATATCAAAATATTTAATGAAACCCAAAAGCGAGTTACAGCAACTAACGCAGAAGGCTATTTTAGTATGATAGCAAAAGTTAATGACACGCTTTTGTTTGAATCTATCTTTTATCATCCAAAAGTTATTATACTTAAGGACTATCATTTTGACGACATTGCCGTATTTGAAATTGAAAACATAGTAAGTGAGCTCGACGAAGTAGAAATTATAGCTGAACCGCAACAACCCGTTTATGAAGAAGAAACTTATAATCTTGAGCTTCAGAATTTAATTCAAGAAGATATTAAAAATAACCCTCACTTGTACAAACCACCAGTAACAGCTTACGGTGTAGATTTTATTTACCTTATTGGAGAAGTTGTAAAACTCTTCAAAAAGAATAAACCGAAACCCCCCGTTTACAAACGTATCACTTACAAGCAAATGGATTCTTTATTCGATAAAAGTTTATTCTTCAACAAACAATTGATCAGGAAAAATTTAAAAATCCCTAAAGACAAAACGCATCTTTTTTATGATTTTTGTGAAGCAAAATATATAAGTTCTGAATTACTTAAAGATGAAAATAAAATGCAACTTCTAGAACAGTTGGTTTTAAATAGTCAGCTCTTTTTAATACTATTAGAGCAATATGGCGCCAAGAATATGACTAAAGATTAAAGTTAAGAATGAAGGCGTTTAAACTTTTTTCATTTGCTAAAAGATTGGTCTTTTGCACCCCCTTTTTGTCTTTTTCTCGCTCCGTAGCTCTGCTATGCATCTCTAAAATGACTTCAATTGAGGACAAAACCCCTAATTTTCGCTTAAACGCGAAAAGTTTAAACGACTTCAATTATAATTCTACAACTTCATAATAAATCCTAACTTCAAAAGTTATATTTTTAAGCCATAATTATATTTATCTCTTATGAAGCGATTGCTATCATTCTTTATTTGTTTCGGAATTCTATTATTCTGGAGTTCTTGTCGTAACGATTTTGAATTTTCACCAAGCACAGGAAATTTAGAATTTGCAAGAGACACCATTTATTTAGACACCGTTTTTACTAACATTGGTTCGAGCACCTATAATCTAAAAATCTATAATCGCAGTGATGACGATATTGTGATTCCAACCATTCAGTTAGAAAATGGAGTGAATTCATTTTACCGAATGAACGTCGATGGTGGCACTGGTATTGAAGGCGCGCAAGAAGGTAAATTCTTTGAAGATATAGAACTATTAGCCAAGGATAGTTTATTCATATTTATAGAAACGACTATAGATATTGAAGCCTTGTCTAATTTAGATACACAGTTTTTATACACAGACAGGATTCTATTTGATGCTGGTACTAATCAACAAGATATAGATGTAGTTACTCTTGTAAAAGATGCCGTTTTTATTTATCCGAATAGAGATGATGCCACAGGTATTTTTGAAACCTTAACCTTTGATGTCAATGGAGATGGTACACTAGACGAAACCACATTACAAGGACGCTTCTTAGAAGATGATGAACTCACCTTTACTAACGAAAAACCTTATGTAATTTATGGCTATGCGGGAGTCAATGCTGGGAAAACATTAACAATGGAAGCTGGCGCACGAGTTCACTTTCATACCGATTCTGGTCTAATAGTGACCAATAACGGAACACTAAATATTAATGGATCATTGAGCGCAGATCAAGAGGTTTTAGAAAACGAAGTTATTTTAGAAAGTGATCGCCTAGAGCCTTTATTTTCAGATATACCCGGGCAGTGGGGAACCATTTGGCTATTTAACGGAAGTACTAATAACACGATTAACTATGCCACTATAAAAAATGCAACTATTGGTATTTTAGCTGAAGGTAACCAAACGGCAACCAACGATAAACTAACCATAACCAACTCACAAGTTTATAATGCAAGTAGTTTTGGGATTTTAGGTAGAGCAACATCTATTACTGCAGAGAATTTAGTAATTAATAATTGTGGACAATCCTCGTTTGCAGGCACTCTTGGCGGTAAGTACAATTTTACGCATTGTACCATAGCTAATTACTGGAATAGTAGCTTTAGACAATTCCCTGCCCTACTCTTAAATGATTATGTCCAGGATATAGAAGGAATGACCAGCACCAATGATTTAACCGAAGCTAACTTTAACAACTGCATCATTTACGGAAATGATAATCCTGAAATTTTTCTAGATGGCAGAGGATCTGTATTTAATTATAAATTCACAAATTGCCTCATACGATTCAATGATGATAATCTTGAAGGGACTGGTAATTACAACTTTGACGACCTTACATTTTATGACGGAAATAGTTTTAACGAAGATCCAGATTTTGAGGATGGTTTTGAAAACTTGATGCGAATTGGTTTTGATTCAGGAGCAAAAGGAATTGGACTTGATGATTTTTTAATCCAAGTTCCAAATGACATTTTAGGAAGTCCAAGAGCTATTCCATTAGATGCAGGTGCTTATAAGTTTACAACTTTTGAAGACTAATTTTTTTTAGTAACACGTCAATAGCTCTCGAGAATGTCTCTTTTGTATGAATTAAACACTTACTAAAAGTCCTGTTTTATTTTACAAAAAAGCCTTTCAATCTAAATTGAAAGGCTTTCTAATAATATATTTAAGATCTCACAGGTTAAATGCTAAGACAAGTTCAGTATAACAAACCTTTGAGCTCGTGTAAAATTTAAGCATTAAACAATGGACGTCCGCCCATCAATTCATTCACTTTCTTTGCAACCCCTGCTAAAACAGTTTCTTTGTCATGATTTGTAAGTACTTCATCAATTAAATCTACAACATAAGACATATCGTTTTCTTCTAAACCTCTAGTCGTAATTGCTGGTGTACCCACTCTAATTCCGGAGGTTACAAATGGTGACTCTGTATCAAATGGCACCATATTCTTATTCACTGTAATATCTGCTTTTACTAAAGCGTTTTCAGCATCTTTACCAGTAATATTCTTATTTCTTAAATCAATCAACATCATATGGTTATCCGTACCGCCAGAAATCAAATTATAATCTTTAGCAACAAAAGCTTGAGCCATAGCATCTGCATTATGTTTAACTCGTAACATATAATGCATAAACTCATCTGTTAGAGCTTCACCAAAAGCGATAGCTTTGGCTGCAATAACATGCTCTAAAGGGCCTCCTTGATTTCCTGGGAACACGCCAGAATCTAATAAACCAGACATTTTACGAAGTTTACCATTCTTTAAAGTAATGCCAAATGGATTATCAAAATTTTCACCCATCATAATTAGACCACCTCTTGGACCTCTCAAGGTTTTATGTGTTGTTGTCGTTACAATATGGCAATGTGGCATTGGGTCGTTTAAAATACCCTTTGCTATTAATCCAGACGGATGAGAAATATCAGCTAGCAGCAACGCTCCGACACTATCAGCAACTTCTCTAAATTTTTCAAAATCAATATCACGAGAATACGCTGACGCACCTGCAATAATCATCTTAGGTTTTTCTTTTTGTGCTTGATCCGCTAACATATCATAATCGATAAGACCTGTGTCTTTCTTAACACCATAAAACGTAGGACGATATAATCTGCCCGAAAAATTAACTGGAGACCCATGCGTTAAATGGCCACCATGTGACAAATCAAACCCTAAAATCGTATCACCAGGTTTTAAACAGGCATGAAAAACAGCAGTATTAGCCTGGCTACCAGAGTGTGGTTGCACGTTCGCATAAGCAGCACCAAATAAGGTCTTGGCTCTGTCTATGGCAATAAGCTCAACTTCATCCACCACTTCACACCCCCCATAATAACGCTTACCAGGATAACCTTCGGCATATTTATTAGTTAATACAGAACCTGTAGCTTCCATCACTTGGTTACTTACAAAATTCTCTGAAGCAATTAATTCTATACCGTCAGTTTGGCGTTCTCTTTCAGCTTGTATAAGTTCAAAAATTTGTTCGTCGCGTTGCATAAATAAAGTGTTTGTTAAATCCATACAAAAATAGTGAATACATTAGTTTAAATATCAAAAATTGCTTAGGTTTGGTTAGAAATTAATGAACATTTAATCAACAATTGCAATATGCCATTATCAGCCAATAATCCAGATCGAATCTCATGGTTACATGTCGGTAAAAATTCAGATTTCCCAATACAGAATATTCCATTTGGCGTTTTCTTAACCAGAGACGACATTATTACCATCGGAACTAGAATTGGTGACACTGCCATAGATCTCGGTGCACTTCATCAATTAGGTTATTTTGAAGGTATTCCGTTAACAGACGATATCTTTTTACAAGATACTTTAAATGACTTTATTGCGGATGGTAGAAAAACATGGCGTTTAGTTAGAAATAGAATTGCTCAGATTTTTGATGTTGATAATGATAAATTAAAAAACAACAATCCTCATAAAGAAACGATTCTATTTCGTTTAGATGAGATTGAAATGAAATTACCAATTCAAGTTGGTGATTATACAGATTTCTATGCAAGTAAAGAGCATGCTACTAATGTAGGTACTATGTTTAGAGATCCAGATAATGCCTTATTACCAAATTGGTTACATATGCCAGTTGGTTATCATGGGCGTAGCTCTTCTATTATTCCTTCAGGAATTCCGATTCATCGTCCACAAGGACAATCGATGCCAGAAGGCGCTGACAAACCTATATTTGGACCTTCTAAATTAGTTGATTTTGAATTAGAAATGGCATTTATTACAACAGACGCGAACGATTTAGGCGAACCAATTCCTATTGAAGAAGCTGAAGAATACATATTTGGACTGGTCTTATTTAATGATTGGTCAGCTCGGGATATTCAGAAATGGGAATACGTGCCATTAGGCCCCTTTTTAGGAAAAAGCTTTGCATCGTCAATGTCTCCATGGATTGTAACTTTAGACGCTTTAGAACCGTTTAGAACTGAAAGCCCTAAGCAAAGTCCAAAACCTTTAGACTATCTTCAAACCAAAGGAAAAAAGAGTATTAATATTAATTTGGAAGTGGGTATTCAACCAAAAGGTGCAAAAGAAACAACCGTCTGCAAATCGAATTTCAAATATATGTACTGGAATATGGCACAGCAATTAGCACATCACACCGTAAATGGGTGTCCTGTTAATTCTGGTGATATGATGGGAAGTGGCACCATTTCTGGCCCAACTGAAGATTCTTATGGTTCTATGTTAGAACTGTCTTGGAAAGGTACTAAGCCAGTAAAAATGAAAGATGGAACTGAACGTAAATTTATTAATGATAATGATACGGTTATTATGAGAGGCTATTGTGAAAATGATGGTACGCGTATTGGTTTTGGATCAGTAAGTACCAAGTTACTGCCTGTTTTTAATCCAAAGAAGAAGATGAATAAGAAGACGAAATAATTCTTACTATAAATAAATTAAAAGCTCGTAATTAATTACGAGCTTTTTTATTTTAAAAAGGAGCGTCACAACTAAAACTCACCCACTCTCGCTTCACAGGATGCTCAAAGCTCAGCGTCTCGGCATGCAGATGCAAACGGTTAGCAACAGTGCCATACAAATCATCTCCTAGAATAGGAATATTCAATCCTTTATAATGTGCTGCATGCACTCTTAATTGATGTGTTCTTCCAGAAATAGGATAAAAATGAATTCTCGTTTTTTCATTTTCTATCGTAACAACTTCATATTTTGTTTTGGCTGGTTTTCCATGCTCATAACAAACTAATTGTCTTGGCCTATTATTTAAATCGACACGAAGTGGTAAGTTAACAATTCCTTCATTTGAATCTAGAACACCATCTAGTAATGCCACATAACGCTTTTTAATAGTGCGATCAATAAATTGTTTCTGAAGATTTTTATGCGTCCTCTCATTCTTAGCCACTAACAACAACCCTGAAGTTGACATATCTAAACGATGCAATAATAAAGGCCCTGTTGCATTTGGCAAATAGTTTTGCATTCGGGTTAAAACAGAATCTTTTATGGTTTTGCCTGGTACTGATAAAAATTCAGGTGGTTTATTGAGTATGAGTAGAAAATCATCTTCATAAATAATTTCTAATTCATCCCTAAAAATCCCAGCAGATTTTATAGGATTGGGCTCCACGTCTAAACCTTGCATCATAAACCCTAAAATAGGTTCGCAACGGCTGCGACACGATGGATAGAATTGCCCATGCTTTCTAACTTCAGCAGTTGGCGAAATTCCCCAATAAAATTCAGCCATAGCGATTGGTTTTAAATCATTCTCATAAGCATATTGAAATAATTTGGGTGCCGCACATTCTCCTGCTGCTGCAGGTGGTTGCCCTAAATCTGTGGTTTTAAAAATGTCAATTAATGCTTTGGTTTCACCATTGGCATTGAAAAATTGGTATTGCTCATGGATTTGTTTTTGTAAACCTGCAGATAGTGTTTTACGCTCTTCTTTTAAAGCCTCAATAGGCTGAACAAAGGCAGCCAGTTGTTTTTCAGCATTTTCAATTTCAGTTTCGAGATTCAGTTTAAGATATTTTAAATCGATATTACTTTGAATACTTTGTTGTTTCAATGTGTCAAGAAAAACTTCTGTTTTGAGCATTGAAAGTTTACCCTCTGCTTCTACTCTAAGCTGTTTGCGTTTTAGTTTTTCGGCTTTTGCTTTGGTTTTAAATTCTTGAAGTCGATAAACACTTTTAAGTTTTGCTTCTTTTAAATTCATTTCGGAAGTTTCTAATTCTTGATTTTGTTCTAACACTTCAATTTTAGCGTTCAAACTATTCAAATAGGCTTCGTTTTGTTTATAGAATCCATCTTTATACAAGGTGTCATAAATTGGCGGAACAAATCCTTTCAAAAAATTGCTTTCGGCTAATTTTCCTGAAAATGCCGTGATATACCCTAATTGACCTTCCACAGTTTCGACAATCATAACCCCAAACATTTTTCCAATTTTTAAACCTTGTTTAGTGTCGTCTAATCCGAAGTTATGTTCAAAATCAGTTTGAGAATTTAAATAGGCCTTTACCTCATCCGATGCTTCAACGCAAAGTGGATCTGGTTGGTAATAAAACGGATAGGTAAACTGCTTGGGTAAAGCTACTGAAACATCAGGTTTTATGGGATGAAAAGGTGAATAATCCGTTTTAAACATTGCGATTTTAGTTGTGATGCAAAGAAACAAAATTAAAAATCATAATACCATTTTTTGAGTTTGGCATCAAAATTGGAATTATTTGAAAAAACAACCTTTAAACACAAGATTATGAAACGATTTTTACTTTTATCAGTCCTAGTTTCGGTACTCGTATCTTGTAGTGCCAAAAAACAAATGGAAAGCGCAATTAGCAATGGTAATTACGACCAAGCTATTTCTGAAGCTTTACGAAAACTTGAAAACAACAAAGACAAAAAACGGAAAGAAGATTACATTGTAATGCTCGAGAATGCGTATTACAAAGTATTGGAACAAGATTTAAAAAATGTGGTACATCTTAAAAAAGATGGCAACCCAGAACACTACAAAACCATCTATAACATCTATGTCGATTTAGAAAAAAGACAGAATGCCATTAAACGTGTTTTACCTTTAAAACTAAATGGTAGAACACTAAATCTAAAATTTAACAATTACAGTTCTGAGATTGTAGATTACAGATATAAAACATCAGATTATTTAATTGATCAAGGAATTACGCTTTTAGATTCTAACGACAAATATAATGCTAGAGAAGCCTACGATATCTTCAGCTATATAGAGCGTATCAATCCGAATTTTGAGGAAATCAGAAGTCTTATGACCGAAGCGCATCAAAAAGGAACAGACTTTGTCAATGTGTCTATCGTTAATGAAACACAACAAATTATACCGCAACAATTAGAGGCTGAGTTGGTAGATTTTAATACCTATGGCTTAGATCAATTCTGGACAAAGTATCACGCGAACAAAGAAGCTACTATCGATTACGATTTTGCGATGCAATTACAATTAAAGCGCATCAGTATTTCACCTGAACGAATTAATGAGCGACAAGAATTACGTGAAAGAGAAATTGTTGATGGTTGGGAATACCAATTAGATGCCAATAATAATGTTGCAAAAGATAGCTTAGGAAATGATATTAAAATTGATAAAATCCTAAATGTTAGAGCTCGGTTTTTTGAAGTACTACAAACAAAGTCCGCACAAGTTATAGCAGATGTCGTTTATACCGATTTAAAACAAAACCAAATCATCGATAACTTTACAATAGATAGTGGTTTTGTATTTGAAAACGTTTTCGGACGTTTTAGAGGTGACGAAAGGGCACTTAGCAGAAACGATAGAACGCTTTTAAGACAAAGACAAACAGCGTTTCCTTCAGATGTACAAATGGTATTGGATACAGGCGAGGATTTAAAAATAAAATTAAAGGCTATTATTAATTCTTATCGATTGAATAGTTAGAAATTGAAAAACCTCTCAAATTTGAGAGGTTTTTTTTGGATTTTATATCTAATAACATGAGTCGGTTTCAATGACTTATAACAGTGGATATGTTAGCTCATAAAGAGCTAAAAAATAATAGGCAGAATTACGTAATATTAAACAAATTTTACCAAATCCAGCTCATTAATCGCACCATGAGAATCATGGGCAACCACTACCCCATTCCGCAATACTAAAAACTGAGGTGACTGGTGCATCACCTGAAACTTATAACCCACTTCATTAGACACATCACGATAATTCAACAGATCTAAATAATGCAAATCTGCATTAATATCTACATCATAAGCAGACTCAAATTGGTTCATTACCATACGGCTTATACCACAACGTGTGGAGTGTTTAAAAATAAATTGCGTCTTGGTTTTAGAGTGTTCTGCAATAGCCTCTAATTGATCAACTTTAGTTAACGGTAACCAAGGCAATATCTTTTCTTCTTTTGGTTCTGATGAACCGAATAATTTCTTAAACATCGTAAAATTTATTTAAAGTTTCTGCGGAAACGAGAAACCATATTATCTTTCTAGTTATTAATCTTTCGTCCGGTCGAGCCTTCTAGTTTGAACAAAGTAAAAACTAAAACATATCGGAGAACTTAATTATAAACATTTCAATAAATTTTTGCTTCTCATAGTCAGAAAAATTAATCAAAATGACAATTATCATTCCTTAAGTCGAAACAAAATAGTAATCTTACACACCGACAAAACGTCACGCTGATAAGTGCTAAATCAGACATTGTGTCGCTTATTTCTTACGTTGTAGAAATGGTAAGATTATTGCCCAAAGATAATGAAAGAATACTGAATCTAATGTTATTTAGAGTGTAGGAAAAGGATCCGTTAAAAAGATTGCCACCTCCTACGTCCTCGCAATGACAATAACACTTAAAAAATATGAATTTTAATAATTATACAATTAAATCACAGGAAGCCATACAGCAAGCACAAGAACTTGCTCAAGGCTTTGGTCATCAACAGATAGAGAATGAACATATTGTTAAAGCACTTTTCAAGGTTGATGAGAACGTATTCCCATTCTTGCTTAAAAAGCTGAATGTTAATGTTTCTATACTGCAACAGATATTAGATAAAGAACTCGAAAGTTTTCCAAAAGTTTCAGGTGGCGATATTATGCTCTCTCGAGAAGCGAGTAAAACCTTAAACGAAGCATCTATCATTGCTAAAAAGATGAATGATGACTACGTGTCTATTGAGCACTTAATTTTAGCCGTTTTTAAATCCAACAGTAAGATTGCTCAAATATTAAAAGATCAAAGTGTCACCGAAAAGGCTCTAAGAGCCAGTATAGAGGAGTTACGAAAAGGTGATCGGGTTACTTCTCAAAGTCAAGAAGAAACCTATAATGCCTTAAATAAATATGCTAAAAATCTAAACCAATTAGCAAGAGATGGTAAGCTAGACCCTGTAATTGGCAGAGATGAAGAAATACGTCGTATTCTTCAAATTTTATCGCGTCGAACCAAAAATAATCCCATTTTAGTTGGAGAGCCTGGAACAGGTAAAACCGCTATTGCTGAAGGTTTAGCGCATAGAATTATAGATGGTGATATTCCAGAAAACCTTAAAGACAAACAGATTTTCGCTCTCGATATGGGCTCATTAATTGCTGGAGCAAAATTTAAAGGTGAGTTTGAAGAACGGCTAAAAGCCGTTATAAAAGAAGTTACTGAAAGTGATGGAGATATCGTCTTATTTATTGACGAAATTCACACCTTAGTTGGCGCAGGTGGCGGTCAAGGCGCCATGGACGCTGCTAATATTTTAAAACCGGCCTTAGCACGCGGAGAGCTAAGAGCTATTGGAGCAACAACCTTAGATGAATATCAAAAATATTTTGAAAAAGACAAAGCCTTAGAACGTCGTTTCCAAGTCGTAAAGGTAGATGAACCCGATACTGAAAGCGCCATTTCTATTCTTCGTGGAATCAAAGAAAAATACGAAGCACATCACAAGGTTCGGATTAAAGATGAAGCCATTATTGGAGCCGTAGAATTATCACAACGTTATATTACAAATCGTTTCCTTCCCGATAAAGCCATCGATTTAATGGATGAGGCTGCTTCTAAATTACGAATGGAAATCAATTCTAAACCTGAAGAGTTAGATGTTTTGGACCGTAAGATTATGCAACTAGAAATTGAGCATGAAGCGATCAAAAGAGAAAAAGATGAAACCAAATTAAAAAGCTTAAAAGCAGATTTGGCCAACTTGAAAGAAGAACGCAACGAATTAAATGCGAAGTGGAAATCTGAAAAAGAAGTTGTTGATACTATTCAAACCATAAAATCGAATATCGAAGAGTTTAAACTTGAAGCCGAACGTGCAGAGCGTGATGGCGATTATGGTAAAGTCGCTGAAATTCGTTACGGTAAAATAAAGGAAGCGCAAGAACAATTAGAAAAGCTTCAAAAAGAATATGCAGAGAACCAAAGTGAAAGTTCATTAATTAAGGAAGAAGTCACTTATGAAGATATCGCAGATGTGGTCGCAAAGTGGACTGGAATTCCGGTAACCAAAATGCTTCAGAGTGATCGTGAAAAATTACTGAAGCTTGAAGACGAATTACATAAGCGTGTTGTGGGCCAAGAAGAAGCTATTGAAGCCGTGAGTGATGCGGTACGGCGCTCTAGAGCTGGACTTCAAAATCCACATAAACCCATTGGAACCTTCCTGTTTTTAGGAACCACAGGAGTTGGTAAAACGGAATTAGCAAAAGCTTTAGCAGAATATCTATTTGATGATGAAAATGCAATGACCAGAATAGATATGAGCGAATATCAAGAGCGACATGCGGTAAGCAGGCTAATTGGTGCACCTCCAGGATACGTAGGCTATGATGAAGGTGGACAATTAACAGAAGCTGTAAGACGAAAACCCTACTCTGTGGTCCTTTTAGATGAAATTGAAAAAGCCCATCCAGATACCTTTAATATTCTATTACAAGTATTAGATGAAGGACGTCTAACAGACAACAAAGGACGTATTGCCGATTTTAAAAATGCCATAATTATCATGACCTCAAATATGGGAAGTCATTTAATACAAGAGCGTTTTGAAGCTACAAAGGATATCCCATCAGCTATTGCCGCTGCTAAAGTAGATGTTTTGGCTTTATTAAAACAGAGCGTTAGGCCAGAATTTTTGAATCGTATTGATGATACTATAATGTTTACACCATTGTCTGAAGAAAACATTGTTACCATTGTAGGGTTACAGTTAAAAAGCATCACTAAAATGATTGCTCAGCAAGGCATTACGTTTGATGCGACACCAGAAGCAGTGAGCTTTTTAGCAGACAAAGGCTATAATCCAGAATACGGAGCACGACCTGTAAAACGCGTGATACAGAAAGAAGTACTGAACCAGCTCAGTAAAGAAATACTAGCAGGTAAAGTGACTACAGACAGCATTATTTTACTTGATGAGTTTGATGGACAATTAGTTTTTAGAAATCAAGGTGATTTGGTTGGAGAAGAAATATAAGACGCTCAATAAATTTAATAGCAAGCTGTAACAATATTGCATTAAAACAGTCTTTATAATGATTGGTTGGTTAAGAGCAACACGAATTTCAAGTACTTGGAAG
>JAWUVW010000007.1:0-65729 GCA_034112185.1 Flavobacteriaceae bacterium | reverse complement strand
CGTATATCACCTATAATCGTACAGGATCAACGCCAGATGTGTTTGGTGGTAATATTGCCTCTGGTCAAGGTTTCTTTGTGCAGGTGGATGAGAGTGCGGCAGAAACAGCGTCTGTTACTTTTAATAACACCATGCGTTTTGATGATGCTGAAATTGCTTATGATAATTCACAGTTTATAGAAACGAACCAGTCGAGCAGTGTCGCAAGTAGTCCAGATAACCAATTGGTTTGGTTAAGTCTCGTTGATGACTCCGATGCAGCATCTTTAGCCCTTATAGGGTATGTAGATGGTGCTACGAATGGTATCGACAGAATGTATGATGCGTTTTCTGATGGCGGTGCGTTACGTATCTACTCCACAGAAGGAGACTCGAAATTGGCCATTCAAGGTCGTGCATTTCCATTTGATGATGAAGACTTAGTAGCACTAGGTGTTGATTTACCTGCAACAGGGACGTTCTCTATTGGAATCGATCAAGTAAAAGGGAATATCTTCACAAATCAAGAGATGTATCTTATAGATACGCTGGAAGAGGTTGTACATGATTTAAGAGCGACGCCTTATAGTTTTGAGGGTTCTGAAGGTTCGACTTTAGATCGCTTTATATTGAAATATACTTCAGAAATACTTTCAGTTGATGAGTTTGCGCGAACGGATACATTTGTCTTTGTAAAAGACAACCAATTAAATGTAAGATCGGCAAGCATTATTAAAGCGGTGGCCGTTTATGATCTTACCGGAAAACAGATTATACTCTACACACCAAGTAGCAATGATACAAGGTTTACAGCACCTTTCGATTTCGTTAGAGGCATGTACCTTACCGTTATTGAATTAAGTGATGGAAACGTAATAGAAGTGACTAGAAAGCTGATGAATTAGTAAGTATAACATTTTTTACATGAGTTCAAAAACCAAAAACGCTGTCGGAAATTTATTCTGACAGCGTTTTTATTTGGTTTGACAGCACCATATAGTTTTAGTTTTTGTTTGCCTAAAAGTAATTAACTAAATTATCCAGTGTAGGACTATGGGATTGATAGAACGTTGTTTTTTCTAGAAGATGCAACTTAAATAGGATAAGTACTATAGCTGTTTTACTTTGTGTTTAACACAGTATTGGCATTACCAGAATGAAATTACGGGTATAATAGGTAGAGGATTTATATGAGTGTATGTAATTGGAGTAGTTTGAATACGACTAGTAGGATCCGCTATTTTTATAAATATTTGACTTTAGCCATACGATAATTCTATTATCTATAGGGTGTTATGGCGATGTATGGCGCAATCATTAAATTTATTTATAATCACTATAAATAAAAAAGATGTTTTAATATGAAAATTAATTGAGCATTAATTCGTAAATTTGCATCGATTTTTAGAGCTCATTTACAGTTTTTGTATGTAACCGAAAAGGAGCTCTACTTAACTAATCTTTTAAGTATATGTCAAAAGACATCAAGATAAAAAAGGGTTTAGATATAAAGTTAATCGGTGAAGCCGAGAAAGCTACAGAAAATGCTATTATTAGCAATTCCTACTCTATAAGGCCCGAAGATTTCCATAGTATTATACCAAAACTTATTGCAAAAGAAGGGACACATGTCAAGGCAGGTGAGACTTTATTTTACAATAAGGATAATGAGGTTATGAAGTTTGTTTCGCCAGTTTCTGGGGAAGTGACTGAAGTGCAACGTGGACCAAGACGTCGAATAGACGCCATTAAAATTACCGCAGACAAAACGCAAATGCATTTAGATCACGGTAAATTTGATTTAGCCGCTACTGCCGATAAAGTAAAAGCACATCTATTAGCCTCTGGGTGTTGGGCTTTTATAAAACAACGTCCTTATGATGTGGTGGCGAAGGCAGATAAAACGCCTAAGGCTATATTTATTTCTGGTTATGCGAGTGCGCCTCTAGCGGCTAATTTAGAGTATACCCTAACAGGTAAAGAAGCTGAATTACAAGCGGCTGTAACTGCATTATCTAAGTTAACAGATGGTGGCGTACATATCTCAGTGGGTAGTACTAATTCGCCATTAGCCAACTTAAACAATACAACAACATATAAAGTTTCTGGCCCACATCCTTCTGGGAACGTCGGAACTCTAATTAATAAAGTGAGTCCTGTAAATAAGGGTGAAGTTGTTTGGACCGTTAATGCACAAGATTTAGTAATTATTGGTGAGCTTTTATTAACAGGAAAGTTTAATGCTGAGCGTATTGTTGCGCTTGCAGGTTCCTCCGTTAAAAAGCCTAGATATTTCAAAACCATTATTGGTTCTGAAATAGCAACTATGATTTACGATAACGGTGTTGATAAAGATGGAAACGATCGTATTATTTCTGGAAACGTCTTATCAGGGAAACACATACAGCCCGATGGTAATTTGGATTATTACAGTAATGTAATTACAGTGATTCCTGAAGGTGATGACTACGAATTTTTTGGTTGGAACAAACCGGTTTTCAATAAAGTATCTACATCAAGAGCGCTAACATTTTCATGGTTAACCCCTAAGAAGAAATTTGCTCTAAATACAAATACAAACGGAGAACATCGTGCATTTGTAACTACGGGAACTTACGAACAAGTTTTTCCTTTAGACATCTACCCAATGCAGATTTTAAAGGCTTGTATGTATCAAGATTTAGATGAAATGGAAGCTTTAGGGATGTACGAGGTTGCACCTGAGGATTTCGCGTTGACAGAATTTGTATGTGTGTCTAAACAACCACATCAAAAAATAATAAGAGAAGGATTAGACTTAATGCTAAAAGAGATAGGATAATGGGTTTAAAACAAAATTTACATAGTTTTAAAGAAAAGAATAAAGACAAGAAATGGATTCCTGCATTTAATGCGCTCCATACGTTTTTATACTTGCCAAACGAGACCACACATAATGGTACTCACATAAAGGTAGCAGACGATTTAAAGCGTACGATGAATACCGTAATCATGGCTTTAGTACCGTGTTTAATATTCGGTATGTTTAATGCGGGTTACCAGCATTATTTAGCACAAGGCTTAATAGAATCCGCAGACGGATTCTTGGGTGCTTCTTTCTGGACATGGGATAACTTAGTTATTGGTCTTTGGAAAGTATTACCACTAGTGGTTGTATCCTATGGTGTTGGTTTAGCAGTAGAGTTTGTTTTCGCCATTATCAAAGGGCACGAAGTAGAAGAAGGCTATTTGGTAACAGGTATGTTAGTGCCACTAATTGTTCCTATTGATATTCCGTTGTGGATGCTATCTGTAGCTGTGATTTTTGGTGTTGTTATTGGTAAAGAAGTTTTTGGAGGAACGGGAATGAATATTCTTAATCCAGCATTAACCATTCGTGCTTTCTTGTTTTTCGCCTATCCAACATGGATGTCGGGTGATAAAGTTTGGGTACACGGTGCTGTTGAAACTGCTGGTACACCAGACGCTATTTCTGGAGAAACCATACTCGGAAGTTTGGCGCAAAATAATGGAACATTGGGTTATGATATTTGGGATATGTTTTGGGGAATTATACCAGGTTCTGTTGGTGAAACCTCCAAGTTCTTGATTATAATAGGTGCACTATTCTTGATTTTTACCAAAATTGGAAGTTGGAGAATTATAGTGTCAACCTTAATTGGGGCCTTAACAATGGGCTTCATATTTAATGGTGTTGTAGATGCGGGTTGGATTTCAGATTCAAGTAAGTTTTATGGCTTAATGAATGTACCATTCTGGCAGCATTTAATTATTGGTAGTATTTTATTTGGTGCGGTGTATATGGCAACAGATCCGGTAACAGCATCACAGACGAATAAAGGTAAATGGATTTACGGGTTCTTAATTGGATTTTTGTCTATTATGATTCGGGTATTTAATCCAGCCTATCCAGAAGGTGTTTTCTTAGCCATCCTGTTAATGAATGTATTTGCACCAACGATTGATCATTACGTCGTACAAGGAAATGTAAAACGCAGACTAAAACGTGTAAAAGTTAAAATAGCATAATTATGGCAGTTGACACAGATAAAAATTCATATACCATACTATTTGCAGTAGTAATGGTATTCGTTGTAGGTTCTTTACTTGCTTTTACAGCATCGTCTTTGAAGCCTCAAATTAAAGAAAATGAACGCATGGAAAAGCAGCAGAATATTCTGTACGCTTTAGGTGTAAATTCAAATGAAGGTAAGGGTGACATTAGTTTTATTTCCACAGATGAAGTAGCGGATGCATTTGCAGCCAACGTTTCGGAGCAATTAGTATTGGAGGTAAAAGACGGAAAAATTATAAACAAAATGACGCGTCAGGAGTTTATGGATTCTAAAGATGAGGGAAAAGGAAAAGAGCCTTATTTAATTGACGTTAAAAAACAACAAGCACGAGCTAAAAATGGGGAGTCCAGATTATTACCTTTATTTGTAGGTAAGCAAGAAGGTAAGGTTGTTTATGTTGCCCCAATAAGAGGTAAAGGTCTTTGGGATGCCATTTGGGGTTTTGTAGCTTTAGATGAAGATATGGTGATTAGAGGAACATTCTTCGATCACGCCGGCGAAACACCAGGCTTAGGGTCTAATATTAAGCAGCGTTACTTTATGGATGATTTTTATGGTGAACACTTATTGACTGATGCTGGAGTATTTAAAGGAATAAAGGTTGCAAAAGGTAATAATGATCCGAAAAATGAGGATAAGAAGGATTATGAAGTTGACGCCTTGGCTGGTGCAACTATAACAGGGGACGGTGTGTCTGCAATGATAAAGAAAGATTTAAAATTGTATATGCCATATTTTGAGGATTTAAAAACAAAACTAAATTAGTATGGGACTATTATCAAAAAAAGATACAAAGTTAATCACGGATCCATTAGCGGATAACAATCCAATCACCATACAAGTTTTAGGTATTTGTTCGGCTCTAGCAATTACTGCTGATCTTAAAGCATCTTTAGTAATGGGAGTTGCTGTATTATTTGTAATGGGAGTCGGAAACGTCGTTATTTCTTTGATGCGGAACATTATCCCGTCAAAAATAAGAATTATAGTACAGCTCATCGTAGTGGCGTCTCTTGTAATTATTGTAGATCAAGTTTTAAAGGCTTATGCCTTTGAGTTGAGTAAAACGCTCTCGGTATTTATTGGTTTAATTATTACAAACTGCATCATTATGGGACGTTTTGAAGCCTTCGCTTTAGGTAATGGTCCTTACAGAGCATTTTTAGACGGTATTGGTAACGCTTTAGGTTATGCCGTTATACTAGTGATAGTTGGTTTTTTTAGAGAGCTTTTAGGTGCTGGAACTTTATTTGGGATTCCTGTTTTAGGTGATCCTATTGAAAAAACAGGCGTCTTTTCAATAGGTTACGAAAACAATGGCTTTATGCTAATGCCACCTATGGCATTGATTATTGTAGGTCTCCTTATTTGGATACAACGTAGTCGAAATAAGGCACTAATAGAAGATTAACACAGAGTGTTTCTGAATTTATTTCAGGATATCTTGAAGTCAAGTAAAAGATAAATTAAATCCTAAATGAAGTTTAGGATTGAAAAAAATAAGAAAATGATAGAACATTTAGAATTGTTTTTCAAGGCCGTTTTTATTGATAATATGGTATTTGCTGTGTTTTTAGGGATGTGTTCATACTTAGCCGTTTCTAAAAAAGTGGCAACAGCAGTCGGACTTGGCGCCGCAGTAATTTTTGTACTGGCTATTACAGTGCCTTTAAACTGGTTATTGGATCAATACCTTTTACAACCAGGTGCGTTAAGATGGTTAGGTGAAGAATACGCAGATTACGATTTAGGCTTTTTATCATTTATTATGTTTATCGCAACCATAGCAACTATGGTGCAATTGGTAGAAATTGTGGTAGAAAAGTTCTCACCATCATTATATAATTCGTTGGGTATATTCCTGCCGCTTATTGCAGTAAACTGCGCCATACTGGGGGGGTCTTTATTTATGCAATCTCGTGAAATTGAAAGCTTAGGATTGGCATTAAATTATGGTGTATCTTCAGGGATTGGATGGTTTTTAGCGATTCTTGCTATAGCAGCGATACGTGAAAAAATTAGATATAGTAATGTGCCACCACCATTAAGAGGTTTAGGAATTACATTTATTATTACAGGTTTAATGGGTATTGGCTTCTTAAGCTTTGGTGGAATGTTAACCGGTGGGGACGACGAAGCTGAGCCTTCAACAGAGCCAACGGTAAAAGTAGAACAAGTTAAAATTGAAAAAGATGCTAAGGAATTAGCAGATAACACTATAAAATAGCCCAAATATGATTTTAGCAGCAGGAACAACAGGAACAGTCATAGCGACGGTTGCAGCCTTTTTATTGGTGACGTTGGTATTAGTTAGTTTATTATTGGTAGTAAAGCAAAAACTATCGCCGTCGGGTCCTGTAAAGATTTTGATTAATGGCGAACGCGAAATTGAAGTCGCTTCTGGAAGTACACTTCTTAACACCCTTAGTAGTAACAAAGTCTTTTTACCATCAGCATGTGGAGGTGGTGGTACGTGTATTCAATGTGAGTGTCATGTACTTTCTGGAGGTGGTGAAGCATTGCCTACGGAAACACCTCATTTTAGTAGAAAAGAATTAAAAGATGGCGCACGCCTATCTTGCCAAGTGAAAGTAAAGCAGGATATGGAAATTACAATTCCTGAAGAAGTCTTTGGAATAAAAAAATGGGAAGCGACGGTTGTTAGAAATTATAACGTAGCGTCATTTATTAAAGAGTTCGTAGTAGAGATTCCTGAGGATATGGGGTATAAAGCAGGTGGGTATATTCAAATTGAAATTCCTGAATGTGAAGTAAAATTTGCCGATATGGATATCACAGCACACCCTGAAGAACATGAGACGCCAGATAAATTTCAAGCGGAATGGGATAAATTTAATCTGTGGCCCTTAGTGATGAAAAATAACGAAACTGTTGAGCGTGCTTATTCTATGGCCTCTTATCCTGCTGAAGGACGCGAGATTATGCTTAACGTTCGTATTGCAACGCCACCGTGGGACCGTTCTAAGAACGGTTGGATGGATGTAAATCCAGGTATTGCATCATCATATATCTTTAATCAGAAAAAAGGAGATAAAGTAACAATTTCTGGCCCTTACGGTGAATTCTTCATTAATGAGTCAGAGAGCGAAATGCTTTACGTAGGTGGTGGAGCAGGTATGGCACCAATGCGTTCTCACTTATATGAGTTATTTAGAACTCTTAAAACAGGTCGTAAAGTCACTTATTGGTACGGAGGACGTTCTAAACGTGAGCTATTCTATATCGATCACTTTAAGGATTTAGAAAAAGATTTTCCTAACTTTAAGTTCTACATGGCACTGTCTGAGCCAGCGGAAGAAGATAACTGGAAGGTAAAAGATAGTTTAGATGCATCAGGAGATGGTTTCGTAGGTTTTATACACAATTGTGTTATAGATAACTATTTAAGTCTTCATGAGTCACCTGAAGATATAGAATTGTATTTCTGTGGACCGCCACTAATGAACCAAGCCGTTCAGAAAATGGGTGAAGACTATGGGATTGCAGATGAGCATATTAGATTTGATGATTTTGGAGGCTAGAATATCTACTTAGGTAGGGGTTTCTTAAGCGACAAAGCGGTAACATAAAAAAAGCCAACTCAATTATTGAGTTGGCTTTTTTAATTTATAAAAATACACTTTATGCTAATTCAAAATTGTTATTGGTATTTTCATAGGCAAACAGGACTGCATAATTCATTACATCTTCAATACGATCTAATGCACAAAGGGTGGAAACAACTTCACAAAGGCCATTAAACAAAATGTCTTTGTCTTTAAGACTATCTGGTTTATGACAGTAGTTTGTTCCCAATCGGTAACCACAACCTTTTAAAAAGGACGATTCTATTTGTAAGAGTTCTAAAGGCGTATAACCATTAAATTTCCGACCTAGATTCTGATGTACCAATCCGACATAATTCAATCTTACAGAACCATGTAAATCCGTTAAATGTCCCCAACTATCTTTATTATCTAAAATATTCCCGACAGCACAATGTTTGCAATCTTCGGGATTTAAAGTGTTATGATGAAAGGCTGAATAGAGTTTGTTAATAGCGTTCTCGAAACGTTTTGAAGTGATCATAATATTTGGTTTTCTTTTTCGACATATAAGATATGAATTTTTATTTATATTCCATAATCAAAAACACAGCAGTAGTTTCTCCTATATTTAAAACCTCATGCGAGGTGAACGCATCGTTGCTGAATCCATAACCAGTTGGCACATCCACTTCTCTTGTTCCTGTGGTATCCGTAATTCTAAATTTTCCACCAGCTAGTGTATATCCAAAATGCGGATTATGGAAATGTTTTTCGTGTCCAACACCAGGCTTAAAAGTACATTTAAGGACTCTGAGCTCTTTGTGCTCTTCTAAAACTTCACAGACAGCATTGCCTTTCCAACCAGCTTCCAAAGGATCAGGTAGCAGGTTTTTATGCTTACAACTTAAAGTTACTAGCCCCGAAAATAAAACAACACTTAAGCTTATGTTTCTAAAAAGTTTAATCATCTATGGCCTGTGTTACTAAAATTGGGAATTTCCAACCTGTTTTATCAGAAACAGGACCTTGTGTTTGTTTTAAAATAATCCCGATAGTGTGTTCCTCAGGATCTGCAAAATACTGGGTATTAAAATAACCTCCCCAACTAAAACTGCCTTTACTACCACTACCACCTACATCTTCTCCTTTTTGATTTTGAATCGCAAATGCTAAGCCGTAATCCATACGCGTATCTTTTCCCCATAGATCTCCAATTTGGTTCGCTAAAATAAGGTTTACAGTTGTTCTACTTAGTAATCTTTTTTTATTGTAAACACCTTGATTTAAGTACATCTGTAAAAATTTAGAGTAATCGGTAGCTGTACTGCTAAGTCCCGCGCCACCAGATAAAAACTGCTTTGCACCTTTAATTGGGTAATCCGTATCATAGAAAGTAACAGGGTAGTTTTTCCATTTTCCATCTTCTTTTGCTTGTACAGCGACTAAACGATTGGCCTTAGAATCTGGTAAATAAAACCAAGTGTCATTCATCCCTAAAGGATCAAAAATATGTGTGCGCAAGAATGTATCAAATGGCATACCGGAAAGGACTTCTATGAAATAACCTAACACATCATAGCTCTCGCTATAGGTGAATTTTTCACCAGGATTATGGTGTAATGGAAGTACGGCTAGTTTTTTAATATTTTCACCGATACTAATATTCTTTGTTGTAAACAAATCAATAATGCCTGCTTTTTCATAGAGCTTCTTAAACCGTACATCATCATCTATCACGCCATAGCCTATACCCGAAGTATGGGTTAATAAATGTCTAATAGATATGTCTTTGTCTGCAGGAGTGGTTGTGTATGTTCCGTCTTTAAGAAGTGAATCTAGCACAACTGGATTTTTAAATTCTGGGATGTATTTAGAAACCGGATCGTCTAACCTAAACTTTCCTTGTTCCCAAAGCATCATAACCGCAGTAGCAGTAATCGCTTTAGATTGGGAAGCTAGTCTAAAGATGTCATCTGTTTTAAGCGCTTTTTTTGTGTCTGCATTGGAGGTTCCAAAGGCTTTGTTATAAACGATTTTGCCATTTCTAGCGACCAACGCAACAATTCCAGGCAGGTCACCTTCTTCAATAGCGCTCATGCACATGGAGTCTATTCGCGCAAGTCTTTCGTCAGACATTCCCACATCCGTTGCTGTGCCATAGGTTATAGTTGCAGAGACTTTGTTTGAATTGGTTTGTGCATTGATACTAGTAGATATGCTAATAAAAAACACAATTAAACTTATTCTTAAAATGGTTAGAAAATTCATAAGTATTAATTAAGAGCTAACGTGTGTAATGACATAATAGTGAGATTGAAATCTATATTGAAATCTTGTTTTGAGGAGTCCATTTTATGGATAATTCGAGTATTACTCTTATGTGTTTCAGTGTTTAACATTGACAAAATATATAATAATTACTAGTTTTAGTGCCTGATTTATAAATAGTATGAGCCATATCTTTCAAATCTACGAAAGAAAATTGAACGTCATTGGCATACAGCATATTTACAAATAGATTTGGTTGATAGTGTTTTTAAGGCTAGTGTTAATTATTTGTATGTAAAAAGTTTATAATGTTACAAATAGAGACCTCTTAAAGGTACACAATTTTACTTCTGATATGACACCATCTAGATTTTTTAAATTACCTAACGATCAGAGTAGGATTACTCTTTTTATTGGTATTAATTAAAAAGCTAGAAATTAGTTTTTACTGTTTCAAGTGAGGAGACTAGTACAGCGTGTTCCTTTAGTTAAGAACTTTTCTAATGTTACAATAGCGTCGTGGTATGGATTAGAGAATACGGCCGTAATTCTTGTGTCAAATGACATCTTTAGTAGTGCGAAATTTGTGCGTTTTAAATAGCAAGTTTGTATCTTTGTAATATGAGTAAATCACTAACACCCCAAGAACTACATAATCTCGCTATGAACCATGTTGGTAAGGATTTAGAAGCTCGTGGTTTTGAGTTTGTCGCCATTAATAGCAAACTAAAACGTCATCCGCAATTTGTTTGTATAGATAAGAAAAGTCAGTATTTCTTTGTTGTTGTAAGAGCTGTAATTCTTCCAGAAAATCCAAATAACTACGATATAGTTTGGATGGAAACCTTCAAAAAACATGCTTACGAAAAGGATGCCAAGGTTTTATATGCTGGTGTAGGCTTAGCCAACCCAAATGGTGAAGATTTACCGATTTATTTAAACGAAGAATACCTTATTGAGTACAATGGTATTCAGATTATTGAAATGAATTTAAATTAATGCGTCATAGCGAACGTAGTGAAGCAATCTCATCGTATATAACCAAAAATAAATGATTTCTCTTTACCTTGAGCGTCTTCAAGTGCACTGCAAGTTTAGTAAAATTTTGAACTATAAAATCTCATGAAAAAATTAATTTGTTTAGCAATTACGGTACTCTTTTTTTGCTGCTCTGAAGAAGAACCAAAGAATGTTAAACTTTCGGGTCCTATCTTCGGTACAAGTTTTAATATTCAGTATTATGCTGAGGATAATAGTAACTACCAAAAGCAAATCGATAGCTTATTTGAAGTTGTCAATCAATCGCTTTCTACTTACATAGAAGATTCTGATATATCAAAATTAAACCGAAATGAAATTACAACAATTGATGATCATTTTGAAACTGTTTTTAAAGCCTCAAAAGTAATATATCGACGAACCGAAGGCACTTTTGATCCAACCATTGGTAACGTAGTTAATGCATGGAATTTCGGTGCAGAGACTAATAAATTTATAACTGATAGCACCACAATTGATAGTCTGATGAGGTTTGTAGGTTTGAATAAAGTAAGTCTTATAAAAAATAATATTAAAAAACCAGCAGAGACTTACCTCGAGTTTAATGCCATTGCTAAAGGTTATGGTATAGATGTGATTGGAGACTTTTTAGAATCGAAAGCCATTACGAATTATCTCGTTGATATTGGTGGTGATTTGCGTGTTTTGGGTGCTAATTTAGAAAGTGGAAAAGGTTGGACCGTAGGAATAGATGATCCCAATTTTGATGGTACACAATCTTATTCAAAAGTTATTATACTAAAAGACGAAGCTATGGCGACGTCTGGGACGTATCGAAAATTTAAAGTAGATGAGAACGGCAATCGTTATGCACATATCATCAATACCAAAACAGGTTATCCAACTAAAACAAATATTTTGAGCATTTCCGTTATTGCCCCAGATTGTATGACGGCAGATGGTTATGCTACAGCGTTTCAGGCCATGGGAATCGAAAGCGCAACTCGATTTTTAGAGTCGCACCAGGAGCTGAAAGCTTACTTTATTTATGAAGATGAAAACAAGGCTTTACAAGCTTTGAGTTTAAACGGTTTTCCTGAATAAAAAGAGTGACTTTATTAAAAAGACAGTGTCTTATAATTCCTATTAATCACTATTTAGAAGAAGTTGTTCCTTGTTGGTTGGGTTCAACGTTTTATATTTTAATAATTTCACCTCTAGGATAACAGGACTTTCTTCTTAAAAAGCACTAATTAGTACTAGGAACCAACCTATCACTAAAAGCAACCCACCTATTGGAGTAATAGGTCCTAAAAAACGAAGCTTTTTTCCTTTCGCACCCGATAAAACTAAGCCGTAAATACTAAATGAGAATAATACAATTCCTATGGTAAAGCACCAATATGTTGCAGACGATATCGTATTGGAGTTAAAACTCAACGCTAGTAATACTACGGAATGATACATTTGGTATTTCACACCAACCTCAAAACTATCTAATTGTTCTTTAGATAGAATTTTCTTTAAGGCATGTGCTCCAAAAGCACCAAAAATTACGGCTAACATACCAAAAGTGGCAGCTGTAGCAATTATAACGTGTTGTGTCATTAAACTAATTTTACTTAAAAACTACTGGGATTATTTCACCCTTAGCTAATCTATATTTTTCAATATCAACATCAGAAAGTTGAGATGTATAATCGACTTCTTTAACTTTAAATCCAATGGATCTCAGCTTTTCAAAATAATCTCTCCCATAAACTCTAACATGATCATACTGTCCAAAGATTTTAGCACGCGCAGCCTTATCCGTTATAGTATCATCCTCAAACGTCGTATCGCGATTTAAATCTTGTGGAATCTGAAATATGCCATAACCACCTGGCTTCATAACACGATACAATTCTTGAATCGCTTTTGTATCGTCTGGTATGTGTTCTAATACATGGTTACAAAGTATAACGTCATAACTATTGTTTTCAAAAGGCAGGTCACAAATATCTGCTTTTACATCAGCAATAGGCGACATTAAATCCGTTGTGGTATAATCTAGATTTTTCAATTTTCTAAAGCGTTTTAAAAAGCATTGCTCTGGCGCAAAGTGGAGAACTCTTAGTGCTGAACTTGATTGCATATCTCTCGAGAAAAAGTCGGTTTCATTCTTTAAATACAACCAAAGTAGTCTATGTCGTTCTAAAGAAAGGGTAGAGGGTGATAATACGTTTGATCTTTGTGTGCCATAACCATAAGGTAAAAAGCTTCTAAAACTTTTACCATCTATTGGGTCTGTGAATTTGTTGCCTCTTAAAAAGAATTCTAAAATAGGGCGTGCTAGGTAGCTCAGTCTTATTAAGAGCGGTCTTGGAATGGTATTTAGAATAAATTTGAAGATTTTTTTCATATATTGTTACACAGAGATACGTGAAGATGCACAGAGCTTCACGGAGTGTTAATGAACCTTTTTATTCCGTTTTTTAAAAGCTTAGTATTAAAGTTGAGTAATAAGCTTAATGGGTAGTCTCCTGATTTCATGTAAGTTAAAATTTGTGCACTATGAACATCTGTGAATTTTTCAACTGTTTTAAGTTCAATTACAATTTTATGCTCCATAAGTAAATCAATTCTATAGCCATGATCTAAAACTATAGTTTTATAAGTAACAGGTTGAGAAATTTCTTTTTGAACCGAATATCCCATCGATTTTAATTCATAAAATAAACATTCTTGATAAGCAGATTCTAGTAATCCAGGACCTAACGTTTTATGAACTTTAATAGCCACTCCTATTATATTCTCTGTTATCTTGTCGTAAACCATATTTTAGTTTGAACTAAAATTCTCTGCGAATCTCCGAGAAAACTCCGGGAATCTCTGCGTAATAGCTATAAAACTAGTGATTCCTTACGAAAAGCATCCTCCGCATCAGAAACAATTCCCAGAGCCTCATGCACATAAGCAAATGTTGAAAGAATCTCTGGTTGTCCATTAACAATAGCAATATCATGCTCAAAATGGACACTTGGTTTACCATCTTGTGTTACAATAGTCCAGCCATCTTTAAGTTGTTTTACTTTATGTGTTCCCATATTTATCATCGGTTCAATGGCAACTACCATACCTTCAATAAACTTTTTGCCTCTGCCACGTCTTCCGTAATTGGGCATTTCAGGATCTTCATGCATTTTACGGCCTAAACCATGACCAACTAATTCGCGTACCACACCATAACCTTCGTTTTCACAATGGTGTTGAATAGCAAAGCCGACATCACCAACGCGGTTTCCAAGTTTTAATTGGCTAATCCCAACATAGAGGGATTCTTTAGTAACTTCGATTAACTTTTTAGTATCCTCGGCCACATTGCCAATTTCAAACGTATAAGCATGATCTCCGTAGAAACCATTCATTAAAGCACCACAATCTATAGATACAATATCGCCATCTTTTAACGGAATGTCTGTTGGTAGACCATGTACTACAGCTTCGTTTACACTGCATAACAAAGTTGAGGGACAATCATAAAGCCCCTTAAAACCTGGTAAAGCACCGTGATCTCTTATAAAAGCTTCAGCTATAGTGTCTAAATGATTGGTAGTAACACCTTCTTTGACTTCTTTAGCTAACATCCCTAAAGTTTTAGACACAACGAGCGCACTTTGACGCATCAATTCAATTTCTTCTTTGGTTTTTATAATAATCATGCTTCCTTAATTGAGTGGCAAAGATAAGTAATTATAACAATTCTAAAAGATTACGTAAACATGATAAATGACAGTTTTTCTCATTGTTATGTTCAGTAGTTTTACAAAATTAAAACAGATAAAAATGTATAAGACAGTTAGCGCAGAAGACGCCTTAAAAGTTGTAAAATCTAATGATAAAATATATATACACGCCGCCGCCGCCGTCCCAAATGTGCTAATAAGGGCACTAACTAATAGATATGAAGAACTTCGAAACGTTGAAATTTGCCAATTGCATACTGAAGGGGATGCACCCTATGCTAATCCTGATTTAGCAGAGAGTTTTCATGTTAATTCTTTTTTTATAGGAAAAAATGTGAGACATACATTAAAAGCTGGAAATGGCTCTTATACACCAGTATTCTTGAGTGAAGTTCCTTTATTGTTTAAACGAAATATTGTAAATCTAAATGTAGCTTTAATCCATGTTTCTGTGCCAGATATTCATGGCTATTGTTCTTTAGGTGTTTCCGTTGAAGCTACTTTAGCAGCAATTGATAATGCCGACCATGTTATAGCTCAAGTCAATAAACAAATGCCTAGAACGTTTGGTGATGGAATTATTCATGTTACGGAAATTAATGCCTTTGTAGAGTGCAACGAATCATTGCCAATACTTAATGTAACAACTCCAACAGAAGTTGAAACTAAAATTGGTGACTATGTTGCAAACTTAATTGAAGATAGAAGTACCTTACAGCTGGGAATCGGAAATATTCCTAATGCCGTATTATCAAGGTTACACAATCATAAAGATTTAGGCTTACATACTGAAATGTTTTCTGATGGTGTCATAGATTTAATCCTTAAAGATGTTATTAATGGAAACTATAAAGGTGTAAATCCAGGTAGGGCTTTGGCAACTTTTTTAATGGGATCTCAACGCTTGTACGATTATGTAAATGATAACCCTTATGTTGAGATGCGTACCTCAGATTATGTAAATGATGTGTCTGTGATTAAACAAAATCCTAGAATGGTAGCGATTAATTCTGCGATTGAAGTAGATGTAACAGGTCAGGTTTGTGCAGATTCAATTGGGTCTAAAATATACTCAGGTGTTGGTGGGCAAATGGACTTTATTAGAGGCGCTTCGTTAAGCGAAGGTGGTAAGGCTATTATTGCGCTCCCTTCTGTTACAAAACATGGCGTATCTAGAATAGTGCCATCACTCAAGTTAGGTGCTGGCGTGGTTACCACTCGAGCACATATTCACTATGTGGTTACAGAATATGGTGTTGCAAATTTATACGGTAAAACAATTAAAGAGCGCGTGAAGGCTCTAGTTAATATTGCGCATCCTGACCATAGGGAAGCTATCGATAAGGATTATTTTGATCTGATTTAATATAATTAAAATTGCCACCATTTTTTTGTCGCAGCTTTAATGTCGGGCTTTTCATTAGTTATCAATTGATAAACTTCTCCCCAGCCAAGGATACCGCCAATATTGCGATCATCAATAAAGAGGTCAGCATGAATTTTTCGACTTCTACTATAATCGAATTTTTCCTCCGGGAAACTCGCATTTACGGCGTAAAATTCAATGCCATTTTTTTTACAGAAATCAACAGCTTCTTGCAGTTTTATGCCACTTCTATACGTCCAAAGAATAAGTCTGTGTCCATCTTGCTGCAGTCGTTTTAAAGTTTCAAAAGCAAAAATGCGTGTTTTCCCAATATTAGGATACCCATCTTCAACAATGGTACCGTCAAAATCTATGGCTATTATTAATCTATCTTGAAAATTCATGCTATTATTCAATTGCAGGTTAAAAATACAATAATAAACTATTTATACAAGGCTATGTTGTGTCATAGCTTTGGGTTGAGGTAATCCAATAAGTTTTAAAACTGTTGGTGCGATGTCTCCCAAAACACCATCTTTTATAGTTTTTAAATCTTTGTCAATTAAAATAATTGGAACTGGATTTGTAGTGTGTGCTGTGTTTGGTGATCCATCCGGATTTATCATAGTTTCGCAGTTGCCATGATCAGCAATGAGAATTGTGGTATAATCATTTTCTAAGGCGGCGGTGATAACGTCTTTTACACAAGTGTCAACAGCCTCGCAGGCTTTAATAGCTGCAGCCATAACTCCTGTATGGCCAACCATATCACCATTCGCAAAGTTTAGGCATACAAAATCGACGTCGCCTTTTTCTAATTCAGGGATTAAGGCCTCTTTTAACTCGAAAGCACTCATCTCAGGTTGTAAATCGTAAGTCGCTACTTTTGGTGAGTTTCTTAAAATCCGTGTTTCTCCTTCAAATGGAGTTTCTCGTCCTCCAGAAAAGAAAAATGTTACATGAGGATACTTCTCAGTTTCGGCAATTCTGATTTGCTTTTTCTGATGCTTTTCTAAAACTTCACCTAGAGTCTCCGTTAGATTGTCCTTATTAAAAACAACATTGATGCCTTTATAATTTTCATCATAATTGGTTAAAGTCACATAATGAAGATGGAGTTTATGCATGTTGTATTCATGAAAATCATCTTGAGTTAAAGCTTGCGTTAATTGACGTCCACGATCGGTTCGAAAATTGAAAAAGATAACAACATCATCATCTTTAATAGTAGCTACTGGTTTATTATTTTCATCAACACGCACTAACGGTTTTATAAATTCATCAGTAATATCATTCTCATAATTGTCTTGAATAGATTTTAAAATATTATGGGTAGCCTTGCCTTTTCCTTCAACTAAACCATCGTAAGCTAATTTTACACGCTCCCAACGTTTGTCTCTATCCATGGCATAATAACGGCCAGTTACAGTAGCTAATGTTCCTGTAGTTTTATTTAAATGCTCCTCTAAATCTGAAATAAACCCGTAGCCAGATTTTGGATCTACATCCCTACCATCTGTAAAGGCATGTACAAAGACATCCTTTAAACCATAATCGTTTGCCGCATTAATTAATCCAAAAAGGTGATTGATATGTGAATGAACTCCTCCGTCACTCACTAAGCCTAAAAAATGAATAGTCTTATTATTGGTTTTGGCATATTCGAAGGCGTTTTTTAACACTTGCTCTTCTCGAAGTGTTTTATTTTTTACAGCAAGGTTAATCTTAACTAAATCTTGATAAACAATTCTGCCTGCTCCTAAATTCATGTGTCCGACTTCACTATTTCCCATTTGCCCTTCAGGTAAACCTACATGAAGACCATCAGTTCTCAAGCTTGCGCTTGGATATTTGGTGTAAAGCGAATCTATAAAGGGTGTTTGAGCATTATCGATAGCAGAAACTTTAGGATCGGGTGATTTTCCCCAACCATCTAAAATCATTAAAATAACCTTTTTATTCATGATTAATTTTTTAGTGGTTCCAAAGATAACATATACAAGTCTATAACAAATATGTAGGGTAATAAATTTTAAGTTGAAGTCATTGGCAGATAAAGTTGAATTTATGATTTATGATGACATTAACATATTTGATTTCAAAGTGTTAAAAAAATGTTATAACACTTTTTAAGTGTAACAGTTTAGAAGTTAGGTCGTCTATTTAGTGTAATTAAAAACAAATCAATTAAATTTAAAATCTTTCATCATGAAAAAATCAGTAGTAGTTTTAGCCTTGGCATTAGGCTTTTCAGTTAGTAATTTAAATGCAACAAATCACGTTTCAACTTCAGATGTTAATGACGTTAGTATTCAATCCGTTGAGATTAGTCCTTTGTGTAAAGCAGTTGCCACAGGAAACCTAGACGAAGTAAAAAGATTAATAAACAATGGAGCAGATGTTAATGCTAAATCTAACGGTATGATGCCCATTCATTATGCCGCAAAATACAACCGCGTAGAGCTAATTAAAGTTTTAATTACAGCAGGTTCTGAAATCCATAAGTCTTGTGATAGTGGTTATACGGCATTGGGACTTGCTAAAAAAGCAAAAGCTAAAGATGCTGAACTATTTTTAAGACGTTTTAAAAATAAAAATGTCTAAGAGTATATAAGTTAGTTAGTCAACAAAACGCATCTTATACATTAAGATGCGTTTTTATATTTTCTAACAGCTTCTCTAATTTTTTCAATACGATATTCTGGATCTGGATGTCAACCCTGAAATTCAGGAACTCTATTTGGTCCGTCTGTAGCCTTTAAAATTTCCATGACACCAATCATTTCTTCAGGATTATAGCCTGCATGAAGCATAAACATACTACCAAGTTCGTCAATTTCTAATTTATCATTTCTACCATTTTTTAATCACTGACCTTGTCCAAATTGTTGTGCAACGCTTCCCGTATCTATCGCAGACTCTACCACGGCCAATACTTTCGAAAAGTGAGCATTTGTAATGCGCTCGTTAGAGTGTTTTCCATGTACATGACCATTTCTATGACCCAGTACGTCTGTGAGTTGGTCTTCATTTTCTAATTTAGAAAATAAACCTGCGTTATAAATAGTAGTCCTCCAGGTAGTGCGAATGCATTAATTGTATTTTCATCTGCCAATAAATGAAAGTCATATTTATAGGATGTGTCTTTTGCAATACTGCTATTTACAAGTTTATTTCTGACATTGTCAACTAAAGCTTGATTACGCCTGTCTGTATGAAGCCCACCATATTGTTGTGACATACTAGGCACACTTTGTAAGCCAATGACAATTTCCTGTTCTAGTGATAACGATATGGCTTGTTTCTTACCTGTATAAGGGTTTGCCTCCTTCGCAAGAACGCAAATAGAGCGATTTCTGAAAAAATAAAATACAGACTTTAAAATCACCTCTTCTCTTACGCACTGCTCTTAACATGTTTAATTTATAAAAGTTTGACACAACTTTTGTTTAAAAGCCATCTGTAATATTTTCAATATCTCATAATTATGCAGAATAGCTTAAAAGATTTACTTTTATGGAATAATCATAATTTATGAGTTATCAATTTAAAATTATTCCAAATCGTGATTTCGACCAAATTATTCCGTTAGTGTATATATTGAATCAACAGAGCGTAAGTGAAGATATACTTAAGTCGCGTTTCAATGAAATGAAGCATCAAAACTATGAATGTGCGGGTGTATTTGATGATAATGATGATTTAATTGGTATCTCTGGTCTGTGGTTTTGTACACGTCACTATGTCGGGAAATCTGTTGAGTTAGATCATGTTTATATTAAGCCAGAGTACAGAAATAATGGCTTGGGAAAGCAATTTATGAGCTGGATTGAGGATTATATAAAAAGAAAAGGATATCAGTCCATGGAGTTAAATGCCTACGTACAAAATTATGCGTCTCACAAATTCTACTATAATGAAGGTTATGAAATTTTGGGTTATCACTTTTTAAAAAAGCTATAAATTATTTTAAAAACCCTAAATCAGAATTAGTTGTAATTTCATAAGGCGCCTTACCATATTCAAAAATTCGCGCTTCTAAAGTGCCTTTTAAAGTTAAAGTATTGCCATTTATAGCAATCCAACTGCCCTCGCGTAAACCAATTACAGGTTGTGTATTGTACGCATGAAATTCTTTAATTCGGGTTTCTCTGGTTTCTCCCATGTGAGTACTACCAGTAATCGGATCTAAGTAATGCGGATTTATATTAAAAGGCACTACTCCTAAAGTTTTAAAACTTGGAGGATAAACAATGGGCATATCATTAGTGGTATTCATAGTTAAACCACAAATATTACTGCCAGCGCTAGTACCCAAATAAGGAGTGCCAGTATCAATAGCATCTTTTATAGCTATTAAAACATCATTTTTATATAAATTATTTACTAAGACAAAAGTATTTCCACCACCAATAAAAATGCCTTGAGCTTTAGCAATAGCATCTTTAGGGTTGTCAAATTCGTGAATGCCTTTTACAGATTTGCCTATAGCACTGAAAGCTTTAGATGCTATTATTGTATAATCATCATGAGAAATACCTCCTGGTCTCGCATAGGGAATAAAAAGAATTTCATCTGAAGATTTAAAGTGATCCTTAAGTTCGTCTCGTAGATATTCTAAGTAACCACTGCCATGAATGGTAGATGTGCTTGCAATTATAACTGATTTCAAAATTTAAAGGTTTATTTCGGATGGGAATTTAAACTTTTCAAATTTTTTATTTCACGATTTAACAAACATTTATTAACAGATTGTTATGAAAATTAGAGAATAAAGACGAAATTTAGTACAAGAAAAAAAATATGAAAAAAACACTACTATTATTATTTAGTTTTTACGCCTTAATAGCATTCGGACAGGATAGAGAAAGAATCGCAATAAATGGAAAAATTATTGTCCAATCAGAAGATAAAGAAGGGGTTGCTGTTTATAATACATCCTCTAATAAAGGAACTGCTACAGACAAAGATGGCTACTTTAAAATTAGCGTTTCGGTAAATGATGTGGTTCAGTTTGGAGCATTACAGTTCCAAGACTTTACGGTTGTTATTTCAGAAAAGATTATCAACTCCAGGCGTTTAACTGTGATTTTAGTTGAGGAAGTTAATAAACTAGATGAGGTTGTTTTATTGCCATTTGATCTTACTGGAAATTTTAATACAGATCTAGAAAACGTGAGAACGTACAATGTCAGTTTAGACGATGTCTATTTTGGCTTAGATCATATTGACGATTTTGAATTTTCTGCGGATTATAAAACTGAGGCGAAGAACGTGGCTTTCAATGAATATAATCCTAGTGTAGAAAACATGCTAAACGTAGTTAATATAGCTGGATTTCTTTTAAAACAAGTTGTTGGTGTCGATTTAGGTAAATCCAAGACAGGGAAAGAGAAGCAGCTCAACAAAACACCCTTTAAACAGGCTTTAGACGCCTATAGTATTAATTATATACATTCAAATTTCGATATACCACTAGATCAAGTTGAAGCCTTTATAGACTATGTGGAAAAAGAAGGTGTAGAAGAAGGTTTGTTTGAAAAAAATAAGGAAATGCAACTTTTAGAGCGTGTGTCTCAATTGAGTCAGTCTTTCTTAAAAGTTCCTAGTGAAAAAGATTAAAGGCTTTTATTTTTTTATGGTCTTTATAACGAGTCTGGCATTAAGCGCTCAGTGTAAAGGTCTTAGGGGTCAACTCCTCGCAGATGATGAGGTGGAAGGGCTTCACATCCTTAATATAACAGCATCAAAATATGCTATATCTAACCAAGATGGAAGCTTTGTCATCCCCGTAAAAGTTTCGGACACTTTATACATTACAGGTTTAAAATATGAAGCCCAAGAGTTTGTAATCACACAGTTTATTATAGATTTAGGAAGTTTTAGTGTGCAACTGATTGAAAAAATAAATGAGTAAACGAAGTTGTCGTCGGCAAAATTTTAACAGGTAACTTAGAATCGGATCTTGAAAATTCTGATGCCAAAACAGATCTTAATTTTTACGATTTAGGGATTCCTGGTAATACCGATTTGCCTATAACTCAAAGTGAACGCCGTTTGTATGATGCGGATCATGGTAAATTCGTTTATTATTATGGCATAGGAATAGCTATAAATGTACACAAAATACTGAATAGAATTAATGGCGACACCAATGAATACAAGGAAAGAATTGAAATTGAATTTAAAGAAAAATGTAGAAATAGATTGAAATCAGATTATTCTGAAGCTATTTTTCAAGCGATCACTATTCCTAATACAAATAGAGAAGAATTTTTTCAATTTTGTTTAGAGAATAAGACGTTTATGTCTGTGTGTGAAGATGAAAACAAATTAAATGCTGTAGGATTTCTTTTAGACAAATTGAAGGCTTTTAAAATTAAATTAAATGAAGACGATTAAAAATATAGCTTTCTTCATGCTTTTCATTTATGGTCTTTACGGTCAGGCTCAAAATAAATATATTAAGGGACAACTTATTGCTGATGATGAGGTAGAAGGACTTCATATACTCAATAAAACAGCCTCTAAATATGCGATATCTAACGAAGATGGTAGTTTTATTATTCCTGCCAAAGCTTTAGACACTTTAGTGATTTCTGGAATAAAATATCAAGTTCAAGAAATTATAATGTCGAAGGCAATAATTGAATTTGGTAGTTTTAATGTTAATCTCATAGAAAGTATTAATGAATTGCGCGAAGTCATTGTAGGGACGATTTTAACAGGAAGCTTACAATCTGACCTTGAAAATTCCGATGCCAAAACAGAAATTAATTTTTACGATTTGGGCATACCTGGTTATACGGGAAAACCTTTAACACAAAACGAACGTAAATTGTATGATGCGGATGGTGGTCCCACAGGAGCCATTATGGGAGGGCCCTTTGGAGGCGGTGTTGGTTTAAATATGCATAAACTATTGAATAAAATTTCCGGACGAACAAAAAAGCTTAAAGCGATCGTAGATTTGGATAATAGAGACGATTGTGCCCAACGCTTAAAGAGAAATTATGAGTTATTCCTTTTTGAAAAAGATACCTTAGCCGAGAATTTAAGAAACGAATATTTTCTTTTCTGTCAAGAAGACAAGGGCTTTTTGGTGCTTTGTGACTCTAATAACGAGATAGAGCTGCTAGATTTTTTACAAGCAAAACTAAAAGCATATAAGAAAAATAGAGAATCTGTAACTAAAGACTAACTTTGACTACTTTTTGGATTCAATAGTCTAACCCTAAATTAAAACATGAACTATCTATAATTAAGAATCCGATATGCAAGAGGAATTATTATATAGATGCGACATGTGACAGAAAAAAACAATTGATATAAATACATGAAATCATTACCATTGATTATAGCTTTTCTCCTAGTGCCTGTGTTAGTTTCTAATAGTACAAGGCACGATTATTATGTGAGCATCACAAAAATTGAATATTCAAAGGCGCAACAATCGCTTCAAATTATAAGTCAGATTTTTATAGACGATTTTGAAGAGCTACTGCGACAGCGTTACGATGAGAGCATAACGCTTGATATTGAAAATGAACCAGAAACAGTTGAAACTTATATGCATCGCTATTTAGCAGATAAGTTAAAAATTAGGGTGAATGGTACGCTTGTAAACTTCAGATTTATAGGTAAAGAATATAAGGATGATATTGCCTATTGCTACTTAGAGGTTGTTAACATTTCAGATATAAAGTCTATAGAAGTTACTAATCAAATTTTATTCGATGTTTTACAAGAACAGCAGAACATTGTGAGGCTAAAACTCTTAGGTAGAAACAAGAGTTTTTTATTACTTCCAGACAATGATAAATGCGTGTTAAACTTTGATTAAAAATCTGTTAAAAACATCCTAAATAGCTATTTTCGGAACTTACTTTTAACAACACTAAACTATATATGAAAAATTTCGGGTATTTCTTATGCGCTTGTTTATTTGTTTCTGCGAGCACTTTCGCTCAAAACGAAATAAAGACAGAGCGTCAGGCTGGTCACACTAACCAAAACAAATTCAAGCAATTATATGACGAGTTTGCAACACCTAATATGTTTAGAACAGGTTCTGGTGCACCTGGTCCAGCTTATTACCAGCAACAAGCAGATTACAAAATGGACATCGAAATCGACGATGTAAATGCGAAGTTATATGGTAACGAAACTATTACGTACACTAACAATTCTCCAGACGAGTTAAAATATCTTTGGGTTCAGTTGGATCAAAATATGCGTGCAAAAGACTCTAAGACGCCGCTTATCAGTGGTTCTGGTGTTTCTCCAGCTACTACATCGTCCAGAGCTGTAAAATCTTATTTAAAAGAGCGTTTTGATGGTGGATTTAATATTGAGCATGTCAAAGATGTTAATGGTAAAGATTTACAACATATGATTAATCGAACGATGATGCGTGTTGAACTTCCAAAAGTAATGAAAACCGGAGATAAGTTTTCTTTCAAAATAAAATGGTGGTACAATATTAATGATCACGTTAAAGATGGTGGGCGTTCTGGTTACGAATATTTCGAAGAGAATGATAATAAAATTTATGTAATGGCTCAGTTTTATCCTCGTATGGCCGTGTATAATGATACGGAAGGATGGCAAAATTCTCAATTTTGGGGACGTGATGAGTTCGCATTACCATTTGGAGATTTTGATGTAAATATTACGGTTCCTGCAGATCATATTTTAGATGGTACTGGTTATTTAGTAAATAGAGAAGAGCTCTTTACTAAAGATATGATGAAGCGTTACAACCAAGCGAAGACGTCTTATGATAAGCCTGTGATGATTGTAACACAAGCTGAAGCTGAAAAAACAGAGAAAACAAAAAGTAATAAGAAAAGAACTTGGAAACTTTCTGCGCAAATGGTGCGTGATTTTGGTTTTGCAACCTCTCGTAAATTCCTTTGGGATATGATGGCTGTTAAAGTTGGAAAGAAAGATGTAATGGCGGTGTCATTATATTCTAAAGAAGGAAATCCGTTATGGGAGGAATGGTCTACTCAGGCAGTGGCAAGTACCTTAAAATCGTATTCTCGTATGACTTTCGATTATCCTTATCACAAAGCAATTTCGGTGCATGCACCAATGGGAATGGAATATCCTATGATTTGTTATAATTTTGGCCGACCGGATAAAGAAGGAAACTATTCCGATAGAACTAAATACGGAATGATAAGTGTAATTATACATGAAGTTGGTCACAACTTCTTTCCCATGATTGTGAACAGTGATGAACGTCAATGGACGTGGATGGATGAAGGTTTAAATACATTTGTTCAGTACGTTGCTGAGCAAGATTTTGGAGAATGGAATCCTACAGCTTTATCGCCAAATGATAAAATGTACCCGTCACGAAGAGGACCTGCTAAAAATATCGTAAAATATATGGGCGGTAACCAAGATTTTATTGCACCAATAATGACCAAAGGTCTAAATACATATCAGTTTGGTAGCAATGCTTATAGTAAGCCAGCTACAGGATTGAATATGCTAAGAGAGACTATAATGGGTCGTGACCTTTTTGATTATTCCTTTAGAGAATACGCTAACCGCTGGATGTTTAAGCACCCAACTCCTGAGGATTTCTTCCGCACAATGGAAGATGCATCAGCTGTTGATTTAGATTGGTTTTGGAGAGGTTGGTTTTACACCACAGATTATACGGACATAGGCATAAAAGAAGTAAAGAAATTTGCAGTGACTAACAATCCAAATGAAAATGGTAAAAAATTAGCAGAGCGCTATAATATGGAGCCAAATTCTTTAGTTTATTTTATAGAAGAGGGTGCTGAAGGTTACGACGAAGCAATGAAAAATGAAACGTCAATTGAAGATGTCCCCACTGTAAAAGAATACATCATGGACAACTTCACCCCTGAAGAGCAAAAAGCAATGAAAAAAGCACCAAAATATTTTTATGAAGTCACTTTTGATAAGCCAGGTGGTTTGGTAATGCCTCTTATTGTGCAATATGAATATGCTGATGGTACTAAAGAGAAAGTAACTTATCCTGCGCAAATCTGGAGATTTAATGATAAAGAAGTCAGTAGAGCAGTTGCTTCTGAAAAAGAGATTGTTGGTATTCTTGTGGATCCAGACCTAGAAACAGCAGATGTAGATACATCTAATAATTCTTGGCCAAGAGAAGTTAAAGACAGTGATTTCGATGCCTTTAAGAATAAAGTAAAAAACTAAATAGTTAACCCTAGACTATGGAGCCGACTTTAGCGAGTCGGCTTTTTTAGTAAAATAGTGTTTTTATAAGTTGCTTTTGCAATGGACTAAAAATAATTAGTTCAATTAACCGATCTTAAGAACGGAATCTCTTACGCATTAAATTCAATCATTGTTTAACAATATTTTTCACAAACTAACTATATTTGCAACGTGATACAATCTGCAACATTATTATTTATCGGAGGAACCGAAATCGTATTTGTACTATTTATAGTAGTACTGGTTTTTGGTGCTGATAAACTTCCTGAAATAGCCAAAGGTCTAGGAAAAGGAATGCGTCAATTGAAAGATGCTACTAATGATATAAAGCACGAAGTCACTAAAAGTGCAAAAGAGAATAATATTGTAGATGCCGATTCAACTAAAGAAATTCAAGATGAAATCAACAAAGTTAAAGATGAGCTTGAAGACTTTACGGGATCATTAAAGCGTAATAAGTAGCTTTATGATTCTAAGATCGTAAGGATTCTTTCTTATTATTTTTTCCGACTAATTGTCAAACCATCTCGTATTGGTAAAAGAACCGTTTCAATGCGTTCGTCATTTTTAAGCAATACGTTATAATCTAAAACTGCTTTGGTAGATTTGTCTTTTTCATCTAAGGGTTCAATCACCTTTCCATGCCATAATACGTTGTCTGAAAGTATGACTCCTCCTTTATTCAACTTATCAATAATTAAATTGAAATAATTAGAGTAGTTAGGTTTGTCTGCATCAATAAACACAAGGTCGAAAGTTTGATGCAATTGAGGTAAAATATCTAAAGCACTACCTGTATGTTGCATAATTTGATGTCCGAAGTTGGATCTGTCAAAATACTTACGTTGAAAGTCAACTAATTCTTCATTAACATCTATCGTATGAAGTTCTCCTTCGTTTTGTAACCCCTCAGCAAGACACAAGGTAGAATAACCAGTAAAAGTTCCTAATTCTAAAATGGATTTAGGGTTAATTAATTTAGAAATCATACTCAATACGCGGCCTTGATATGGGCCGCTAAGCATAATAGGTTGTAATATTTTTTGGTAGGTTTCTCGTGTTAATTGTTGCAATAATTCTGGCTCTTGTTCAGAGTGAGAGACTACATAATTATCTAATTCTAAGGGTAAAAAATACATTAACCTAAAATTCTATTCATTAATTTCTGTTTTGCAAGGTCATCGTCTCCGCATAGCCATTGTATGACATTATCTTCCCAAATAGCATCGTGTTCGGTTTCTGTAATAATATTTCTATCTACAGCTAAGTCCAAGATTTTTCCGGGATAAGAGGATTGTTGTTCGCTTTCCATTTCACCGAGAGGATAGGGGTCATCTAATCCCATTAATACTTGTTTGGAGCCTTGATTTTTAATAAGTAATTCTAAACCACCTGTATCATGAACCAAAGTATCAAAGAATATATTTTTATGTCCTACAGCTTGTCTTGGGTGATTTTTATCTTCAAATAAATCTGGTCGTCCATCAAAGCCTTGAATACGTCGTCCTAAATTTATTTGAGCGAGTTGCCCGCCATGAGCAAAGCAAACCCGCATATTTTTATACTTTTCGTAATACCCATTTAAAGTTAAAAAGTGATAAGCATCAGCACATTGTGCTAACATCCATATTAAGTGAAAACGCCAAGAGGTGTTTTCTAACTTTATAAATTTTTCACCGTCATAAGGATGAATTTCAACAGCAAGGTTATACTTATCTGCTAATTCAAAAATGGGTTCATTTTCTTCATCAAAAATACAACGCCAAGTTCCAATAGTATCCATATAATGTGTTGGCAAACAAAGCAGTTGTAGCCCTAATACTTCAACACAACGTTCAATTTCCCAACAAGCGCCTCTAACAAAACCAGGATGCACCACAAATCCGCAAGTAAATTTACTTGGATTATCCCTCTGTATACGAGCGTTAAAGTCATTTTGAAAGCGCAAGGCTTGCTTCATTTCCTCGAGTCGCAAACCATTACCATAGAGTTGGGACAAGTTTAAAACAACCGCATGGTCGATTTTAAAATGTTCCATCCAAGCCAATTTTTCATCTAAGAAGAAACTAGAATCTGTTATGGGTCTATTCCAATCTTTTTGGAGCATAAATTTCCGGTCCTTATCCACCCAAAAAATCCCTTTATCTTTCATGAATTCAGGAATCTCTTCAGGATAGGGAAGAAGATGTGAGTGACCGTTTATTCTAAGTTTACGTTTTTCCATATTAACTTCCTGCCTAAGCAGGAATCATATTTTAATTAAGATTCAGTTTTCCTCTGTAGGGAAATTAAAAGGCTATTAGTCGTCAATTTGCACTTTCTCTGGTGGTTGCATTACCGCACTACAATTTGGGCAGCTACGTTTATCTGCATCGCCATAATAGGCATCGAATATAGCAGGCATGTCGGTTTCAATATTGTCAAGGGTAAAATCTTCTTCGTATAATTTTGTGGTACAGCTTTCACAGAACCAGAGCAGCGCATCTTTAACGCCTTTGTCTCTCGGATACTCTATAACCAAACCAACAGTATTAGCACCGCGCTGTGGCGAATGCGGCACTTTAGGCGGTAGTAAAAAGATATCTCCTTCTCTAATATGTATATCTTTTGGAGTTCCTTTATCTATAACTTTCAAAACAATATCCCCTTCAACCTGATAGAAAAACTCAGGAGTTTCATTGTAGTGATAATCTTTTCTGCTATTTGGCCCACCTACGACCATAATAATGAAATCGCCATCTTTCCAAACCACTTTATTACCAACAGGTGGTTTTAGTAAATGACGATTTTCGTCGATCCATTTTTTGAAGTTTATTGGAGGATATAATTTACTCATAATTAGAAGCCCATCCAAACCTTCCCTAAGGAAAGGAACTCTTACGTAGGCGAGTAAGAATAATTGTTAAACAATGTATATGATAGTAATTAGATACAATTGATGTCAGATTACTAATGTCAGCATACTAAGATTTTACTAATATACAAAGACCTCACAAGTTTTTAAAACCTGTGAGGTCTATTTTTTTAATATTAAGTTGTGTTTGGTGTATAGAAAGTGCAGTAACAGTTTCTATCCCTTTGTCATCCTGAGAGCTATCGAGAAGTATGGGGTTTATAGTGATTTCGTCCTCCCACCATCAACGGGAAGGTTAATTCCATTTATATAAGCGGCACGTTCACTCGCTAAAAATGTAATGGCATCAGCTAACTCTTCTGGCTTAGCAAAACGTTTTGCTGGTACTGCACTTTTCATAGCCTTAGCCGCCTCTTCTTCAGTAGTGCCCGATTTAGTAGATTTATTTTTTATAATTTCTGTTAAGCGTTCTGTTCCTGTGGCTCCAGGAAGAACGTTATTTACAGTAATACCAAATTGACCAAGTTCATTCGCTAAGGTTTTGCTCCAATTGGCTACTGCGCCACGGATTGTATTACTCACGCCAAGGCCGTCCAAAGGTTGTTTTACGGACGTTGAAATAACGTTAATAATTCTACCGTATGCTTCACTTTTCATGAATGGCACAGTGGCTTGTGCTAATACATGATTGCATTTTAGATGTTGCGTAAATGCCTGTTCAAACGCTTCTATTTCGGCAGAAAAAACCGGTCCTCCCGCTGGTCCTCCAGTATTATTTACTAAAATATGAAACCCATGATTTGCTTTAATATAAATGTCAACTTTCTTCTTTAATTCCGAAGGATTCGAAAAATCAGCGACTATATAATCATGTTTGCGATGTTGAGGTAATTCGGCAAGCGTTGCTTTTAATTTGTCTTCATTTCTTGCAATTAAGGTAACTATCGCACCTTCTTTAGCTAGAGCTAATGCTGTGGCTTTTCCTATTCCTGCTGTGCTTCCGCATACTAAGGCATGCCTGTTATTTAGATTAAGGTTCATATCAACTTTATACTTTTTTTTGTGAAGATTTCAAGATCTTTCTGAGCTATTTTATTTACTGATTGAAGATGTTTCAATGCCTAAAAATAAGCATTGTGTTTTGCTTTTAAAACCTTTAAGACCATTGAATTGTTATTAGCCGTTACGTTGTGCGGAAAAATAAACAAAAAATATAAAATTTATTCAAAGTTGTTTTTTAATGTGTAGTACGGTGAAACATCAAAAAAATTGGATACAGATGAGTTGATGTAATCGGGATTTGCAAATTGTTGTTCTAAAAATTTTGTCTTATCAAAAACTTCCCAAATGATTAACTCATTGCGCCTAGCGTTGAATGTTTTAATTTCTAATTTGTGTTTAGAAATCATTTTATCTGCCGTTTTTTGATTTGCTAATTGCATTGTTCTACTGGATGTGTCTCCTGTATTAACTATTGCTAAGGTCCAATAGGATTTTTGATTTTTGTTACTCACTGGTTTTGGTTTTCGTCCTGAAAGTAAGAACTCTATACGATGGTGTGATACGTTACTTTTTATGTTTTGATCTCCTGTTAAATCCATAGTATTTGCTTCGGCTAGTTCTTTTTCACCAAGGGTTAGATTAGAATTAGGAGCATCATCCATATTGTCGCGCCTTACAAGATGCATAACAACAATTTTATTGGATAATTGAACCTCTACAACAAATCTCCCTGAAGGTAGATCGTTTAAAGGGATATGGGCTACAATATTTTCTACAATTATGATTTTTTCATAATCTTCATTAAAAATTTCAACTTTAAAAATGGGGCTTTCACAGCCCATGATTAAAGTATCTCTTGTTTGATTGAGATTATGCTTTAGTTCTTTGGTTTTTGGGTGCGTATTCTTTTGCAATATAATATCTTGACCAAATAAAATTGTCGCAGAAAACAGGAAGAGTAGGGGCCATAATTTTTTAATCATGAGAGTTGTTTTTAGATTTGGAATCTTCTAAGGCGATAATATTTTTAAATCGATATTATCCTTAATGTTTATCTAAGATATAGTCTAAAATCCCAATTTTTAAATAAATAAGGTGTTTTACATTTTTCATAGACAACCGGCTATCAATAGCGATGTAAGGCATAAAAACGTGTTTTAATCAGCAGCAATTAAATGGCTTTTGATTTGTATTTTAGTTAAATTAGCACATGCGAAAAATACTATTTGGAGTTATAATTACCTTAGTGATCTTATTCACTTTTAAATATTGTGGAGATAAGAATGCCGATAAAATTGTACTCAAAGAAAATACGGCGTTAATACAAGAGCAAATTAAAAACGTAGGGAAGCTTGTCGTTACCGAAGGCCATTTTAGTGAAGTATTCACATACAAAAACTCTAAACTCGTATTTGGCGATTTATTAGAAGCAGAAAAACGTGCTATCGTGATAGTCAATGCAGATGTGACTATTGGGTACGATTTAAGTAAAATCGAATATAAAATAGACGAAACGACTCAAACGTTGAATATTGTAAGTATACCGAAAGAAGAAATAAAAATCAGCCCAGATTTTGAATACTATGATATTCAAGCGGATTTTTTAAATCAGTTTGAAGCTAAGGATTACAATGCAATTAAGCAAACAGTTAAGAGTTCGCTTATGAAAAAGATTGAAGCTTCGGATTTAAAATCTAACGCAGAAAATCGGCTCATTAGTGAACTGTCCAAATTCTTAATTCTAACCAATTCTTTGGGTTGGACCTTGAAGTATAATGAAAACCCTGTGGTGAATTTGAATCAGCTTAAGAATTTGGAGGACATTTCGGATTAATCTTTAACCCAATTTTCGCTGTAAACTACTCAGCCCGCCACCATTAATAACGTCAACACCTTTAGATTTCAAGAAACTGGCTGCGCTACCAGAGCGCATACCACTCGCACAATACGCTATAACAGGTTTGTTTAGTTTTTTTATTTCCGCAAACCTCTTATTTAATTCAGGTAAAGGAATATGAACAGCAGAAGCGATATGGTTATTCTCATATTCACTATGGCTTCTAACATCTAATATAACAGCGTCTTTTGCAATATATTCTGCAACATTATTAGTCGATTTTCCAAATAAAGCATTTAATAGTCCCATTGTATTTATTTTTAAGCAAAATTCCGAAAACTACTCAGAATAATAAGTAACCAAAGTTACATTAGATTTTCTATTAACTTAAAAATCTTCCTACTTTAGTACTTTAGTTAAATATGAAACAAGAAACCCGTAAAGAAGAAATTGTAAGAGTAGCTGCCAAACTATTCAAGGAAAAGGGCTATAGCGCTGTAACTATGCGCGACTTAGCAAAGGCAATGGGGATAAAAGCGGCGAGCCTTTATAATCATATTAACTCCAAGCAAGATATACTAAATGCTATTATAATTTCATTAGCTGAAGATTTCACAGAAGGTATGAGCATGATTCAATCTACTAATGATTCTTGTATTAATAAGCTGAAAAAAATTATAGAATTACACGTCAAAATTTCTAGCCAAAATATCTATGGAATGGCATCCTTAAATAATGATTGGATGCATTTAGAGGGAAAATTGAGCTACTATCAAAAATTAAGGACAGATTACGAGGAAGATTTTAGAGCAATTCTTAAAGATGGAATCATATCAGGTGAAATAGTAGATGCAAAGCCAGACGTAATGTTGTTTTCTATATTAACCACGTTGCGATCACTTTATATTTGGATACCCAAAAAGGAAGATCTTGATCTAGAAGACTTGTCAAATACACTCAATCAAATCTTAATAAAAGGTATTAACAAATAGTTAAGATTTAATTTTATAACTTTGTCTTGTAAACTAACAAGTGTTAGTTTGTTTCCTGCGAGGTTTTTAAAACTTAGTAGTTATGATTATATCGAGTAAATAATTAAAAGATACCTGCGTTCGCAGGCACAAGATGGCAGAATTTCACAACGTAAAGGTTGCAGATATATATAAGGAAACAAAAGATACATCAGTTGTAACTTTTGATATTCCAGTAGAATTACATAAAGCTTTCAAGTTTAGACAAGGACAACATTTAACTCTAAAAGCAGATATTAATAATGAAGACCTGCGTCGTTCATATTCATTATGTTCAAGTCCTTTAGATTATAAATGGCAAGTTGCTGTAAAGCAGATTCCTGGTGGTAAGTTTTCGACTTATATCAACGAAAATCTAAAAATAGGTGACAACATTGAGATTATGGCGCCAAGCGGTAGATTTGGTGTAGAGGTAAAACCTAAGGAATCAAAAAACTATCTGTTTTTTGCAGCCGGAAGTGGTATCACTCCTGTTTTATCTATGGTAAAATCACATTTGGCTCAAGAACCAAATGCCACATGTAAGTTGTTCTATGTGAATAAAACGGCGAAATCTATTATCTTTAAGGAAGAGTTAGAGCAGTTGAGAAATAAGTATTTCGGAAGGTTTGAAATTTATTACTTTCTAACCAAAGAACGTCGCGATATCGAATTGTTCAATGGTCGCTTTGATGACGAAAAAATGAAAGTTCTCACAAAGACTTTTATTGATGTGCCAGATACAAACGATGTTTTTCTTTGTGGACCAGAGAAAATGGTGAACTATGTAAGCGATTATTTAATTGAAGCGGGGCTGCCAAAAGAATTAGTGCATTTTGAATTATTTGTAACGGGTCTTTCGGAAGAAGATATCAAGCGTGCCGAACGCTTATCGAAACAAAATGTAGAAGGTGTAGAAATTACGATCGTAGATGGAGGAAAGGAATTTTCATTCACTATGACCAAGGAATATGATAATATTCTTGATGCGGCCTTAGGAGCAGGAGCAGATTTACCTTTTGCATGTAAAGGCGGAGTCTGTAGTACCTGTAAATGCAAAGTCATTGACGGTTCTGTAGAAATGAAAATTAATTACGCATTAGATGAAAAAGAGGTGGCTCAGAATTTAGTACTGAGTTGTCAATCTGTTCCAACGACAGATAAAGTAGTTGTGGATTTTGATGTTTAAAAATTGAAAAGTTTTTAACCGTCAAACGGAGCGCAGTCGAAGTGTCATGTGAATTAAAATATATTGAAAAATAAAAATGAAAGTTCAACAAGCTAAGGCCCAAAAGCTATAAGCTTAAAGCTATTTAAAATGAGTGAAGAACAAATTAGAAGTTTAGAAAGGCAGTTCGATGCGCGTATCGCTAGAGACGAAAAAATTGAACCTAAAGATTGGATGCCAGAAAAGTATCGTAAAACACATATCAGACAAATGTCTCAACATGCCCATTCTGAAATTGTAGGGATGCTTCCAGAAGGAAATTGGATTTCAAGAGCTCCTTCATTAAGGCGTAAGGTGGCTCTATTAGCAAAAGTACAAGATGAAGCTGGTCACGGACTGTATTTGTATTCAGCGACTGAAACATTAGGAATTTCTCGTGAAGAAATGTACGAGCAATTGCATACTGGTAAGGCTAAATATTCTAGTATTTTCAATTACCCAACAATAACTTGGGCAGATATGGGAGCTATTGGTTGGTTAGTGGATGGCGCAGCTATTATAAATCAAGTGCCATTGTGTAATACGTCTTACGGCCCTTATGCTAGAGCAATGATTCGTGTATGTAAGGAGGAGAGTTTCCATCAGAGACAAGGTTTCGAGATTATGATGAAATTGGCAAACGGAACAGCTGAGCAAAAGGAATTGGCTCAAGATGCTTTAAATCGCTGGTGGTGGCCTAGTCTAATGATGTTAGGTCCTACAGATGCAGAATCTATTCATACGGAACAATCTATGAAATGGAAGTTGAAACGTAAATCGAATGATGATCTTCGTCAACAGTTTATTGATCAAACGGTTCCTCAGGCAGAGTTAATCGGACTTACAATTCCAGACCCAGATTTAAAATGGAATGAAGAGCGCGGAAGTTATGACTTTGGTGAAATAGATTGGGATGAATTTTGGCAGGTTGTTAAAGGTCATGGACCTTGTAACAAAGAAAGAATGAAAGCTAGAGTTGGTGCATGGGAAGAAGGCGAATGGGTTAGAGATGCCGCTATGGCATATGCCGAAAAGAAACAAGAAAGAAAACAGAAACAAGCAGTTTAAATTTCATCTTCAGTTCGAGTGAAAGTGCTATTTGGCAATCTGGTATCGAGAACAAGATGATAAAATAAATATAGAATTATGTCAACAAAAAACTGGCCACTTTGGGAAATCTTCGTAAGAAGTAAAAACGGATTAGAACACAGACATTGCGGTAGTTTGCACGCTTCAGATTCTGATATGGCTCTAGAAAACGCTCGTGATGTTTACACAAGACGAAGCGAAGGCGTGAGTATTTGGGTTGTAGAATCAAATAATATCACAGCATCAAATCCTGAGAATAATGGCGAATTATTTGAGCCTGCTCATGATAAAGTATATCGTCATCCAACATTTTACGATTTACCAGATGAAGTAAAACATATGTGATGAATCTTTGATTTGTCGTCCTGAACTTGATTCAGAATCGTACTCATTGCAACTAAATGTTTAATTAAAAAGATTCCCGCTTTTGTGGGAAGTAAACATGAAAAACGAAAATTTATATAATTACATCCTTGGCATAGCAGACAACAGTCTTATTCTAGGCCAACGACTTGGTGAGCTCTGTGGGCATGGCCCAAGTTTAGAAACAGATATTGCTTGTACTAATATTTCACTAGATTTATTCGGTCAGGTAAGAAGCTATTTTCAATATGCCGCTAAAATAGCTGGTGATGATAGAACAGAAGACGATATTGCTATGCTTCGTAAAGAGCGTCAATATAAAAACGTATTGTTAGTCGAGCAACCAAATACAAATTTCGCATATACTTTAGGTCGACAATTCTTGTTCGATGTGTATCATCTCGCATTTTTAGCTGAATTACAAAAAAGTACGGATTTAACCTTATCTGCTATTGCTAATAAGTGTATTAAAGAAGTAAGTTATCATGAGCGTTTCTCCTCGGACTGGGTAAGGCGTTTAGGTGATGGTACTCCAGAAAGTAAAGCGAAAATGCAGGAAGCTATTAATGATTTATGGACCTACACTGACGAGTTATTCCATCAGACAGATGCTGACAAAGCTATGGTCGCTGAAGGATTTGGCGTAGATGTCACAAAACTAAAAGAAAACTATTACAAACAAGTAAATGAGCTTTTAGAAGAATGCATGCTCGACATACCTGAATCAAAATATTTCCAAAAAGGGGGGAAAGAAGGCATTCATACAGAGCATTTTGGGTATTTATTAAGTGAATTGCAATATATGCAACGCACGTATCCTAACATGGAATGGTGATAAATCACTGATTTATCATCCTGAACTTGTTTCAGGATCTCATTAAAATATTTATGACAACAACAGAACAAAACATAGAAGCGATATTAATTCCAATTCTGGAAAAAGTTTCAGATCCTGAAATACCAGTCCTGTCTATTATGGATATGGGCGTGGTGCGTTCTGCAGTTATCACTGATAATGAGGTGATGGTTGAAATTACACCAACCTACAGTGGTTGCCCTGCAATGGATGTCATAGGTGACGATATTAAAAAAGCACTAAAGGAAGCGGGTTACGAATCTAAAATCGATCTAATTCTACACCCAGCCTGGACAACCGATTGGATTACACCAAGAGGTAGAAAAGCACTCGAGGATTATGGTATTGCGGCACCTTTAGACGCTGATGCAGATATAGACGTATTGCTGAACGGAAAGCGGATCGTAAAATGTACAAACTGCAGCTCACAAAACACCAGACTAGTAAGTCAGTTCGGTTCTACTGCATGTAAAGCACAATTTCAGTGCGATGATTGCCAAGAACCTTTTGATTACTTTAAATGTTTGAAGTGAAACGTCCTTGCGAGCGCACAGGACGTTGCAATTTCATGCTAAGAACGTATAATAAATAGATTGCCAAAGCCAAAAAGGCTTCGCAATGCCAGTAAAACAAGAATATGACCAAAAGCATCCAATTAAAAATAGAAAACAAAATAGCAACCATAACACTCAACAGACCAGAAGTCTTCAATAGCTTTAATCGTGAAATGGCTTTGAGCCTTCAATCTATTTTAGACGACTGTGAAGCTAACAACGAAGTAAGAGCGATCGTTCTTACTGGCAATGGTAAAGCCTTTTGTGCAGGTCAAGATTTAAAAGAAGTTACTGATCCAGACCTGAATCCAGGATTCAAAAAGATTCTCGAAGAACATTACAATCCAATAATTACAAGAATTAGAAACATTAAAAAACCAATTATTGGAGCAATAAATGGCGTAGCTGCTGGAGCAGGAGCAAACATTGCTTTAGCTTGTGATGTTGTTGTGGCACACGAAAAAGTAAGTTTTATCCAAGCTTTTAGTTTAATAGGCTTAGTGCCAGACAGTGCTGGGACTTATTTTTTGCCGCGATTAATTGGCTTTCAGAAAGCATTAGCTTTGGCCATGTTAGGTGATAAGATTCCTGCTGAGGAAGCAGAACGATTAGGGATGATTTACAAGTCTGTTCCCTTAGAAGAATTTGAAGAAACAATTTCTAAATTAGCAGTAAAATTGGCAAATATGCCAACCAAAGCTTTAGGTTTAATCAAGGAATTGTTTAATAGCTCCATGACCAATACACTAGACCAGCAATTAGCTTTAGAGTCCAAGTTACAAATTGAAGCAGCGCAGAGCTATGACTATGCTGAAGGTGTAGCGGCTTTTATAGAAAAGCGGAAACCAGAATTTAGAGGACATTAAAAGGATTAATTAATATGATTGTCCCCTTGAGGGGACTTTAGGGCTGTAAAAACTAAGTGAAAAACAAAATAATTCCATACAATCCAGAACTTAAAGAATACGCTAGACAGCTAAGAAAAAATAGTACACTTGCAGAGGTTTTGCTTTGGAAAAGCATTAAAAATAGAGCATTAGGTGTACAGTTTCATAGGCAAGTCCCGTTGCTAGAATATATCGTAGATTTTTACTGCCATGAATTGATGTTAGCTATCGAAATTGATGGTAATTCTCACGCTTTCAGATATTTTGAAAATATAAATAGGCAAAATAAGTTAGAAGAATACGGTGTTAATTTTATAAGGTTTACTGATAGTGATGTTAAAAACAATATGTTTGGTGTTTCGTTATCGTTAGAAGAAAAAGTGAAATCTTTAAAAACACCCCTAAAGTCCCCTCAAGGGGAAAATCCTAGTCAACCTTCCGAAAAGGAATCAATCAAACAGACCCTCATACAAGCACACAATCGAGTAAAACCTTTTATTCATAAAACACCTGTGCTAACATCACAATTGTTGAATGAAAAAGCGGGTTGTAATTTGTTTTTTAAGTGTGAGAACTTTCAAAAAATGGGAGCTTTTAAAATGCGAGGCGCTGCGAATGCTATTTTATCACTTTCAGAAGAAGAACGACAGCGAGGTGTAGTAACGCATTCTTCAGGTAATTTTGCACAAGCAGTTTCATTAGCAGCACAAAAATTAGGTGTAAAGGCCTATATCGTAATGCCTGAAAATGCGCCGCAAGTAAAAAAAGATGGGGTAAAAACCTATGCAGGAGAAATTATAGAATGTGAATCGACATCGCAAGCTAGAGAGACTACAGCCAATAGAATAAAACAAGAAAAAGGAGCTTCCTTTTTACATCCGTCAAACCAAGATGAGGTGATTTATGGAAATGCGACTGCTGCGATGGAGTTGTTAGAAGACTATCCAGATTTAGATGTAATTTTAACACCAGTTGGTGGAGGCGGATTAATTGCAGGAACTGCTTTAGCTGCATATCATTTTTCAGAGCGTTGCAAGGTGATTGGAGGTGAGCCAATGGAAGCCGATGATGCTTATCGCTCATTGATTTCTGGTAAAATAGAAACAAACGATAGTTTTCATACTATTGCAGATGGTTTAAGAACGCACCTTGGTGACCGCAATTTCCCGATTATTCAAAAGCATGTTGCTAAAATTATACGTGTTGAAGAAGATGAAATTGTAAATGCGATGCAATTGATATGGGAGCGCATGAAGATTATAATAGAACCTTCGTGTGCTGTACCGTTTGCGGCAGTATTGAAGAATAAAGAAGAATTTAAAAATAAGAACGTCGGTATTATTTTGTCTGGCGGTAATGTAGATTTAAAAAATCTACCGTTTTAATATAAAACTATGAACGTAGGAATTATAGGTTCAGGAACCATGGGGAGCGGTATCGCCCAAGTCGCTGCAACTTCTGGTTGTAAAGTCAAGCTATACGATACCAATCAAGCCGCTTTGGATAAAGCCAAGGTAGCTCTCGAGAAAATATTAGCGCGTCTCATTGTAAAAGGACGAATAGATGCTGATGAGAGCGATAGAATTCAAGCTAATATTAGCTATGTAGATAATCTGAAAGATTTATCAGATTCAAATTTGACGATTGAAGCCATTATCGAAAACCTTGATATTAAAAAGAAAGTGTTTTCAGAATTAGAAAATTATGTTTCTGAGGATTGTATCATAGCATCAAATACCTCAAGTTTGTCTATTGCATCAATAGCTGCATCACTCCAAAAACCAGAACGTTGTGTCGGAATTCATTTTTTTAATCCAGCACCTTTAATGAAATTAGTTGAGGTGATTCCTGCACTACAAACATCTGAAGCCGTACTCCAAAAGTCAATTGAAACGATTTCTGATTGGAAGAAAGTAGTGGCAGTAGCAAAAGACACACCAGGGTTTATAGTAAACAGAGTAGCACGTCCGTTTTATGGTGAAGCTTTGAGACTCTACGAAGAAGGTATTGCAGATTTTGCAACTATAGATTGGAGTCTAAAAACACTTGGTGGTTTCAGAATGGGACCATTTGAGTTAATGGATTTTATAGGAAATGATGTTAATTATACGGTGACTGAAACTGTTTTTACAGCGTTCTATTTCGATCCTAGGTATAAACCATCATTGACCCAAAAACGTTTTTCGGAAGCAGGTTATTTTGGAAGAAAATCAGGCAAAGGGTATTATGATTATGACGCAAGTGGAAAGATAATACCACGTCATTCTAAATTGGTTTCAGAAGCACAAAAGACTAAGGTTGGTGAGCAAATTTTCAATCGTGTGTTGGTGATGCTAATTAACGAAGCCGCAGATGCTCTATTTTTAAATGTTGCCACAGCAGAAGATATCGATAACGCCATGACTAAAGGCGTAAATTACCCTAAAGGATTATTAGCTTGGGCCGATGAAAAAGGAATAGACTGGTGTGTATCACAACTAGACAATTTGTATGATGAGTATCACGAGGATAGATACCGTTGCAGTCCATTATTACGTAAAATGAACAAGGAAAATAAGACTTTCTTTTAAGGGAAAAACGCAATAGATATTTGGAATTAGGCATTAGTATGAATAGTAATTACCATTTTAAGTTTGAAGATTTACATGTTTATCAAAAAGCTATGGATTTTGGTGAAATAGTAGATGAATTGGTAAAAGATTTTCCGAATCATGAGCTTTATGCCTTATCTTCTCAGTTTAGAAGAGTGGCAGAGTCCATAGCATTAAATAGTCCAGAGGGCTATCCAGGCTCAGATGCTCAATTTGTCAAACACATAAACCATGCAATTTACAGTGCAAATGAATGTGTGAGTTGCAGTACAAAAGCAAAAAGAAGATTTTATATTAATTTTGAAAAAGAGGAAGAGAATAGAAAATTAATTTCTGAATTAACAAAAATGATGTCATCATTGCGTAAGAAGATTTTAGAAAGGAACAAACGCAACTAATCCCTAATTCCAAATACCTAATGCCTTTAAACGGAGAACAAATTCCACATAAAATGCTTTCCCAAGATGCTTATAGCACTTGGCTAGGAATTGAAATCCTAGAATGTGAAATAGGCCGATGCAAAGTCGCAATGACTATTAGGAAAGACATGCTGAATAGTATGGGTAAAGCTCATGGGGGCATTAGTTATTCATTAGCAGATACAGCATTTGGTTTTGCAGCAAATACACATGGTAAGTTTGCTGTATCAATTGAAACCAGTATAAATCATATTGAAGCTTTAGATGAAGGTGATTATTTGGTAGCAGAATCTGTAATCGAAAAAGTAAATAAGAAACTCGGTTTTAATATTATTGAAGTAAAACGTGGTGACGAATTAGTAGCACTTTTTAAAGGTGTTGTATATAGAACTCAAAAAGATTGGGAATGAGAATTATTCAAATAATAGTTATGCTATTCGTCTTAAATGCGTTTGGGCAAGAACGAAAAATTAATTCAACTATGAAAGTAGTTGAGGAATATACGGTTGATTCTTATTCTTGTCCTGATTCAATATTATTTTATGGAGGACAAGAAGGGGGCATAGATAATAATTTTAAACAACTTTTTGAAAGAATAGATCGTAAACTTAATGATAGGAGTGTTATTGTTAATACGTTTTTTGATGACGATTTAAACTCATCAAAAGAAATAAAAAACTTTGAAGATTTGAAGTATGATAAATCTAATATTGAATCACGTTATGTATGCATTTTGGGGTTGGGTGATTATATAAAGAGCGCTAATGGTATTAACAGAGGTCGGAATATAGTTATTGATAAAGAGTCCTTGTATTGGGTTTATGATTTATACATAATACTTGTAGACACCGAAACTGATGAGGTTATGGTAAAGAGAAAACTCAACGTGAAGGGTGAAGACCTCCTAGATAAAGGGAATAATAAATTGGTTAAAATAATAGGACGAGAATTGAAAATAATAAAATGAAAGAAGCATACATAATAGACGGAATTAGAACACCAATAGGAAACTACAAAGGCACATTATCCGCAGTCAGAACAGATGATTTAGGAGCATTAGTGATCGCAGAAATCGTAAAACGAAACCCAAGCATTCCAAAGGAAGCTTACGACGATGTTATTATGGGTTGTGCTAATCAAGCAGGAGAAGATAATCGTAATGTAGCACGTATGTCTTCGCTATTAGCAGGTTTACCTTTTACAGTTCCTGGTGAAACCGTAAACAGATTATGTAGCTCGGGATTATCGGCAATCATTCATGCTAATCGTGCGATTAAAGCAGGAGATGGCGACGTGTTTATTTCAGGTGGTGTTGAGAATATGACGCGTGGACCATACGTTATGGCAAAACCAGCGTCAGCATTCGGTGGCGATTCTAAGATGTACGATTCAACGTTCGGATGGCGTTTTATCAATCCGAAAATGGAGAAACTCTATGGAACTGACGGAATGGGAAATACAGCTGAAAACCTTGTCGAAAAATATAATATTTCAAGAGAAGACCAAGATAAGTTTGCACTTTGGAGCCAAATGAAAGCGACTAAAGCGCAAGAAAATGGTCGACTAGCAAAAGAAATTGTAACTGTTGAAATTCCGCAACGTAAAAAAGATCCAATCCAATTTTCAAAAGACGAATTTGTAAAACCAACAACCTCTTTAGAAATATTAGGAAAATTGCGTCCAGCATTCAAAAAAGAAGGCGGAAGTGTAACAGCAGGAAATTCTTCTGGATTAAACGATGGAGCAGCTGCTGTCATTATTGCTTCCGAAGACGCCGTTAAAAAATACAAACTAAAACCTTTAGCTAGAATTGTAAGTTCAGCAGTCGTTGGTGTAGAGCCAAGAATAATGGGTATTGGTCCTGTTCAAGCATCTAATAAAGCTTTAGAGAAAGCTGGATTAACCATGGGTGATATGGATGTTATTGAACTCAACGAAGCCTTTGCTGCTCAAGCGTTGGCGTGCACAAGAGCCTGGGGGTTAGCAGATGATGATTCAAGATTAAACCCAAATGGAGGCTCGATTGCTATTGGTCATCCACTTGGTGTTACAGGTGCGAGAGTTGCGTATTCAGCAGCTTTAGAATTGCAAGAACAAAATAAAAGATATGCATTAATTACTATGTGTATTGGAGTAGGGCAAGGTTATGCCGCAATTATAGAACGCGTATAATATGGAAAAAATAAAGCATTACGTTCAAGGACATTGGACAACCGGAAAAGAAGAAGGGACACCAATCTTAGACGCAGTAACAGGTGAAGCCTTTACAAGTGTCGCTATTGAAGGATTAGATATTCCTGAAATTTTAAACTACGGAAGGACTAAAGGTGGCGAGCAACTTCGGAAAATGACTTTTCAAGAACGTGGTAATATGCTAAAGGCATTAGCCATGTATTTGACTAAAAGAAAAGATGCTTTTTACGAATTAAGTTATAGAACAGGGGCCACCAAAATCGATAGCTGGATCGATATTGAAGGAGGTTTTGGAAATTTGTTTGCAAATGCATCCTTAAGAAAACTGTTCCCAAATCAACCCTATCATGTAGAAGGTGATGCTATTGATTTATCTCGTGGTGGACGCTTTATGGCACATCACATTATGGTGCCTAAAAAAGGGGTTGCGGTGCATATTAACGCTTTTAATTTTCCTGTTTGGGGCATGCTAGAGAAATGTGCGGTGAATTGGATGGCTGGAGTACCAGCAGTCGTTTTGCCAGCGCCTTCATCATCGTATTTAGCAGAAGCTGTAGCACGAGAAATTATTGCTTCAGGAATTTTACCTGAAGGCGCTCTTCAAATCATAAACGGAACTGTAAAAACCATTCTGGATACTGTAGAGTCTCAAGATGTGGTAACCTTTACAGGTTCGGCAAGCATAGGTCGTTTGTTAAAAGCGCACCCAAGATTAATCGAAGAGTCGGTGCCATTTACCATGGAAGCGGATTCTTTAAATGCTTCGATTTTAGGGGAGGACGCTTTGCCTGGAACACCCGAGTTCGATTTATTTATCAAAGAAGTTAGAAAAGAAATGACGGTTAAAGCTGGACAAAAATGTACAGCGATTAGACGTATCATAGTTCCAGAAAACTTAGTTGAAGATGTTCAAATATCTTTAGGAAAAGCATTGGATAAAGTTACCATTGGGGATCCAAGGTTAAAAGAAGTAAGAATGGGATCTTTAGTGAGCCATCAGCAGGTTCAAGCCGTTAGAGATTCAGTAAATGATTTGGCAAAAGAAGCGCAGATTGTTTACGGAAGTTTAGATAAAATCGAAACGATTGGAGCAGATGCTAAAAAAGGGGCATTTATAAGTCCTATTTTATTAAGAGCAGATCATCCATTCCAAAATACCGTGATTCATGAGCGCGAAGCCTTTGGTCCTGTGAGCACGATAATGCCATATAAAAATTTAGATGAAGCTATTTTGTTGGCGCAAATGGGCAAAGGCTCCTTAGTATCTTCAATTGCTACTAATAATGATAAGATTGCTAAAGAGTATGTCATTAATGCGGCGAGTCACCACGGCAGAATCTTAGTGCTCAATAGAGAAAGCGCTAAAGAAAGTACAGGTCACGGTTCCCCATTACCGTATTTGGTGCATGGAGGTCCTGGTCGTGCAGGAGGAGGAGAAGAAATGGGCGGTATGCGTGGTATTAAGCATTATTTACAACGGACTGCGATTCAGGGTTCGCCGACAACCATTACAGAAATTACTGGTATTTACCAGCAAAATGCAAAATATAAAGAAGCAGATCAACATCCTTTCAAATACCACTGGGAAGACATTCAACCAGGAATGTCACTTAAGACACATAAACGGACCTTCACAGATACCGATATTATCAACTTTGCGAATTTGACTTGGGATCATTTCTATGCGCATACAGATATCACATCCTTAGATGGAAGTATTTTCGAGAAAAGAACAGCACATGGTTATTTCATAATTTCAGCTGCAGCAGGATTATTTGTCTATCCAAATAAAGGTCCTGTGGCTGCAAACTACGGATTAGAAGAATGTAGATTCCTTCGACCACTATATCACAATGATACGGTTTATGTACGATTAACGTGTAAGCAAAAAGTCGATAGAGATGTCGCTTCTGCAGAACATCCAAGCGGTATCGTAAAATGGTTTGTAGAAGTTTTTGATGCCGAAGATGAATTGGTAGCGATTGCGACTATCTTAACTATGGTGGAGAAGAAGCAAGAGACTTTTGTTGAAATGACTGAAGATAAGATTCAAGACTGTTTATACAAATTACCTGAAGACGCAAAACCACAGTGGGGAATTATGTCGCCTCAACATATGATTGAGCATTTAGAATATACTTATAAAATTGCTTCTGGAGACATCCAAGATTTTGAAATAGCAACACCTGAAAAAATTCTAGAAAAGGTGCACAATAGTTTATATAACTATGATAAGTTTCCAAAGAATTCAAGATTTCCCCTATTAGAAAAAGATACCCTCGATAGGCTAAAACATGCTGATTTGGCAACTGCGATAGAAAGTTTTAAAACACAACGCGAAAAATATAACACCTTTTTTAAAGAACACCCAGATGCTAAATTAAGTAATATGGTTTTCGGAGAATTAAATAGGTATGAGTGGTATTTATTAGAGCGAAAACATTTAAACCACCACTTTGAACAATTTGGATTAATATAATTATGTCAGAAAATCAACCATACGTAAAACAAAGGATAGAAAACGAAGTAGGATACATAGAATTCTTCCATCCTGCACATAACTCTTTGCCAGGAGATGTTTTAGCTAAATTAGCAAGAACAATTTATGAAGCAGGAGAAAACGATAACATTAAGGTAATCGTTCTGAAAAGTGGAGGCGACAGAACCTTTTGTGCTGGCGCAAGTTTTAACGAACTCATAAACATCAACGATGCAACCCAAGGAAAAGTTTTCTTTTCTGGGTTCGCAAATGTGATCAACGCTATGCGTAAATGTCCAAAGTTTATTATTGGACGTATACAAGGTAAAACCGTTGGTGGAGGCGTTGGATTAGCGGCTTCAACTGATTATTGTATGGCGACAAAATTTGCTTCCATTAAGCTAAGCGAATTAAATATAGGTATTGGACCATTTGTCGTTGGACCAGCAATAGAGCGTAAAATGGGATTAAGTGCCATGTCGCAAATAGCAATTGATGCCAATTCGTTTTACCCTGCAGAATGGGCAAAACAAAAAGGCTTATTTACTCATGTTTTTGAAAGTACAGAAGCATTAGATGCGGAAGTAAAAACAACAGCAGAACATTTATGCACTTACAATGTTGAAGCAATGCTAGAAATGAAAAAAGTGTTTTGGAAAGGCACGGACGATTGGGATGAACTATTAGCAGAACGCGCCCAAACAAGCGGAAGGTTAGTGCTGAGTGAGTTTACAAAAGAGAAACTAAAAGGGTTTAAATAGAATTGTCATTGCGAGGACGAAGGACGTGGTAATTTTATAATGAGATCCTTGGCTTACGCTCTGAATGACAGTAATAATTATATATGATTTATTCATTCAAAGGCTTTATTCCAGTCGTACACAAATCCAGTTTTGTTCATCCTTTAGCAACCGTTACTGGAAATGTTATTATTGGCAAAAACTGCTATATTGGTCCAGGAGCAGCAATTCGTGGCGATTGGGGTCAGATTATTTTAGAAGATGGTGTGAATGTTCAAGAGAATTGCACGGTACACATGTTTCCAGGGAAATCAATTACGCTAAAGGAAAGTGCACATGTTGGTCATGGGGCCATTATTCATGGCGCTAATTTAGGGCGTAATTGTCTTATTGGAATGAACACCGTTATAATGGATGATGCTGAAATTGGTGACGAAAGTATAGTTGGTGCCATGGCATTTGTAAAAGCTGAAACTAAAATTCCGAAGAGGAGTTTAGTCGTTGGAAATCCTGCAAAAGTCATTAAGCAAGTCACTGATGAGATGATTGCTTGGAAAACAAAAGGGACTCAATTATATCAGCAATTACCTCAAGACTGTCATGAATCTTTAAGGGAAGTTGAACCGCTTAGAGAAGTTCCAGAAAACATGAAGATTCAAGATGACGTGTATAAAACTTTGAGAGAAACGTTTAAAAAATAAAGTTGTCCTTGCTGGGACGAAGGATATCGCAATCTCTTCAAAAGAAACAGATTATTCAGTCTTCTTGTCGTTTTATAAAGGACTTCATGATTGCGGCGTAGTTGTCACGACTTTAAAAAAAAAGCCTTGCAATGACGTAAATTATAAAACACCACTCAAATTAATCTCATTAGTTTCTTTTCCGGTAGATAATGTAATTAAACTTTGCACATTTCCAAGATAAGGAAGCAGTGTAAGTTTTGAAATGATAAATGTCTCGTAGGCTTCAATATCTTCTACAACTAGTTTTAATAAATAATCATAGTTGCCGCTTACGCGATGACATTCTACCACTTCAGGGAAATTATTTATTTCTTTTACAAATTTCTGTAGAAAACTTCGTGTATGGCCTTGAAGTGTGATACCGATAAAAACTTTAAGCTTTAATCCTATTTTCTTATTGTCTAAAACAGCAACATATTTTTTTATAAAGCCCTCTTTTTCAAGTTTTTTAATACGTTCAAAAATTGGTGATGTCGTCATACCTAATTCCTCAGCAATACTTTTAGTCGTACGATTACTATCTTTTTGGAGAATACTTAGAATTTGGATGTCAATTTTATCAAGCGTCTGTGGCATAAGAAAATAAGATGTTGAATAGTTCTAAATACAAATATAAAAAGAAAAAATAGCTTTATATGTATATAAAATAAGGATATAATTCTTTTAAGAGTTAATTTAAAAGTAATTAACAATTGATAATTCTATTATAGCTTATCTTTATTTCTTGTATATAAACTGAATTTAGCTTGGAGAATTTCGAATTTAAAATGCCCAAATTGGGAGAGAGTATCACAGAAGCCACCATCATTACTTGGTTTAAAGATGTTGGAGATACTATTGAAGAAGACGAAATGTTCTTAGAAGTAGCAACAGATAAGGTTGATTCTGAAATACCATCTACTGTTTCGGGTGTAATTGAAGCCATTTTATATGATGCCAACGCTGTTATTAAGATAGGCGAAACGATTGCTATTATTAAATTAGATGGGGCTGTTTCTACCTCTGAAAAAGAGACCAAAAAAGCAGTGGACTCAACTAAGCAAACAAATAATAAAAAAAAGAAGGTTATAAAAAGACCTGAAATCCCTCAAAGATCTGAAGCTTCAAATTCATTTTCAACATCAAATTCAAATACGTTCTTTTCACCATTAATTATTTCAATCGCAAAAGAGCAACACATCAGTTTTGAGGAATTAGCTCGAATTCCTGCGACTGGTAAAGACGGTCGCTTGCGTAAGAGTGATCTCTTTCAATATATCGAAGAAGGTCGTCCATATAAATTTGCGCAGCCTATTGCAGGGCCAGATCCAACAGCATATCGTATTCCACAATTAGCATTTGATAAAGGCAAAGGAAAAGTGATTGAAATGGATCGCATGCGCAAAATGATTGCGGATCACATGGTGTATTCTAAGCATACATCACCTCATGTAACCGCTTATGTCGAAGCAGATTTAACAAATATGGTGAATTGGAGGACTGCTAATAAAGTGGCATTTCAAGAAAAGCATGGAGAGCGTTTAACCTTCACGCCACTATTTGTTGAGGCAGTTGCGAAGGCAGTCAAAGATTTTCCAAATATTAATGCGTCGGTAGATGGTCATAACATAATCGTAAAAGAAGCGATCAATATAGGTATGGCAACAGCTTTACCTAGCGGGAATTTAATTGTACCTGTAGTAAAGAATGCCGACACAAAAACCCTAAATGAATTAGCGTCAAAAGTTAATGAACTAGCTAACAAAGCGAGAGAGAATAAATTGGTAGGTGATGATATAAAGGGTAGCACATTTACAATTTCTAATGTAGGAACATTTGGAAGCGTTATGGGAACACCAATTATTAACCAACCCGAAGTCGCCATATTGGCACTAGGCATAATTAAGAAACGACCAGAAGTAATCACAACTGAAAAAGGAGATGAAATTGCGATACGAAGTATGATGTATTTATCATTGTCTTTCGACCACAGAGTTGTGGATGGTTTTCTTGGAGGAAGCTTTGTCCGCAGAGTTGCAGATTATTTTGAGCAGTTTGATATCAATAGAGAAATATAGAAGATAGATTATATAACGCTTCGCTTCTAGGCTTTGCTAGCGAAGTATTCTAATTTACAGATTGTCCCCTTGAGGGGACTTTAGGGGTGTTTTAAACACTGAAAAAGATAAAATTATGAGCTACAATATTTCAATAACCAAAGTAGAAAAGTCTAAAGTTGACGCTTTAGACTTCAATAATATTCCATTAGGCACCACATTTACGGATCATATGTTTATATGCGATTACGAAAATGGAGAATGGGGCAGTCCAAAAATAGTCCCAATGGGAATGATTCCTACGCATCCAGCCGCCATGGCTTTGCATTACGGACAAGCCATTTTTGAAGGCATGAAAGCTTATAAGAATTCAAATGGTGAACCAATGCTGTTTAGACCAGAGCAAAATGCTATACGTTTAAACAAGAGTGCAGATCGCATGGGAATGCCAAACGTACCTGAAGATTTATTTGTCGAAGGGCTGAAGGAATTGGTTGGGTTAGAACATAATTGGATTCCGCCAAAAGATGGAAGTGCCTTATATTTAAGACCATTTATGTACGCCGATGAGCCGTTTATTGGTATGCGTGCAGCAATTCATTATAAGTTTATTATTATGGCCTCACCCGCAGGACCATTTTTTAGTAAACGCATTAAATTATGGGCGGAAAAACAATTTATTAGAGCAGCACAAGGCGGAACAGGTGAAGCCAAAGCAGCCGGAAATTACGCCGCTGCCATTCGTCCTACGGAATTAGCAAAAGCCAAAGGCTATGACCAAGTTTTATGGTTAGATGCCGCAGAACACAAATACATTCAAGAAGTTGGCACCATGAATATTTTCTTCAAAATTAATGGAGAGTTTATCACACCCGAATTGGATGGTTCTGTATTACATGGCATTACAAGAGCCAGTGTTATAGAAATGCTTAAGGCTATGAATTATAGTATAACCGAACGCAAAATCACTATGGATGAAATAAAGGAGGCTTCGGGAAATGGTACGCTAGAAGAGGCTTTTGGAACAGGAACCGCTGTTGGTATTGCTTATATTCAAGAGATTGGTTTAGAGGGAGAAACAATTCATGTGTCAGATGAAAGTCCTGTTGGGTTAGAAGTAAATAATACTTTGAATGCGATTAAAACAGGTCGGTTAGAAGATAGATTTGGATGGATGACTAAAGTGGAAAAGGAATTAGTTTAGATGAAAAAAGAGATACTAGAAAAAGGATTTGAAAAGCTTTGTACAGCCAAAGCAATGACAGAGTTATATGAAGCGAATTTTAAGCAAGTTTCGAAATATGTACATGCAACATCGCGTGGACATGAGGCCATTCAAATAGCATTAGGTTTACAATTATTGCCACAAGATTACGCCTTTCCATATTACAGAGATGATGCTATGCTGTTGTCATTCGGACTAGAGCCTTATGATCTAATGCTTCAATTGCTCGCAAAAAAAGACGATCCGTTTTCCGCAGGAAGAACCTATTATTGTCACCCAAGTTTGAAGGATGATGATAAACCAAAAATACCACATCAATCTTCAGCGACCGGAATGCAAGCTATTCCTGCAACTGGTGTCGCTATGGGAATGCAGTATAAGGAATTACAAGGCTTAAATGATGACTCTATTGAGAATCCAATTTCTGTCTGTTCTTTAGGGGATGCCTCAGTTACCGAAGGCGAAATAGCGGAAGCTTTTCAAATGGCAGCTTTAAAGCAAATGCCAATTTTATATTTGGTTCAAGATAATGGTTGGGATATTTCAGCGAATGCGGCCGAGACAAGAGCGCAAAATGCTTTTGAATATGCACAAGGTTTTCATGGTTTAGAAGCTATTTCAATCGATGGGGCGAACTTTACTGAAAGTTATGAAGCTTTAGAAAAAGTAATTGATACGATAAGAAAAGAACGGCGGCCATTTTTAGTTCATGCTAAAGTGCCACTATTAAATCACCATACATCAGGTGTACGAATGGAGTGGTATCGTGATGATTTGGAAGAAGCGAGATCTCGTGATCCCTATCCAGTACTCAGACAACAATTATTAGACGCTGGCTTTTCTGAAAACGAGATTAATGCGATAGAGAATTCTGCAAAAGAAAAAGTACAATCTGATTTTGAAAATGCTTTAAAAGCGGAAGACCCCAAACCTGAAGATTTATTTACTAATGATTTTATCCCAACACAGATAACTGAAGAAAAAGGGACAAGAGCTCCAGAAGGAGCAGAAAAAGTAGTAATGGTAGATTGTGCTTTGTTCGCTGTTGAAGAGTTAATGAAGAAACACAAAGAATGCTTACTCTATGGACAAGATGTTGGTGGGCGATTAGGTGGTGTCTTTAGGGAAGCCGCAACACTAGCACAAAAGTTTGGTGATGATCGTGTATTTAATACACCAATACAAGAAGCTTTTATTGTTGGGAGTACTGTTGGTATGTCTGCTGTGGGCCTAAAACCTATTGTTGAGGTGCAATTCGCGGATTATATTTGGCCAGGTTTAAATCAGTTATTTACTGAGGTAAGCCGCAGTTGCTACTTGTCTAACGGTAAATGGCCAATAAGTATGATACTTCGTGTGCCTATTGGTGCTTATGGCAGTGGTGGCCCTTACCATTCATCTTCAGTAGAAAGTGTTATTACTAATATAAGAGGGATAAAAATCGCCTATCCGAGTAATGGTGCAGACTTAAAAGGTTTAATGAAAGCAGCCTATTACGACCCAAACCCTGTGGTCATTTTAGAACACAAAGGCTTGTACTGGTCTAAAGTCCCAGGAACGCTAACAGCGACTTCTGTTGAACCTAGTGAAGATTATATTTTACCGTTTGGAAAAGCCTGGGTTTTACAAGAAATCTGGAAACAAGAAGATGTTGAAACTTTAACAATTGTCACTTATGGTATGGGAGTGCATTGGGCTTATAACGCTTCTGGTGAATTAGGTATGCGCGATCAAATTGAAATTATAGATTTAAGAACGTTGTTTCCTTTAGATGAAGACACTATTATGAAGTCAGTGAAGAAAACAGGCAAGTGTTTGGTCGTTACTGAAGAGCCTTCAAATAATAGTTTTGCTCGTGCTTTGGCTGGTAAGATTCAAGAAGAATGCTTTAAATTTTTGGATGCGCCAGTGATGACCATTGGGAGTGAAAATATGCCAGCAATCCCTTTGAATTCAACTTTAGAGCAAACGATGATCCCTTCAACAGATAAAGTAAAATTAAAAATTGAAACCTTGCTTAATTACTAGCCTTTTGTATCTTACATGACCTAATCTTATCTCATGTATACTAGGCGAATATTTCCAGTTTCAAGTGTTATTAAATGGACACGACGACATCTTTTTTTATTTTTATTCTTAGCGACTATTCCTGTTATATTTTATGATATTGCTGGGTTGAAATGGCTACATGTGCCATGGTTACCGTTGGGGGTTTTGGGTACTGCAGTAGCATTTATTGTGAGTTTTAAAAATGACGCCTCTTACGATCGACTTTGGGAAGCGCGAAAAATTTGGGGAGGTATAGTTAATGCCTCTCGCTCATGGACCATTATGGTAAAGGACTTTATTAATAATGACCATAGCAAGCAAAAATTATCCGAAACCGAATTATTTAATATTCATAGAGAATTAGTACATCGTCATGTGGCTTGGCTGACCGCACTTCGCTATGAATTGCGTGCAGACAGGCCGTGGGAGCATTTAAAAAATACAAAGACTAACACGAAGTTTAGAGAGTTGTCTTTTTTAATTTATGAAAATGCGATTCCAATCGATGAAGCTATAAAAGGCTATATTTCTAAAGAAGAATATAAAGAGATTTTTGCTAAAGGAAATAAAGCATCACAATTATTAGGTGTGCAATCTAGGAGGCTGAAAGAATTAAAGCAGCAAGGATTAATTGAAGATTTTAGGCATATGGGGATGTCCAATATGCTGATAGAATTATATGCACTCCAAGGTAAAAGTGAACGTATTAAAAACTTTCCCTACCCAAGGCAATTTGCAACACTTAATTACATATTTGTTTGGATTTTTATTTTACTCGTACCTTACGGTATAATGGCGGAATTTGAAGCTTTTGGCCAGAACATATTGAAATTACTCAATGAGCAGGAGGCACAAAATACGCTAAGGCATATGATTCAATCTTCAATCTCAAAACATTTTGTTTGGTTGTCAATTCCGTTTAGTGCATTAATTGCTTGGGTTTTCCATACGATGGAGGCTATCGGTGAAACAACAGAGAATCCTTTTGAAGGTGGTGTAAACGATGTGCCAATTACGGATTTGTCAAGGGTAATCGAAATTGATATTAGACAGCTTATTGACGACACAGGTATTCCTGAACCCTATGAATGGAAGAATGATATTGTAATGTAAATTTAAAGAAGACATATGCTTACTAAAAAAAGATATTCAGTCAAAGACATGGTGCTTTGGACGCGCGGAGAAACACTTATTTATTTGGGGTATGCAGGCATTATTACTTTTTTCTATGAAGTTTTTGGATTTACATTTCTAACTGTACCATGGACTCCTGTTGCTTTAATTGGTACAGCTGTAGCTTTTTTGGTAGGGTTTCAAAATAATTCTGCTTACGGGCGTATTTGGGAAGCACGCATGATTTGGGGAGCTATAGTAAATACATCTCGCACTTGGGGTATGAAAGTACAAGACATGGTTACCAATGAATACTGTAAAGATCACGTTTCTGAAGATGAATTGAAGCACCATAAAAACACACTGGTATATCGTCATATCGCATGGATGACAGCCTTACGCTATGCCATGCGCCAGAGGAAAAGCTGGGAAACACAACACAAAGCTATAACGAATCAGGAATGGAGAGATATGATACATATACCCGAAGAAGTCTCTACACTTGAAGATAACCTCTTGATGTACTTATCTGATGAAGAACGAAAGTATGTTTTGTCTAAAGGAAATAAGCAAACTGCGATACTTTATTTGCAGTCTAAACACATTAGAGAATTAAAAGAGAAAGGCCTAATTTGGGAGTTTGCCTTTTTAGAGCTTGAGAATGTTTTGGAATCTTTATTTACACATCAAGGAAAATCTGAACGCATAAAAAACTTTCCTTACCCGAGGCAATATGCAAGTTTGGGCTTATATCTGACAAGAGTTTTTGCGATTTTATTACCATTTGGGTTAATTCCTGAATTTGCAGAATTAGGTGATACAGTCGGTGATTTTTATCTTATTGGAGAGTATTTTATTTGGATTGCTGTTCCTTTTTGTGCAGTCGTTTCTTGGGCATTTCATACGATGGAGCGTTTGGCAAGAACTGGAGAGAATCCTTTTGAAGGTGGTCCTAATGATGTTCCTATCTCTACTATTGCTCGAGGAATAGAAATAGATTTACTACAAATGTTAGACGAAAACCCAGAAGATATTCCAAGTCAATTCCCAGAAGAACAAAATGTTCAGATGTAAAAATTCAATTATGAAATTCAAACATTTTATCATTTTTAGTATTCTTTTAGTCTTTTTTAATTGTGAAGAAGGCAAAGTTGGTGCTTATGATATTGTTATTCTTAATGGAAACATTATCAATATTGAGTCTGGTGCTATTACCAAACAAGATGTATTTATAAAAGATAATAGAATTGTTGAAATTACAGACCAAGGAATATTGGTAAGATATCAAGCTTTGGAAACTATCGATGCCACGAGTAAATATATTCTCCCTGGTTTTTGGGATAACCATGTGCATTTTAGAGGAGGAGACGCCTTGATAGAGGCTAATAAGGGGTTTTTGAAATTATTCATCATGAATGGGATTACTACTGTTCGGGATGCTGGTGGTGACTTAACGTCTTCAGTTATGAAATGGAATAAGGAAATCCAAAATGGTGAACTGTTAGGGCCAAATATTTTTACATCAGGACCTAAAATAGACGGGCCAAATGCAACCTGGGCAGGGTCTTTAGTTGTAGAGAACAGTGAGGATGTTTCAAAGGTACTTGATTCGCTTCAAAAACTAAAAACAGATTTTGTTAAGATTTATGATAGTCGTATTTCAAGAGAAAATTATTTAGAAACGGTAAAACAAGCAACAGAACGTGGATTGATCACCTCTGGGCATATGCCTTTTACCGTAGAACTCAAAGAAAATATTGATGCAGGAATTAGTGCTATAGAGCACTTGTATTATGTTCTTAAAGGCTGTTCTTCAAAAGAAAGAGAAATTACCGAAGCGATTATAAATAAAGAGTACGGGTTTTGGCAATCCATGGACAAGCTCATTTCAACTTATAATGATACTACTGCGAAGCTAACGTTTCAAGAATTAAAAGATAATAATGTCTATGTGGTACCAACATTGCATATTGGCGAAACACTCAGTTATTTAGATGAAGTTGAACACAGTAACGATTCGTATTTAAAATTGATACCTGAGGGGATGGTGAAAACTTATGAAGGCAGAATTACAGGAACGCTTAGTGCATCAAAAAAGGCAAAAGAAAATCGTAAAGCTTTAAATTCTAAATTTATTGAATTAACAAAATCATTAAACGAAGCTGAAGTTCAATTGTTAGCCGGTTCAGATTCTGGTGCGTTTAACTCTTATATCTATCCCGGAATGTCATTGCATAAAGAATTTGAAGCAATGGTAAATGCAGGACTAACGCCTTTAGATGCTTTAAAAACATCAACCTTAAATGGGTCTCTTTTTTTAAATAAAAATTTAGATTATGGTAATATTGAGAAAGGTAAAATGGCAGATATAGTTATTTTAAATTCTAACCCTTTAGAGGATATCTTACAAACCAGAAATATTTACCGCGTCATTAAAAATAGCCTGATTATTAATCCGATGGAAATAGCGCAAGGCATTGGTTGCGAAGACTGTCTCTTTTAGAATTATAAAATGAAAAATAGTAGCCTCTTATTATTTCTAGTTAGCATTTTTTGGATGCAATCACAGACACTTTTAAAACCAGATCGTGTTTTTGACGGTATAGAAATACATGAAAATTGGGCGGTTCTTGTGGAGGGGAATCACATATCTCGCGTAGGGTTATTATCAGAAATTAAAATCCCGAATGGAACAGTGGAAATTGATTTGACAGGAAAGACATTAATGCCAGGTCTTATTGAGGGCCATTCTCATATTCTATTACATCCCTATAACGAGACATCATGGAATGATCAGGTACTGAAAGAATCCCCAGTTGAGCGAAGTATCAGAGCAGTTAATCATGTAAAGACATCGTTAATGGCTGGTGTAACTACGATGCGCGATTTAGGTTCTGAAGGTGCTGGATATAGTGATGTCTATATAAAAAAGTCTATTAACGAAGGGATTATTATAGGCTCGCGATTATTAGTAGCTGGCCCAGCAATTGTTGCGACTGGTGCTTATGGTCCAAAAGGATTTCATGATGGAGTCAAGGTGCCATTAGGGGCAGAAGAAGCAAGTGGAAATGAGGTTATAAAGACGGTACGACGGCAGTTGGGAAATGGTGCAGATTTTATTAAAATTTATGCAGATTATCGATGGGCGCGTGGAGAACCTTCTAATCCTACATTTTCGATTGATGAAATTAAATTGATGGTAGAAACTGCAGAAAGTGCTGGACGATATGCAGTAGCGCATGCAAGCACGCCAGAAGGTATGAGACGTGCCGTACTTGGAGGTGTTGAGACGATTGAACATGGAGATGGAGGGACCTCTGAAGTCTTTAAATTAATGCAACAAAATAACGTTGCACTTTGTCCAACACTTGCAGCAGGAGATGCTATTTTACAATACACTGGATGGAAAAAAGACTCAGATCTAGAGCCTGAACGAATTATGAATAAGAAGAAGTCATTTAAATTAGCTTTAGAATTAGGCGTTGTTATTGCTTTTGGCGGTGATGTCGGTGTGTTTTCTCATGGAGAAAATTATAGGGAATTGGAATTGATGGTGGACTACGGGATGTCTAATATAAAGGTGATGCAAGCTGCAACGTCAGTAAACGCTACCCTATTTCACTTAAAAAATTTGGGTGAAATCAAAAAAGATTTTTTGGCGGATATCATTGCGGTAGATGGAAATCCATTTGAAGATATTAAAGTAATGCGTAATGTTCTATTTGTAATGAAGGATGGGGTAATCTATAAAAATGGAAAATAAAAAAAGCCTATCCAAAGGATAGGCCAAACTCTTAAAAAGATTGTAAGATATATACTTATATAACTTTTACATTTACTGCGTTTAATCCTTTTTTTCCTTCTGTTAAATCGAACTCTACATTGTCACCTTCTCTTACTTCGTCAATTAGACCAGAAATGTGTACAAAATGCTCTTTGTTGTTTCCTTCTTCTGTTATGAATCCAAAACCTTTAGAGTCATTAAAAAATTTTACTGTACCAGTACTCATAATATAATATATTTAATTAAGTTGCAAAGATAGTCTAATTAATTGATATTAAACTATTTCTAGGTTCTTATTTTTGAAAGTAATAGTTGGGCTTAACGAACTATATACGAGTCCTTAGTCGTCTTTGAATATGTGGCTACATATTATATTCCGATAAAGGTTTAGTGAATTTTTCAGGATCCGCCGCTAAATGATAACGTGGGTCATCAATATCTTCAATAATAACTGCCTCGAATTTCGGATTCGCTTTACGTAGTAATATTTTACAATCCTCGCTTAAATGTTTAAGTTTGATGGATTTTCCTTCCGATTCGTATTTACTAACTAAATTAGAAATAGCTTCTAATGCTGAATGGTCACTAACGCGAGATTCTACAAAATCTATCTCTACATTTTTAGGATCATTTTTAGCATCGAACTTTGAATTAAAATTTTGAATAGAACCGAAAAATAAAGGACCCCAAATTTCATAGGTTTTTGTACCGTCGGGTTGAATACGTTTTCGTGCTCTAATCATAGTGGCGTTCTTCCACGCAAATACTAAAGCCGAAATAATTACACCAGCAATTACTGCTACGGCCAAATCTTTCCATACAGTAATAGCTGAAACAACGATTAATACAATAGCATCAGATAATGGTATTTTTCTAATAACTCTAAAACTACTCCAAGCAAAGGTTCCGATAACGACCATAAACATAACACCTACTAAAGCAGCGATAGGTATTTGCTCTATCAATGGTGCGCCGAATAATACAAAGCAGAGTAGTGCAATGGCAGCAACAGCTCCAGATAAACGTCCACGACCACCAGAATCGACATTAATTATCGATTGTCCAATCATGGCACAGCCTCCCATACCTCCAAAGAATCCGTTTAACATATTTGCACCACCTTGAGCTATACATTCTCTGTTGCCATTTCCTCTGGTTTCTGTCATTTCATCGATAAGGTTCAATGTCATTAGTGATTCAATTAAACCAACCGCTGCTAATATAAAAGCTGTTGAAAGAATTAAATCCCAGTGACCAGATAGGGTTCCAAAGAATCCAAAAATCTGATCTTGAAATGTTGGTAAACCACCTTCTAGACCTTCTCCGCCGTTTTCAACAATAAAAGAACCTACAGTGTTTACCTCAATACCTCCAAAAATTGTAATACAAGCAACTACTATAATCGCTATTAGTGCTGCAGGAACTTTTTTAGTCAGCTTAGGTAAACCATACATTATACCCATGGTTAAGCCTATAAAGCCCATCATTTTCCAGAAAGCTGCATTTGAGAATAACGCTGAAAACCAATTAGAAGTCTCATCTAAAAATGAAATATCTTTTGGGACAGCATTTGGAAATAGGCCTAATTGCGATAGAAAAATAACAATCGCTAAGCCATTAACAAATCCCATCATTACAGGATGCGGAATCAAACGTACAAATTTACCAAGCTTAAAAACGCCTGCAAGAATTTGAATACCGCCCACAAAGAGTAGCGTAATGAATAACCATTGTAGTCCTAAATTATCAATTGGAGTGTCTAAACCCATACCTACTTCATTTCCTTTTTGAATCAAATGTACCATGACGACAGCCATAGCGCCAGTTGCTCCAGAAATCATTCCTGGTCGCCCGCCAAAAAGAGCAGTTACAATGCCCATCATAAAAGCTCCGTAAAGTCCAACTAAAGGATCTATACCTGCAACAAAGGCAAAAGCAACCGCTTCCGGTACTAAAGCTAAAGCAACAGTTAGGCCTGAAAGAATGTCATTTTTAGGGTTTTGAGTAAAGTTTTTTATAGTGGTTTGACCTAGTATCATAATATCTGTTCTTAAAAGGCGGCAAATATATAGTATTTAGATTTAAGGCCTAACCAAATAGTAGAAACGAAAAAGAGGCTGTCTAAAAGGTCTATTTGTTACAATTCCATCACATTGAGCGTAATCGAAATGCATTGATGATTAATGCTTTATATTTATCGACTACGCTCGAAATGACAGATTAAACTCCTTTTTAAACAGCCTCTTCTATTTTTATAAACGTTGTATTATCCTTTTTCGGGTGGAAACTGCGCCATGGTTTTAGATACAAATTCTTTTATACGTGCTTCTTTTTTGTCTACATTTTTGGTTACCAGATAACCCGTACCTGAACCTTGCCAGATTAACTCTTTTTTATTAGTATCTATTAAATCTATGAAAAGCATTCCTTCGGTCGTGGTAGAAACTTGACTTCCACCTCCCATACCCATGCCAGGACCCCAGCCCCAGCCCCAGCCACCGTAGCCTCCCCAGCCCCAGCCATTCATTCCCCAAGCATTGTTATAAACATCAACGCGTTGGTTGGATCTTGTGAACATACTCACTAACATATCTGGGTTTTCGGATTTGATCATGCCTTTAGCCATGAGCTCAGCTTCAATAGCTCTTAAAATTCTGCGCTTGTCAAGATCGTTAATTTCGGCCTTGTCTATTCCCGGCTTAAAAAATGCAAATGTCTTGTAATTGTCAAAATTTGCTTCTTTATCATAATCAGCAGCAACTTGTATAGAACTGCAAGATGATAGAAGTATCGCAACAACTAAAATTGGAATAAATCTAATTAGTTTATGGCTTACAAGACTTTCAAAACGAAAGTGTTTATCAAGGTTTTTAAATTGTTTCATATCACTTTTTTTTTAAATTGTTTCTAATAAATCATCATCAACATGGTTCGGTAATGTCACTTTTAAATTTGGCTCTATTTCCATAGCACGTTTTATAGCAAAAATTGCGCCTTGATTTCTTGCCCAACTTCGTCTTGAAATTCCATTATTGACATCCCAAAATAACATTTGTTTTAGACGGGTTGAAGCTTCTTTACTACCATCAAGAACCATACCAAATCCGCCGTTGATCACTTCTCCCCAACCAACGCCTCCACCATTGTGAATACTCACCCAAGTTGCGCCCCTAAAGCTGTCTCCAATCACATTCTGAATAGCCATATCTGCTGTAAAACGCGAGCCGTCATAAATATTACTGGTTTCTCTATAGGGTGAATCTGTTCCTGAAACATCATGATGATCTCTACCAAGAATAATAGTTTCTATATCTCCATTTGCTATAGCTTGATTAAAAGCTTCTGCAATTTTCATTCTACCTTCTGCGTCTGCATATAGAATTCTGGCTTGAGAACCCACAACCAATTTATTGTCTTGAGCTCCTTTTATCCATTGAATATTATCAGCCATTTGTTGCTGAATTTCAATTGGGGATTTTTTCTTGATCTCCTCAAGAACAGCGCAAGCAATTTTATCAGTTTTAGCTAAATCTTCTGGTTTACCAGAAGCACAAACCCAACGGAACGGCCCAAAACCATAATCAAAACACATAGGTCCCATAATATCTTGAACGTAACTTGAGTACTTAAAATCAATTCCATTTTCGGCCATAATATCTGCGCCAGCTCTTGAGGCTTCTAATAAAAAGGCATTTCCATAATCGAAGAAATAAGTGCCTTTTGCCGTATGTTTGTTAATAGCACTGGCATGACGACGTAAGGTTTCTTGAACTTTTTCTTTAAACGATTCAGGTTGATTTGCCATCATGGCGTTTGCGGCTTCAAAAGATAATCCAATAGGATAGTAACCGCCAGCCCAAGGGTTATGCAAAGACGTTTGATCACTACCTATGTCGATATGAATATTGGCTTCATCAAATTTCTCCCAGACCTCTACTATATTTCCTAAGTAGGCAATTGAAATGGTTTCTTTTTCGACTTTTGCTTTTTTAACTCTTGATACTAATTCATTCAAATCAAGGATTTTTTCATCTATCCAACCTTGGTCCAACCTAAGTTGTGTGATTTTAGGATTTACTTCCGCACAAACCGTAATACAGCCGGCGATATTGCCCGCTTTTGGTTGCGCTCCCGACATGCCGCCAAGTCCTGATGTTAAAAAGAGGTTTCCCTTTGGTGACTTACCTATTTTTCTAAAAGCATTTAAAACAGTGATTGTGGTGCCGTGAACAATCCCTTGTGGGCCAATATACATATAGCTTCCAGCCGTCATTTGCCCATATTGAGTGACACCTAAAGCATTAAATTTTTCCCAGTCGTCTGGTTGAGAATAATTAGGAATCATCATCCCATTGGTCACAACAACCCTTGGTGCTTCTTTATGAGAAGGGAACAAGCCCATAGGGTGACCAGAGTACATTACTAAGGTTTGCTCATCATTCATTTCGCACAAATACCTCATGGTTAATCGGTATTGCGCCCAGTTAGAAAATACGCCTCCGTTTCCGCCATAAGTAATGAGTTCGTGCGGATGTTGGGCAACAGCATCATCTAAATTATTCTGAATCATCAACATTATGGCTGCGGCCTGTCTTGACTTTGAAGGATAATCAGAAATTGGTCGTGCGAACATTTTATAGTCTGGTCTTAGACGATACATGTAGATGCGACCATAAGTGTCTAATTCATTTTTAAATTCAGGTAATAAAACACTATGGTGCGTTTTATCAAAATAGCGCAAGGCATTTCTAAGTGCTAATTTCTCTTCTTCAGCAGACAAAATCGCTTTACGTTTTGGAGCATGATTGATAGAAGCATCATAAGCCTTTGGGAGTGGTAATATATTTGGTATACCTTCTAATATTTGGTCTTTGAATGATACTGTTGTCGTTTGCATTACTTTTTTTTTAAATCATTAGCGCCTGCCTTGATTGCAGTCGAAGTGTTAAATCCGTAGGGGCAATGTCTGCAACCACTCTCACAACAATAACCGCGTTTTAGATGGTATTGTTCGGTAAAACATCGGTAGCCTTCTGGTGTTAAATAATAATCGCCATCTTCAATTGGGACGTAATTCTTCATATGTAACAAAGATAATGTAATTTGGTTTGATTTTTGAAACGTATAAACTGTGATTTTAATTTCAAAATATATAGTACCCAGAGGTTATATTGGGATTACCATTTTTCCTTTTATGTTTTTAAAGTATAAAGCTTTGAAAGGTAATCGGGTTTTAGTCAATCATGAAAAAATTCATTTAAGACAGCAACTAGAATTATTAATTATTCTTTTTTTTATTATTTATGGTGTTGAATTTTTAATACGTCTGATTCAATACCGAAACTGGAAATTAGCCTACAGGAATATTTCTTTTGAAAGAGAAGCCTATAAGAATGAATTGCATTTAGACTTTTTGAAAAGTCGACGTATTTGGAGTTTTATACAGTATTTTTGAAATCAGAATGCAGACTACAAATACTTCTATAAATCAACAGGTCCTTTTAAAAGCTGAAGGTAATATTCAGCTTTCTATTAAGCGCGAAGATTTAGTTCACCCCTTTATTTCGGGTAATAAATACAGAAAGCTTAAGTATAATATTACTGAAGCTAAATTATTAAACAGTAAAAAACTACTCACTTTCGGCGGTGCTTTTTCCAATCATATTGCTGCAACAGCTTACGCAGGTAGTGCAGATGGATTTGAAACGATAGGCATTATTAGGGGAGAAGAATTAGAGACCAAAGTATCATCCAATCCAACTTTAAAATTTGCAAAGTCTTGTGGAATGGAATTTTTGTTTGTTTCTCGAGAAGCGTATCGAAAAAAAACAGATCCTACATTCTTGAAAAAGTTGAAAGAAAAGTTTGGCGATTTTTACTTAATTCCGGAAGGAGGAACTAATGATTTGGCAGTTAAAGGTTGCGAAGAAATACTAAATCCCGAAGACGATTTTTTTGATTATATCTGCACATGCGTTGGCACTGGTGGCACAATTTCTGGTATAATAAACGCTTCAAAAAGCCATCAAAAGATATTGGGTTTTCCTGCGTTAAAAGGGGACTTTTTAAACCAAGATATTCGTAAATTTGCAATTCAGGAGAATTGGGAATTAGTGAAAGATTATCATTTTGGTGGTTATAGTAAAATAAAGCCTGAATTAATTACGTTTATCAATACCTTTAAAAGGGATTACAATATTCCTTTAGATCCTATTTATACTGGAAAAATGATGTTTGGAATATTTGATTTAATTAAAAACGGATTTTTTCCAAAAAACTCAAAAATATTGGCAATCCATACCGGAGGTTTGCAGGGTATCGCTGGAATGAATTTAAAACTAAAGCGCAAGAATTGGCCTTTAATAGAAGAATGAAAATAAAATTTAGACATATACTTTTACTAATTATAGCCTTATCTTTTGGTTGTGGTCCAAAAAAAGGAATTGTGACCAAAAAGGAGGAGTATAAAAATAAGACAGAAACCGTTGATGCAAAAGAAGAAATAAAAACGTCTGAAATTGACACAAAAGCAGGTGAAGTAAAAACAACAAAACCGCCATCGTCAGTTGATAATTATATTTCGCAGTATGCAGGCATTGCGATGCGTCAAATGCGTAAATCTAAAATCCCAGCAAGTATTATTCTGGCGCAAGGCATTTTAGAATCTGGTTCTGGTCGAGGGCGTCTCGCAGTTAAAGCTAATAATCATTTCGGAATTAAATGTCATGGCTGGAAAGGTGCGAAAATCTATCACGATGACGATCGTTCACAAGAATGTTTTAGAAAATATAGAAAAGCAGAATCCTCTTACGAAGATCATTCCGAGTTTTTGACAGGTAGAAGCCGTTATGCCAATTTATTTAAGTTGAAACCTAATGATTATAAAGGTTGGGCTAAAGGATTAAGGGCTGCTGGGTATGCTACGGATAGAAAATATCCTCAGAAACTTATAAGTTTAATAGAGCGTTATAAACTCTACACATACGATGAAGATGTACTTGAAGGCAAGCAATCTGAAATACGCGCAGGTAATAGTGGAGTCATAAGACATATTATTATGCAAGGCGATACTTTATATTCACTTTCTAGGCGTTACAATACGACCGTTGAAAAAATAAAAGATTTAAATAATATGAGCAGTAATGATTTAGCTTTAGGTCAAGAACTCATGATTCCGAATTAATATATGTTATATCAAAGAAGTAGTGCTTTATTTAAAGCAGCAAAAGCGGTTATTCCTGGTGGCGTAAATTCACCTGTTCGTGCATTTAGTGCTGTTGGTGGGACACCAATTTTCGCTAAATCAGCAAAAGGAGCCTATGTTTACGATGAGGATGGTAACCGTTTTATTGATTACATCAATTCTTGGGGACCCATGTTATTAGGCCATGCCTTTCCTCCCGTTGTAGATGCAGTTATAGAAAAAGCAAAAGCAGGAACATCTTTTGGAATGCCTACAGCTTTAGAAACAGAGATTGCTGAGTTAGCCGTTTCTATGGTGCCAAATATTGATAAAATACGATTTGTTAATTCTGGAACTGAAGCTTGTATGAGCGCTATTAGATTAGCGCGAGGCTTTACTAAAAAAGATAAAATCATCAAGTTTGCAGGCTGCTACCATGGTCATAGTGATTCTTTTTTAATTGCAGCAGGAAGTGGTGCAATAACCTTCGGAACTCCAAATAGTCCTGGTGTGACAAAAGGTACCGCTAAAGACACCTTGTTGGCAAGATATAATGATATTGAAAATGTAAAAGAACTCGTTGAAGCCAATACAAGTGAAATTGCTGCAATTATAGTAGAACCAGTTGCAGGTAACATGGGGTGTATTCCTCCTGCAGATGGTTTTCTTGAAGGTTTAAGAGCCGTTTGCGACGCTCATAACATCTTATTGATATTTGATGAAGTAATGACTGGTTTTAGACTAGCGAAAGGCGGTGTGCAAGCGTTAAAAGGTGTACATGCAGATCTGGTGTGTTTTGGTAAAGTTATTGGGGGTGGTCTACCTGTTGGTGCTTTTGCCGCTAGAAATGAAATTATGAATTATTTAGCACCACTAGGGCCTGTTTATCAAGCGGGTACCTTAAGTGGAAATCCATTAGCTATGGCAGCAGGGTTGGCTATGCTCAAAGCTATTAATGCAGATAAGGGATTGATGAATCGGTTAGAGGAGAAGACAAAATACCTTCATAACGGCATCGCAGATGCTCTAAATAAAAATAACGTTACACATACTATTAATAGAATCGGTTCTATGATTTCTGTGCATTTTTCAGAAGCTGCTGTTGTGGATTTTGATTCTGCAGCTAAAGGAAATAATGAAACCTTTAAAAAGTTCTTTCATGGCCTGCTGAATAAAGGCATTTATATTGCGCCTAGTGCATTTGAAACTTGGTTCATTTCTGATGCATTGACCTACCAAGATTTAAATGAAACGATTACCGCTGTAGAGGCTATTGCAAAAGATTTATAGAAGAGTTCATAGAAAAAGGTCTCGCGAATTGCGAGAC
>JAWUVW010000006.1:0-73251 GCA_034112185.1 Flavobacteriaceae bacterium | reverse complement strand
TGCTAAAAGAGCTTAATAATGTAGAATCAATTGGTCCTATTATGATGGGAATGGCGAAACCAGTTCATATTTTACAATTGGGAGCTAGTGTAGACGAAATTGTAAATATGACAGCAATTTCGGTTATCGACGCGCAAGAGCGTGAGAAAAGACAGCAGAAATAATTGAGATACCCGAAAAGAATCAGATTTTAAATTAGTGAAGACTAGTGTATTCGGAGTTACAATTGTAGAACCTACTGTTATAACTGATGCAGATTGGGACGCATGTAGAGTGGCCTAATGATAAAATTAAAATCAGGATGTTTTTTTAAAATCATCCTGATTTTTAAAATGAAAAAATGAAAAAAAAACTTTTTAACTTTATTTTATTTGTTATTCCAGTTTTCATAACTGCACAGAAATCTGAAATTGTATTTTTAGATGAACAGAATAAAGAGCCTATCATTGGCTTACAAATTTTTTCTCAAAATGGTAGTTTTATTGCTCATACAAATTCAAAAGGTGTATTTGAATGGGATATTAACATATTACAACAAGGTGGAGTAAAAAATATAGTAGCTTACAATACGAATTACTTTTCTCTGGAATATAGTATCAAAGAAATACCTTCTGTTATTTATTTGAAAAAAAATGAGACTGTCCAAATGGACGATATTATCATTACAGCCTCAAAACCAAGTAAATATTTTACTGTAAAAGCATATTTTAGAAGTTGGCAATTATCCGACGGTGAGCTTACCAAATATGGTGACGGTTTAGTAAATTACCACGTGCCTTATGCAGTTGTAGATGACAATTTTAATACAGGAATAAAGAGTTCTTTTAGTGCTTTCAGAACATTCAATGGTGATGCCATTAAACAAAAATCTAGAATCATTAGTGTCTCTTCTCGGGATAATTATTTAGCAGTTTCTCGTGTACCAAAAAATGATCTGCTCAAAAGAAGTCCTAATTACAATGTAAAATTACCTAGGGAAGATTTTGGAACTGTTTATGAAGATAATAAAGAAATAGGTTTTGTTATTTATGACCAAAACAAGAATGTTATCGAGATTAATGTTAATGAAGCATTTGATGAATCAGGTTCTAAAAAAGTATTGTTTTGGAAATTTTCTGGAAAAAGTACACAAATTGAAAAATGGACTGGAGATAGCAATACTAGACGACCTAGTTACTTATTTGCTAATTCCAAGAAATCCGTTGAAAAGAAAGGAAAATATACTCATATTGAAACAGTTACTGAAATATTTATTGAAGATACTATTATTGATGGAAAAGAAAAACCCGAAAATTCTAAAAAACATATAGATCGAGATAGAAGTTTTTATAACTCAAACTATTGGGCAGAGTTATTAATAAAATATCCATTACCAAGCGAAATTAAATCACAATTAACTATAGTAAACGAAAATAAAAACACCTATTAATTGATAATAGTTAAAAATATTTATTTCAAATAACTATTATACTAATGATAAAACTCGCCGAAAAATACATTAATTACAATAATTATTTTCCAGATTCCATAGATTTTAATGAGTATTATCTTTCCCATCCAGATTATCCTAGTTTATATGCATTAACAGAAACATTAAGTTTTTTTGGTATTGAAAATGGCGTTGCGAATATTGTAGCGGAGCAATATCAAAATTTACCCGATTGTTTTCTCACTTTAATAAATTCGAATGTTGGAGTTGATTGGTATGGATCATGGGATTTCTAGAGTGGCGACTACAAACGTGATGATGACACAACGTGGCCCATTGTTTTTTAGTGATACATCAATAAATATTGATCCTACTGCTAAGGACTTGGCGAGGATAGCCCGTATGACTTCTAAAGTGGCTAAATTGTTTGGTATTGAGGCGGTCACAGCAATGATATCCTATTCTAACTTTGGGTCTTCAGAAAACCCGCGAGCTGAAAAAGTAAGAGACGCTGTGGCCTATCTGCATAAGGCTTATCCAGAAATGATTGTTGATGGTGAGTTACAAACAGATTTTGCTTTAAACGCAAAAATGCTCCAAGATATTTTTCCGTTTTCGAAATTAGCAGGACAAAAAGTGAATACGCTTATTTTTCCAAATTTAGATGCAGCAAATATCACCTATAAGTTGCTAAAAGAGCTTAATAATGTAGAATCAATTGGTCCTATTATGATGGGAATGGCGAAACCAGTTCATATTTTGCAATTGGGAGCTAGTGTAGACGAAATTGTAAATATGACAGCAATTTCGGTTATCGACGCCCAAGAGCGTGAGAAAAGACAGCAGAAATAATTGAGATACCCGAAAAGAATCAGATTTTAAATTAGTGAAGACTAGTGTATTCGGAGTCGAAAGGAATATAATAATAAGTCGAGGTTTCATAGTAGCTGTCTAACCGTAATAATGTAAATAATTTTATTACATTTGGTTTTTTAACCTTTAGTAATAAATGATTACACACTTAGAGGGAAAACTTGTCGAAAAAAATCCTACAGACGTTGTTATTGATTGTAATGGTGTAGGGTATTTTATTAATATATCTCTTCATACATTTTCTCAAATTCCGGATAACGAAAATTTAAAATTATACACCTATCTGCAAGTCAGAGAAGATTCACAGAGTCTTTATGGATTTTCGTCTAAGACAGAACGCGAAATATTTAAATTACTCATTTCTGTTAGTGGAATTGGAGCTAATATAGCACGGACTATGCTATCTTCATTAACTCCAGAACAAGTGAAGGAAGGAATTGCTATTGGCGATATTGCCCTAATTCAGAGTGTAAAAGGGATTGGTGTAAAAACGGCACAGCGTGTTATTATTGATTTAAAAGATAAAGTGTTAAAAGTTTATGGCATTGACGAACTTTCTTTATTACCAAGCAATACGCACAAGGATGAAGCGTTATCTGCTTTAGATGTTTTAGGGTTTAACAAAAAGCAATCAGAAAAAGTGGTTGATAGAATTTTACAGGCCCAACCAGATGCCGTTGTAGAGCAAATTATTAAAGAGGCTCTAAAAAACTTATAATGCAATTGAATACGACTAACTATACTCAAATTAAAGGATTTAGTTTTTATTGTCTTTTAGCCCTTATGACGCTAATAAGTGCGTCTGTCTTTGCTCAAGAAACAGAACAAGAACAAGACTCAACAAAAACAACCTTCGCATTCGGAAGACTTAACATGCCGAATCCAAGCAGTATAGTTTCAAAATATACGTACGACCCTATTTTAGACCGCTATATCTACTCAGAAAAAATAGGAAGTTTTAATACTAATTACCCATTAATTCTAACGCCTGACGAATTTCAAAAACTAGTTTTAAAAGAAAGGTTAACGGCGTATTACAAGCGAATGTCTGATGCTGTAGCAGGACAAAAAGAAGGTTCGGAAGAAGATCAGAAAAATTTACTACCAGAGTTTTATGTCAACTCCGGATTGTTTGAAACTATTTTTGGTAGTAATACGATTAATGTAATTCCGCAAGGTTCGGTCGAAGTCGATTTAGGGGTGTTATTTTCTAAACAAGATAATCCATCATTTTCGCCTAGAAACAGAACTAATTTCACCTTCGATTTTGATCAAAGAATTAGCTTAAGTTTGTTAGGTAAAGTAGGTACTAGACTCCAAGTAACGGCCAACTATGATACCGAAGCTACATTTGATTTTCAACAACTTGTGAAATTAGAATACACACCAACCGAAGATGATATTGTACGTAAAATTGAAGTTGGTAATGTAAACATGCCATTAAACAGTTCCTTAATTACAGGTGCACAAAGTCTCTTTGGTGTTAAAACGGAATTACAATTTGGGAAGACGAGTGTAACTGCCGTGTTTTCAGAACAACAATCGCAATCGCGATCAGTAACTGCCCAAGGAGGCGGAACGGTCGAAGAATTTGAATTCTTTGCTAGAGATTATGATGAGAATCGGCATTACTATTTAGCACATTATTTTAGTGAAAATTATGACAAAGCATTATTGCAATATCCATTCATAGATAATCAAGGGTTGCAAATTACTCGGGTAGAAGTTTGGGTAACCAATAGAAATAACCAAACTGAAAACGTTAGAAACATAGTTGCACTTCAGGATTTAGGGGAGTCAACGATTGAAAATATTGGTTTGCAACCATTTCCTCCTGGGTTTGTAAATAATCCTGGTGCACGTCCAAATAATAAAAATAATGATTTTGATCCTACTAATATTGGTGGGCCTGGTTCTTTATTAACAGAGGCAGTAAGAGATATAACCGCTGTCGAAGCCGGAATCAACGTTCCTGTAAATGAAGGTTTTGATTACGGAAAATTAGAAGCAGCAAGAAAATTACAAGAAGGCCAAGAGTATGTTTTAAACACAGAATTGGGTTATATATCACTTAATCAAAGATTGCTTAACGATGAAGTTTTAGCAGTAGCGTTTCAATATACCCTTGGAGGTGATGTTTTTCAGGTTGGCGAATTCGCAAATGATGGTATAGATGCGACTGCGGTTGATGAGGGAACTAACGGAAATCAAGTCGTAAACAATCAAAGTTTAGTCTTAAAAATGTTGAAAAGTGCAGTGACATCCGTAGAGCAGCCGATTTGGGAATTAATGATGAAAAACATATATGATACTGGTGCTTTTCAATTAAGTCAAGAAGATTTTAGACTGAATGTTTTCTACACGGAGGCGTCTCCATTAAATTATATTAGAGCAGTAGAAGGTACAACTTTTCCGCCATTTAGTAATAATACACCAAACACATCCGATGATACAGCTATTGAGGAAACGCCTTTAATTCGCTTGTTTCATACAGATCGATTGAATTCTAATAATGATCCACAAGAAGGTGGTGACGGATTTTTTGATTATGTAGAAGGTCAAACTGTATTATCACAAAATGGAAAAATCATCTTTACAAAAACACAACCCTTCGGACGTTACTTATTTGACGTTTTAGACGACCCTGCTAACCCAGGGGATTATGAGGCGCTAACTTACGACAATCCAAATCAAGAAAAGTACGTTTACGATTTACTCTATAAATCAACAAAAACGGAAGCTTTGGATGAGGCAGAAAAGAATAAATTCCAAATAAAAGGACGTTTTAAAAGTAGTGGTGGCGATGGAGGGATCCCAATCGGAGCTTTTAATGTGCCGAGAGGTTCTGTAAGAGTGACGGCCGGTGGTCGTGTACTCGTTGAAGGTGTCGATTATACTGTGAATTATCAATTAGGCCGTGTTGAAATACTAGACGAAGCGTTAAAGGCATCAAATACTCCGATTGACGTTTCAGTTGAAAATAATGCCGTTTTTGGTCAACAAACAAGGCGTTTTACAGGAATTAATATTGAACATCAATTTAATGAAAATTTTGTTTTGGGTGGTACATTATTAAATCTTAATGAACGACCTATCACGCAAAAGGCTAATTTTAATTCGGAACCAATAAACAATACGATTTTTGGTTTTAATGGGAACTACTCTACTGAAGTCCCATTTTTAACACGGTTAGCGAATAAACTCCCAAATATAGACACTGATGTGCCATCTAACCTTTCGGTTAGGGGTGAATTTGCCTATCTGTTACCAGGTGCACCAAAGGGTACTGACTTCGATGGTGAAGCCACAGCCTATATCGATGATTTTGAGGGCACCCAAGGGGCAATAAGCTTATTGAGTCCCTTATCCTGGTTTTTATCGAGTCGTCCAAAAGAATTGTCAAATATAATTCCAGGAGGTGATTCTAACGGTATTGCTAATGGTTATGGTCGCGCTGGATTAAACTGGTACACCATAGACCCCATTTTTTATAGTAATCAACGTCCAGATGGTATTACTGATGATGATGTTTCAAATTTATACACTAGACGCGTGTTTATAGAAGAAATTTTCCCTCAAGTTGATGTCGTGCAAGGACAGACTTCAGTCATTAATACCCTAGATTTAAGCTATTATCCAACAGAACGTGGACCCTATAACTTTGATCCGGCAGCAGCAAATGGTGCAACATTAAACCCTAATAGTACGTGGGCTGGGATTACGCGCCAAATTACATCTACAGATTTTGAGCAATCTAATGTCGAGTATATCGAATTTTGGGTACAAGATCCTTTTTTAGATACTCCATCAAGTTCAGGTGGAAAGTTAACCATTAACTTAGGTAACATTTCTGAGGATGTTCTGAAAGATGGTAAAAAGCAGTATGAAAATGGTTTACCAGTAGATGGTGATGTTTCTATTTTAGAACCTACTGATTTTGGTGGCGTTGTGCCTCAAAACCAGTCCTTAATTTATACGTTTGCTACCGCAGGTCAAGAGCGAGCAAATCAAGATGTCGGTTACGATGGTTATGATGATGCTGAAGAGCTCTTTCAGTTTGGGTCTCAGTTTGGTGAGGATCCTTCAAAAGATAATTATACGTATTACTTAAATACAGAAGATGGCGATATTTTTGATCGTTACAAGCAATATAACGGTCAAGAAGGGAATACACCAGATGTGTTTACAGATACCAATAGAGGCTCTACAACACAGCCAGATGTTGAGGATATCAACAGAGATAATACCATGAATACTATTGATAGTTATTTTGAGTATGAAGTAGATATGAATCCATCTAACCTTAATATAGATAACCCTCAGATTAATGATATTAAAGTTAAAACGATAGAGTTGCCGAATGGAGATCAAAGAGAGGTGACATGGTATCAGTATAGGTTACCAATTAATGAACCAACTAATGCCATAGGTGGTATTTCTGATATTAGATCGATACGATTTGCGCGTTTATATTTAAATGAGTTTACAGAAAATACGGTATTACGTTTCGCGACCTTAGATCTCGTGCGTAGTGATTGGAGACGCTATACTCTCGATTTAGATAATGATGCGGGAAATAATAGTCCTAATGCGGAGTTTAATGTAGGTATTATTGGTGTTCAGGAAAATGATGGGAGTTATGTTAGTCCGCCTGGAGTAGATCGTGAACAATTAAATAACAACAATAATATTATCAGGCAAAATGAGCAGTCTTTGGTTTTGCAAGCTTGTGACTTAGAACCAACAGATTCTCGCGGCGTGTTTAAGAATATTAATGTGGATATGCGCCAGTATAAGAAACTACGCATGTTTTTGCATGCTGAAGCTCAAGAAGGAGCTAGGCTAGATCCCGGAGAAATGATCGGTTTTATTAGATTGGGTAATGATTTTACGCAAAACTACTATCAGATAGAGGTTCCATTATTGCCCACTGATTTTGCAGAAGGGTCTACAGCAGAACGCGTTTGGCCGCAACAGAATGAAATTGATATTCCGCTCGAATTCTTACAGAAGATTAAAGCACTAGGTATTTCAGCGGGAACTTTAGGAAATCAAACCCCTACATATTATAATGTCGTTGATGGCCAATTAAATGAAACCCCATTAGCAAATGGTAACGTTAATTTTGATGATGTCTTAGGTGGGACTAAACAACAACGTGTATCAGTAATAGGAAATCCAAATTTTGGTAATGTTAGAGTCTTGATGGTTGGTGTGAAAAACTCAGGTATAACGGCCATGAATGCTTGTAGTGAGGTTTGGTTTAATGAGTTAAGAATGTCTGATTTAGAAAATGAAGGTGGTTGGGCCGCAATTGTTAGCATGGATTCTAACATTGCAGACTTTGCGGATATTACTGCTACAGGTCGACGAAGCACTATCGGTTTTGGAGGTGTTGAGCAAGGTCCTAATGAACGAAGCTTAGAAGATGTGCAGCAATATGATGTGGTAACCAATATACAATTAGGGCAATTATTGCCAAAAAAATGGGGCGTACAAATACCTTTTAATTATGCACAAAGCGAGGCGTTGGTCACACCTAAGTTTGATCAATTTTATAATGATTTGACTCTAGATTCTCGATTAGACGCCGCAGAAACTGATGAAGAAGAAGATCGTATAAGAACACAATCTGAAGACTATACCAAGCGAAAAAGCATTAATTTTATTGGAGTTAGAAAGCAAAAAACGGGGGATTCTAAAAACCGTTTTTATGATGTTGAAAATTTAACTTTCAATTATTCATATAATAAAGTTGAGCAACGCAATTTTGAAATAGAAAACGCACTCGACCAAAACATTAGAGCAGGAGCTAACTATAACTATGCCTTTCAGCCTTTAAAAATTGAGCCTTTCAAAGAGAACGATTCACTATTCACTGGTAAGTACTGGAAGATTTTAAAAGACTTTAACCTTAACTTATTACCCTCCAGTTTCTCAGTAAACACAGATATTAATAGACAGTTTAGCAAGCAGAAATTTAGAGAAGTAGAATTGGGAGGTAGCAATATTGAAATAGAAGAATTATTCAGAAGGAATTACACCTTCGATTTTCAGTATGTAATCAACTATAACTTAACGGATGCCTTAAGTTTAAACTTTACAGCAGCAAATTCCAATATTGTTCGTAATTATTTTGTTGATAACCGTATTAATGGAAGACAAGACCCAGAGCTCGATGTTTGGGATGGTTTCTTTGATTTTGGGGATCCTAATTTGCAAACACAGCAGCTTCAGGTGAATTATGAATTACCACTTTATAAAATACCAGCTTTAAGTTTCTTAAGAACGACGTATGCTTATAATGGTGCTTTTCAATGGCAAAAAGGTTCAGATTTAAATGAGGGCTTAGTATTAGATGACGTTACCTATAATTTAGGACATTCTATTCAGAACTCAAATACCCACAATATTAACACGACCCTTAATATGGAAACCTTCTACAAGTATGTGGGCTTTGTGAGAAAGGGGAAACCACGAAGTAGAGGACGTGGCAGAACTACAAATGAAAAAGGCCGTTCTAAAACGCCAGATGCTTCATCAGATAATAAAGATGATCAGGCTAAAGATCCGAATGCACTAAGTACAGGTAAAAAAGCTTACAATACGTTTGTGGATATTGTCACCATGGTAAAACGGATTCAGTTCAATTATACTGAGAATAATGGGACATTCTTACCCGGTTATTTGCCTACTCCGGGTTTTATTGGGACACTGAGACCAACTCTTGGTTATACATTTGGTGGACAAGGAGATGTTAGAAGGCTGTCGGCTAGAAATGGTTGGTTAACAACATTTCCGGATCTTAATCAACAATATACGGAAGTAAGAACCAGAACATTAGACTACTCCGTTAATGTAGAACCCATGCGCGATTTAAAAATTGATCTTATTGGAAATAGAACCTATGCTGAAAATATTACAGAAAACTTCAGAGCCATCGATATTAATAACGATGGCTTAAGTGATGAATATGAAGACTTAGTTACTAACGCATTCGGTAACTTCAATATTTCAACAGCACTTATAAAAACAGCATTCAGTAAAAGTGATGAAAATCAATCTGCTCCTTTCGATGATTTTAGAGCCAATAGATTAATTATTGCGAATAGGTTAGCTCGAGAGTTTTATGGGGCAACGCCATTTAATACAGATGTAGATGGCTTTCCTGAAGGTTTCGGTAAAAATAGTCAAAGTGTATTATTACCAGCCTTTTTATCGGCTTACCAAGGTTCTAACCCCGATAAAGTGAGTACCGATGCATTTAGAGATATTCCTATTCCAAATTGGCAATTAAAATATACGGGATTAATGAAAATTCCATGGTTTAAGAAAATGTTCAGACGTTTTTCTATCCAGCATGGCTACAGATCTAGATATACCATTAATCAGTTTAGAACTAATTTAGATTATACGCCTGGTGTAAGAAGTGAGGACTATATTAATCAACCCGATGAGGCTTTAGACCAAGCTGGTAATTTTAAAAATGAAACCCTATACAGTAACATTAATCTAGAGGAACAGTTTAGTCCTTTAGTCCGTTTAGATTTTGAAATGAAAAACTCGATTAAGGTTTTAGCCGAAATAAAAACGGATAGATTGTTGTCGCTAAGTTTTGATAATAATTTAATGACTGAAATACAAGGTGCAGAATATACGCTAGGTCTGGGTTATCGCGTGAAAGATTTAAGAATTCGATCATCGCTTGCAGGGCCGAAACAAATTATTAAAAGTGATTTAAATATGCGTGCAGATATTTCCGTAAGAGATAATAAGACGATTATAAGGTATTTAGATCTAGAGAATAATCAAATTACGGCAGGTCAAACTATTTGGGGCCTTAAATACACAGCAGATTATGCCTTCAGCAAAAACTTAACCGCTATTTTCTATTTTGATTATACGTTTTCCGATTTTGCGATTTCTACCTCATTCCCACAAACCTCTTTAAGGTCTGGAATGACCTTACGTTATAATTTTGGAAATTAATTTAGGACTTAATTTTGAAAACAAGCAATTAAAAAATTACTTTTGTACCCATAACTTTATACACTATTACAAATGAATATACCATCAGAATTAAAATACACCAAAGATCACGAATGGATTAAAATTGAAGGCGATATCGCTACTGTAGGCATTACAGATTTTGCACAAGGCGAACTTGGTGATATTGTTTATGTAGAGGTAGAAACACTAGATGAAACGTTAGATATTGAAGAAGTTTTTGGCACAGTTGAAGCCGTAAAAACAGTTTCAGACTTATTTCTACCATTATCTGGGGAAATTATTGAATTCAATGAAAGTCTTGAGGATGAGCCAGAAAAAGTGAATACAGACCCTTATGGTGAAGGCTGGATGATTAAATTAAAATTCTCTGATGATGCACAAATAGACGCTCTATTATCAGCCGAAGATTATAAAGCGCTTATAAGTGCTTAGGAAATTGCTATTGCTAGTAGCTGTAATTTACACTTTAGCACTGGTCATTGCCAGTTTAATTAATCTCAATGGAGTACCTAGTCTCGGCTCATCATTCGATGATAAAATTTACCATATTGTTGCCTACATGATCTTGGCATTATTTTGGCTGTTTTATTTTAAACCCTTTAAAACGAAGTATATTCCTTTGTTCGTTTTATTTGCCTTGGTTTTACTAGGTTATCTATTAGAATTATTGCAATATCTAGTAAACCCGAATAGAACTTACGACACTTACGATTTAATTGCAAATACGATTGGAGCCCTAATTGGTACGTTTATTGCTATTAAATTAAACATTGATAAGTTAAAATAACTCAAAGCCTTGTTTTTTTTACTATTATTTAGTTAAATTAGCGCTGTTATAATAAAACAATACTATGGAACCTAAGAAAAATCCAAAATCAGATGTAAGTCGTAATAGTTCAATATACTTTGCGGTCGGTCTCGTATTAATGCTTGCGGTAACTTATATGTCTATCAATTATAAGACATACGATAAGAGCAATATTGCGTTAGACTCGCTTAATTTAGATGACGAATTAGATGAAGAAGTGCCAATTACAGAACAAATTGTGACGCCACCACCACCACCGCCACCACCTCCAGCTGCTCCAGAAATTATTGAAGTTGTTGAAGATGAGGAAGAAGTTGAGGAAACTGTTATTGAATCTACAGAAACAGAAATGGAAACAGAAATTGTTGACGTTGAAGAAGTAGAGGTTGAAGAAGTGGACGATGATATAGAAGTACCTTTCAACGTTATTGAAAATGTTGCTGTTTTTCCGGGTTGTGAAAAGAAAAAAGGGAATAATGCGAAGAAAGCCTGTATGAACGAAAAGGTGAATAAGTTTATTAACAAAAAATTTAATGTGGATTTAGCAAGTGATTTAGGTTTGCCTCCAGGTAGAAAGCGAATTTTTGTTGCATTTAAGGTTGATAAATCGGGTAATATAGTAAGCATTAATGCTCGAGGCCCGCATCCAGGACTCGAAAAAGAAGCAAAGCGTGTTATAGGATTGTTACCAAAAATGAAACCAGGAAAACAAAGAGGTAAAGCGGTAGTAATGCCATTCTCTATTCCTATAGTGTTCGCTGTACAAGACTAAGAGAAACTATTTTAAATATAAAAATCCCGTTCAATTAATTTTGAACGGGATTTTCGTTTTGGTATGCTTCTTGTCAATTTCTCATAATATTAATGTTTTAAATAATAGATAGTATGAAAAATTCTAAGAAAGCCTTCAATAATGCTGTTCAGAGCATCGCTGAAGCAAACAAACCACAAAAGCATGATGTAAGTTTACAAAAAAATTCAAGTCTATATTTTCAAATAGGATTGATACTTTGTTTGTTGGGCAGCTATGCACTTTTTGAAATGCAGTTTCAAGAACATAAAATTGTTCTTGATGTAGCTGAAATTAATGACTTAGTAACTATTGATGTAGTAGAGAAATTCAGGGTAGAACCAGATGTTATACTTGAAACGAAACAGGAGCAAGTTAAGCGTACAGTTTTGACCAACAAAATTATTGAAGTCGATAATAATTTGGTTATTAATGAGCCTGTCGATATTGTGGTTTCAGATCCATCTCCAGTAATAGAAGAACCTGTAAGCATAGGAGATATTGATGTTGTTGAAATGCTAGATCCTGTTATTGTAGATTTTATTCATATCGAAAAGGTACCAATTTATCCAGGATGTGAGAAATATAAAGCTAATGAGGAGCGAAAAAAATGCATGTCGCAAAAAATAAATAAACTAGTTAGCCACAAGTTTAATACAGACATCGCGTTAAAATACGGATTATCTGGAGTACAAAAAATACACACACAATTTACTATTGATAAAAATGGTAATGTCATAGATGTGAAAGCTACTGCTCCGCATCCAGCTCTAGAGAAAGAAGCACAGCGAATTATAGATAAAATACCTCATATGAAACCGGGGTATCAAAGAGATGTTGCAGTTGGTGTTATGTATTATCTCCCAATTACGTTTCAAGTTCAACAATAACGGTTTTGATACAAATATTCAAGCCGTTATTCTCGTAATAGCGGTTTTTTTTATACCACAATTTGCTTTAGGCTTACTAAAAAAAATAAGTATCTTTCAGGTTTAAAAATTTAGTCTTTTATGAAGCGCATTATTTGTATTGCTATTCTATTAATTTCGTCTTTGGGTTTTACTCAAACACTCACAACCTACGAGAAGCCTCCTGTTTTCAGCGAATGTGAATTTGAAGCTGTAGATCAAATAAAATCGTGTTTCAATTATACACTGAATAGTTTTATCTATAACAACTTTAAAGTCCCTCAGGTTCTCATTGAAGAAGCTTATATAGGTGATGTTCAGGTCTTATTTGAAGTCAATAAAAAAGGTGAGTTTAAAGTCATTTACACAGATGGGATTTATAAGGATTTAAAAGCAGAAAGTAAACGTGTTTTTGAATTACTACCAAAAATAAAGCCTGCCACCTATAATGGTAAACCTACATTTGTACAGTATAGTATTAGTATTAGGATACCTCTTTTAGAGCCGGTGAGAGAATTAGATACATCTGCTAGTGAGGCACAGTTGAGTGAAAAAGACAGTCTCAATGCAACACTTTCTAAGGAGTTCGATGCCATCGCAGATCAATTAAAACCTTATGAGAAGTTAGAATATAACAGCCAACTGAATGTGCCATTTACACATTCATACTACGCACGCTTCGATGATGAAATGAATGCCATCGGAACAAATAGTCATACAGCAGCAAAACCTTTTGTTTATAGTGACGTGGCCAGATATTACGATATAAAAGCAGAAAAAGAGAGTTTGGCTTTAGATAAAACATCTTGGTTTGGTAGAAAATTATTCAATGAACATTTGGTAGAAGTACAAGGGAAAGATTATTGGTTTACGGTAGATCCGATCTTAGATTTACAAGTAGGAAAAGATACAGAAGCTGATTTTAGTTCTACATGGAATAATACAAGAGGAATTTTTATCCAAGCAGGTTTAGGAAAACGGTTGAGTTTAACAACTTCAATTTATGAAAGTCAAGGACGTTTTGCAGACTATTTTAATCAATTTGCAGAAAGTTTAAAGGCCTTCGGACCAGACCCTGCAATTATTCCAGGACGCGGTATTGCTAAGCGTTTTAAAGATGATTCTTATGATTATCCTGTGGCTGAAGCGTATTTGTCATACACTCCAGCGGATTTCTTAAATATACAATTCGGACATGGAAAAAACTTTATTGGAGATGGTTACAGATCTTTATTTCAGAGCGATGTTTCAAGCCCTTATCCATTTTTAAAGCTCAATGCAACCTTCTGGAAAATTAAGTATACAAGTACTTGGATGTGGTTAAAAGATGTAAGACCAGAAGTGGTGGTTGATGATGCTTTTTTAACAAAATATATGGCAAATCACTATTTGAGTTGGAATGTTTCAAAACGTTTAAATATTGGTTTATTTGAATCTGTAATTTGGGAAGATACCAACGGACGAGGTTTTGATGTTAATTATCTAAATCCAATCATATTTTTGAGAGCTATTGAGTTTCAAACGGGTCAAGGTGCAGGAAATGTCATTTTAGGATTAAGTTCGAAGTACAAATTGAACAATAAAGTAAATCTTTATGGACAATTTATTTTAGATGAGTTTTCATTAAGTGATGTTAAAGCTGGAGATAATAGTTGGAAGAATAAATTCGGGTTTCAATTAGGCGTAAAATATTTTAATGCTTTTAAAGTTGATAATTTATTGTTTCAGGCAGAATATAATCAAGTGCGACCTTATACCTATTCGCATAATACCCGAGTTCTTAATTATGCGCATTTCAATCAACCAATGGCACATCTTTGGGGTGCAAACTTTAGAGAATTTGTATTGATTGGTCGCTATAACTACAAACGTTGGTTTGCAGATGCTAAATTTATAATTGGGCAAAGAGGGTTCGATTTTAATACAGATGAAGATAGTTTCTCTTATGGAGGTGATATTTATAGAAATTATAATGACCGTATTGCTGACACAGGAATAAAAATTGGACAAGGAAATAAAACTAACAGCTTTATGACCGAGATTCAAGCTGGTTATTTGTTAAACCCTGCAACTAATTTAAAGCTGTTCACTAATATTATTTATAGAGACTTTAATCCTGAAGCTATAACCGCTTCAACAACAGATTCTAATACCCTATGGCTTAGCATTGGCTTAAGAACAGATTTATTTAATTGGTATAATGATTTTTAGGATTTAAAGATTGAGTTAATCATCCATCACCTCTACATTTGTCAAATAAAAAACGATTCCCCATTTAAACTCTTATAAAAGGTCAATTGATTTTTTTACTATTAATAAAACCAGTGCCATAATTTAAAGGATTATAGTTTTTTATACGACTTGTATCCGTTTTTATAGCCTCTTGTGTTTTGCCTTCGTCTATAGCGTTTAGAATGTTTTATATAGGGCCTTCAGGTATTTATAAAAAGTTTTTATAGGCTTCCCTGTTAGATACTTGTACACGACTAGGAATAATTTTTGTCTCATCATCAATGAGTATTAATCCTTTTTCCGCCGCTTCGATATAACCAATTACACGACCTCCAGAATTTAAATCGATATAAGGACAGCGACCATTAAAATAAGTGGCACCAGTATGTAAAAGATTACTTTAGGTAAAATACAATAAAACATCACCATCTGTATGTGCATTCGATATATGGAATACAGCGATACTTTCTCCATTTATAGTAATATGTAGTTGATCATTAAATATGATTATAGGTAAGGCCTGTTTTGGCTTTAAACTTCCATTATCTTTTTTAGCTTCAAGAGGTTTCTTTACATTCTGGTGAGCAATAATCGTAGTATCAGCTTAAGTCATATTGTCGTTTCTACCAGAATGATGACCATGATAATGGGTGTTTACTGAAAATTTTAAAGGTTTATCGTTTAGTAATTTTATAGTGGCTAGAATCTTTTTAGTCAAAGGAGCAAGCTTATCATTAATAACAAAAACACCATCGTCACCAATAGAAACACCAGTATCTCCGCCTGCACCTTCTTACATATAAGTATGTTCAGATAGTTTTGTGGTTTTGATTTCAAGTGTATCAAAAGGTTGCGCAGATATTGAAGTTGAAATAAATAATAAAATAAGTAAAAGTTAATGTATCGTTTTCATTTCAAAGTTTTGTCTGCTTTTTATCTTATCGCAATGGAGAAACTTACACTAAGGTAGGAGGCGTGTGATTCTATTGTAAAAATAAAGTGTGAGATGAAAGCCTTTGACCTCGTTTTGATTTTGAACAACCCAATGAGGGCTTTTGGTTTAATCCTAAATGACCCATTTAACTATGTTCTTGAAGCGAAGTGTCTTTGTTCTAAATAAGATTGTTTTACGTTGTTTAGAATCAATTTTCAAACTATCTTTGCAATCGCTAAGAATAGAACTAAAAATGCGCAGTTTGAGTAGTACAAAATCTTCGATATCGACAGCTTCTGTGATAACAGATTTTAAAGAAATCACTAAGATGGGATTGTCCCTAAGTGTGGTGTTTTCTTCAGTTGCAGGTTATCTTCTTGGTGCCGAAACGATAAGCTTTACAATACTCATTTTACTGGCTTTCGGTGGCTACTTTATGGTAGGTGCTTCTAATGCTTATAACCAGATCATTGAGCGTGATTTAGATGCTTTAATGGATCGCACAAAAAACAGACCCATACCAGCTGGTCGAATGACCGTGAATACGGCATTTATAATAGCGACATCATTCACTGTTTTAGGATTAATTACACTGTATGCCATCAATCCAAAAACTGCAATGTGGGGAGCGATTTCTATATTCTTATACACTAGTGTTTATACGCCATTAAAAACAAAAACCTCTTTATCCGTTTTTGTGGGAGCCTTACCTGGAGCAATTCCCTTTATGTTAGGTTGGGTAGCAGCACGTAATGCTTTTGGTATAGAACCAGGGGCTTTATTTGCGATTCAATTTTTTTGGCAGTTTCCTCATTTTTGGTCAATTGGTTGGTTCTTATACGAAGATTATAAAAAAGGAGGCTTTTTTATGCTACCAACAGGTAAGCCAGATAAAGGCACTGCGGTACAAATTATAATGTATAGTGTTTGGACAATTTTGGTTTCCATAATTCCGGTGTTTGGATTTACAGGGGATCTAAAATTATCTATAGTTGGAGCCGTTTTGGTCTTTATTTTAGGTTTGGTCATGTTGGTTTACGCTTTTAAATTATTTAAGGAGCGTACTGTGAAAGCCGCCAAGCAGTTAATGCTGTCTAGTGTGTTTTACATTACCATGTTGCAGATTATATATGTTGCAGATAAATTTTTGAGATAGATGGATTTAACACAAGGAACACAACAAGAGAAAAGAGCAAGATCTAAGAAGATGATGCTTTTGTTTGGTATTGGCTCATTAATAATGTCATTTGCGGGTTTATTGAGCGCATTTATTGTGAGTAGTAAGCAACGCCTTAATAAAGATTGGCTAAGTAATTACGAATTACCGAATGCTTTCTTTATCAGTCTTATGGTTATTTTAGCGAGTAGCCTCACCTTTATATTAGCCAAACAAGCACTCAAGAAGAACAATTTAAAGATGACAACAGTTTGGTTGTTGGTTACTCTAGCGCTTGGAATTATATTTATTTTTAGTCAGTTTGAAGGCTTTAGACAAATTATTGAAGCCGGCTATAATTTCACAGGAGCAACGAGCAATATTACAATGTCCTACATTTATGTTATGGCTGTATTACATATAGGCCACGTTATCGCTGGCTTAATATGCCTCATTGTTGTAATTTATAATCATTTTAAACAAAAGTATAACTCCAACAGTATGTTGGGTTTTGAACTCGCTGTTAATTTTTGGCATTTTGTAGATGTCCTTTGGCTTGTGCTCTTTTTGTTTTTATATTTTTTTAGATATATAATTTGATTATTTTTGTCAAATCTTAAAATTTAAATTCATTCTATGGATTCTACAGTAGTAAAGACTGGTACAGAAGGAAACACTTGGGGAGGGGGCAATAGACCTCTAAAGTCGAGTTACGGAAAATTAATGATGTGGTTCTTTATTGTATCAGATGCATTAACGTTTTCAGGCTTTTTGGCAGCGTATGGTTTTTCCAGATTCAAATACATGAAGGAATGGCCTATTGCCGATGAGGTATTTACCCATGTTCCTTTTTTACACGGACAGGATCTACCAATGATTTACGTCGCATTCATGACATTTGTTCTTATAATGTCGTCGGTAACTATGGTGTTAGCCGTTGATGCAGGTCACCATATGAATAAATCGAAAGTGACTATTTATATGTTTTTAACCATTATTGGAGGGGCTATATTCGTCGGTTCTCAGGCGTGGGAATGGGCAACTTTTATTCAAGGGGAATATGGTGCTGTGCAAACTAAAGGCGGAAATATTCTTCAATTTGGCGAGTATGTTACCGTTGATGGAGAAGAAAAATTTAAACGTATTTCAATTGATGAATTTGCGGTATTAATGCCAGGCGTACGCCAAGAGCAGGAACGTAAGAATGGGCTCTGGTTTGTGGACGAAGATCCATTACCGCCTTATTCAGTTAATGAAATATATACCGGTTTAGCGGCTAATAGTAATATATTGGTGAGAACTCAAATTATTAATGAGGATGGAGAGAAAACAGTCTTGTCTCGAGAGGAATCGCTGAGACAGATAAATGAAAATGGACAGTTAGTCGTAAAAGGAGCTAATCTTAGGGTTAATGAATATGGTCCAAGCTTATTTGCTGACTTCTTTTTCTTTATTACAGGTTTTCATGGATTTCACGTACTCTCTGGAGTTGTGATTAATATTATAATTTTCTTTAATGTCATTCTTGGAACTTATGAAAGACGAGGAAGTTATGAGATGGTTGAAAAAGTGGGATTATATTGGCACTTTGTAGATTTAGTATGGGTATTTGTATTTACATTCTTCTATTTAGTATAACAAGAAATTAAGATCAGGTCATGGCGCACGCACACAAATTAGAAATATTTAGAGGCTTAGTTAAGTTTAAGTCTAATACGAGTAAAATTTGGGGAGTTTTAGTTTTCCTAACTATAGTAACTGTAGTAGAAGTTGCTTTGGGTATATATAAGCCAGATGTGTTGATGCACACTTGGTTAACTCCTTTTGAAGGTGGTTTCTTTGCAACATTAGGGAATATATTATTTTCACCTTTGATTTATATGAAGCCCCTAAACTTAATCTTCATTGTATTGACAATCGTTAAGGCCTATTACATCACATGGGACTTTATGCACATGAGAGATGAAATTGGCAGTCTCAGAAAAATGGTGGTTTGGACAGCTGTTTTTCTGATCTGTTACTTAATCTTCATCTTACTTCAAGAAGGGGGTTATGTGTTTGAAGTTTACAATACAGAAGATGCTTTAATTAAAACCGATTTTTAAATTTATAATATTGCGTTAAATGATACTAAAAAGGTGGTTTTTCTAAACCACCTTTTTTATTTTTGCATTCTAATGTTTTATCGTGAACATTTGGTAAAAGAATTTGGTTCAAATTCAAAATATAGCCATTTTAAAGAATGTCTTTTTTATTTCTAAAATATGAATACAAGTAAAACAAAGCGCAATATTGTCTTAGGTATTTTATTCTTTTTACCAGTCGCTTTTTTATTGATGCTTTATCCTGCCAAACATAATTATGAACCGTTAGATGTTGTAAACAATGAGGTTTCTGATATTGAAAACTTCTATTCAGACCGAACAGATTCTATTGTATTAAAAGATCATATTACAGTTTTAGGTTTTTTAGGCGAGTCACCACTAAAAAAGTCTATTTCGGCTTTAAATCTTAAAGAACTCGTTTATGATAAGTTTAAAGGATTTAAAACATTTCAAATTATAATTGTGGTTCCTGAAGGTGCTGAGGAAGAGGTGAAAGAACTCAAAAAAGAAATTAACACCTACGAAGACTTAAAGTTTTGGCACTACGCCTTTGGTACAGAAGGTGAAATAAAGTTGCTGTTCAATTCATTAAAATCTAAAATTGAACTAAAAGAAGATCTATCAACAGATAACGTTTTTATTATAGACAAAGATTTAAGCCAACGTGGACGACAAGATGGTAGGAGTGAAAAAGATGTTGAGGCTAAAAAACCTGTTTTTAGCGTGTATTCATATGATACTATTGAAGTGTCTGAAATCAAGAATATGATGAGTGACGATGTGCGTATTCTATTTACAGAATATCGTCAAAAGCGAAAAGGAAAATTTGACGATTCCAGTACGAGAAGAGGAAACGATTTAAATCAAAACGATGAGTAAAAAAACAAGTTATTCGTATGTCGGAATTTCACTAATCATTTTAGTTTTCGGAATTATCTTTATTCCGAAAATTATCGATCGTATCAGTGGTGATGATATCACAAGAGATGAAAGTAGAAGTAAAGATGTGTTGACACCATTAGAAAAAGAAGTCCATACGTCTAACAAAAGTGATTTAGAGTACATTCCAAACATCGATGGAGGCAAAAAGAAAGTCCCTCACTTTAGTTTTACGAATCAATTAGGGCAAACGATAACGAACAAAAATTATTTGGGTAAAGTCTATGTTGTAGAGTTCTTTTTTACGACATGCCCAACCATATGTCCAAGAATGAATGGTAACCTTGTCGAAATTCAAAATGAGTTTAAGGATTTTGAAGACTTTGGAGTAGCATCGTTTACAATTAATCCAGATATTGATACGCCGGAAGTATTAAAAACTTATGCGGACAAGTACGGAATCACTAATCCGAATTGGAATTTAATGACGGGAGATGAAGAAATGATATACAAGTTGGCTAACGAAGGCTTTTACCTTTACACCGCAAAAAGTGACGAAATCATAGATGGATTTGAACACTCGGGGAATTTTGCTTTAATAGATAAAGAGGGCTTTATTCGATCGCGATTAAAATCACCAGGTAATCCTATAATATATTATAACGGCATCGTTTCAGAAAAAGAAGGGGTAGATGATGAAGGTATTCCGCAAGAAATCACAATTTTAAAGGAAGATATTGCTAAACTATTAAAAGAATAAAAATGAGTTCAGTAGATATAGAAAAAGAAAAAAAATACAATAAGTGGATTGTCGCACTTTCAATCATTATTCCAGTAGCCGTGGCTACATTATTTGGCGTCAATTTAAGAAGTTTAGGTTTTGATGTAGAACCCTTAACCTTTTTGCCTCCAATTTATGCTTCCACAAACGGATTAACAGCTTTGGTTTTGGTTGTTGCTGTAGTGGCAATAAAAAACAAAAATAGAAAATTACATGAACGTTTAATGAAGTTTGCGATTACATTATCGGTCGCTTTCTTGCTGATGTATATTGCTTATCATATGACCAGTGATTCTACTAAATTCGGTGGAGAAGGTTATATTAGATATATTTATTATTTTATCTTGTTTACCCATATAGTCTTATCAGTTATCATAATTCCGTTTGTTTTAATTACCTATGTAAGAGCGATAACTAATAACATAGAACGTCATAAAAAGATTGCTAAAATCACGTTTCCAATGTGGTTATATGTAGCTGTAACAGGCGTTATTGTCTATATTATGATATCACCATATTACACATAGTCTCTCAGGTCTGAAAGGTTTTAAAAAAATTCAACGGGTCTACAAAATGGTTATAATGAAAAACAAAATTCTCTTTTTATTTTTTACTTTTTATTTTTCACTCAATATGAATGCCCAGTGCGCCATGTGCAGAGCTGTTTTAGAAAGCGAAGGGAGTGAATCTACAGCAGAAGGTATCAATGACGGGATTGTGTTTCTTATGGCAGTTCCTTACATTTTAGTGGGTACAATAGGCTTTTTTATCTACAGGAAGTATAATAAACCCAAAAAGTCAGAAAGCACAGACGACATACTCTAATATTTGCTTTGTTTAATAGTCTTAATCGTTGGCGTTTAAAAGGAAGTCTTAACAATTTTTTGGCATAGAAGACCTACAGATTTCATTAAAATTGTACGCTGAATAGACTGCATTATGATTAAAATAACAGATTTACATAAATCTTACCAGATGGGAAGTAATTCTCTTCATGTCTTAAAGGGAATTAACTTTCATGTAAAAGAAGGTGAACTTGTTTCTATTATGGGGTCTTCTGGTTCTGGAAAGTCAACATTACTTAATATATTAGGAATGTTAGATGAGGCAGACGAAGGCCAGTATATTCTCGATGGTGTTCCTATAAAGAACCTAAACGAAAAAATTGCGGCACAGTATAGAAATAAATTTTTAGGATTCATCTTTCAATCCTTCAATTTAATAAATTATAAGTCTGCCTTAGATAATGTAGCGTTGCCACTATATTACCAAGGGTTAAAGCGCAAAGAGCGTATGGAAAAAGCTGAACATTATTTAGAAAAAGTGGGTTTAGCACCATGGGCTCACCATTTACCCAGTGAGATGTCTGGAGGTCAAAAACAACGCGTAGCAATAGCAAGAGCCTTAGCTAGTGACCCAAAGGTTTTGTTAGCAGATGAACCTACCGGAGCTTTAGATAGCAAAACGTCTTACGAGGTTATGGATCTTATACAGGGTATAAATGATGAAGGCAAAACTATTTTAATAGTTACGCACGAAGATGATATTGCACACATGACAAAGCGTATCGTTAATCTAAAAGATGGCGTTATTATAGATGATAGTAAAGTAGAACAAATTAGAGCCAAACAAAATGTTTGACATAGAACGTTGGCAAGAAATATTTCAGACGTTAAGTAAAAATAAGTTAAGAACTATTCTTACAGGGGTTTCTGTGGCTTCTGGTATTTTTATTTTTATAGTACTTCTAGGGTTTAGTACGGGTGTTCAAAATGGCGTTAAAGAGAAATTTTCTGGAGATGCCACCAATAAAATAAGTGTAAGAGCAGGCCGTACTACAAAACAATATAAAGGCCTTAATCCTAACAGACAGATTCAATTAAAAAATGAGGATCTCGATAATATTTCTAATACCTACGGCGATTATTTAGAATATAAATCTGGCGGTTATTCTAATTGGGGAGCACAATTAGTTTATAAAAATGAATTTGGTAATTTCTATATTAGAGGTGTGGATCCAGACTACCAATTTATCGAAAAGGCTAGCATAACGGAAGGACGTTTTATAAACCAAGGCGATATTAATGAAGCGCGAAAAATCATAGTAGTTAGTAATAAAACAAAAACCGAATTATTTAAGGGCAAAAGCCCGATAGGTGAGATGGTATCTGTTAATGGTATTAATTTTAAGGTTGTAGGAGTTTATGGTGATCCTGGAGGAGAACGTGAAGAAAGCCAGGTTTTTATACCGTTGACCTCAGCTCAAATTGCATTTAATGGAGGTACCAATATAAGAGACATGTCTTTTACAGTTGCTATGTCAGATAATTTTGATGAAGCGGTTGCATTTTCACAAAACCTAGTTGCCAGTATTGAGAGTGATATCAGAACTAAGCACACTATTGCTCCAAACGATAGAGCAGCACTTCGCGTTGATAATACATTGGAAAAAGCCCAAAAAATCTATTCGTTAAGTGATATGATAAAGGCTATTTTTTGGTTTGTAGGTATTGGTACGATTATCGCTGGAATAGTAAGTGTAGGCAATATTATGATCATTATTGTTAAAGAACGCACCAAGGAGATTGGTATAAGAAAAGCATTAGGAGCGGAACCACTTTCTATTATTGCTATGATTTTACAAGAATCTATTTTTGTAACGATGTTCTCAGGCTTGTTCGGCTTGGTAATCGGTCTTGGGCTATTAGAGATCGTTGGGCCAACCATTGAAAGTGATTTTATAAAGTACCCTCAGGTAGATTTCTACACGGCACTTATCACGGTTTTTATATTGGTAGCTGCAGGGACTTTGGCAGGCTTTATTCCTGCGTATCGGGCGGCAAAAATAAAACCTATTGTAGCACTAAAAGACGAATAAGATGTTTAGTAAAGACCGTTGGAACGAGATACTAGAGAGTCTAACTGCTAATAAGTTTAGAACCTTATTAACAGCTTTTGGTGTGTTTTGGGGAATTACCATTTTGGTTTTATTACTAGCTTTAACCAATGGTTTAAAGAATGGTGCTACGGTTGAGTTTAGTAATTTTGCTACGAATTCTGTTCTTACTTGGTCCCAAGGGACTTCAATGGCTTATAAAGGTTTGCCAAGACGCAGACGTTTTAGCTATAAGTTAGATGATATTGAAGCCTTGAAAACGCAATTTCCTGAGATAAAGTATGCGTCTCCAAGAAATAAACTTGGTGGCTACCGTGGAGGAAACAATGTCATTAGAGGAACCAAAATTGGTGCTTTTGGAATTTTTGGTGACTATCCAGATTATATCAATCAAGAACCCATGGATATTCTTGAAGGCCGTTTTGTGAGCTATTCAGATATAGAAGCCAAACGTAAAGTCTGTGTTATTGGTGTCGACGTGATTGCAGGTTTATACGATAAGGATGAAACAGTCATCGGTTCTTACATTGAAATCAATGGTGTTAATTTTATGGTGGTTGGCACCTTTAAAAAGCCTAATAGTCAGGGAGATGCTGAGGAGGAGGCTAATGCTATAATTATTCCTTTCACGACTTTTAATCAAGCGTTTAACCAAGGAGATCGTATATATTATATGGTTATAACGGCTTTCGATGCTTTTGATATTACAGAGCTCAAGGAATCTATGTTTAGCTTTCTAAGAGCGAGACATAAGGTCCACCCAAATGACATGCGTGCTATAGGGCATCGTGACCAGTCTTTAGAGTTTAAAAAGATATCAGGCCTTTTTAGTATACTTTCCGTGGTCGGCTATTTTGTCGGAGCACTTATTTTATTATCCGGAATTATTGGGATCAGTAATATTATGCTTATTTCGGTAAAAGAACGTACCAAAGAAATAGGTATAAGGCGAGCTCTTGGTGCATCACCATGGACTATTAAAGCACAAATCTTGCAAGAAAGTTTAATTCTAACCATTATTTCAGGTATGACTGGAGTCGTATTTTCGGCAGCTATAATTTGGCTACTGAACTATATAATTGAAAAAAACGGACCTGTTCAGAATTTTATAAACCCAAGTGTAGGTATGCAAGTTATTATAACAGCCATAACTATATTGACTGTTTCAGGCCTTTTGGCTGGATTAATACCAGCTAATAATGCCACCAAAATGAAGCCAGTAGACGCATTAAGAATTGAATAAATTAGAAAAAATATAACCATTCATGAAACGCACAACAACCGTCATTACGCTTATAGTCATTGTAGCAGCATTTGCTACAGCCTTAATATACTTATGGGGTAAAAACCAAGAGGACCCAGTGACATATACTACTGAAAAAGCTTCTAATCAAACCATTGTATTAAAAACGATGGCCACTGGCAGTATAGTGCCAAAAGAAGAAATATTAATTAAGCCTAATATTTCTGGTGTTATTGAAGAAGTATTTATTGAAGCAGGTGAGTATGTTGAATCTGGTGACTTAATTGCGAAAATTAGAGTGATACCTAATGTGTCATCTCTTACTAGTGCAAAAAACAATATTGCATCCAGCCAAAACGCTTTACAAACGGCCGAGATTAACTTCAAGACACAAAAAGCTATTTATGAGCGTCAAAAGGAACTCTTTGATAAAGGTGTCGTTGCAGCAAATGAGTTCGACCAAGTAAATAATACCTTTTTACAGGCAAAACAACGTGTAGAACAATCAAGAATTGATGTCACACAATCGCGTCAAAACTATGATATTATTAAAACAGGTACAACCTCTGGTTTAGGTAATATTGCGCAGACTCAAGTAAGAGCAACCGTATCAGGCATGGTTTTAGATGTTCCAATAAAAGAAGGAAACCAAGTAATCGAAGCCAACAATTTTAATGAAGGAACATCAATTGCATCTTTAGCAGATATCAAAAAAATGATATTTGAAGGAAAAATTGATGAAAGTGAAGTTGGTAAAATCAAAGAAGGCTTACCATTAGAAATAACTATTGGTGCTATTGAAAACGCAAAATTTGATGCGATTTTGGATTATATAGCTCCAAAGGGTGTGGCTGAAAATGGGGCTATTCAATTTGAGATAAAAGGATCTTTAAAAAATATTGACGCTACATTTATTAGAGCAGGATTAAGTGCAAATGCTTCAATTATCTTAGGTAAGGCAGAAAATGTTTTAGCCATAAAAGAAGCTTTAGTTCAATACGATCCAAAAACTAAAAAACCGTTTGTTGAAGTCGCTGTTGGAGACCAAAAATTTGAAAGACGCGATTTAGAGCTAGGACTCAGTGATGGCATCTTTGTTGAAGTTAAAAAAGGGGTGTCAAAAACTGATGAAATTAAAGTTTGGAATCAATTACAAGGCGCACCAAAATACGGAGGACGTAATTAATTAAAATTTAGTGTAACACATAGAGATTTATCTAGACAAATAGACATCATGAAAAAATCAACCATTATAATACTGCTACTTTTTGGAGTTTTAGTACAATCACAAAATAAAAAATGGACACTTAAAGAGTGTGTAGAGTATGCTCTTGAAAATAACATTTCTATAAAACAGAGTGAGTTAGATTTAGAAGCAACTGATGCTGAGCGACTCGCGGCTTTAGGTAACTTTTTACCTACTTTTAATGCCAACGCCAATGTTGCCGAGAATACAGGGTTGAGTTTTAATCCAACGACTAATCAGCCTGAAACAATTACATTTCTTTCTTCCACAGGAAGTATTAATGCAGGGTATACGCTTTTCGACGGTTTAAGAAATATTAGGGAATCGCAACGTGCTAAAATATCAAAATTAGCAAGTCAATATCGCTTATCAAAAATGAAGGATGATATTTCTTTGTTTGTTGCTAATAGTTATCTGGAAGTAATTTTAACAAAAGCAAATTTAAAGGTATTATTAAGTCAAAATGAAGTCACTAAAAAGCAAATAAAACAGACTGAAGAATTGGTTGAGGCTGGTGTCCTTCCCCAAGGTGATTTGTTGGATATAAAAGCAACGGACGCTAATGAACTTCAGGCTATCGTTGCAGGAGAAAACATTATACAAATTTCATTAATAAGTTTAGCTCAACTTTTACTCGTTAAAGATTACGAGAATTTTGATATTGAAGATGAAGGTTACAATATAGTTAACCTGGATATTGCTGGTAAAAATGTAAATGAGATTATTACTGCGGCTAAAGAAGTGAGAAGTGAAATAAAAATAGCAGAGCAAAATGTTGAGTTAGCGATGAAGGATCTACAAATAGCAAAATCTAGCTATATGCCAAGGCTCTCGGCATTTTTTGGTTATAATACAAGATTTACTAATTCGAGTTCTTTTACCCAAGTCATCGATCCAGATAATCCTACGCTAACTCGTCAAATTGGATTTGTAGAAGGAACTGGACAGGCTGTGCTTAGTGAGGTTCCCAATTTTAATACGGTTGAAGTCGGATATGATTCTTTCCTTAATCAGCTATCTCTTAATGATGGTGTTTCTTACGGACTATCATTAAACATACCTATTCTTAACGGATTTACTACAAAATCCAATGTTATGCGTAGTAAAGTAAACTTAGAGCGTAGTCAATATCAGTTAGAACAGGCGTCTTTAGATGTAGAATCAACAGTGTATCAGGCATTTATTGATGCGGAGGGTTCTCTTAAATCTTACGATGCAGCACTAACCGCATTAGAATCGCAGGAACTAGCCTATGCCTATGCCAAAGAACGTTTTGAAGTAGGTATTATTAATGCTTTCGATTTTAGTCAGTCTAAATTGAGATATGATAATGCTTTAATAAATACGAATCGTGCTAAATATGACTATATCTTTAAATTAAAAGTGCTAGAGTTGTATTTTGGAATTCCAGCAATTGAATTAAAGTTTTAAATATGAGCAAAACAGTAAAAATTATTATAGGAATTGTTGTCGTAGTACTTATCCTGTTGGTTACAGGATCTAAAATGGAATGGTTCGGTAAAAAAGGAGATTTTAAAGAAGTTACAGTTAAGGAAGTAACTTTAGAAGATATTGTAGAAACCGTATCCGCAACCGGTAAAATTCAACCAGAAGTTGAATTGAAAATATCTTCTGAGGTATCTGGAGAAATATTAGAATTGCCATTTAAAGAAGGGCAAGAAGTTAAAAAAGGAGATTTACTTGTGCGAGTAAATCCAGATTTAAATCAATCGGCAGTGAATAGATCTGAAGCATCATATCAAAACGTTAGAGCGGGTCTTGCGCAGGCTGAGGCTAGTTTAAAACAGGCAAAAGCAGATTATGATAGAAATAAGTCCCTATTTAGTAAAGGTGTTATTTCTAAAGCCGACTGGGATCGTTCAATAGCATCTTATGAAAGCGCTGTTGCAGGCAAAAATTCCGCATATTATAGTGTGCAGAGCGCGGCAGCAACAGTAAATGAGGCTAAAGATAACTTGAACAGAACAACCATTTATGCGCCAATGAGTGGTACTATTTCCTTATTGAGTGTTGAATTGGGTGAACGTGTCGTTGGTACGGGAATGATGGCTGGTTCAGAAATATTGCGTCTTGCTAACCTTAAGAACATGGAGGTAGAAGTTGATGTCAATGAAAATGACATCGTAAAAGTTAATATTGGTGACTCTACAATCGTTGAAGTAGATGCCTATTTAAAGAAAGAATTTAAAGGGGTAGTGACTCAAATAGCAAATTCTGCGGCCGGAAATTTAGCGGCTGATCAGGTTACTAATTTTAAAGTAAAAGTTAGAATTTTAGAAGAATCTTATAAAGAGTTAACGGAAGGAAAACCTGAAACCTATTCTCCGTTTAGACCAGGAATGACGGCTACAGTCGACGTTATTACTAAAACACGAAAAAATGCGATTTCAGTGCCAATTAGTGCTATTGTAATTAAGACAGATACAAGCTCTACGAAGAAACCTTATGGAAAGTCTTCGGAAATACCAGATTCGTCAAAAGAGGAACAAAAGTTTGAGTGTGTATTTGTAAATGAGAATGGTAAAGCAAAATTAAGGATTGTCAAAACAGGAATTCAAGACGATACTAATATTGAAATTATTGAAGGCTTAACCAAGGATGATATGGTAATCACAGGGCCTTATAATATGGTTTCTAAAACGCTGAAAGCGGGTGATCTTATTGAAGAAAAAAATAAGAATTCAAGAGCTTCGAAGGAGAAGGAAGAGAACTAGTCGAATACCAATTAAATCTTTAAATGTTGTATTTCATATTTGAATATTTACTTGGTAATATATATATGCTTTTATGGCAATAGTGCTTAATATAGAAACTGCAACTACAAATTGTTCGGTCTCTCTGTCTAAAGATGGAGAGACTTTAGTTTTAAAAGAAGATAATAGTGCTGGGTACTCCCATGCCGAAACTTTGCATGTTTTTATTGATGAGGTTTTTAAAAGTTCAAATATAAAACCGTCACAGATTGATGCTGTAGCCGTAAGTAAAGGTCCTGGTTCTTATACAGGGCTGCGCATTGGCGTATCTTCTGCAAAAGGCTTATGCTATGCTCTAAATAAACCTTTGATCGCGATAGATACCTTAGAAAGTTTAGCATATCAGCTAAAGATTGAAAACGGATTTATAGTGCCTATGCTCGACGCTAGGAGAATGGAGGTCTATTCGGCTATCTATAATTCAAATTTAGAATTGCATAGAGAAATTAAAGCTGAAATCCTTACAGAAGAAAGCTATGCGTCAATTCTTGAAACAAATAAAGTATATTTTATTGGTAATGGCGTTGAGAAGACCAAAACCTTAATTCAACATCCTAATGCTGTTTTTATTGAGGATAAACTACCGTCAGCAAATGAAATGGCTGTGTTGGCAGAATTAAAGCATAAAAAAAGCGACACCGAAGATGTCGCTTATTTTGAACCTTATTATTTAAAGGATTTTATTGCTTTAAAAAAGAAGACTTAGCCTTGTTTTCTAATCTCAACCTGATGTGGATAAGGTATTTCTATTTCAGCAGCATCGAGGGCTTCTTTGACTTGTTCTGTAATTTCAAAATAAACGGCCCAATAGTCTTCGGCATTACACCATGGTCTTACTACGAAATTCAATGAGCTATCTCCTAACTCAGACAATGCAACTGTAGGAGCAGGCTCTTTTAAAATTTTTGGATGTGCAGATAAGACCTTATCAAAAACTGCTTTTGTTTGTTTTATATCAGAATCATATCCAACACCATAAACTAGGTCTACTCGTCTTGTCCCTGCTGTTGTATAATTAACAATATTACCATTAGAAAGTGCTCCATTAGGTATAATAATTTCTTTGTTAGACAGTCCAGTGAGTTTTGTAGTAAAGATTTCAATTTCTTTCACTACACCTACTTCGCCTTGGGCCTCAATTAAATCACCAATTTTAATAGGCTTAAAAATCATAATTAGAACGCCACCTGCAAAATTCCCAAGTGAACCTTGTAAGGCAAGTCCAATGGCTAAACCTGCCGCGGCAAGTATGGCCGCAAAAGATGTGGTTTCAACACCTACAGTTCCTAATACAACTATGATTAAAACAATTTTAAAAATCCAAGAGATTAAGTTTAGTAAAAATTTCTTTAGACTTTCATCATAAGCGGCTTTAGTCATCGCCGTTCTAACGCCTTTAATTATCATTTTTATAATCCAGCTACCAATTATCCATATAAGAATAGCTGCAATTAATTTTGGGCCGAACTCAACAATTAAGTTGTACCCTGCGTCAATCCATTTTTGTGTTTCCATGTTGGTTTAATTAATTTAAGTTTAATAAAAAAAAATAGACTTTTTTGAGCCGAGTTGTCTGATTTAACCCATTACACTAAAGTGTAATTAGTTAACTTCGAAAGTTTGTTTTAATGCCCCTCTAAATTCTGTAATATCATTTCCATTAACGATTGCGCTTTGATCTTGCACATAAATAGAACGAATATTTTTTACAGTTTTAGACCCTTCTTTTACTGCTTTTATAGTTGCATTTGCCCAACTTTTATCTGAGTTAGATAAAAGTTCAATAACTTTTAATACGGGCATAATCTTTTAGATATTTAATCTCTATATAATTTAGAAACGAAAAAAATTTAATTGTCACTTAAAATATAAAAATTTATGACAGCACTATAAATTCAATTTTTTTTGAAAATAGTAAATAACGTTAGCCTAAAAATTATCCAATAATAGTTGACAAGTACTTAACTAGAGTTAGTAGCTCATCTTCCTTTTTAGGATTTAATTTATTTTCTTTCATGTAAGACTTCAGCTTTTTAGATTGCTCAGGAAAGGCTTTTATGAAATCTTTTTTATTTTGAGGTACAAAAGTAACCTTGTCGTCCAATTTCAAATAATAAACATCATCATCTCTTTTAAACCTTGCTGGTTTATCTTGTTGATACGAACTAGTAGCTTCTACTTTTTCGAAATATTGAATATGTTCTTCTTTAAAAAGCGAGTAATTTTTATCTTCTGAAAAAACCACAAGAAATCCTCTTTTAGAAATAGACTTCTCATTGATATAATCTACTGCTCTATATGTTTTATTAGTCAATGTAAAAACAACTTCAAAATCGGTCTTGCGATCTAAGACAATAACTTTATCAGTTTCTATTTTAACCTCTAATTCACCATTGAATGCGTTGTATCTAGCATTGTAAAGTTTTTCTTTGTATTGTCTAATACGTACTAGTGAGAAATTTTCATCTATATATGGCGTACCATCAGCAATTATTTTCGAATTTAGATCATTTGACATTAAGCTACGTTCTCTGGCAAAATCTAAACTAACACTTTGAGATATCGATAATGAAGAAGTTAGACAAAGTATAAGTCCTAACGTGATGTTTTGAAATTCTTTTTTCATTTGATTTTTTTTATATGAAGTCTAAAAATACGCCAATATTTTAAAAGTTGAAAAGTTGAACAGTTTTAAATTAATTTTAGCCATTTATGGCATTAACAGTTATAGAGTTGTCATTAAGCATTTCTTTGAGAGTGTTTTCTATACCATTTTTTAAAGTAAAAGTTGATGAAGGACAACCACTGCAAGCACCTTGTAATAAGACTTCTACTTTTTTAGTCTGGTCATCGTAAGATATAAACTCTATATTACCACCATCACTTTCAACAGCAGGTTTTATGTATTCTTCAAGAATATTTATAATATTTTTCGATGTATCATCTAACGTTTCAAATTTTTGCTCAATAGCTTCTTCAGTTTTATTCAGCTTCTTTGGGGCATCGTCATTTAGTATAGTTTTGCCTTCCTCAACATAAGACTTTAAAAACTCGCGCAGTTGAAGCGTAATTTCTTCCCATTCAATAATATCAAACTTGGTAATTGAAATAAAGTTCTTTTCCATAAATATATTTTTTACAAATGGAAATTGAAATAAAGCGGTGGCTAACGGCGATGGCTTAGCTTCTTCGATAGAAGTGAACTCATAAATACTGGGAACCAATACTTTGTTGCAAACAAACTTTAATACACCTGGGTTTGGCGTGCTTTCGGCATATACAGTTACCGCTGCTTTTGGTTTAATAGCCTCTTCAGTGATTACAATTCCATCTTTAGATAAGTAATCTTCAATTTGAGAGGCAACTTCGTCTTGCACATCTATCCATTCTACAATATCATAACGCTCTATGGCTATAAAATTAGAAGCGATATAGACTTTTTTTACAAATGGTAAATAAAATAATTGTTGTGCTAAAGGAGAATGCTTGGCTTCATCTACATTGTTGAATTCAAAGCTATTGTGATTAGTGAGAAAGCGGTCGGCTTCAAATTTTAGAATAGTTTCGTTAGATGTAGGTATTATGGAAATTTTTGTATGTGACATCTTTTTTTACAAAAGTATGAAATATCATCCTTAAATATTCAATCCGATATATTAAGTTTTGGAACTTAATTCATATATTTTTTTAAATTTCAAACACAAAAATAACCTCTATCTATAAATGTGTAATTGCTAGCGTTTATTTAGAGTTAGTTCGCTATATACTAAATATCAAAAAGAGCCGTTATTTCTTAATTCTATTGGAAACTTCTAATGGGCTCTCCGAAGACCTGTCAATGTAATACATTTAAATGTAGTGCGCCGTATATTTTTTTTGATTAAGAGGTAGACTCTGCTAATTATGGAAAGTATGAAAGTTTTATAACCTAGTATGACCACAAATGCAGATGAGTTCATTCTTATTGATGTCACCAGACTTAATCTAGACGTGTTAATTATTATGAAAGTTTATATTATTATGCTGGTTTTAGAGCATTGACCATATAAAGACCCTTATGGTAATTTGTTAACGTTGATGAAGTACTATAAATTATGACAGAGTAAGGTTTAATTAATTAGCAATTTTTTGATTATTAGTTTAAAGAAATAGAATTAAGAATTAGTATATTAGTCTATAATTAAGCGGGCTTAGATTTTAATATAAAAGCTTATAATTTTTGATAATAGGCATAGGGTAAACTTAAACTAGATTTTGATGCATTTTACATATATCTAATATTTATGAAAGAAATTAAAAAGTATCTTTTATACTTTTATTTGGTAATTGCTTTTACTGGGTATTCGCAAATAATTAATATTAATAATGATGTAGACCCAGAATCTAACTCAAGCCTGCAAGAATTAGTTGAAGACGTTCTAATTAATAGCGATTGTGCAGTTATAGATAATTTTTCACAACAAGTTTTTGGTCAACCTACAGATTCTCAAACTAAAAGTTATGGTTATTTTAAAAGACCAGAAGGAAGTAACTTTCCATTTGAAGAAGGTGTTGTTTTAACTACAGGTCGCGCCTTTTCTGCAGGTAACACTATAGGTGATATGTCTATTCCATTTCCTAATTTAGATAACCAGCAGGCTGGTGATATGGATTTGGAGGTGGCTTTGGGAATAACAAATACAAATGATGCAACATTTATTAAGTTCAATTTCGTTCCAACCTCAAACGAATTTAATTTTAGCTTCTTAATGGCTTCGGAAGAATATGATGGTAATACAGAATGTCAATTTGCTGATAGTTTTGCATTTTTGCTAAGAGAAGTAGGTACATCCACATATACGAACTTGGCTGTTCTACCTAATGGGGTGCCAATTAGTGTTACCAATATAAATGATTCGGCTGAATGTCGAGCAAATACTGATTTTTTTGATGGCTATAATTTAGGTAGTACTAATTATGGAGGGCGCACAGTAGTTTTAACTGCAAGTGCAGAGGTGGTTCCAAATCAAACTTACGAAATTAAAATTGTAGTTGCAGACCAAGGCGATTTCTTATGGGATTCTGCAATTTTTTTAGAAGCTGGTAGCTTTAATCTTGGTTTAGATTTTGGGAATGATCTTACCCTTGAGTTGGGCAATGCAGCGTGTTCTAATGATTCCTTCATTTTAGACACACAAATCCCTACATCAGTTGCAAGTCATAAATGGTTTTTTAATGGTGTTGAAATTCCTGGGGAAACAGACGCGATACTCAATGTTACTTTTGATGGGACTTATAGTGTTGTAGTTGAATTTGGGTCAAGTTGTACATCAACTGATGAAATAGTTGTTGAATTTACACCAAGTCCAGCAGCAAATCCTATTGATGATCAATTGATTTGTGATAATGATACTGATGGGTTCGTGACGCTAGATTTAATGTCTTTTAATCCTACAATATTAGGTCCACAATCGGAAGGTGATTTTACAATTAGTTACCATTCAAATCGAACCGACGCGGCTAATGATAGCGATCCTTTGCCAGTTATTTACACCAATCAAATAGCATATCAAGATCAACAAATCTTTGCGAGAATTGAGAGTAATGTAAATGGAAATTGTTATGATATAACGGAATTTTTTATTAATATTTTGGAGTTTCCAATCCTAGGTGATATGACCTATCAAGAATGTGATAATGCTGATGATGGTGATGATATAAATGGATTTGTTGAATTTGATTTAAATTCTATCGAAGCCCAAGTTTTAGGAGGTCAAAATGCGTCACAATTTAATATTACCTATCATCTAAATCAAATTGATGCTGATTTGGCTGACGATCCAATGACATTACTTTATACCAACATAAATGCAAATGCTCAGGATATTGTAGTAAGGTTGGAAAATGTAGATAACCCTGCTTGCTATGCAACATCTAAAGTAAGCCTCATTGTAAATCCATTACCAGAATTACAGCTAGCAACTTTAGTTCAGTGCGATGAAGATGGAACGCCAGATGGTTTTACAGAATATAATTTGAATGAAGCTAACGAAAACAGTATTGTGGGTGGCAGTACCTTTGGCTTTACCTTTAAGCATTATCTTAGTTTGGCTGACGCTCAAAATGATTTGAATTCTCTAGCGCCTTTCCCTTTTACAAATACTGTGAATCCACAAACAATATATATTAAGGCTGTAAATAACACAACGGGTTGTGTTCGTTTAGGAGAAGTTGTATTAAATGTCACCGCAACAGATATAGGTAGTGCCGATTTAGCTGAATGTGATGATGATTATGACGGTATTGCGCTGTTTAATCTTGGAGACGCAGATGCTTCTATATTGCAAAGTTTGCCAAATGGACTAACTTTAGCTTATTATGCTTCAGCTAATGATGCGCAATTAGAAATTAATCAGTTGCCTAATATGTATCAGAACACGACTCCTTTTTCTCAGATAATTTATGTTAGAGTGGAAAATTCGAATGCGTGTTTTGGCATAAATACTTTGACTTTAACGGTGAATCCTTTGCCCGTGTTCGATTTAGAAGACAGATACGTCTTATGTGTGAATACTAATGGTACAGAGGCCTTCAATACAACGCTTTTGGATACAGAACTGGCATATACAGACTATAGTTTTGAGTGGCGTTATAACGGCACTGTATTAGCATCAGAAACGGGTCCGAGTTTAGAGCCAACACAGGCAGGCACGTATAGTGTCATCGTAATAGATATTAGCACCTTAGCACAGACGCGTTGTGCTAATATGGACACAGCAGAAGTTATAGTAAGTGAGCCACCGAGTTTAACAGCTGAAGTGGTGACACAACTATTTGCTGATACCAACGTTATAGAAGCGATAGCGACAGGTTTAGGAGATTACGAATACAGTTTGGATGGAGGTCCATGGCAAAATAGTGCTGTGTTTACAGATGTATCAGCGGGTATGCGCTTAATCACGGCAAGAGATAAGAAGGGTTGTGGAATTGCAATATTTGAGCTAACAGTAATAGACTATCCATTATACTTTACACCTAATGGAGATGGAAATAATGACACTTGGAACATTGGAGGTATTGGAAGTGATGCAAAAGTTTATATATTTGACAGATATGGGAAGTTGTTAAAGCAATTAAGCCCAACAGGTCAAGGCTGGAATGGAACGTTTAATGGCACTGAAATGCCAACAAGTGACTACTGGTTTACAGTAGTTTACGCTGAACCAAGAACTGGAAACTCTAAAAAATTTAAAGCCCATTTTACCCTGAAACGATAAATTATTATGACATTAAAAAAGTATTGTTTAGTAGCATTTATAGCCGCAATGGCAAATTTTTGTTTTTCCCAAGAAGGGATTCCAATTTATTCGGATTATTTAACAGATAATTATTATTTAATTCACCCATCCATGGCTGGTGTGGCGAATTGTGCAAAGGTTAGATTAACAGCAAGACAGCAATGGTTTGGGGTTAATAATGCACCAAGTTTACAAACCGCGAGTATCAATGGTAAATTAGGGGATTCACCAGTAGGTATTGGTGGTATTCTTTTTAATGATTCTAATGGGTTTCATTCTACTGTGGGAGGTTATGCAACATTCGCGTATCATTTAATGTTTTCTAGAAATGAGATAGATTTAAATATGTTATCATTTGGTTTAAGTGCTGGGTTTTTACAGTACAAACTTGATGAAACGAGTTGGTTGGCGCCAGGAGAGTTTGATCAGGCTGTTGCCGGAATAGAACAAAGTGCTACGAATTTTAATATTGATTTTGGGTTTTCTTACCATTTTTTAGACTTCTACACTCATTTTACAGCAAAAAATATACTTAATAATGAAGGTATAAACTTTAATAGTCAAGGTTTTGAATTCAGAAACTTAAGAACTTATTTAATGTCTTCGGGTTATACCTTCAATAAATTTGGGAGTGAATGGAGTTACGAACCGTCAATAATGTATATGTACAGAGATGCAACAGGAGAATCTTCAATAGACATTAATGCCAAAGTTTATAAAGAAATGGATTTTGGTAAAGTTTGGGGTGGGTTATCTTACAGACGAAGCTTAGACGGAGCTCAATTTCTAGATGGTTCTAGTGTTAGTAGCCAAAAACTTCAGTACATAACGCCATTTTTAGGTGTGGATTATAATCAGTTTGTATTTGCTTATACCTATTCTTATCAAGCGAACACGATTAATTTTAATACAGGTGGATTTCATCAAATAACTTTAGGCTATAACTTTAGCTGTAAGCGAGAGAAATTTGAATGCAATTGTCCTGCGATAAACTAATAAAAAGGCTCAACGTAAATTGAGCCTTTTTATTTTTTGGTATTATACCATATGAATTTTAAAATGATTGCTAATTCCTAAAAAGAGAAAAGAAACGCATTTAATCAGTTATTTTGGAGTTTATTTGGCATTAATCCCATTTATAATTTTTCTTTTCAGCTTGAGCTTTTAAAGCTTTAATCATGGCGCTTTCAAGTCCGTTTTTAGCATCTTTATTTTGCTTTGAAACATGGTCGCGTCGTTTTAAGTTTAATGTTGAAATTTCTTTTTGAAGTTTTTCACGCTCGCTACCTTTTTTTTCAACATAAGATTTAATTTCGGTATTAGATTTTCCTTTCAATGCTTTAGGCAATTGTGTTTCATCTAAATCTTCATAGGAAAAATCACCCTCTTTTTCAGCATCCACTAAATCCCAAGAACTATTTTTGTACAAACGCGAACTCTTACTTACAGTTCTACTTACTGCGTTAGCTTTGTTATAGCTCATTGCATTAGAGTCTTGTTCAGCTTGCATTTCCATTTTTGCGATTCCAGCTTTACCATAGGCGACATAAGTTTTATTTAATTTTTCGTTCAATTCTAAGATCTTATCATCATAAGGCGACGCTACATGAACTGTTGCTTGGTTATGATTGATAGCCATATAATTGCCATGAGTTAAATCTGCACCTTCTTTCCAATAGCTTGAAACCCCTTGACTGTAATCACCACAAAAAATAGTGTTTACCGTAACATTGTTTTGATGTGCTAGTTGAGACGCATCCTTATAACTCACCGCTCCTTGTGTATAAGGTTCGTTGCCTGCAATAAAAATAAGTTTTAAATCGTGTTTTCCTTTTCCCCAATCTAATTGGTTTAGAGCCGTTTTAATTACTTTTCCACAGTATTCATTGCCACCGTTTGTTGTTAAAGAAAATAGTGCCTTTGAGATTTCATCTAAATCATCACTAAAAGCGATTACTTGTCTTAAATAGCCCTCTTCGGCATTAAGATTATCATTACCATATTCATATAATGCAATTTTTAGATTTGGATTTTTTCCGTCGCACTTAGCATAAGATAGTTCATTTACAAGCTCCCAAAGTTGCGCTTTAGCTTGGTCAATTAAACCATCCATGCTATTGCTAGTATCTAGTAATAAAGCGACTTTAATTTCTGGTTTTTCAGATTTCGAATTGGTTCCAATTACAGTTTTCGAAATTGCTAAATATGAAGTGTTTGTTTTCGAATTTGCATGACATGCTGTTAATGTCGCAAAGCTCATAGCGATGACTAAAGTTTTAAATTGTGTTTTCATAATTTCTAGGTTTTTGTATTTAATTCTTTTATAGCTATGGTACCATTTGGAGATATCACATAGTATTTATGGTCTAGTTTTGTTTTGGTAATGGGGTCTTTCTTCTTCTCTTTTGGTTTAAGCGTAAAAACCAGTTTTATATGCCTACCTATTTGAACGACAGGTTCTAATTCATGCTGTAAAGCTCAATTGAATAAACCTTAATAAAAAACGAGAATGCGTAAAGTATCCCTTTCAATGCGTAAAGCGGAAGACTGTTTTAGTAACCATGTCTATTTTTGAAACCAATAGCCTATTATTCTCTCATACCGATTTTAGGAAACCAAATAAAGTATGTAAGTTTAGTCCAATTAATAAAATGTAGTAGTGAACACAAGCAGAACATATTGTAATGTATTTCTTTTTTGTCTCGTCGGTCTTCTAACTTTCGGACAGAACAATAAGGGTGAAAAACTGAATAAAGAATTACTATTCAGCATAAAAGGTTCTGTATATGAGAAAGACTCTTATAATCCTTATAGTGATGTTAGCATATTAGTAAATGGAGGTGAATACACCACAACCAATTTTGATGGTACATTTACTATTAAGGCTAGGATTGGAGATGAACTTATTATAAGTCATGATGATTTTGAAACTATTTATCATACAATACGAACTAATGAGCGCATTATTATAGAGGTGATGGGCGAAGATCAGTCAGTTAGAAGCTATAAAATAAGTAGTGACTTAAAACGTTTCAATAAAATGATAGATTCTGCAGATGTCTACCTTAAAAAGGATGCAGAAAAGAGTATAAAATTTATAGGTGATGCACTTAATGTAAATGTGTCTGCAGTGCAAAGCGCAGAAGCACATGTGCTACTTGGAGATGTTTATATGTATTGGAAGCAATACGATTTGGCTATCTCGGCCTATAAAATTAGTATTCAAAATGCTGAAAGGTCGTCGGCAAAGCTCAAATTAGCAAAGGCTTATCTCCGAAATGAGGATTATATAACGAGTATTTCAACGTACAACAGTCTTAACGTAAGTGAATTATCGAACTATGAGAAAACGATTTTATATGAAGGTATTGGTGATGCCAATCTAAAAAATAAGAATTTTTCTGAAGCTATAAATGCCTACGACGATGGTTTACAAATTGCGAAACAGCATTTAATAGCACCCAAAGAAACAGATTTAAACTCCAAATTGGCGCAAGCCTATAACCAACAAGGTCAAAAAAGTAAAGCCAAAGATTATTTCGATAACTCATTAGGTTTAGCGGCTAAAGAGAATAAAAAACGTTCTGTTGAAGAAAAAGTTAAGGTAGCTGAATTCAATAGTAGTAATGAAGACTACGAGAGCGAAATTGAATTAAGGAAAGAGATCATAAAAGACATTAAATATATTGAAAGAGATTCTATTATTTCTAATGAAAGTCCATTAACTGCTCAGAAACAGAATTATAAAATCGGAAATGCTCTTGTTTTACAGAATAGAAATGACGATGCAATACCATATTTAGAAAAGAGTAGAAAAGAAGCTGATGCTAAGGGAGATCTCGTGGTAGGAAAAGACGCTACAAGAGTGCTGTCTGAAGCCTTATTCAAAAAAGGGGATACTGAAGAAGGTCTCGCTATGATTGAGAGTTACGAGAATATAGTTGACGAGTTGTACATAAAAAAAGAACAAGAGATATCTCAAGTAGCACGATTTAGTAGAAATATAGTTGAGCAACAAAATAGAATCACATCCTTAGAAAGTGATAGAGCCTTGTCTCAAAGCAAGTATGAATTGACCCAAGAGCGAAATAAAAGCCAGCAACTTATTATTTATTTTCTTATAGGTGGTTTGGTATTGCTTTTAATCACTGGTTATTTAATGTTTAAATATATAAAGCAACAAAAGTTAGCCAATAATTTATTGGCTTTAAAATCTTTACGAAGTCAAATGAACCCACATTTTATTTTTAATGCTTTAAATTCTGTAAATAGTTTTATTGCGACTAATGATGAACGCACAGCAAATAAATATTTATCTGATTTTTCACTTCTAATGCGTTTGGTTTTAGAGAATAGTGAAGAAGATTTTATCCCATTAAAAAAGGAAATTGAATTATTAGATTTATACACAAAGCTCGAACATTTTAGATTCCAAGATAAGTTCGATTATTCTATAGAAGTGGATGAATCTATTGATGTTGAGGAGTTTCAGATTCCACCAATGTTATTACAGCCTTATATAGAAAATGCGGTTTGGCACGGATTACGTTATAAAATAGAAAAAGGACATTTAAATATTGTTATAAGACCTAAATCTAAAGACGAGTTATCCATTACGATTGCAGACGATGGTATTGGTAGAGCGCGCTCTAAAGCTTTGAAAACTGCAAATCAAAAAAAGCAAAACTCTAAAGGCATGAACAATATTAAAAAGCGTGTTGCTATTTTAAATGAAATGTATAAAGATAAAGTGGATGTTTCGATTGACGATTTTCAAAATATGGAAGATGTAGGAACTAAAGTCGTGGTGACTTTAAAAAAGGATTAAATATGAAATTAAGCGCCATCATCGTAGAAGATGAAGAAAAAAGTAGAGAAATTTTAAGAAATTATATCACAAAGTATTGCCCTAATATTTCATTAAAAGGTGAAGCCGCAAATATTGAAGAAGCATTGGTACTGGTTAGAAACAACGATTTAGATGTGGTGTTTTTAGATGTAGAAATGCCTTATGGAAATGCATTTGATTTACTAGAAAAAGTAGGCGATATAAATTTTGAAACCATTTTTGTAACGGCCTACAATCACTACGCCGTAGAGGCTCTAAATGCACATGCGTCTTATTATTTAATGAAACCTATTTCTATAGATGAATTAATTAAAGCTGTTGATTATGTTATAGAAATTAGAACGAAGGAAGAGGCATTACAGGATGAAGTTTTAGTACCAAAAACAAATTCGGTTAACGGTAAGATTACCATCCCACAACAAAATGGTTTTGAGGTTATTGAAACAGCCGATATAATGTATTGCAAGGCTGATGATAATTATACAGAAATCTTCCTTAATAATAACAAAAAGAAGCTCGTCAGTAAAACACTAAAGTATATTGAGGAAAGTCTAAAAGATGCTAATTTCGCCAGAGTGCATAAAAGCTATTTAGTTAATGTGAATGAAATTGTAAAATACGTTAAAGGAAAAGGTGGGAGTGTAGTTTTAAGCAACGGAAAAGAGATTATAGTGTCTGCGTCTAAGAAATCGGATTTATTGTCTTATTTTAAGTGAGTAATTCCTTTGATAAAAGGGGCTTATAAATTGAAACATCATTAAGAGGAAGAATGACGAAGTAATCTCATAAATTTAACCAAGATTTAGCAGATTGCCGCTGCTGATAAAAAAGTCAGCATCGCAATGACGAATAATTAATTAAACTTTAAACCATGCCAATAATAAAACCAGTAAAAGGAAAACATCCACAAATACCAGCCGATTGTTATGTAGCGGAAAATGCAACCATAGTAGGTGATGTGACTATGGGAAATGAATGCAGTGTTTGGTTTAATGCCGTTATTAGAGGCGATGTACATTATATAAAAATGGGAAACAAAGTAAATATTCAAGATGGAGCAGTTATTCATGCCACGTATCAAAAATCACCGACAACGATAGGGAATAATGTCTCTATTGGGCATAATGCGATTGTCCATGGTTGCACCATACACGATAATGTACTTATTGGTATGGGAAGTATTGTTATGGATGATTGTGTGATAGAAAGCAACAGTATTATTGCCGCAGGAGCTGTAGTTACCAAAAACACGGTTGTAGAATCCGGAAGTATTTATGCAGGGATACCAGCCAAAAAAGTAAAAGCTATTAGTCAGGAATTAATATCAGGAGAAATTGATCGTATTGCTACTAATTATGTGAAGTATTCAGGATGGTTTAAAGACTGATCTTTAGTTTTTCAATCAAGGCTTCCACATCTGAAATTTCATTTAGAACTTCATCGGTCAAAACCGTTGTCAACTGATGCCCTTCAAGCTTTAAAACAGTTGGATATATCATTTTTACACTAGGAAACTTTACTTCAAATTCATCTTTATGATAGAACTCTAAAGTTAGATGACTCTCTTTTCTAAAGGTCTTCCAAATTGTACTTTCCGTGAAAGTATTATAAGTTAAAGCGCATAAACTACATGGATAGGTTGAAGGACTGAATAGTTTGTGACCAGCATCCAATAGTGCATTCAGTTTGCCTGAATTAGCGTTGTAAACAAATATTAAGATCATGATAGTTTTGTTCTCAGTTTTATTACAAATTTACAAAGGATTAATAATACTATAAGCGTAAAGATGGCTAAAAGTCCAAATACGCAGTTTCAAATTGACCTTTTAAAATTGAATTAAGTACGGTAATATTACCATTTGAAAACAATTGTATAGTGGCTTTTTCTTTAGTGTCATTTAATATATGATTTAAAGATAGTACGGTATGGGTTTGTTTGGCAACTGCCAATCCAGAATCTATAATCTTAATATGTTCAGGTAACATTCTAGTTAGCATAGGTATGAGATAGGGATAGTGGGTGCAACCTAATACGAGGAAATCTATGTTTTTCTCGAGCATGGGTTCCAAATAGGTTTTTAAAAGTAACTCCAGATCTTTAGAATCTAACTTTCCGTTTTCAATAAGTGGAACAATACCGTCGCCATCTTGTTCAATCACATCAATACCACTAGCATATATATCAGTTGTTTTATGAAATAATTGACTACTTAAAGTTCCTTTGGTTGCCAATATACCTATAGCTTTTGTTTGTGTATTTAAAGCGGCTGGTTTAATAGCGGGCTCTATACCAATAAAAGGGATATCATAGTGAGCTCTTAGATAAGCTATAGCATTTGTGGTCGCCGTGTTGCAAGCTACAATGATGAGTTTACAGCCTTTACTAATAAGTAATTCGGTGTTTTTAATACTCAATTGAAGGATGTCTACTTCGGATTTATTACCATATGGTGCATTCTTGCTATCCGCTAAATAGAGGCAGTTTTCATTGGGCAAGAGGAAGTGAATTTCCTTAAGGATAGATGTGCCTCCAATACCAGAGTCGAATATGCCAAGAGGTTTATTGCTCATGAGTACAAAAATAAAAAGTCGCTTAGTGAAAAGCGACTTTTTTTAAATTATTTTTTAATAGTATCTATAGCTTTAACTCAGCCTTTACCTCAGCCATAAGGTCTTTACCTTTTGCAACGATTAGACCTGCAGCTTCGAATACATATTCAATACCTTGTGCGGTGGCAACTTTTTCAATTGCGAGTCTAGCTTTTTCAGTAATAGGTTTTATCATGTTAAACTCCTTTTCTTGTAAATCCTTCTGAGCTTGCTGTTGGTATTGACTTAAGCTTTGCTTCATGCCTTCAACTTCTTGCATACGCTTTTGGTTTTCTTCTTGCGTCTGAGCTTCTGCGTCAGCATTATATTGCTTAAGTTTTGTCTCTAACTCTTTAAGTGATGTTTGTATTGTTGCCTGGTAAGTTTCACCTAGTTTTTCAATATCCGATTGAGCTACTTTATATTCTGGCATGGCTTTTATGAGCTCTTGTGTATTAATGTGTGCAAGTTTACTTTGTGCAGTTGTAAAACTTGTAGCTCCAATAAAAAGTGCGGTTGCGAATAGTAAAGTTTTTAAATGTTTCATTTTTCTAAATTGTATTACGTGTTATAAATTATTAATTGTTTTCTTCTTGTTTTTTTGCTTTCGCTATAGAATCGTTCTTCTTGAGTTGTTTTTCACGATCCTCACGTGCTTTTTTTCTTTGTTCTATGATCTTTTGTTTTCTCGCTTCTAGTTCTTTTCGCCTGTTTTCGCGGTCTTTTGCTTTTATTTCTGCCACTGTTAATGGTTTTTCAGCGGTTGTCGAATCTTTTTTTACAGCACTCTTATCCTTTGTTTCATCTTTTATTACAGTATTTTCATCTATTGTATTATCTGTTTTTAAAGTAGTGGTTACTTTTGCTATTGTGTCCTTTGGCTCTTCTTTAGTTTCAGACGTCTTATTTCTTGCATCTAAAGCGATTTGACGACGCTCGGCTGCTTCACGTTTTTTAGCTTCTCTTAATTCTAGTTGTTGGTTTTTTCTATCTTCTGCTGCTTTTTCACGCTCCGCACGTTTTACCGCTAGTTCAGCCTCTCTTGTCGCTTTTTTATCTTCTAATGCCTGTTGGCGTGCATCCTTCTCTTCACTTACTATAGGGACAACAGCTTCATCTTCTAGCTCTTTTCGCTCTTCTTTAGTCTTTGCTTGTGTCCTTCTAGAGGTTCTGGTTATGGTGCGCAATACCTGTTCACTAATATCGTATCGCTCTGCAGAATATAACATCACAACATCCGCAGATTTATCTAATACAAAATCATACTTTTTTGTTGTGGCAATTTCTTGTACAGCCGCAAAAATCTGATCTTGTATTGGTTCTATCAATTGACGTTTTTGAATAATTAAATCTCCACTTGGTCCAAAACGCTTTTGCTGGTAATCTAAAACTTCAGCTTCTTCAAATGATATGTCTTCATAACGCTCGTCATATAACTCTTTCGTTAAAAGAACACTTTCATTATCGAGTTCCTTTTTCTTTTGTTCAATAGCGTTTAAGCGTTTTTCTATTTCTGTTTTCCATTGTAGTACTTTTTTGTCGAGTTGCGTAGAAGCTTCTTGATATTCTGGTACATTCTGTAAAATATATTCTGTATCAATATAACCTATTCTAACACCACGTTGTGCATTCGAATTAAAGCTCATTAGACCGATTATTGCCAATAAAAAAAGAACTTTATATTTCATTATTATATGTTTTTGTTTTGAGACACGTCTTGGTAAAACCAAATGTTTCGTTGTTTCTAGTGTTTTGTATACTTCAAATTAACGAAATATAATCTTAAAAATTTTAACACCATGATGAAATACTTAAATAACACTTAGAAAATATCGTGCCAAACTTAAAATTGTTGTCCAATAATGAAATGTGTCTCCCATCCATTTGGAGCTGCTGCACCTGGTAACCGGTCAAATCCATAACCTAAGTCAATTCCTAAGAGACCGAAGGCTGGCATAAATATTCGAAGGCCTGCTCCAGCAGATCTGTAAAGGTTGAACGGATCAAAATTTCTAAAACTATCAATAGAATCGCCAGCCTCTACAAATGTTAAAGCAAAAATTTTGGCTGCGGCTCCTAAAGTGATTGGATATCTTAATTCTAATGAAAACTTATTGTAAATAGAGCCACCATCTGGGGGTGATAATGCTTGGTTTGGATAACCTCTTAATTGAATAACTTCCCTTCCGTCTAAAGCAAAATTACCTAAACCGTCACCACCAAGAAAGAAGCGTTCGAAAGGAATAACTCCACGATCATTATTGTAAGCCCCAAGGAAACCGAATTCTACACTTGGTCTTAGAACTAAATTTTTATACAGTTCTGTGTACCAATCGACTTTGAATTTTATTTTATAAAATTCTAACCATTTAAAACGTATTTGATCTATTTCGGCAATTCGCAACAAATCATCAGGATTTGTAAGTTGCAATTCATCCCTCTCATCCGCTAAGGCTTCATAATCTACACCATTGAATAACGAATAAGGGAGAGAGAACTTCGCTGAAGCGGAAAAACTTGAACCACCTGTAGGGTATATAGGGTCCGTATACAAGTTATTTCTGCTTAGCCCAATAGTATAGGACAAGTTATTCGAAGTTCCATTACCAAAGGTAAATAAGCCTGTATTATAATTTGATAAATTATAATGCTGATAACTTATTGCTTGCGATAGCAAGAAATAATCATCTGGCTCTGCTAGTCTTGTTGAAAGACCTACAGTTAAACCAATAATGTCAAAACTTCTGTCTCTATCTGCTCTACGTGTTTGTTGGTTGAACAAAAATTGTCTAGAATATGAAAGTGATGTCGATAATTGAAAAGGTTTTTCTCCACCTAACCATGGCTCACTAAACGAGAAGCTATAAGTTTGAAAGAATTGACTGGCCTGTAATCTTAAAGCTAAACTTTGTCCATCGCCTCTTGGTACAGGTTTGTATGCATCTTTCTTAAAAATATCTTTAATTGCAAAGTTGTTAAAGGATAAACCTAAGGTCCCAATAAAGCCTCCACCTCCATAACCACCTTGTAGTTGTATTTGACTCGAGCCTTGCTCTACAACAGAATACTCCACATCTAAAGTCCCATCGACAGGGTTTGGGTTTTTAATATCTGGTACTATTTGTTGTGCGTCAAAGAAACCTAATTGCCCAAGTTCTCTTATGGTTCTAATAATTAAGGATTTGCTATACAATTCACCAGGGCGTGTTCTAATCTCTCTGTATATAACATGATCATTAGTAACATCATTTCCAACTACAGTAACATTATTAAAGTAAGCCGGTTTCCCTTCTGAGATACGGATTTCCATATCAATAACATTGCCTTCTGCACTAACTTCAACAGGGTTTATGGTAGAGAACATATACCCAAAATTTTGATATAAGTTAGTCAAATCGTTAGCATCTGGATTAGTTTCGTCAGCGATACGCTCTCTTAGCTCCACACCATTATAGGTGTCCCCTTGATTTATTCCTAAAACAGCAGATAATTGTCTGTCTGAATACACTGTATTACCAACAAAAGTAATTTTACCAAAAGTGTATTGTTCACCTTCTTCTAAATTAATATTTAGACTTATTGTTTTTTTATCATTATAAATGATAGAATCTGAAATAACTCTGGCATCTCGGTAGCCATTCTCTTTGTAATAATCAACCAAGCTAACTAAATCTACTTTATAATCTTCTTCTATATATTTAGATCTTTTTAGGATTCGGATAAGATTCTTTTTCTTCGTATTTGTCATTGCTTTACGAAGTTTTTTATCATCTATTTTTTCATTTCCATCGAAGGTAATTGCCTTAATTTTAACTTTTTGCCCTTTGTCTATTACAATACGCATATCAACACGCTCTTTCTCAACAGAGTCAATCACTTGAGAAGTAGTAATGTTCACTTTCGTGTTATAAAATCCTTTCTTTTGGTATTTATTAGTAAGATAACTTCTAGTTGTAGCAATAAGATTTTCAGTAACTTTTTGACCTGGTTTAATATCGTTTTCGTTGATGATCTCTTCCTTTTTACCTTTTTTTACGCCTTCGATTGTGACTTCTTTCAGCTCAGGTAAATCAATAAGATTAATTTCTAAATTAGCGGTATTACCTTCAATATTAGTGACGTATATATCGATACTACTAAACAATTTAGACTTCCAAAGTGTTTTTACAGCGTTAGCAATTTTATCACCACCAATTTGTATCTCTTCATCCTTTCTAAGTTTAGAATATGCTATGATCGTCTGTGCACTGAAATTAGTATTTCCTGTAACTTTAATTTCTTTTATTAAGTAAGTCTCTCCGCCTTCAACTTGAGCGCTACCATTAAGTGAAATTGTAAAAAGTAGTACAGTAAAAATAAGCGTGATAAATGACTTAAATACTGTTTTATTAGGTAAGTTGTTCACTTGTTTTTCCAAATCGTCGTTCTCTGTTTTGATAATTTATTAGCGCCTCATATAAATCTTCTTTTTTGAAATCTGGCCATAAAATATCTGTAAAATATAATTCTGCGTAGGCTATTTGCCAAAGCATAAAGTTGCTAATGCGCTGTTCACCGCTTGTGCGAATAAGTAGATCAACATCCGGCAAATTTTGCGTGTAAAGATGATTATTTATAATGGATTCGTCAATACTTTCATGAGAAATTATATTATTTTTAACTTTAAGTGATAATTCTTTAATAACATTCACAATTTCTTGACGAGAACCATAGCTTAATGCTAAAGTTAATGTCATATTCGAATTATTTTTCGTCTTTTCTATAACATCTAAAAGTTCGCGATGTGCTTTTTTTGGTAAGTCATTTAAGCATCCGATAGCTGCTAACTTAATGTTATTATCTTGTAAAGTCTTTATTTCTTTTTTTAGCGCCTTAACTAAAAGCTTCATTAAGGTTTGTACTTCGAGTTTTGGTCTATTCCAGTTTTCGGTAGAAAAAGCGTATAGCGTTAAGTGTTTAATGCCTAATTCAGCACTAGCTTCAACAGTCTGTCTTACAGATTTTGTACCATTTTCGTGCCCAATAACACGCAGAAAGCCTTGTTGTTTTGCCCAACGACCATTACCATCCATTATAATTGCTACATGGTTGGGAAGCTTCTCTTTATCTATATGTTCTTTAAGACTCATTTAAAAATTACAATAGCAGGGTCTTCTGCCGAAGGTGTAAGTTAATGTAATTCCTGAAAACACATACCAATCTGTGCTATTTGTATTTCCAAAACTAAATTGTGCTCTGTCTTCATTGTCTGGTGTACTCCCATCTAATTCATCTGAAAAGGTGTAACGCGCACCTATTTCAGCTGCCAAAACAAGGTGAGTAGAGATGTTTGTTTTATAGCCAATGGCCATTGGTATTCCAAAAGCCCAGCTATCTGTATCTTCTGATGTTAATTCACCAGCTTGATTAAAATAAAAATTATCGTGATTTGCAACGGTAATCCCTGTATATAAATAAGGAGTGCCTTTTATACCAGTTGTATGTAAATCGAAATCTAAAAACGTAAATTCCATACCAGCCGAAATTTCTAGAATACTTGTATTAAAAGTATAGTCACGTTGCACGCGCCTTGGGTCATCTGATTTCGCATCAACACCTTCTAAGTCACTAAAAATAACTGAAGCTCTAAAAGAGTGCCTAGGACTTCTGTTCCATTTTACAATAGCGCCAAAAGCAGCTTGGTTTGGCGCTATGTAGTTTGTAGCACCAACATCACCAATAAAATTACTACCACCAACAAACACTCCAACCTCATAGATTTGAGCTTCAGCGTTTTTTACGATAAAAATACTTAATAAAATTAGAAAAAAACACCTCATAAATTTTTCAAAGTTTGCAAATATAACAATTATGATTTGTGTTAAATAATTTGACACAAATTGTTTGGTACAAATTTAATCATGAAGTATCGCATTCAAACGCGTTCATTTTCTTTTCTCAATTTCCGTAACTAAGGTTGTGCAAATTAATCACAGTGTCAAAGAACAAAAAAGTAACTATGTTTTCTCTAAGGAATTTCATAATTAAATTGGTACTACAGATAAACAGATTTTGGTGATATTTATTGCCTAATTACGACGATCTTCTCCCCAAAGTAGTTTTTTTCTGAGGGTGTTTAAAAAGGTTTCGTCTAAGAGCTCTACCATTTTAATTACAAAGTTTGCTTTTTTTACCGTTACCGTAGTTGTGTTTGATAGTGTTACTATTCTTGAGTCTAAAGACATTAAAAATTGATCTTCTCTACCATTAACCTTAAAACTTACAACGGTATTGTCTGGAATGATTAATGGACGCGCACTCAGGTTGTGAGGTGCAATAGGCGTTAATGCAAAATTGGTAGTATCTGGTGTGATCACTGGTCCGCCACAACTTAAGGAATAACCGGTTGAACCTGTTGGTGTTGAAAGAATTAAACCGTCTGCCCAATACGACGTGAGATATTCGTCGTTAAGATGTGTTTCAACGGTTATCATAGAGGTCGTATTCTTCCTGCTTATTGCAATTTCGTTAAGCGCAAAGTTTGTGTTTTCTATATCTTTATGCTTGGGTTCTGTATTTATACAGAGGAGTGAGCGTTCAGAAATTTTATAGTCTCCTTTAAATATTTCAGAAAGTGCAGATGCTATCTCATCTGTTTGAATCGTTGCCAAAAAACCTAATCGACCTGTGTTAATACCAACAATTGGAATACCTAAATCTCTTACATAAGTAATGGCTCTTAAAATTGTGCCATCACCACCAATACTTATCAGTAAGTCATAACTAGTGTCTAGTTTTAAAAACGTTTTGATTTCAGAACTGTTTTTAATAACGTCGTTAAGTTGATTTAAAAAATCAACTTCAGTGTATATATCGACTTCATGATCTAAAAGGATTTCCACCAGAATTTCAAAGGCTTTTTGAGTGGCTTCCTTTGCGTAATTCTGACCATATACAGCTACTTTCATGTGTTTATGTTTATTGTTTTTCAATCGTCACATGCTGCTCGCTTTTAATCATTATCTAAAGTGATAAAATTTTGAACACGCTTGTTTCATTACTTACATGTTTAAGTATTTGTCAAGATATTGAGAACGTTCTTTTAAGCTTTCAATATAAGAATCTTCCTCGTGACCAGAAATAATATTGTAACTATAGCGTCTAAAGGTGTGAATGACATCGTTAATACTTCCGTCACCAATCTTTAAAGTTATTCTCACTAAATCACTATCCATTTTAGAGATAAATGCACCTAATAGTTTAGCATCGTTAGATTCTACAATTTGGCTAATCTCACTAAATGAATAGTCATGTATTCCTTTTTCAACAATTAATATGCCACCAGGCTCATAGAGGAATGGAGTTTCATTAAATAAATGAATAATATCGTTGAGCTCGTAATACCCTAGGTATTTATTGTTATGATCTAAGATGGGCATTATGTTAGAATCATTTTGAGCAAAAGCCTCAAGCACATCTAACCAGTTGGTCGTTGGTCTTACAAAAAATCCTTCAATAGCATAATTACACTCTTGTATTGATTTTGCGCCTTCAAAACAATGCGCATCATTTTCAGAAATACAACCTATGTAAACGCCATCATTTTGAACAGGAATATGAGAATAGGTCAACTGATTAAATAGTAATTTTAAATCACTTATTTCATCAGTTATACTGAGTGGTTTGATGTCGTTAATCACAAAATCTTGAAGTTGCATAATGCGCTTTAAATATGTTGCAAATTAATCAAAAATAACCATAATAAGCGTGTTGTAGTTCGTATTTTTGTTTTACAAAATATGTTAAAAATGACAAAACTAAGTGTTAACATAAACAAGATTGCAACGTTAAGAAACAGCAGAGGAGGTGATGTGCCTAATGTGGTGCAATTCGCAAAAGATGTGCAGCGTTTTGGTGCGGAAGGAATTACTGTTCACCCAAGACCAGATGAACGTCATATTCGTTACCAAGATGCCTACGACTTAAAATCAGAAGTTTATACAGAATATAATATTGAAGGGAATCCAATACCAAAGTTTGTGGATATGGTTTTAGCGATTAAGCCAACTCAGGTTACTTTAGTGCCAGATGCGGTTGACGCGATTACCTCAAATGCAGGTTGGGATACGCTAAAACATAAAGATTTTTTGGTTGAAGTCATTAAAGAGTTTAAAAATAATGGGATTAGAACTTCGATATTTGTCAACGCAGATTTACACCAGATTGAAGGCGCTAAAGAAACAGGAACTGACAGAATAGAACTCTATACCGAAGCTTTTGCGCATCAATATGGTTTAGGAAATAAAGAGGCTATAAGGCCTTACATGGAATGTTCTGGGCTTGCGAATACGTTACAATTAGGTATTAATGCTGGTCACGATTTGTCTTTAGAAAACATAGAATTCTTTAAGGAGAATATTACAGGTTTATTGGAGGTTTCTATTGGACATGCTTTAATTACTGAAAGTTTATATTTAGGTGTTGAGACTGTTATAGGGATGTATTTAGATAAATTGAAATAGATGTTCTCGCGAAGTCGCTAAGTTGCAAAGGAAAAATTAGTCAGTTGATAACAAAAAGTAGAAACTAGTCATTACATAAAAAACACTTTTACACATAATAATATGAGGCTTTGCGACTTTGCGCCTCCGCGTGATAAAAATTTTATATGAATTTACACTCAAACATAATAGGTGAAGGCAAGCCATTCATAATTCTGCATGGTTTTTTAGGCATGGGAGACAACTGGAAAACTTTAGCCAAACAATTTTCTGAATCTAACTTTGAAATACATCTAGTCGATCAACGTAATCACGGACGTAGTTTTCATTCCGATGAATTTGATTATGAAGTAATGGCTGAAGATTTAAAACAGTATTGTGAAGTCAATAACTTAAATGATATTATTCTTTTAGGTCATTCCATGGGAGGCAAAACAGCTATGCTTTTCGCTACCAAATATCCAGATTTGGTAAGTACACTTTTAGTGGCTGATATTTCGCCACGTTATTATCCTGTGCATCACGATGCTATTTTAGAGGGCTTAAGTAGCTTAGACTTTTCTGAAATTAAAAGCAGAGGCAAGGCAGATGAGACTTTGAGTAAAGCTGTGCATGAACCAGGAACGCGTATGTTCTTACTTAAAAATTTATATTGGGTAGAAAAAGGACAACTAGGATTACGAATAAATTTAGAAGTTCTGAAAGAAAACGTATCAGAAGTTGGTGAAGCTTTGCCAATCCATGCGACTTACAATAAAAAGACCTTATTTTTACGTGGTGATCGTTCTGAGTATATTGGTGAAGCAGATGAAGCTATTATTCATAGGCATTTTCCAAATTCAGAAATTGTAACGATTGCAAATGCAGGTCATTGGTTGCATGCTGAGAATCCTAAGGATTTTTATCATGCTGTTATTAATTTTGTTTAATAGTCAAGAGTTATATGATGTCAAAAGTTAAGTTTGGTTTTACAGTTATTTTAATACTCGTTAGTATAAATTTTTCATTTTCTCAAGAGAAGAATGGTTCTTTTCAGGAATTTTTTGAAACGGGCAAATTAAGACAAGAAGGCCAATACAAAAATGGAAAACGGTTTGGTGAATGGAAAAGTTATTATGAAAATGGAAATATTTCTACTGTTCACAGCTATAGCGATGGTAAAAAGGATAGAGCAAATCTAAGTTATTATGAAAACGGACAAGTGTCTACAAAAATAGAAAAGGTCGGAAATGATTATACTGAAATCTTTTATTATGAGAGTGGAAAACTGCTTTTCGAAAAAAATTTGGATAAAGGCGGTTTTAAAGGTTACTTTGAAAGTGGTGAGGTTGAGATTATAAGTCAATATGAAAAAAATGAACTTTCAGGTAAATGGAAACGCTATTATAAAAACGGAAATTTAGACTGGCTCGTCAATTACAGCAAAGGTTATAAAACAGGAATATATCAGCATTTTTATGAAGATGGCGATTTGAGAATTGAAGGAACTAATGTTGAAAACAAGAAATATGGTGAAGAAAAGCACTATCTGCCAAACATGATTTTACAGTGGAAAGGCAAAATGCACAAAGGGGAATTTTCAAAAGTTTGGTTCAAATACAATAAAAAGGGTGAGCAAATAGCTAGGCTTAAATTTAGAAATGGAAAAGCGACAGACGCAGAACTTGGCGCTACAATAGAATCATTTCCAATTCCAGACGGGATTACAGAAAAGGTACCAGTCTATCGTGGCTGTGAAGACTTCGTTACAAATTCCGAACTAAAAGCATGTATGAATGTAAACGTAAATACTCTAATAAATAAAAAATTTAATACCGGCTTAGCTCTAAAATTAAATTTACAAGGCAGACAAAAAGTTAATATTACGTTTGATTATGATAAAAGTGGTGTCGTAACAAATATTAGGGCAGATGCTTCTCATATAAAGATAGAAGAGGAGGCTATAAGGGTAATTAAATTGCTACCCAATGCCATACCAGGGTATAGAAGAGGCAAGGCTATTAGCACATCCTTCGGAATACCTATAATGTTCCGAGTTTTTCAAAATTAAATAGTTAAATATAGATATATGAAACGAGCGTGCTAAAAAGCTTATCACCCAAAAGAATGATTAATAACGTACAACACATGCCTGTTTGCATGTTGAGAATCCTAAAGATTTTTATGAGTCTGTACTTAATTATGTAACTTAAATCAAAACTTAAAACTATGAACCTAATTATCCGATTATTAATTAACGCTTTTGCAGTCTTCATCTTGGCACATGTACTTAATGGAGTCGTTGTAGATGGTTATATAGGCGCCATAATTGTTGCTATTGTACTTTCCATTCTCAATTTACTAGTAAAACCTGTTTTGGTCATTTTAACCTTGCCAGTAACTATATTAACTCTGGGTTTATTCTTGCTCGTTATCAATGCGTTAATTATACTTTTGGCAGATAAGCTTATTGATGGTTTTGGTGTTTCTAGTTTTTGGACTGCCGTACTATTTAGTATTCTATTATCCATCTTACAATCCATCTTGCAATCCTTCTTTAAAGACGATAAAAAGTAGCTTACTCTCAAACACTTAAAACTATTGTTGGGTTGCAAAAAATATTGTATTTTTGCAACCCAATTTTAGTTTCAAAAAAATGAATATTACAAGAGAAAACGTCGATGCACTAAATGCAGTTGTAAAAGTGGATATCGCTAAAGAAGATTACAGCGATAAAGTAGAAAAGATTCTAATAGATTACCGTAAGTCTGCCAACATTCCTGGTTTTAGAAAAGGTCATGTACCAATGGGAATGGTTAAAAAGCAATATGGTAAAGCTGTATTGGTCGATGAGGTAAATAAATTATTACAAGATGCTCTTGGTAAGTATTTGGTGGAAGAGAAGCTAGATGTTTTAGGCAATCCGTTACCAAAAGCACAAGACGATTTAGATTGGGATGCGGATGCATTTTCTTTTGAGTTCGAATTAGGTTTGGCTCCAGATTTTGAGGTCAACCTAAAAAGTAAAAAAGCAATTACACATTATAACATCGTTGCTGATGATAAAATGGTTAAAACTCAAATTGAGCAGATCCAAAAGCAATATGGTAAAATTGTTTCTGAAACTGAAGTAACTAAAGACTCTGAAATCACAGGAACTTTTTTCAATGAAGAAAAAGAAATCGATAATTCTACGATGATTACTTTAGATAAATTAAAGGGAAAAACAAATTCTAAGAAATTTATCGGAACTAAAGTTAGTGATGTAGTTACCCTAAGAACAAAGGGCTTATTTAACGACGATCACGATTTAATGAATGCTTTAAAACTGCCTCATGATGATGCTCACGGTTTAGATATCGAAGTGAATTTTGAAATCACTGAAATTAATGGACGAGAATTGGCGGATTTAGATCAAGAGTTATTCGATAAGTTATTTGGAAAAGAAGTCGTGACTTCTGTAAAAGAACTAAAAGCTAAAATCAAAGAAGATGCAGAAAAACAATTTGTGCAACAAGGCGATCAGAAATTCCTGAATGATGTTACTGAATATTTGGTAGAGCATACAAAATTCGATTTACCAGCAAGTTTCTTGCAGAAATGGATGCAAACCTCAGGCGAAGAAGAAATGTCTGCAGATCAGGCTAAAGAAGAATACGAAAAGTCTGAAAAAAGTATGCGTTACCAATTAATTGAAGGGAAACTAATCCAAGAGCATAAGCTTCAAGTTCAGTTTGAAGATTTAAAAGCATACTCAATGGAAATGATTAAAGGGCAGATGGCACAGTTCGGTCAAATGAATCCTTCAGAAAAAGAATTAGAAGATATTGCAGCACGTATTTTATCCAATCAAGAAGAGGTAAAACGTTTGTCTGAACAATTAATGAGTCAGAAATTATTAGGCTTGTATAAAACGGAAGCAAATACTAAGACCAAAGAAATCACTTACGATGATTTTGTAAAAGAATTTTACAGTTAATCAGTCTTTAAAAATAGTAGTATCTTTAAGGCGTAAAACTGAAAAGTTCTGCGCCTTTTTTATATCTGTTTTTCTATAGAGAAATAGATATAAATCCTGAATTTGTTTCGGGATCTAAACAATAAATTTCATTAATTAAAAAAGATAAAAATTATATGGATTACGGAAAAGAATTTGAAAAATTTGCAACAAAAGATCAAGGTATAAACGGTAATTATTACGGTAAAATTATAGAGAGCATGTATCCTAGTAACATGACTCCAAATATTATTGAAGAGCGTCAAATGAACATTGCCGTTTTTGATGTGTTTTCGCGTTTAATGATGGATCGTATTATATTTTTAGGTACTGGTGTTAACGATCAAGTCGCAAATATTATACAAGCACAATTGTTGTTTTTGCAAAGTACAGATGCATCTAAAGATATTCAGATTTATATCAATTCGCCAGGCGGTTCGGTATATGCTGGTTTAGGTATTTACGATACCATGCAATTTGTAAAGCCAGATGTTGCTACAATTTGTACAGGTATTGCCGCGTCGATGGCAGCAGTGTTGTTATGTGCTGGTGAAAAAGGAAAACGGTCTGCACTAACGCATTCTCGTGTTATGATTCATCAAGTGAGTAGTGGTACTCAAGGTCAGTTAAGCGATATGGAAATTGCCTTAAGGGAAACCATAAGAGTAAAAGAAGAATTATATGCTGTGATTGCCAATCATTCAGGTCAAACTATTGAGCAAGTAGAGAAAGATTCTGATAGAGATTATTGGATGCGCTCACAAGAAGCTCTAGACTACGGCATGATTGACGAAGTATTAAAGCGCAAGTAGTAGTAATTACTTTCGACTAAGCTTTGAATGAGAAATAATGTGAAGAGAGTTCCACTTCGGTGGAAACTTAAATAAAAATTAAGATGGCAAAAGAAGAATTAGAATGTTCATTTTGTGGTAGAAAGAAGCCAGAAACAAGTCTGCTTATTGCAGGTTTAGATGCGCATATCTGCGATCGTTGTATAGAACAGGCGCATGGTATCGTTATAGAAGAGTCTAAACAAGGCGATAATTCAGAATTAAGTGCAGAATTAATGCTAAGAAAGCCTAAAGAAATTAAGGCCTTTGTAGACGATTATATTATTGGGCAAGAATACACCAAGCGCGTCATGGCTGTTGCAGTTTACAATCACTATAAACGTTTATTACAGCCAGTAACTGATGATGATATTGAAATACAAAAGAGTAATATCATTATGGTTGGGCAAACAGGTACAGGAAAAACATTAATGGCGAAGACTATTGCCAGAATGTTAAATGTACCTTTGGCGATTGTTGATGCTACTGTCCTTACAGAAGCAGGTTATGTTGGTGAAGATGTAGAAAGTATTTTAACACGTTTATTACAAGCTGCGGATTACAACCTCGAAAAGGCAGAACGTGGGATCGTTTTTATTGACGAAATTGATAAGATTGCACGTAAGAGTGATAATCCGTCTATAACCAGAGATGTTTCTGGAGAAGGTGTGCAACAAGCCTTATTGAAACTTTTAGAAGGTACTGTCGTTAATGTGCCACCAAAAGGAGGTCGTAAGCATCCGGATCAAAAGTTTATTGAAGTCAATACCGAGAATATTTTATTCATTGCAGGTGGAGCGTTTGATGGTATTGAACGTGTCATCACCAAGCGCTTAAATATGCAAGCCATTGGTTATAGCTCTATACATACAGATAGTGTCGACAAGGATAATATTTTGCAATATATTATTCCGAAGGATTTAAAAGATTTTGGACTGATTCCAGAAATTATTGGGCGTTTACCTGTATTAACCCATATGGATCCTTTAGATGCCAAAACTTTAAGAGCCATTTTAACAGAGCCTAAAAATGCCATCATCAAACAATATAAAAAGTTGTTTTTGATGGATGAGGTAGATTTTACAATTACAGATGGCGCTTTAGATTATATTGTTGGTAAGGCGATTGAATACAAACTTGGTGCTCGTGGTTTACGTTCGCTCTGTGAAGAAATTTTAACACAAGCCATGTTTGATTTACCTGGTTCAGGTGAAACGAAATTCAATGTCACCAAAACCTATGCTGAAGATAGAATGTCTAAAACCACATTGAAGAAGTTGAAGGCGGTGTCATAGTAGTAACCACTATTTTAAAAATTAAAAACCACAATTTCAATAGTAGAAATTGTGGTTTTTTGTGCACTTAGGATTGATTAATTTAATATTGCATAACAATATTTTTATATAAACTTAAGGGATTTCAAAAAGGGATACCAAATGAATTTTAGGTTTTATTTGGTGTTATTAACAGATGTATTTACCGCTAATATATAAGCTTCTTTTAAAGTGAAGCGAGTATTTTGGTTAAAGTCAATTTAATACTCGTTGTGTGAAACTTCTGTGCTGTTTTTAACGGTAAAGCGTTAGGGTTTTATTTAGAACTCATCTTCACTTTTTCTATTTCCTAAAAAATGGTTAAAATTTGCTCATATTTCAGCTATTTTTTTGTCCGTAACGATGCTATGTCTTGCAAAAATAGTTTCATCTGAACAATTTTTATCTCATTTTCGGTTAAAAACAAAAAGTCAAGATGAGTTCTGATTTAATCGCAATAATTCATCAACATAATGTCTAGAATTGGATAAGCGTGGCACTTTATGTTGCCCTCCCAGTTTATCATTTTCCTTTAACCAGTCATAAAAAAGATTCGGTCTTGCCATATGAATAGTCGGCTTATTTAAAGTCATGTTGTTATAACGCTTGGCTTCGTAGTCGGAGTTTAGTGCCTTTAGCGCATTATCAAATAATTCATTAAAGTAGTTGATGTTTTCAGGTGGTGTTTTAAACTCAATAATCCACTCGTGTGCTCCTTTTTCTTTGCCTTCCATAAAGATTGGTGCAGCGGTATAATCTACTATTTCGGCGGCCGTGCGTTTACATACTTTTTTAAGTGCATCTTCAGCATTTTCTATAATTAACTCTTCCCCAAAGGCATTGATATGATGTTTGGTGCGGCCAGAGACTTTTATTCTGTGTGGACTTAAGCTCACAAAGCGAATGGTGTCACCAATTTTATAACGCCAAAGTCCTGCATTGGTCGTAATAATTACTGCATAATTAGTATTGAGTTTTACAGCGCTTAATGGAATCACTTTTTGTTGTGGCGTTCCATAAGCATCCATTGGAATAAATTCGTAGAAAATCCCATAATCTAGCATCAGTAATAAGTCACCCGAATTGTTTTGATCTTGGATCGCAAAGAAACCCTCAGATGCATTGTAAATCTCGTAATATTTGAATTGATTCCTAGGTAATATGGCTCTGTATTGATCAATATAAGGATTAAAGCTTACACCACCATGAAAGTAAACTTCGAGATTTGGCCAAATATCAAAAAGACTGTCTTTTCCTGTTTTATCTAAGACGTTGTTGAGTAAAACGAGCATCCAAGAAGGCACTCCTGCTAGGCTCGTTACATTTTCGTTAATCGTTTCATCTACTATAGCTGCCATTTTGGTTTCCCAATCACTCATCAAAGAGACTCTATTGCTTGGCGTACTGCTAAATTCTGCCCAAAACGGCATGTTGTCAATAAGGATCGCACTTAAATCTCCAAATACAGTTCCGTTTTCTTGATAGAGTTCTTTACTGCCTCCAAGACGCAGGCTTTTTCCAGTAAATAATTGTGAGTCTTCATTATTGTTGAGGTACATGCATAGCAAATCTTTACCAGCAGCATAGTGGCAATCTTCAAGAGATTCTGTACTAACAGGAATAAATTTACTTTTTGCATTGGTTGTACCACTCGATTTTGCAAACCATTTAATAGGTCTCGGCCAAAATATATTTTGCTCGCCATTTCTGGAGCGCTCAATTAAAGGCTGAAAGGTCTCATAATTAACAACAGGAATACGCGCATTAAAGTCTTTGTAAGTTTTTATGGATGCGAAATCATATTGCCGACCAATTTCCGTGTCTTTGGCTAGCTTTAGGAGACTAAAAAGTAATTCGTTTTGTACCTCATTTGGGTATTTGATAAACAATTCAATCTGATGAAATCGTTTCTTCAAAAACCAAGAGGCAATAGAATTTACAATAGGAATTGGCATGGATTTGTTATCTTTACTCGCTAAGCGAGATATTATACCAAATAAACTTCAAAATGATCGATTAAATTCGTTTACTCACATCTTTTCTATTTATTAAATAGGTGTTCATGATGCGCTTCGCAGTTCTATTTCCTTTACATTTCAATATAAAATAGAACCGTAACTAATGCTATGCTTATATTTTCTTTTTTATCTAAAGAAAATATAATTCAAATTTATCATCAACAATTTTAAAATTCATTTGGTATAATAAAATACGTGTTTTTTATAATTTTAAATCTTTTGTTCTTGAAAGTTTCCTGAGGTTTTCCATAAGGAATCTTGAATGCTAAAAATACTAAATTTCTTTTATGCTTTACACAGGTGTTCTTACTAAAATGCAAACTGAGTTTTTAGAGCCTATTCAATACTATTTGGTCTTTAAAAATGATTTCATCCATATGAACCAATTATTGAACAAAACGGTTGAGATGAAACTTATCGGACAGCAATGTTTAAGTTGTGGTTTAGACCGACCAATTTATAGACAAGGGTTTTGTAAAACCTGCTTTTTTGATCAACCTTTTGCAGGGGATTGGATTATGCGTCCAGAGCTCAGTACAGCGCATCTGGACAAGGAAGATAGAGATTTAGCATACGAAAAGAAAGTTCAACTGCAACCGCACATTGTGTATTTAGCGAACTCCAGTAATGTTAAGGTTGGCGTCACGCGCAAAAGTCAAGTGCCAACGCGTTGGATAGATCAAGGTGCTCACGAAGCTATAGAGATTGTGGAGACACCTAATCGCTACCTAGCGGGCATTACAGAAGTGGCTTTAAAGGCATACGTGGCCGATAAAACCAATTGGCGAAAAATGCTTAAGAATGATATAGAAGATGAAAATCTTTTAGAATGGAGACAACATCTTAAGCAATACATCCCAGACGAAGCTCTAGGTTATTTTATAGGAAACAATTCTGAAACCCATATTCACTTCCCAGTGGAGCAGTATCCTGAAAAACCGAATAGCTTAAATTTAAAAAAGCAGATAGAATATTCTGGGAAATTAGTTGGGATTAAAGGGCAGTATCTCATTTTTGAAGACAATACTGTTTTTAATATTAGATCCAATGAAGGTCTTGTTGTAGAGATGAATGTCTAAATAAAATAAATTTTAAAGACGTTTACTAATCCAATAAAGAATAAAAGACTTCCTGTTACCTTGTTTATAATCGCATTTATATTCTCAAACTTTCGCTTTATTACTAAGCTAAATTTGCTATATAGATAGAGTGTTAAAATCTTCCCGGCATAAACACCAACAAAAAATAAGAATAATACAACTAAAGAAGATTGTAATGATAACATAATATCATTGGAATTGATTAAACCATAGACTAATAGCCAATAAATTAATACTGGTGGATTTAAAAGGCCCAAGAAAAAACCAGTTATGTATTTGGATTGGAATAGTTTATTAGATTTAATTGAAGACTTAGTTTTTGGTGTATTCGATTTAAAGAATAAAAAACTACCAATACAGAGCAATAGAACCGCAATACTTGTTTGAAGCCAAAGATTAGCATTAAAAAAATCCTTTATCACCATATTGCAATGCAAGGCATAATACGATAAGATGACCTCTGCTACACCTGCTGTAATAGCTATTTTAAAAGCTTGAGATGCATTTTGCTTTAAAGTGGTATTAATTACTGCAATATTTGTAGCTCCTAATGGTAAGGCGCCAATTACAGAGGCCAAAAGACCAATGAGTATATAGATTAGAATCATAATTATATTTGTTGTAAAACCTGAAGTAACCTTACAAAATGATGTTAGGATTCCGTTAAAATCTATTTTGTATACTTAAAATTAATTAACTTTCAATAAAAACACGCCTTATGAAAACGTCACCTTTTCTTTACATAGCGATAACAACATTTTTATTAATAGCGATAACGATAATGTGCGCTTTGGATGTTTCCTTCACTTGGGTGTTTTATTTGACGGTTATAGGTCAAATATTTATTGTGATAATGGTTTATAAAGTGTTGACGGATAGTTATTCAACAGATAAGACCTTTGAGCATTTTTATGAAGACCGTCTTATACAGCCTTTAGAACTGTATGCGGAAAATGAAAAATTTAGAAAATAGATACCAACAAAAAAAGAGCAATATTTCTATTGCTCTAATATCTTATAAGTAAAGACGTCTATTTCTATACGTTTTCAGCGTCTCTTAAACCCTGAATGTATTCAGCTTTCTGAATTTCTCTTCTTCTTTTAACAGAAGGTTTTGTGAAATAACGCGACTCTCTTAAGTTTTGCATAATCTGCACATTTCTGTGTTTACGCTTATAACGCTTAAGTGCACGTTCTATGTTTTCTCCTTCTTTGATTTCGATTTTAATCATGTATCGATATATTTTTGTTGTCTAATTCTTGTAACGGTCGGCAAATATATGCTAACTATTTGAAAATAAAAAATTAATTCAGCGATTTAGAATAATATTTTAAGCTTTCCAATTTAAAATATATTTAATAACTCTATACATGCATTTATAACACTTAACGAACCACTCACTAGGTGCTGTTCTTAAGTGCTATAAATACTTGTAATTTATTTTTATTAACTATCCTAAATAAGTCTTCAGGATTTTGCTTTTACTTGCATGTCTTAACCTTCTAATGCCTTTTTCTCTAATTTGTCTGACACGTTCTCTCGTTAAATCATAGATGCCTCCAATTTCTTCTAAAGTCATTGGTGGTTGATCTCCAATCCCAAAATTTAAACGAATTACATCACTTTCCTTTTGAGTTAGCGTTTCTAAAGCACGCTCAACTTCAAGGTTTAGAGATTCTTTCATTAAATTACTATCGGGTCTTGGTGACTCACTAGCACTCACTACATCGTACAAACTAAATGTTTCTCCATCTTTTAATGGTGCATCCATTGATAAATGACGACCCGAATTTTTCATAGACTGCTTCACTTCGCGTGAGCTGATGTCTAATTCGCGTGCAATTTCTTCTGCGTTTGGAGGTCTTTGGTGAAGTTGCTCTAAATGAGAAAATGCTTTATTGATCTTATTAATAGTACCAATCTTATTTAAGGGCAAACGTACAATACGAGATTGTTCTGCTAAAGCTTGAAGAATAGCTTGTCTAATCCACCATACAGCATAAGAAATAAACTTAAAACCTCTTGTTTCATCAAAACGCTTAGCTGCTTTTACTAAACCAGCATTACCTTCGTTTATTAAATCTGGAAGCTTTAAACCTTGATTTTGATATTGCTTAGCCACGGAAACAACAAAACGTAAATTCGATGTTGTCAGTTTATCTAATGCAACCTGATCACCTTTCCTTATAAGTTGAGCCAATTCTACTTCTTCTTCTGCCGTAATCAGTGGGATTTTACTGATATCCTGAAGATATTTATCTAATGATTTATCTTCTCTATTGGTAACTTGCTTGGTGATTTTTAATTGCCTCATATATCCATTTTAAAATTAGTGAACTCGCATTATAGTATAATATTTCAAAAAAACAAAAAATTCGATAAAATTTAACATAAAATTACTAAAATTTACCAATTTTAACTGTAAGAACTAATTTTTAGTCGAATCTTTGACTTTTTTCTTTCCTCCTAACAGACCTCCTAATATAGACTTTACGCCTTCTTTTAGATGGTCTTCAGTAGATGTAGTTTTGGTGCCATCAGCTTTTGTATTTGTAGAATCGGTTTTGGTGCCATTTGAGTGTCCTCCTAAAAGGCCACCTAATAAATCAGTAGCTTTATCTTGGCCTTCACCAATTAACTTTTGTTTTTGTATCTCAATTAATTGTTTCGTTAAATTTGAAACGCCACTGGTTAAGTCTGTAGTGATATTTGGACTTGTAAAAGTACCGCCAATAGTTGCCGTTATCGGAATGGAAATTTTATTCACGTCATTATCGTTTATTTTTCCAATCAAGCGATTAACGTCGCCTCCTAAATATTTCGCTGGTACTTGCAATACAGCACTATAATTCATCGTGTTAGAAAAACTATGACTTCCTGATATTTCAATAGGGATGTCATTATATTTGATGGTGAATGGTTTTACAGAAACCTGACCATTCTCAAAGCTTAATTTTGTTTTCAAATTTTTTAAATCCAATTTATCAAAATCTATAAAATCTAGTTGGCTATCTAAACCAGTTAAAACGGCACTTTGGTTGACATTGACCTTGGTAGTTAAAATTTCCGCTAAGGCATTACCTGTTATAGTTGCTAAATCTGGTGAGAAATTTTCATCTAAAAACCCACTCACATCAATTGTAGAGTTCAGTTTGCCTTGCAATACTTTAGCAATTGGAGCTAAAGCATTAAGCATTTTTAGATCCTTAAAAGACTGCGATATATCAAATTGCTGCATGTTCAAATTCATATCGAATTTTGGCTTTGCTTCTTTTGTAGAAACGTTTCCAGAAATACCGAGCTGTCCATTAAACAAATCTGTGGTCATGTTTCTTAGATTTGCATTCTGATCTTTAATGATTAATTCACCCTTAAGGTTCTTCAAGTTCAAATTATCATATAACACAGATTTTACATTAGCAGTAATGGTACAGTCTAAAAAGGCGGGAATTTTAAGCGATTCAGAATCAGAAGTGGTTTTTTTTGATGCGTTATTGGTAGATTCATCTTCAACCATAAAATCGGATATGGCAAACGTATTAGAATTCACATTAAAGTTCCCCTGAAGATTTTTGTCACTTAACAAAAAGCCGAGAAGATTATTGATGGTTCCTGTGGCTGAAAAATCACTCTTTCCTGTTAAGGCGTCAAAACTATTTAAGCTAATTACGCCTGGTTTAAAGGTTAATTCTGCTTTATTAATTTGAATTGGATTAATGATATCCTTAGATGAAAACACAAAACCTGTTAGTGAAACACTTCCATTATTTTTAATACGTTGGTAAGCATTCGTTTCAATCGCATTCATATCAAAAGCCGTGTTGAGCTTTCCTTTTAAGATCCCACTTAACTGGTTGTCTAATTCTATAGGGTATGCTTTAGAAATGTTTGCTAAGTTTAAAACACCGTCTAAATCTGCATTAATAAACATATTGCCAGTCAGATTTTTTATATGTGCTTCAGACTTAAACACATCTTGATCTATTTTAAAGTCGAGTTTGTTAATGTCGATAAACGTATCATCAACATTTCCTGTGGTGTTTTTTACAGAAGCGTCAATCATAATATTATCGACACTTTTTGGGAGGTCTGGATATTTAAAAGAGGCATTATCCGAACGTATGTTAATATCTAATGTCGGGATGGTTTCGTCAGACACTAAGCCTTTTATAATACCATTGATCGTAAAATTTCCGGTAGTATTTACATTTTCAATATTCTTGGAGTAGGTTTTCGGGATTACAGCTAAAAAATCTTTAAAAGACGATTCAGGATTCTTAAAACTGATGTCTATGTCTTGGCCAGCTTCAACTATTTGAACAAAACCTTCAAACTCCAGAGGTAAGGCGTTGATAAAGCCTTTATTATCTTTAAAAGTGTATTTCTGTTGTTCTAAGTCTAAATCGATTAGCGCATCTAACTTTATTATGGTATTTCTTAAATATTCAGTGCTGTCAATAGACATAGTGATTTTAGCTTCAGTCTTAGTCTCTAACTCCGAAAGTCCGCCAGAGAAAATGCCTTTTCCCTTATGGTTTAGTTCTGTGGCGTAAAATTTAGTGTTGGAGCCTTCATCGCTATAAGTGAAGGCGCTATTGTTGAGTTCGTAATTTTCAATATCAAAACTAAAACCAGCAGAAGTTGTGTCGCTTGCAACATCCTTAGATGTTTCACTCTTTTTTGCGATATCATAATTTACAGAGCCATTTTTATTGGTCTTAAGTGTTAACAGTAATTCGTTTGCAATAATTTCATTTATAATGAGTGGCTCTTTTGTGCTTTTAAGTAATTCACCAAGTGGCATTTCAAATGATATGGTCTTTGCTGTGACTAAGGTTTCACCTTCAAATGGTAACCTGTTGGTGATTTTTAAATTATCAACACTCACTTCTGCCTTTGGGAAACTACTAATGAGGCTGAGACTGATATCATCGAAACTTAAATCTGCATCCAAATTTTCATCAGCATAATTCTGAACTATAGTGTCTATTTTAGATTCTAAAACAAAAGGAATTGCAATAAGTATGGCAATACATAAGAGTAATATGATTCCAATGATTTTGAAAAATTTCTTCATAATGAGCTTTTGTGTTTTTTAGAATAGCGTCTATACGTTATACGCAAAGTTGAGTAGAATAGTTGTGATTTTAAGAAATTTTAATAAAATTTTAATGGTTTGGTAGCACTAAAATAGCGTCTCAATACAATTTATCATTCTTCAGAGTCACTCGAAGTGACGATGCATTTGTTAAGTCGCGTGAGTTCGAGTGAACTTACTTTTTCGAAATTTTGTATCGAGAACCTATTAAATTAAATAAGATCAATTTCGTCATTCACTTTTAGTTTAAAACGCTTTCTAAACAGATAAACTCCTAGATATAAAAATGGTGTGTCTAATGCGGCAATGAGGACTTTAAATAAAAACCCACTGATAAGTAAGCCTTTGAAATTGGCCCAATCAATAATGCCAAATGAGCAAAGTAATAAAATGATGGTAAACGTATCTACAAATTGAGACAACCAGGTTGAAAAATTATTGCGCAACCAGAGGTGTTTTCCTTTGGTTACACGTTTCCAGAAATGATAAATCTGTATATCTACAAACTGAGCAAATAAGTAGGTGAGCATGCTCGCAAACACAGCAATTGTAGAATTGCCAAAAACGGTATCAAATAAATCGTCATTTACTGGAGACCAAGATGTTGAAGGTGCAATTGAAGCTGTGTAAATAATTAATAACGAAAAAAGGGACGCAAAAAGCCCAACAACTACAATGTCATTAGCGCGCTTTTTTCCATAAATTTCACTAATTAAGTCTGTAATTAGAAAGGTGATAGGGTAGGGCAAAATGCCAACTGAAATCTCAAATAGTTTTGAACCAAAAATTTCAATATCTAAAGGATGCCAATAAAAAAACTTCTGAAAAATGAGATTGGATACAACTAGTGATGTGATAAAAAGGCCTCCTAATACTAGGTAAATGCGTTGCGCTAAAAGCTTGTCTTTTAATGGCATTGAAAATTGTCAATAAATTGTTGTTGTAAAGATAAAGTAATAAAATTTGTTTTAGTTAATTTGCTAATTCCATGATATCCACCAAATCTGTTTATATAGCATTAGGAAGTAACAAAGGCAATAAATTGCAGTATTTGCAATCTGCTGTTGATGCTATTTTTAAAAAAATTGGTGCCGTAAAAAAGATTTCTAAAGTCTATACTACACCTGCCTTTGGGTTTGAGGGTGATGAATTCTATAATGCGTGCATTAAAGTTGAAACAGAATTAAAGCCGAAGAAGGTGCTTAAAACACTTCAATCCATAGAGTCGGAATTAGGACGTTTAGCAAAAACAGGTATGGGTTATGCCTCTCGTGAAATAGATTTAGATATTCTCTTCTATGATGATGACATCATTAACGAAAAAACTTTAGTCATACCACATCCTGAAATGCAAAAACGCAAGTTTGTTTTGCAACCACTTTTAGACATAGCTAAAGATGTTGAGCATCCTAATTCTAAAAAATCTGTGGAAGTTTTATTGGAGGAATGTAAAGACGAATCGGTTATAGAGTCGATTAAAATTTTGTTAAAAAACCCAATAGGAGGTTACACTTTTGGCGATTATAATTACATAGCCATTGAAGGTAATATTGGTGCCGGTAAAACAAGTCTATCAAATAAAATAGCACTGGATTTTAACGCGAAATTAATCTTAGAGCGTTTTGCAGATAACCCGTTTTTGCCCAAATTTTATAAAGAGCCTGAGCGTTATGCTTTTACACTAGAAATGTCTTTTTTAGCAGACCGTTACCAGCAAATTAGTGATGATTTATCGCAGTTAGATTTGTTTAAAGACTTTATAGTCAGTGATTATGATGTCAATAAATCTCTTATATTTTCTAAAGTGACTTTATCAGAAGATGAGTTTCGTTTATATAGAAAATTATTCTACCAAGTTTATAAAGATATTGCTAAGCCAGACTTATACGTTTATTTATATCAAAACACAGAACGTTTACAAGCTAATATTAAGAAGCGTGGGCGTAATTATGAGAAAGATATAAAAGACGATTATCTCGAAAAAATTAATGCCGGTTATCTCGAATTTTTAAAAAGTCAGCCCGAATTGAACGTTAAAATTATTGATATTTCAGATAAAGACTTTGTGAAGAATCGTGCCGATTATTTGTGGTTGTTAGGAGAGATTAGTGGCTAAAAACCTATTAAAAACATTGATATAGCGTTGTCGTTATTTGACCTTGGTTATTTTCTAGAATAACGGCTTCAAACGCTTTTTCTTTTATGACTTTGAAGTTAAAGGGCGGTTCTAATAGTTTAACACCACTGTTTTGTTTCAGTCTAATGCCTTGTCCTGCAATAATATCTTTGTTTGGAATAAAGTTACCTGTTGGTATGTGCTCTGAAAGAATTACATATTTATAAGTGCTCAGTTTTTTTATGATTTTTTGGATTTCAGAATTAGATAAATGCTGCAGTACTTGTCTTAATAGTATACAATCTCCTTTAGGAAGCTCATCTTCTGTAATATCCAAACAATGAAACTCTAAGTTATCGTCTTTGAATAGCGTTTTATTTCGATCAATAAGGTTTTTAACAATATCTATGGCAATATATTGTCTAGTATATTTAGTGAGGTATTTTCCAACATTAAAATCACCACAGCCTAGGTCACAAACGATTAGCGCGTTGTTATATGAGCTAAGAAAAGTAATAACAGCATCTAAATAGGGCTTTGTAATTTGTGAGTCGTGAGAGCCATTTCCAGAATAGAAATCAAATTCTTTTCCACCCCAAAGTTTCATCTCATAAACTTGTTGCATCACCTCTTTTGTTGGCCAGGGATTTTTTGCTCTTTTCATCATTTATTCAACATTGTTCATCTTACTAAACACATCCCAAACTACAATGCCACAACTCACCGAAATATTGAGGGAATGTTTAGTGCCGAATTGTGGAATTTCAATCACAACATCACAAATGTCAACCACATTTTGCGACACACCTTTAACTTCGTTTCCGAAAATAAACGCGTACTTCGTCTCAGGTTGAGTTTTAAAATCATTTAGTAGTGTTGCATTTTCGGCTTGTTCAATAGCGCATATTTTTACATTTTCAGCTTTTAACTTTTTAACAACATCTTCGGTTTGCTCTGCATATACCCAATCAACTGTTTCTGTGCTTCCTAAGGCTGTTTTTCTAATGTCATTATGAGGTGGCTGTGCTGTAATACCGCAGAGGTAAATTTTTTCTATTAAAAAAGCGTCACTGGTTCTAAAAACTGATCCAATATTATTCAAGCTTCTAATATTATCTAAAATAATAATAATAGGTTTCTTTCTAGCAGTTTTGAATTCTGAAACTTCTAATCGGTCTAATTCCTCGTTTTTTAGTTTTCGCATGTTGAAATCTTAGCATTTTTGTAGATAACTTCTTTTGCTTTCCTTTTATAGAATAAGGCTATTTAGCTAAATTAGCACACTTACATTTTTCACAAAAATAGAATTTAAAACGAGACTACCAGTGGCTAAAAAGGCAAAAAAAGAAACACCGTTAATGAAGCAGTACAATGCCATCAAGGTTAAGTACCCTGATGCTTTGCTATTGTTTAGAGTTGGTGATTTCTATGAAACTTTTGGTAGCGATGCGATAAAGGCATCTAAAATTCTAGATATTATCTTAACGAAGCGTGGTGCTGGCAGTGAAAGTGAAATAGAATTGGCTGGTTTTCCGCATCATTCAATAAACACGTATTTGCCAAAATTAGTAAGAGCAGGAGAGCGTGTCGCTATTTGTGATCAATTAGAAGATCCTAAACAAACTAAAACTATCGTAAAACGGGGTGTAACTGAATTAGTAACACCTGGTGTCGCTTTTAATGATGATATTTTACATTCTAAGTCTAATAACTTTTTAGCGGCTGTCTATTTTGAAAAGCAACGCATTGGCGTGTCGTTTTTAGATATTTCAACAGGTGAGTTTTTAACGTCCCAGGGCAATGCTGAGTATATTGATAAGTTACTTCAGAATTTTAGCCCAAGTGAGGTTTTAATCTCTAAACAAAGTCGAAAACTATTTTCCGAAACCTTTGGGAATGATTTTCATACCTTTTATTTAGAAGATTGGGTATTTCAAGCAGATTATGCGAATGAAACCTTAATCAAACATTTCAATACAAAAACCTTGAAAGGGTTCGGAATCGAGGATTTATATGAAGGTATTATAGCGTCTGGAGTGGTTTTGCACTATTTAAGCGAAACACGTCACCATAAGTTAGAACATATCGCGACAATTTCGAGAATCGCAACAGATGATTATGTGTGGATGGATAAATTCACGATTCGAAATCTAGAGCTTTACAATTCTACCAATGCTAATGCGGTAACCTTAATTAATGTTATAGATAAGACGATCTCAGCAATGGGTGGACGTATGCTAAAGCGTTGGTTAGCTTTGCCACTTAAAAATGCTGAAAAGATAAAACAACGTCATGAGGTTGTAAAGTTTCTTTTAGAAAATGAAACAATTCTTCACAAAGTACAAGGGCAAATTAAGCATATTGGAGATATAGAGCGTCTCATTTCAAAAATAGCAACGGTAAAAGTAAGTCCGCGAGAAGTTATTCAACTTAAAAATTCTTTAGAGGCCATTGTGCCAATTAAGTCAGTTGCTGAAACTTGTGATAATGAAGCTTTAAAAATTTTAGGTGATAATTTACACCGTTGTGATTTACTTCGAGAAAAAATAAAAGAGACACTTAACGAAGAAGCGCCTGTTAATATATTAAAAGGGAATACAGTCGCCGAAGGCTTTTCTTCAGAATTAGACGAGTTAAGAGGTTTGTCACAATCAGGAAAGACGTATCTGGACACTATGTTGCAGCGCGAAAGCGAGCGCACGGGTATTACCTCTTTGAAGATTGCATCAAATAACGTTTTTGGCTATTATATTGAAGTCAGAAACTTACATAAGGACAAGGTACCTGAAGAATGGATTCGTAAGCAAACCTTGGTAAATGCCGAGCGTTACATCACGGAAGAGCTTAAAGAGTATGAAGCGAAAATATTAGGTGCAGAAGATCGAATTTCAGTTATCGAGCAAAAATTATTTTCTGAATTAGTGCAATGGATGCATCAGTTTATAATACCAGTTCAGCAAAATGCACAACTTATCGGTCAGTTAGATTGTCTTTGTGGCTTTGCGAGTTTGGCAAAGACAAATAAATACACGTATCCAAAAATTGATGATAGTTTTGATCTAGAAATTAAAGGTGGTCGTCATCCAGTCATAGAAAAGCAATTACCATTAGGAGAGCCATACATAGCAAATGATCTTTATTTAGATAGAGAATCACAACAAATTATTATGATTACTGGGCCAAATATGTCTGGTAAATCGGCCATTTTAAGACAAACAGCACTAATTGTGTTATTAGCGCAAATTGGAAGCTTTGTACCTGCAGGTGACGCAAGAATAGGCTTAGTAGATAAGATATTTACAAGAGTCGGAGCGAGTGATAATATATCGATGGGCGAATCGACCTTTATGGTAGAAATGAATGAAACAGCCTCTATACTTAACAACATTTCAGATCGAAGTTTAGTGCTTTTAGATGAAATAGGACGAGGAACAAGTACTTATGATGGTATTTCTATTGCTTGGGCAATAAGTGAATATCTGCATGAGCATCCTGCGAAGCCTAAGACTCTATTTGCAACGCATTATCACGAGCTAAACGAAATGACTGAAACTTTCAGTCGAATTAAGAATTTTAATGTTGCTGTAAAAGAATTAAAAGACAATGTGCTCTTTGTACGAAAGCTAGTTGCAGGAGGTAGTGAACATAGTTTTGGAATTCACGTCGCTAAAATGGCTGGTATGCCCCAACAAGTCATTAGACGGGCTAATAAGATTTTGTCAAAATTAGAGAAATCACATTCTAGCGAGGAATTAACGGATAAAGTAAAAACCTTGAAGGATGATTTACAGTTGAGCTTTTTTAATCTAGACGACCCTTTACTTGTTCAAATTAAAGACGAAATTTTAAATACAGATATAGATACTTTAACGCCTGTTGAAGCCTTGATGAAACTCAATGAAATTAAGCGAATGTTAGTAAAGAAAAAGCAGGCTTAAAAGTTTTTTTATTTATTTAGAAAAAAGGCTTTGCTTTTCTAAGAAATAAATTAAATTTGCATCCGCTTTGAAAGCGGATATGTTCTTTAAAAACTGCGAAAGTAGCTCAGGGGTAGAGCATCACCTTGCCAAGGTGGGGGTCGCGGGTTCAAATCCCGTCTTTCGCTCTATTGCTTAAAAATATACCAATTTGATTACGTTATCGTAATTAAGATGCTGAAGTGGTGGAATTGGTAGACACGTTGGACTTAAAATCCAATGTCCATTAGGACGTACGGGTTCAAGTCCCGTCTTCAGTACAGATGAAAAGTCGAAACGAAAGTTTCGACTTTTTTGTTTTAAAAATTTACAGAAAGCTCGCTTTCTAGTAAGTTTTTAAAACAAAAAAGCAATCCAATATTTTGGATTGACTTTTCTCACCATGTTGAAACGGGACTCGGCGCAGCCAATTCCTTTTTTATGGATCAAGAACAAAAGTTGTGTGTTAAGCAAAAATTGTAGTTAATCTAAAAAGAAAGAATTCTACATTTTTGACACCTCTGAATTGCGCTCTAAATGCTTTTATTTTAGCATTGAAAGATTCCGCAGAAGCATTAGTACTT
>JAWUVW010000005.1:0-15695 GCA_034112185.1 Flavobacteriaceae bacterium | reverse complement strand
GAGGTCATACAGCACAATAGAGTCTATGTTTTTAGAAGATTTCACATATAAGCGCTCCTCTTTTACATAAATAAAGGTATCTAATTTTTGCTGTTCATCGATTGAAAGTTGTTGATCTGCCGTGTATCTCAATACAAATCTATCTTTAGTAGTCCCTGCAACCCCTGCAAAACCATAAGGCGTCGCTCTTAAATCGTGCACCACATTAAGATAGGTGTCTTCTAAGTAAATGCCCTGGGTTTCATTTTCAAATACGCTGCCTGTTACATGATCAATAGCGATTTTATAAATCCCATCTTCGAGTAAATCAACACCTAACGCTACTTCATCATTGGTATCAAAAGGATAAGAGCGCCCTTGAATTGTCATTTTAGTATCTTCCAACATCGAATACATACTCATACCTTCGCCACTTCGCGGTGCATCATACATACGATCTACCCCATTAGTTGCGCCATCAACATAGCCTAAAAGCGAAATTGAAGACGCATTACTTTCATTTATTAAACCTAACCAAATCAATTGTTTTTCAAGCGTTGCATCTGCATTATTCGATCTAAAGAATTGATCATTATTGTACGCATTTTCAGAACCATCAAAACGCATCGTATTATTAAAAGTGACATCAGTATCTGAAGATGCATCTAAAACTTGTACAAAAAATGCTTGACCAGATGCAATCTTACCATCAAATCCTGATATGCTCGGTCCCGTTCCATTATGTGTTATATACTCGTCAGCATAATTGTAACCAAAATCACCATAAAAAGGGTTCCCTACTGGGCCGTCATTTGATATGCCATCACCTCTCGTCCATAAGTTTACGAAACCAACTAAATTAGTATTGTCCACTAAAAAAGTTTCAGCATTAATGGCGGACGGATAAGGGTTTCCTATCAAATTCCAGTGTTGGTCTGACGCCAAAGCAGGTAATGGTGCAATTGACTTAAATACGTCAACATCAATCACCCCATTATTAGGTTTTCCAGCGAATGGTGTTGTAAAATCATCAGCCGATAAGACTCTCTTAATATAGCCTTCACCAAGTTGCATAACACCAGAGGCATTTACCCAATTACCAGTACTTGCAGGAGCACCAGCGTTTCCTGCAGTAGGATCCCATTGATAGGTTAGCGTACCTGGTATGGTACCCACATCAAAACCAGCGACAGGCGATGACCAATAAATATAGTCGTAAGTGTTTAGATTCGTAGCATCTCTCAGCATCTTAATAGCCCCACTATTTACATTTGTCGTGACGGGTTTAGTTTGTACTAAGCTGGCATCATCCTCAAAAGTGATTTCACCACCTACTAGAGTTTGAGAACCATTTTCGTCAGTTATTGTTATAGTTTCCTCGACAATAATTTCACCATAAAGCTTTAGCGCATTTCCTGATTGTATGGTCACCTCCACATCCCTATTCCTTACGACCCGGCAATCGCAACCCTCTAAACCTCCTGGTTCATTATAATCCTCACTAAAAATTAAATTCCGTTCGTCATCAACAACACTAAATCCTTCATTTATAAATGCTGGTGGGAGTACCCATGCAGACCCATTCCAAAAGGTTGGCGTACCGCCTTCACTTAAAGTCACAGGTAAATCTACAGCACCAAAATCATTCTCAACTCTTACTCTATAAATACCTAAATCATCTGAAGTAATCGTACCTGGTAATAGAAATGTACTATTAGAACTTAAGGGAGCAGAACCTTTAAACCATTGATATGAAATCTCTTCTTTATCCAATACACTCTGTGGGGCCGTCATTGGGTTAGATGGGTTCTCAACATCCCCGAAGGACTTAAACTCAAGAGTGTGTCCACTAGAAGGTACTATACATACATTCCGAGACAGCGGAATTTTAATTATTTTTGGAGACTTAATTTCAAATGCCCCTTTGTTGTAAGCAATAAAAGATACATCTGCAGTACCCCCCCCCTGCATGGTAATGTTATTAACGTTTGATATATGATCTGCAGGAAATGTTGGTCCTGTTGCACTTCCGTCAATTTCGAAATCACTTAATTCAAGTCCTACCATCCTAAAACGTTTCTTATAAACAATACTACCTCTTGGGCCTGTTGGTAAAGATATAGGATAAGGCACTGCGGCCATGAAATAATAATTCACCCTCCAGTCATAGAGTATAGGTGAAGCCGGCAATTCATGTGCTATTTTTAACCTCACTGGTGTACCTACAATATCTCCGTCAATATCAGCGTAGTAATACACATCTCCATTACCCCCCGCTCTAGAATGTTGGGTAATTATTAAATCCGGAATATTATCGCCTACAGCTCCAAAAACACCATTACCACTAAAAAATTGGATTTTTGCCTCATCATTAAAATTGGTAATCCCTGTACCTAAATCTAATCCGTTTATGCCATCTATCATTACATCACGGACGGTCCTATCTACATCAGCATTTAAAACAGGCCCGCCAATTACACCATCTATTTTGTCTCCCATTGTAATTAAATTAGCACTATTTGGTATTCCAGAGACGCCATTGGTAGAGTAAGCTGCATAGATTTGGTCCGTATAGGCTATTCCGCTAGCCCCTAAAACATCGAACACACCGTCACCGTTTGTATCCAACAAAGCATCTTTAACACCTGTAGAATAGGTCACTCCGTCAATGGTAAATGCTAATAAATTATGCCTATCATTTGGCCAAGCATCCTGAAAGTTTGAACTAAAATTAGGATCGTCCGAATTATACATCATCGTATCATCAGGATTAGAAACGCGATACCAATTGGATCTGTAATACCCCTTACCTATACTGGCACCGGTTGGAACATAATCCCAATCTGTAAAAACTTCAGTAATTCTAAAATTACTAGTAGGTCCGTAAGTTTTACGTGTTGGTTTAACGTACTCAATACGTTTAGCTGAATTGGGACCACTAATACCAACCCCATCAATCGTTAATTGTTGCCCAGCTGTGTCATTCCCATCAGGGGCTATTCGAATCTCAAATGTCAGTGTATTAGCGTCTATAAATTTTCCGCTACCTGGTTGAATGGGAATAGTAATAGCAGTAGAAGAACCATTAGTAATTCTAATATTACTATCATCAGCACTGCTTGCCGTAAAACCAGTACCGGTAACAGTAATTTCAGTGCCACTTGTAATTCTTACTGGGGAAAAATCAGTAATAGTCTGAGAGAAAGAATTGAGATTAGAAAATAGAAATACGATTAACATGAGCATGCTAAACGGCTTCGCCCCAAAGATACATTGTGTATTATTTGATTTCATAAATAAGTTACATCTATTAAAAGGTCCACTGCCTAAATTCACTTTGAATTTAAAAACTAATGGACTATTAAATAATTGAACTATATGTCTTAAAGGGACTACAAAGATCAATTACGAGCGCAATATTACACAAAATTTTAGTTGTAATACGTTTTTATCCGACAAAACGCATCTATTCCTGACGTAAAACATTTTACGGGGGCTAAAAAAGCACAATTTGATTATCAAATGTTTATATCCATGACAATTAGAATTCCTAGCAAAAAAAATGCTCGGGTTTGTTTCATTAATTTTGGCATTATAATTGTTTATATTTACAGTCAAAACCTCAATAAATGCGCTATAAAATCCGATATGTCCTTTGTGCACTCAGCCTGCCTTTTCTGCTGCTGTCGCAAGTTAAAGAAGTGAGTCCTCCAGATTTTATAAAAACCATTACGTTTAAAAGTAACACCACCCAAGGTCAGTTGCCCGTTTTAAAATTAGGCGAACCCTTAGTATTAGAATTTGATGCCTTAAATCCCGACGAAGAAGATTTTTATTATATTATAGAGCATTTTAATTTCGATTGGACACCCTCCGTTTTAGCAAAGGCTGAGTATTTGAAAGGTTTGGACAATCAACGGATTTTAACTTATGAAAATTCATTTAACACCTTTCAAATCTATTCGCATTACGACTTAACCATACCGAATCTGCAAACACGCCGTTTATTAAAGAGTGGCAACTACATGATTTCCATCTATGATGATTATGACGAATTAATGTTTACCCGGAAATTTATGATTTATGAAGATTTGGTCACTGTCGGCACTACGATAAAACGGGCTAGAGACATAAAAGTCATTGCCGAAATGCAATCTGTGAACTTAGTCATTGCCACCAATGACGTCAATTTTAATAATCCTCTTGAAACTATAAAAACATTAGTCATTCAGAATAACAACCTCAACACAGCAATTTCAGATTTAAAACCTCAATACACATTAGGTAAGCAGCTTATTTACAAATATGATACAGAATCCGCATTTATGGGAGGCAACGAATACTTGTATTTTGAAAACAAAAATGTGAGGACTGCCAATGTTGGTGTACAGTTTATTGATTTAAAAGAGCTCTATCATAGTTATTTGTTTACAGGGATATCCAGAAAAAACAGCCCTTATACCTATAATCCTGATATTAACGGAAACTTTGAGGTTACAGCATTAGACAGAACAGATATGGATGTTGAAGCAGATTATACGATGGTTCATTTTTCATTGTTACACGATGAATTAAAGCATAGAGACCTTCATATTTACGGTAATTTTAACGCCTTTGCTATTGAAGATTTCACTAAAATGGAATTTAATCCTGAAAATGGGCGCTACGAATGCGTGCTTAAATTAAAGCAAGGTTTCTATAACTACAAATATGTTGCGGTAGATAAAACTACTAGAACACTAGATGAAGGCGCAATAAGTGGGGATTTCTGGCAAACTGAAAATAACTATAAAGTTTTGGTCTACTATAGAGATTTAGGTGCGCGTTATGACCGTCTTATTGGTTATGGGGAGGCGACTTCTGTCAATATTTCTAATTAAAATTGTAAGGAATTTGGTCTTTTTAGACAAACCTTTCTTATTCACAAACCGTTTTTATAAAATGCAAAATGATATTGCTTTATTTTCTGAATTATGCGACACGCTTTTTGAAGCTGAACGCAAGCAGCCCGTTGCAAAACCGATTCCAACATCAAAATTGTATCAGCAATTAGATTTATCACTGCGCAGTGATGGCCTTATTGATGATGATTTAAAACATATCTTAAAAGATATCATTAAAAGCACCCCGAAAACGGCTTCAAAATCGTTTTTTAATCAATTATTTGGTGGCAGAATTGGGAAAGCAACTCTTGGTGATTTACTCGCTGTATTATTTAATAACAGCATGTACACCTATAAAGTTGCTGGCCCGCAGGTTGGTATTGAAAAGCAAGTGCTAAAAAACATATGTGCTTTGGCTGGCTACTCCGAAGATAGTGATGGCACTTTAGCACCTGGTGGCTCCATGAGTAATATGATGGCCTTGATTATGGCAAGAGATCATAAAAATGAAACCATAAGAGACGAGGGACTTACCAAACCGATGACGCTCTATACCTCGAGAGAATCGCACTACTCTATTTCTAAAAACGCCGCATTAACTGGTATTGGGAGACATCAAGTGCGACTGATAAATACCAATGCTAAAGGTGAAATGCTGGCCGAACATTTAGAAGCATTAGTACAACAAGACATCACTGATGGCTTAGAACCTTTCTTTGTCAATGCCACAGCAGGAACAACTGTACTTGGTGCTTTTGATCCTATTGAAGCGCTCAGTAAGGTTTGCAAAAAGCACCAACTGTGGTTGCATGTTGATGGCGCCTATTGCGGCGGCGTTATCTTTAGTGCAAAGTATAAACACTTGGTTAAGGGTTTAGAGCTTTCTGACTCCTTCAGTATTAATGCGCATAAAATGCTAGGTACGCCTTTAAGCTGCTCGATTATAGTTACCCAAAATAGAGAACAGTTACACCATTCATTCTCAAATGAAGCCGATTATTTATATCAAACCGATGGTGATGATTTCAACTTAGGAAAAACCTCCTTGCAGTGTGGCAGGCGGAATGATGCCTTAAAGCTATGGACCTTATGGAAATCAGTGGGTACAATAGGTTTAGAAAAAATTGTAGACAAACAGTTTGAAATGGCAGAAATTGCGAGAGCCTACATTAACTCCCATGACCATTACACACTATATAGTTTTGAAGATTCTATTTCTGTATGTTTTAATTACAAAGCTATGCCTGCTAAAGCATTATGTACGGCACTTTATGAAAACTCAGAACTCATGGTTGGCTTCGGAACGTTTAAAAATCAGGAATTTGTTAGACTAGTGACGATTAACAGTGTTTTAGAAAAAGAAGATGTATTAGGCTTTTTTGAGACTTTGGAAACCTTCGTTTCTGCACATTTGTTAAAAATAGCGACCACTTAACCGAATTTTAGTGTATCCTCCAAAAATTATGCTATTTTAGCATAGAATTATTTTAAGATTAATGGTACAACAAGTTACAAGCGGCATTAAAATTTCCGTAGAAACCAATTTTGAAGGCACATTTTATAAGAACTATAAAGTGCACTTTGCGTTTGGTTATAAAGTAACTATTGAAAATCAAAGTAAAGATTCAGTGCAACTGAACTCTCGCCACTGGAAAATCCTTGATGCTTTAAATAACGAAGAGATTATTGAAGGGGAAGGGGTTATTGGTAAAAAGCCTGTTTTAAAACCTGGCGAATCTCACACCTATAATTCTGGTTGCCTGTTAACCTCTCCTTTTGGAGCGATGCAAGGCCACTACAATATGGTCAACTTCACCAAGGCCAATAAGTTTAAGGTTTACATTCCTACCTTTAAATTGAGTGCACCTTTTGCTCTTAATTAATTACACCCTTTTTTTAAACTCGTTTATGTGTCAGTTCCCGTAAATTTTTGACTTATCACGTCAGAAATTAATATCGACCACTTTAAGTATTAGGCGTCTCGATATAATTTCTCATTCTTCAAAAGCACTCGAAGTAATATTAAGACTATATTTCTGTTTCGATTTAAATCAAAAAATCTTTCACAAAATCAAAGCGATACACCACATTATCATGCTCTATATGAAAGAATGCGCAGTTTGAATAATACCTAAATTGATATTTAAAATTGATATCAAATCCTAAAGCATCAATCTTATAAATACCATCACAATGAATAGTACCTTGAGGAGAAATTTGCCTGTAGCGATATTCGGTTTTACTACCTAAATCATAAAGTTCAAACCAAGCACCACCACCTATACCCGATAACCACTGTGCATGGTCTGATTTTACGTCATTGTGTTTTGGCTTTAGTGTTCCGACTGTACTTGGAGTAAAATCTTTAAGCCTATCGAGAAATAACCGTCTATTTTCTTTACGCACTGTAGAGTTAAACTCACTTACGCCACCTTTATCTGAAACCAAATAAACAAAGTTTTCAGTATCAGCAATAACGACGTTGCCAATAGTACTCGGCGTAAACCACTTAGAACTTTGTAGTTTCTTTTTTATAGTGTCATTAGTGGTACTCGCTATTATAGTCTCTGTTACAAAGCGTGCGCAATTACTCGCATTTTTTTTAAATGCGGCGTATCTAATAAAATCTTGACTTTGCATTTTGTCAATGTAACTTCTCGCTAAATTATAATCTACTGCGTCACAAACAGAAGCATGTAAATTACCATCGCCATGAATTAGTTTTGGTTGTGCCGCTAAAAACTTTAGAATAGGATCAAGGTTTCTAATTTTATTATTTTCTATTTCTGCGACAATAGGGAAATTGAGTTCAAAATCCGTGTTCTGCCCTCTTACCCTTCCATTTGGATACGTTGTAATATAGCGTCCAAAATCATGATACTCTAAAATACCTGTAGATTTTTCGATTAAAACTAAGGCCGCATGACCCGCCCGTACATGGGTCTTATTACCAACAAATAATAACCTTAAAAACTTAGAATACCACTCTTCTGCATGAGGCACAATAGTCTCAGGGTATGCTAGTGTTATAATAAAAGCGTCATTTATATGCATAACATCGTTTGTCGTATTTAGAGAGGCAACTTACAAAATTAAATTATTAATCTTTACACAACTATAACGTTTGAAAGCCTCATCATATCATAAAAATTGTACCTTTGTAATGTTCAAATTCAAACTAAAAATAAAATATATTATGGGTAAAGGATTCTTTAATGTACCAGTAGCTGTGAACGAACCTGTTATGTCTTACGCACCTGGTTCGCAAGAACGCAAAACGGTACAAGCCGCATACAAAACACTATTTAATAGCAAAGTTGAAGTGCCCTTATATATCAATGGTGAAGATATAAAAACTGGAAATACGAGAACTATGTCTCCTCCACACGATCACAAACATAGTGTAGGTGAATATCATATAGCAGAACAAAAACATGTAGACGCCGCTATTGCTACGGCTTTAGAAGCACGTAAATCTTGGTCTCAAATGCCTTGGGAACAGCGGGCAGGTATTTTCTTAAAAGCAGCCGAATTAATTGCTGGTCCTTACAGAGCTAAAATTAACGCAGCGACAATGATAGCGCAATCTAAAACAGTGCACCAAGCAGAAATTGATGCGAGTTGTGAGCTTATAGATTTCTTGCGTTTTAATGTTCAGTTTATGACTGACATCTACATGGAACAACCTGAAAGCACAAGTGATGCTTGGAACCGCGTTGAATACAGACCTCTTGAAGGATTCACCTATGCCGTAACACCGTTTAATTTTACAGCTATTGCCGGAAATTTACCAGCTTGTATGGCATTGATGGGTAACGTTGTTGTATGGAAACCTAGTGATAGCCAAGTCTATTCTGCAAAAGTCATTATGGATGTCTTTAAAGAAGCTGGTGTGCCTGCTGGTGTTATCAATGTTGTTTTTGGTGATCCTGTTATGATTACAAATACCGTTTTAGCAAGTCCAGATTTCTCTGGCTTACACTTTACAGGGTCTACATTCATCTTTAAAGAATTATGGAAACAGATTGGAAACAATATCCATAATTATAAAACCTATCCAAAAATTGTTGGTGAAACTGGTGGCAAAGATTTTATCGTTGCACATAAATCAGCCGATGCTAAGCAAGTGGCAACAGCTATTGCTCGTGGCGCATTTGAGTTTCAAGGCCAAAAATGTAGCGCGGCATCTCGGGCGTATATACCTCAAGGGATTTGGGCAGATGTGAAAAAATATCTTGTAGAGGACCTAAAGTCCTTCAAAATGGGATCACCAGAAGATATGAGCAATTTTATCACTGCTGTGATTCATGAAGGGTCTTTTGACAAATTAGCTAAATATATTGACGGTGCTAAATCAGATAGTGATGCTGAAATCATTGCTGGTGGTAATTATGATAAATCTAAAGGGTACTTTATTGAACCTACGGTAATTGTGACTACTAATCCAAAATACACAACGATGTGTACTGAGTTATTTGGCCCAGTAATGACGATACATGTGTATGAAGATGACGCGTTTTCAGAAACTTTAAAATTAGTTGACGAAACAAGTGAATATGCCTTAACAGGCGCTATTATATCTGCAGACAGATATGCTGTTGAAGAAGCGACTAAAGCATTACAAAATTGTGCTGGTAATTTCTATATCAATGACAAACCAACAGGTGCCGTTGTTGGCCAACAACCCTTTGGTGGTGCAAGAGCTTCTGGGACAAATGATAAAGCGGGTAGTGCTCAAAATTTATTACGTTGGGTGTCTCCAAGATTAATAAAAGAAACTTTTGTAACGCCTACGGATTACAGATACCCTTTCTTAGGTTAAGACTACAACACATTGAAAAACGAATCCTTAGACCTGTTAGGCCTCTAAGGATTTTTTTTGCTTGATATAGAAATGCCTCTAAATAAATTCAGTTTTAAACCTAAACTTTGTATCTTTTCTTTTTCTATTATTATAAACCGCTTCGTATGAAAAAATATTACGCCTTTATCTTATTATTTTTCCCTGTGCTATTAATGGCACAAATACTACCAATTACATCTACAGAGCCTTTAGATTTATCTGCATACGGTGAAGCAACGACCTATCCTGGAGAAGGGGAATACGCGGTTTTTTTAAGTGCTGATACTATTTTAGACAAACCAATTTTTGTTGTAGATGGATTTGATCCAGGTGATACTAGAGATATTCCTGGTTTATACAGCCTATTAGATTTTACTGGTACTTCTGGTACTCAAAATTTAGCCGATGTATTGCGCGCTGAAGGGTTTGACGTTGTTATATTAAACTTTCCTAGCTATACCAGAGATGAAGATGCCGTTACTGTTGATGGTGGTGCAGATTTCATGGAGCGTAATGCAATGATTTTAGTAGAATTAATCGAAACAATTAATGCGGATAAAGCCCCTAATAGCCCTGAGCAAAATGTTATTATTGGGCCAAGCATGGGGGGTATAATTGCACGTTATGCGCTGAATTACATGGAAAGCCAGAGTATTAACGCAGACACAAGACTTTATATCTCTTTTGATTCACCTCACCTTGGCGCTAATGTACCCATTGGTTTACAGCATCAATTAAATTATTTAGCATTTAATGAGACTAATGCTGTTGCAGAAGTACAGCCATTAATTGATGGTTTATTAAAATCGGCCGCCGCAAGACAGCTTCTAATAGATCATTTTGAAGCCCATTTAGCCAGTGAAAGCATCGTGGACTTTGACGCCACTAAAACCTTACCGGAAGCGCATCCGTTTAGACTAATATTTGAAACGAATATCAATAGCTTAACAGCAACTGGCTTCCCCGAAAATGTTCGTAATATTGCTATTATAAATGGTAGTGGCATTGGAAGCACCTATCTTGCAAAAGATGGCATAACACCAGTAACTAATAGTTTCACTGTTGTCGATGTCATATTACCTATTGAGGTGCCAACACCTTTTGGTACGATTACACTTGATATAGAGATTGAAATTAATTTAACCCCTGCTGCTGGGAATCCCTTCCAGGTCAGCCGTTTCTTTGCTCCTATCCCAGTATTTCCAGATGTAGAATCTATAGCAGATTCTGGTACTATAAATTTTGACGGTGTTGATGCCGCGCCAGGAGGTTTGTTTGATTTATCTGCCTTAACAGGAAGTATTGGCGCAGGTGGTGGCATTGCAGGAGATTTCTTAGACGCTCTTCAGATTGATAAATTTAGCTTTATACCATCGGTGAGTGCTTTAGCTCTCGAAATTACAGATGAAGCAACGGGAGATAACATTAACTGGCACCATAGTATTGATTTGGCTGGTCGTGCCACAACAAACAACACTCCCTTTGATAACACGTTTTTACCAGATGATAATGAACCACATATTCAATTGACTCAGGCTAATGTTGCTTTTGCCTTATCGGAAATATTAACTCCTGCATTACGTATTTCAAATGAAAATACAATTGTATTTCAATTAGAAAAGAATCCTGTAAAAGATCAATTGGTACTACTTTCTAACGTGCACGCCAATGCGAACATTAGTATTATTGATTTAACAGGAAAAAGCGTATTCAACTCCAATTTAAATTTAAAGAGTCGGACTAGCATCCCTATAAATTTAGATTCAGGCTTTTACATCTTAAATATAAGTGTTGAAAACAACGTGAGGTTTGCGACTAAATTTGTAGTTAATAAATAAAAGGGATTAAGCCTCTAATGGTGAGCCACAACTCTTTTAAAAACAAAAAAACGCAGCACTAATGACATATCCCATTTTTTATTCAGATACTTTAAGACTTATATTTTAAAGGCAAATAAATAATTTTTTTGGTCTCAAAAAATTCCTCTTCAAAATAATCTGAAAGCAAAAACGCTTTTACGTTAGTATATTGCTTTAATTCTTCGGTCAAATCTCCACCTTTGAGATAGAGGATTCCATTTTTAAGTTCATTTTGTTGCTTTCTTGCTATCTTTCCTTTTACCCATTTGGTAAATTCTGGCATAGCTGTTACAGCTCTACTTACTATAAAATCAAAAGTTTCGTCAATCGCCTCTACTCTACTATGTGTTGTTTTTACATTCGTTAATTCAATAGCTTCGCAAACGGCATTAATCACTTTCAACTTTTTATTAATACTGTCCACCAAATGAAATTGACAATTGGGAAACAAAATCGCTAACGGTACGCCAGGGAAACCGCCACCAGTGCCAACATCTAAAATCGAAGAATCGTCTTTAAATTGAATCACTTTGGCAATGGCTAAAGAATGAAGCACATGCTTTACATATAAGTCATCAATATCTTTACGAGATACCACATTTATCTTAGCATTCCAGTCTCTATACAATTCCTCTAAGGCTTCAAACTGTTGTATTTGAGTTTCAGTTAAATCTGGGAAATATTTTAAGATAAGCTCCATAGTCTATAATTTTTTGCGAAAATACATAATGAAGTGGTTTAAACTTTTTTCATTTGCTAAAAAATTTGTCTTTTGCGCCCACTTTTTGTCTTTTTTTGCGCCGTAGCTCTGCTATACATCGCTAAAAAGACTTCAATTGGGAACAAACTCCTAATTCTCGCATAAACGCAAAACATTTAAACGACTTCAATTTTAGTGTGGATAAATTTAAGTTAAAGCAGATTGATGCATTTAATTATTACCTATCTTTGCTTACCTATAGTGATATTATTCTCTATCGTTATAACTTAAAACACTGATTAAATGGCACAACAAACCTTATCCTTTTCGAGAGTAGACTCAGCCATGTTCTTTAGAACACTGAACAAACGCGTTAACAATTACTTTAAAGAAAACAATATTAAAAAAACAGGAAACTGGAAGCTTTACATAAAGGCTATACTCATGTTTACATTACTACTTGGGCCATTAGTGTTTTTATTACTATTTGATGTACCAACTTGGCTACAAATTATATGCATGATGGTTATTGGTGTTGGCATGGCCGGTGTAGGAATGAATGTGATGCATGATGCAAACCATGGCTCTTTTTCAAGTAAAACTTGGGTAAATAAATTAATGGGAAGCAGCATTCATATATTAGCTGGTAACGATTATAACTGGAAAGTACAACACAATGTATTACACCATACTTACACTAATATTCAGGGACATGATGAAGACATTGATGCTGGAAGAATCATTCGTTTTTCTAAGCATTCTAAATGGTTAAAAATCCATAAATATCAAAAATACTATGCCTTTTTATTATATGGGTTGTTAACTGTTAATTGGGCTATTACGACAGATTTTAAACAAACCTACCAATACCTTAAAAGAAAACTATCTTATGGTGATTTCCCTAATCCTGCCTCACAATGGACGAAGTTAATTATTGGTAAGATATTATACTACTCTATTTGGGTGGTCTTACCTTTAGTTCTTGGCTACGCTTGGTGGCAAGTTTTAGTCGGGTTTCTAATTATGCATTATACCGCTGGAATGATTCTAAGTGTCGTTTTTCAATTAGCACATGTGATGCCAAATACTGAAATGCCTTTACCAGACAAAAATGGAACTATGAAAAACACTTGGGCCATTCACCAACTTTTTACGACTTCTAATTTTTCTCCTAAAAGCTGGATTGTAGAATTCTGCACTGGAGGCTTAAATAGACAAGTTGAACATCATTTGTTCTCACATATAAGTCATGTTCATTATAAAAATATAGCAAAAATAGTAAGAGAAACAGCGCACGAATTTAGTTTACCTTACAACGAATACAACTCTATTTGGAAAGCTATCTCGGAGCATTATCAGCAATTAAAAGAACTAGGTATGAAGCCGCGTATGGCATAATTTCATTCTTTAGATTAATATAACAAATTACAATGAACCAACTTTCAGATAGAATTAATAATCTATCGACTTCAGCAACCCTCGCTATGGCTGCAAAAGCCAGAGAATTAAGAGCAGAGGGTAAAGATATCATCGGGTTGAGTTTGGGAGAGCCAGACTTTAACACACCCGATTTTATTAAAAACGCAGCAATTGAAGCTGTAAATCAAAATTACAATAGCTACACACCAGTAGATGGTTATGTAGAGTTAAAAGAAGCTATTATCACTAAATTTAAGCGTGATAATCATCTTAACTACACCTTACCACAAATTGTGGTATCTACAGGTGCAAAGCAATCTTTATACAATATCGCAGCTGTAATGCTTAATCAAGGAGATGAAGTTATTTTACCTTGTCCGTATTGGGTAAGTTATAGTGACATTGTAAAGCTTAATGAAGGCGTACCAGTGGAAGTTGAAACCTCTATTGACAACGATTTTAAAATGACAGCGGCACAACTCGAAGCTGCCATTACGCCAAAAACAAAAATGATTTGGTACAGTTCGCCTTGTAACCCAAGTGGCTCTGTTTACAGTAAAGCTGAATTGAGAGCATTGGCAGACGTTTTACAAAAATATCCCAATATTTATGTGATTTCGGATGAGATCTACGAACACATTAATTTTGTTGGTGGTCATTTTAGCATGGCTCAGTTTGAAGATATGTATGACAGAACAATTACAGTGAACGGCGTATCAAAAGCCTTTGCTATGACAGGGTGGAGAATTGGATACATTGGAGCACCAGATTGGATCGCTAGAGCTTGTAATAAAATGCAAGGTCAAGTTACTAGTGGCGCTAATTGTATTGGACAACGCGCCGTTATTACAGCATTAGAAGCACCTGCATCTAGTGTGCAATATATGGTGGATGAATTTAAAGTAAGACGTCAACTTATTTTAGATTTATTAAGTGAGATCGATGGTTTTAAAACCAATGAACCCGAAGGCGCATTTTATGTGTTTCCTGATGTGTCAGCCTATTTTGGAAAAACCATAAAAGGCAAAACGATTGCTGATGCTACAGATATGTCTTTATTTTTATTAGAAGAAGCCCTAGTAGCAACCGTAACGGGTGTCGCTTTCGGAAACCCGAATTGTATCCGAATTTCTTATGCGGCGTCTCAAGACAACATTAAAGAAGCTATAAACCGCATTAAGCGAGCGTTAAGCTAGTTGATGTAGCTCCTAAAGGTTTATAGTATAGACCTGTCAGGTTTCTAAAACCTTACAACCTGAGTTCGATCTAAATATTTGTTTTCAGTTTGAATGAATTTTTATTCAATTTGCAGTTATAATTTTGAAAGACTAACTCGTTAATTTGAGAAATTATAACAATAATTGGGGAAAATTCATCAAATCTTTTTTAGAAACCCTAAGAAAAAGCAATCTTATCGTATAAAATTATTACAATATCTCGATATTGTAATAATTTTATACTTCAAATCTCACATTCCCTTAGGATTCTGAAAATTAAATCTTAGATCGAACTCAGGTTGACAGGTCTATTTTATGATGCACATAGCATGAGATTAAAGTCAAACGGCTACTCTAATTATAAAAGCTCAAAACGATGGTTTCGTTTCTAGAATATAGCGATTAAGGCTATGGCAAAAACTGATAACTTTAAGATGACAGCGGTATGGTTTACCCTATTGAGTTGAGAAGATTTTATACGTTGTCTAATTCCAAATATTGATTTAGGCCTTGACTTGCTAAAATTTTGCTTTACTATGGATTGGTAACTAGAATTTAATAAGCCTTGCGTTGTAAAATCCGAAATCTCAATGGGTTCTGGTAAAAATTCTAATTCTTGATGTACTGCTAATTCCATGATTGATATATTTAATTGGTTACATCTATAAGACGTACAACACTTAAAAATGTTACAGTGACTAAGGTGGTACTAACCAAAAACAAGAGGCTCTAACACAGCGAACTACCAGTAGAAATATAGGCTAGCTATATATTAAAAAATCTTTAAAAAAAGTT
>JAWUVW010000004.1:0-43112 GCA_034112185.1 Flavobacteriaceae bacterium | reverse complement strand
CCCAAATCATTAATGATAGAGGGATTCATATTTGCAAGAGTATGTTGGCTTGGGAGCGTTATGGAAATGGTGAAACTCCAGAATCTACTGGATTAAAAGGTGATAAGCTTGTTGGGAATTATTATGTGAAGTTCGACCAAGCCTATAAAGCTGAAATATCAGAATTAGTTTCAAAAGGACAGTCTGAAGAAGACGCTAAGAAGAAGGCGCCAATTTTATTGGAAGCCCAAGAAATGCTTATAAAATGGGAAGCAGGTGATGAGACTGTAGTGGGTCTTTGGAAAAAAATGAATGCTTGGGTGTACAAAGGTTTTGAAGTGACTTACAAAAATATTGGTGTTGATTTTGATAAATACTATTATGAAAGTGATACCTACTTATTAGGAAAAGAATTTGTTTCCGAAGGTCTAAAAACAGGAGTCTTTATTCAGAAAGAAGACGGTTCGGTTTGGTGCGATTTAACCGAAGACGGCTTGGATGAGAAAATAGTGTTACGAAGTGATGGTACTGCGGTTTATATGACCCAAGATATTGGAACAGCGATACAACGCATTAAAGATTATCCCGATGTTGGTGGGATGGTTTATACGGTAGGTAATGAGCAAGATTATCATTTTAAGGTCTTGTTCTTAATCTTAAAGAAACTGGGTTTTGATTGGGCTAAAAATTTATTTCATCTCAGTTATGGTATGGTAGATTTACCAAGCGGAAAAATGAAGAGTAGAGAAGGGACTGTTGTCGATGCAGATGATTTGATTAAAGAAATGGCAGATACTGCTGAAGAGATTTCTAAAGAATTAGGAAAGCTTGAAGAGTATTCAGAAGCCGAAAAGAAAATACTTTATAAAACCATTGGATTAGGTGCTTTAAAATATTACATCTTAAAAGTAGATCCTAAAAGACGAATTCTATTCGATCCAAAAGAGTCGATTGATTTTCAAGGTAACACAGGGCCGTTTATTCAATATACCTATGCGCGAATTCAATCGATATTGAGAAAAGCGGACGTCAAGGAAGATGTGAACCAGAATACAATCGTCTCCATACACGAAAAAGAAAAACAACTCTTAAAACAACTAGAGCAATTCCCAGAAGTAATTCAAAGTGCAGCAGAGCATCACAGTCCTGCTTTGATTGCGAACTATACTTATGATTTGGTAAAGGATTTTAATTCATTCTACCAAAATGTATCGATTCTTGGTGCAGATACAGATGAGGAAAAAGGATTTCGAGTTGCCTTGTCTAAAACAGTTAGTCAAACCATAAAAAATGCATTTCGTATTTTAGGTATTGAGGTACCTGAGCGTATGTAATTTTAGTTTATTGTAAATCTAGTGCCCTGCTTTTTTAACTAAATTTTAAAGAAAACATATGCCACTTAGTCTTATCTTTATAAGTGTAGGTTAAGATGTCTTATTTTGTTTAAACTTAATTCTGGAATAATGGAACGATTTATATTAAAATATAGGTGCAGTGCTCTTTCTTTTTTTCTTGCACTATTTTTTTCAATGCCCTCAGTAGCACAAAATGATTTCACTGAGTATAGCGGGAAAGTTATTGATGGTAGGTCTAACAGCGTGTTGAAGGCGTCTAGTCTTAGTGTTAGCCAGACCAATATTAGTACGGTGACAAATTCTGAAGGTCAGTTTATATTAAAAGTCGAAAACAAATATTTAGATTCCAAAGTTGTTATTTCGTTATTAGGCTATACTACAAGAGTCTTACTGCTATCTGAATTATCTGATAAGAATAATACCATAAAGTTGTACGTGGCGGTTACAGAATTATCTGCCGTAAATATTTCAGCGTTTAAGGATGCTGATAATTTGGTAAGGCGAGTGTTTGAGGAAAAGAATAAAAACGTTCAAAACGAATCAGTCTATATGACTGCCTTTTATAGAGAAACAATTAAGCGCCGTACCCGAAATGTCTCTTTGACTGAGGCAATAGTAAATATTATAAAGAAACCTTATACATCTTCGCTACGCGATGTTATACAACTTGGGAAAGCTAGGAAAAGTACGGATTATAAACGTTTAGATACTTTATCTGTAAAACTTCAAGGTGGGCCTTTTTCTACAATTTATTTGGATATAATGAAGTATCCAGAATATATTTTTACCGATATTACCATTCCAAGCTATAATTTTTCGTTTGATGCACCGTCTACAATAGATAATAGAAATGTCTATGTGGTGAAATTTAGTCCAAAAAATAATGCGCTAAACATTAATTATATCGGTAAACTATACATAGATGTGCAGTCTTTGGCTTTGGTAAGTGCTAATTATACCTTAAATCTCAGTAATAAACGAAAAACAAAAAACCTACTCGTTACAAAAAAACCACGAGATGTTATTGTCTATCCTTTAGAGGCTAGTTATAGAGTAGATTACAAAGTAACAGCTGGAAAGTGGTATTATAATTATTCAAATTTAAGCTTAAAGTTTAGGATAAATAAAAAACGACAACTTTTTAGCAAAGTGTACACCCTGTCTAGTGAAATGGCTGTAACAGATTGGGAACTAAATACAAACGATAAGAACATTAGAAATAAAGATAAGCTTAAGCCAAATGTTATTATAACCGATGCTATTTCGGGGTTTTCAGATCCTAATTTTTGGGGAGAATATAATTTAATAGAACCCGATAAATCAATAGATTCTGCAATAAATAAGATAAGAAAGAGTGTTGAAAAACAGAAAGAAAAAGAAGAGGAGAAAGCTGTAAATGGCACTCCTTAGTTGCTTAGGTTAAAATGAAATGATTTAACCTTGGGTTTTTGTTTGCGGACGAATTAAAATTTTAAGTTGTTTTAGGTATATTTTTCTTTAAAATTCAGTGCCTGTTTTATATGTGCTAAGTGGTGATTACTGTGCCATGCATAAACACCAATAGTTTCTTCTAATGAAAAGCGTTTACCGTGTTCGGGATGTATAAATTCGCGTTTTAAATCATCTTGGCTTAGATTTTTTAGTAATACGCCAAGTTTTTTATGGACTCCTTTGAGAATAGAAATTGAAGCATCAATAGGTTCATCGTAATCAATTAATTTAGCAAAACGATCTTCAAAATAAGGTCTAATGCTTGGTGTGTCTTCCGTTAATGCAAGCTTAAATCTAAGCATACTATTAATATGGCTATCAGCGCAATGGTGTACTACTTGTTTAATTGTCCATCCTTCTGGTCGGTATTTGTAATGTAATTGGGCTTCACTAAGATTTTTTGTAAAAGAATCAATACTCATCGGTAAAGCTTCAATAGAAGCGATCCATTCTTCAATTTGATATGATGCAATGCTATCGGGTTTGTTAAATTCTCCAAGAGGATATTTCAGCTTATAAAAATCTTGTTCAGTCATAATAGTCAATTAATTTATTTAAAATTAAAACGATACACATAACCAAAACTTAATTCAGTAAAATCAGCCTGACCCAAATTAGCATTGATATGTGCTCCAATAAATATATTATGTGTTGGTGCTTTGTTTGTTGACCATAGGTAATATTTTAATCCCATTCTGGCAGAAACGGTTCGCTTTATTTCATAATACCAATTTAATTCTCCCAAGACCTCAATAGTGTCTCCGTTACTATTTTCATAAGAATGCCCTTGGCTAAGTTGCCAATCTATTTTGTAAAACGGTTTGTAAATATTAAATCCGAGGTCAAACTCAAAACCAATGTGATCTAATAATAATTCAGAGGTTGCAAAAATACCAAAATTAGTAGCGTAGCCATAAGGGTTATCTCTAAAAACCGGAAATTGCTCTTCAACTAAAGCTTCGTTATTATTTATGTAGTCATAATAATGTTCGTAAAAACGGTAATAGAAACCTCCACCAAATTTAAAGGTGTTATTAATTATTTTACCTGCTGACATCGCAAATGAATAGACTTCTTTTTTAGTGTCGAATTTTTCAGATAGTACATTTTGGCCTATACCAAACCGAGTCGTCAGGTAGGTTTGTGATTTAGATTTAAAGTGATGAGGTTTAGGGATAACATCAGGTTTATTTTCCGAATCAATCTTTGTTGAAATACTAGCGGCTAAAGAATTGAGCCCTTGATTAGGTAAGTTGGTATGGCCGTTAGAATGATGTAAATAACCTAAGCCAAATCTCCAGTCTGTTTTAGGGCTTTTAAAGACATCATAATATAAAAAGGATCGAAAAGACCAATTCACTTTTGTGGTAGTAGCTCTATTGAATGGATTGGTTTCTGTATTGAATTGTGTATCCATGTATGAACCACCGAGACCCACCTGAAGGTTGAAAGCAGATGTATACCGTTTTAAAATTGGAAACTCAATAAATGGCATTAGTGTATAAGCATGGCCTACTTTTTCTGAATTACCAAAATCTGTATACCCAAATGATAATCCGGTTTTAGGATAATTAAGACGAGCAGCCCATTCCTTTTTGGGATTAAAGTTGTAGCGCCCTAAGCTGAAAAAAATATTTTTTTGTAGTGTGGTTTCTGGAAAATCGGTGTTAGCTTCGAGTGTTTTTCCAATTGATACTTCCGGTATAAAAAAGAGAGGTGATGTATCGGTTTCGTTTTGTCCGAAATTATTTTGGAATATTAAAAGGTATATACCTATGATTAAGAGTTTGAAATTTGATTTGATAATAAATAAATTGTGATGGTTACGCTTTACAATTAACAACTAAAAATTAAGTCCTGAGCTAAGATTAGGCGCAAATTTTAAAGACCTATTGTAGGTTTCGATTATAGAATCATCTGAATCGAAGATGTAATAACGATTGATAATGATGGTCTTATTGTAGAATTCTCAAATGTTGCTGGTCCAAATGTCCAAGCCATATCAGATTTATGGTTGCTTGTAGAATGCGAATCAGGACGATTAGAACTCAAAAGAGAAGATGAGTTTTTAGTCTTAGAAAGAAACTGTGATGAATAGAAAAATCAATAGTAGTTAGTAGTTTTAGGTTGAAGATGCGGTGCACTTACCATGAGTGTCTCTTTTTTTTTTTGATTTTAGGCCTTAGTCTTTTTGTATTCTATGTGGCTCTTGTGTAATTTATTTTCAGTCTAAGTCTAAGTCTCAGTCTCAGCTATTGAGTTATTAAGCCTTTGTGAAACGGTATGACTGTTTTGTGTATTTCTGTAAAAAAAGCTTTTCAGATTTAGTTAATACCAGTTAGAGTTTAGTTTTTGGAATATTTTTTACGCTTCCATCTGTCTAGGTTTTAGAGTTCCTTCTCAACACCATAATTCTCAAAAACTAAACCCTTAAAATTTTTCTTCTGTTTTTTAATAACGTTATAGTACTTGTTATCAAAAAAGGGTAGTGCCGTAATACTAACATCCGATTTAACGATTGTAAAACCATTCATCATCACTTGAGATTCGATGATTCGCATTAGCTTTGAGGCGATACCTTGGCGTTGATAGTCTTTATGTACAAATAGGCCATCGAAGTAATTACCGTTTTTTAAGTAAGCAAAACCAGAAATATGAGTGTCAATTTCGGCAACAATAAAATAGAATTTTTTTATACGTTCCTTCCACTTATCTGTATCATCTGCGCCAGAAGCCCATACTTTTATTTGTTCTTCAGAGTAGTCCTTAGAATTAATTTCAGTAATAGTATCTCTGAAAATTGAAGTAATTTCGGGAATGTCTTCTAAGGTGGCTTGTCTAATTTCTGTCATAATTAGAGTCTAAATATCCCTCCAAAAGAAACTATGCGTTGAAAAAAGAAAAAATGCTGTTGTGCATATTCATTACTATTTGAAGTTGTTCTTATATCGGGCATATCAATAAAACCACCTTTAGCATCGAGTTGAATAAAAAAGTGCTTAAAGAATGTGAAGTTAAGACCTACATTCAAAGAAAGGCCATATCCTGAGACATGAAATTCATCGTACTGTTCCTTACCTAATAGTGTCGTATTGGTTTTAGGGTATAATACTCCTGCTCCAAACCCCTCTGTTATATTTAACTGAAACACATCGGTATTATTAATATTAAAAATTGAAGAGATATCATCAGATCTACCAAATTCAACAAATACATAATTGAGACCATTGGTATGCTCAAATTTCAGCAAGTCTTCAGAAATAAATAGAGTTTCGTTATCAAAAACGCCATTATAGATGCTGCCAGCTTCGTTTGCCGGTAAATTTATAAATCCATTAACAGTACGATCTCTATTTCTATGCATTACATATTTCATGTGATCTTCCCCGATAGAAATGTAATAGTGATCTGAAATAAAGTAACTAAGTTTAAAGTTTGTTTGAGACGTTGTTAGCGCATTGGGTTTAATATAATCTATATGCCAACCTTTGGGTAGATCTTTGGCTGAGGCATCTTTTATAGTGAAATCATAATTCTCGCCTTTAAACCGGATATCGGATTTGGAATAGTCAGCTCTATTTCCACCCCAACTGAGAAAGAACTTACCCTTGTTAGAAGCCGTATATCTGGTAGAATCTTTTTGGGCAAAAGACAATGATAAAGAACTCATAAAAATAAACAAGAAGAAGAGTTTTGGTAATAAATTGTGTGACATTGATTAATTAGTGTAAAAGTGATTTAGAAGTAGAATTTTGTAATGCTTAAAGCGTAAAATGTTATAATGCTATAGCCCATTAATTGTTTTTCTGATAGCCACCAAATTAGTTAACAAGCCTTCTAAATTATCTAAATGCAACATATTAGCACCATCACTCTTAGCGTTCGCCGGGTCGAAATGTGTTTCAATAAATAAACCATCAACATTATTTACAACACCAGCTCTGGCAATGGTTTCAATCATGTCGGGTCTTCCTCCAGTAACACCAATGTTTTGGTTAGGTTGTTGTAAAGAGTGTGTCACATCTAAAACGGTTGGGGCATATTCGCGCATGGTCGGAATACCTCTAAAATCGACAATCATATCCTGGTAACCGAACATAGTACCTCTGTCTGTAATCCACGCTTGGTCGTTGCCTGCATCTTTTACTTTTTGTACAGCATGCTTCATCGCTTCAGGACTCATGAATTGTCCTTTCTTTAAGTTCACCACTTTTCCAGTTTTTGCTGCTGCCACAACCAAATCAGTCTGACGCACTAAAAATGCAGGGATTTGCAACACATCGACGTATGCCGCTGCCATTGCTGCATCAGAAACTTCGTGTATATCTGTTACCGTGGGTACATCGAAGGTCTCGGAAACTTTCTTTAGAATTTTTAAGGCTTTCTCATCACCTATACCCATAAAGCTGTCAATTCTACTGCGGTTAGCTTTCTTAAAACTGCCTTTAAAAACGTAAGGAATATTAAGTTTGTCAGTTATCGTAATTACCTTTTCAGCGATGCGCAAGGCCATATCTTCGCTTTCGATAGCACAAGGCCCACAAAGCAAGAAGAAGTTATTAGAATCGGTATGTTTTAATTTTGGTATAGTAATCAAAGCTTAAGACTTAAATGGTTAGGGCGTAAAGATACAATTCTCATTGTTTCGCCAAAACTATGATTATAATATTAAAGGTCTATTTAATAACGATGTCTTATCCGTTATCCATAAAAAGGTCTTCTGTCCTAATAACTAGAAAACCTGCTTAATACTATTCCTTACAATCCAAAGCGCCATTATAAAGTGAAGAAAAACCAATACACCACCATAAAATAAAAAGCGTTTGGAAGATTCTGTCCAGTTAATAATATTCATTAAATCAGATACATAAGCCAGAATCAAATAAGATGAAAGACAAACAAAAACAATGCCTAGTGAGAAATTTAAATTTCGATTAGGTTTAATGAGTTGCCATAAAAATGGTATTCCAAATGGTAAAATGAGGTAAGCAGAAAGGCCTACACTTTTGTTAATATCAGTAAACCAATAAACGATTACCGATAAAAAATAGAGGTAAGGTATAAACTTGGTGTATTTTCTAATTGTATGCATCTTTTAATAATTTAAGGGTTTAGATCTGCATGTCTGCCATAAAGCGGACGTAAATAGCTCAATTAGCCCTTGGTTCCTTAGGGTAGGCTTATTGCTCTTAATCAGTTATTTATAGAAAGATACAAACGCAAATTGTCTGAAAATTAAATTATAACATATAATTAACGAAGTGAGAAGAATAATAGGTACCTTTGCGCGCTCAAAAACAGCACTATTATGGCTAATATTAAAAATGTTGCAATTATTGCACACGTCGATCACGGGAAGACAACATTGGTAGATAAAATTATGTATCACTGTCAGTTGTTTCGTGAAAATGAAAATACAGGTGACTTAATTCTAGATAATAATGATTTAGAACGTGAAAGAGGAATAACAATTACGTCTAAAAACGTTTCTGTCGTATATAAAGACACTAAAATTAATATCATTGATACACCAGGTCACGCCGATTTCGGAGGTGAAGTAGAGCGTGTATTAAATATGGCTGATGGTGTTGTACTATTAGTAGATGCTTTTGAAGGGCCAATGCCACAAACGCGTTTTGTGTTACAAAAGGCAATTGACTTAGGTTTAAAGCCTTGCGTGGTTATCAATAAAGTTGATAAAGAAAATTGTACTCCAGACGAAGTACATGAAAAAGTTTTTGACTTAATGTTTGAACTCGGTGCAGAAGAATGGCAGTTAGATTTCCCGACAGTTTATGGGTCTGCTAAGAACAACTGGATGAGTGACGATTGGAAAAATGAAACTGACAATGTTGAGCCATTATTAGATATGATTGTTGAGCATGTCCCAACACCTGTTTTTGAAGAAGGAACAACACAAATGTTAATTACATCTTTAGATTTCTCTTCTTTTACGGGTCGTATTGCAATTGGTCGCGTACAAAGAGGAAACGTTGTTGAAGGACAACAAATCGCTTTAGTAAAAAGGGATGGAACAATTACAAAAAGTAGAATTAAAGAAGTTTTTATTTTTGAAGGTCTAGGCCGTAAAAAAGTGCAAAGCGTTCAAACGGGTGATATATGTGCCCTTGTTGGTGTTGAAGGTTTTGAGATTGGAGATACAATTTCTGATATAGAAAATCCTGAAGGTTTAAAATCTATTGCAATAGATGAACCTACAATGAGTATGTTGTTTACTATTAATGATTCTCCTTTCTTTGGTAAAGACGGAAAGTATGTAACGTCTCGTCATATTAAAGACCGTTTAGAAAAAGAATTAGAAAAGAACTTAGCTCTTCGTATGGGCGAAACTGCTACGGCAGATAAGTTTATGGTTTTTGGTCGTGGTGTATTACACTTATCGGTTTTAATCGAAACGATGCGTCGTGAAGGTTATGAATTACAAATTGGACAACCACAAGTAATCATTAAGGAAATTGATGGTGTTAAATGTGAACCAATTGAAGAATTAACTATTGATCTTCCTGAGACTGTATCTGGTAAGGCGGTAGAGTTCGTTACCAAACGTAAAGGAGAGTTACTAAGTATGGTGACTAAAGGAGAACGTATGATTTGTGAGTTTATGATTCCTTCTCGTGGTATTATTGGATTACGTAATCAATTACTAACAGCAACTGCTGGAGAGGCGATTATGGCGCACCGTTTTAAAGAATACCAACCTCTTAAAGGTGATATTCCTGGACGTATTTCTGGATCTTTAATATCTATGGAAAACGGAACAGCGATTCCTTACTCAATTGATAAATTACAAGATAGAGGTAAGTTCTTTGTTGAGCCTGGTGAAAATATATATGAAGGTCAAGTGATTGGAGAAAACTCTCGCCAAGATGATATGGCTGTAAATATTACAAAAGCTAAAAAGCAAAGTAATGTGCGTAGTTCTGGCGCAGACGACAAAGCTAAGATTGTACCTGCAATTAAGTTTTCTTTAGAGGAAGCTTTAGAATATATTCAGAAAGATGAATATGTTGAGGTGACACCAAACGCTTTAAGACTGCGTAAAATTTACTTAAAAGAAACAGATCGCAAACGTAATAAGTTTTAAGCATAAGTTGAGTTTATAAATAATTTTAAAAAGAGAAATACTGAAAAGTGTTTCTCTTTTTTTATTCAGTAAAATGAATAACAACAACTAATTTTTTATATTTACCAAAACAAGATTATGATAACTCTTTATTTCGATCCAGGTCTAGGCGCTATGATTATTCAGGCAATCGTTGCAGCAGTGGCAGGAGTCATATTATTCTCTAAAAATTTGATGTATAAAATTAAACTTTTTTTAGGTCTGGCCAAGGCTAATAAAGACGACGTTTTTGACGATATTGACATTAAAGAGTCTGAGATAGAAAACAATAATTCTAGTGAACGCTAAAAACGCGCATCCGTCTTCGTTTAGAGATCCTTCAGGTTATGTTTTTAAAGATAATGGCGCTATTAAAAGAGTTATAAATCCCATTTATTTTAAACAGTATAATGCATTAACCGATAGTGGCTTTTATAATAGTTTGTTCAAGAATGAATTATTAATTCCGCACGAGGAACTTTTAAAATCAGATAAGGAAATCATTATTAAGGCAGAAAAAATTCCTTTTCTAACCTTTCCTTACGAATGGAGTTTTAATATGTACAAGGAAGCTGCTTTATTGACCTTGAAACTTCAAAAGTATAGTTTAGAAAAGGGGTTTTCGTTAAAAGATGCCTCAGCTTTCAATATTGCAATTCATAAGGGAAAAGCCGTATTTATAGATACTTTATCGTTTGATTTTTATGAAGAGAATTCACCTTGGAGAGCCTATAAGCAATTCATAGCGCATTTTCTCGGACCTTTAGTTTTGGCGCATTTTCATGGTGCACAACAGTTAAAGTTAATGAGTAACTTTATTGACGGTATTCCTGTGCAAATGCTAAGTTCCCTTTTGCCTTTTAAAACCAAATTAAACCCTTTATTATATTCTAATATTCACTTATTGGCGAAGTTAGAAGATAAGCATAATGAAGATTATAAAGGAGAAGCTAAAGTGGCGACCTTATCTAAAAAAGGACAGCTAAATATTATTAAAAGCTTATATGATTATATAAAAAAACTCCAATTAAAAGAACATTCAGAATGGGGAGATTATTATAATAAAACGAATTATACAGATAAGGCGTTTGTTGAAAAATCTAATATTATAAATAGATGGGTTGATGACATAAAAGCCAAAACCCTTATTGATATAGGTGGTAATGATGGCACATTTGTAAGAAAGCTAAATTGTGAGAAAGCGCTTGCCTTGGTCTGCGATATTGATAATAATGCAGTTGATTATAATCATAAGACAATGAAACTAGAGAAAGAGGAATTTATGCTTCCTTTTGTGCTCGACGTCTTAAACCCGTCTGCTGCAATTGGTTTAAATAATGTAGAACGTGATTCCTTTTTAAATCGAATAAAGGGTTTTGCACCAGATGTTACTTTGGCATTGGCGGTAATACACCATATGTCCTTATCTGGCAATGTGCCTTTTCGGAATTCAGCGCAATTTTTTAGTTCATTTTCTAAGTATCTAATAATTGAATTCCCTAAAAGAAGTGATTCGTGGGTGCAACGTTTGTTGAAATCTAAAGGAGAATTTGAGGATCACTTTAGCTTTTACAATCTCGAGACCTTTGAAACCTGCTATATGACATATTTTGATATTGTAGAAAAGAAAAATATTGAAAACTCTGAGCGTGTATTGTTCTTATTTAAGAGAAAATGTTAGCACGTTTTAGAAAACTAATAACGAACTTTTTAAATAACGATAAACAGTTTCCTACTGTAATCGCAATAGCTGCTGGTCTATATCCTATGCTTTACCGTTACTCTAGAAACTTTTCATTAGTTAATTCGGGATCGCATTTGTTATTTTTTCTTGTTGTTTTTATCGGGATACCTATAGTGGTCTATAATATAAGCTATTGGTTACTTAAGCGGGCTAAATTAGAACGATTCAGCACCGGTTTGTTTGCCTTATTTAATGTGTTTTCCTTTTTATTCTTTATTAAAACGATCACCTATTTTGGACTGCATTTAAAGAAAACACTTTTAGTCATCTTTTTGGCAATTTTATTTGCGATTTTCCTAAAACAACATTTAAAAAAAATAGTACTTTTTCAATTTCTATTGGCATTTGTAGGCGCTTTAAGTTTAGGGTTTATTGTTTATGAGGCGCTAAGTATTTCTAATGATTGGCAGCAGCAACCCGATACTATTTTGGATGTTAGCTTTAAGAAGAAGCCCAATGTGTATTTTATTGAACCCGATGGGTATGTTAATTTTTCTGAGATAGATAGAGGCTACTATGATTTTGATAATACCAGTTTTAAATCTTTTTTAAACGAAAATAATTTTTCGACCTATCCCAATTTTAGAAGTAATTATTCAACAACATTATCGTCCAATTCATCGATCTTTATGATGAAGCATCATTTTTATAATAAGCAGGTATCTGATTTTGAAATGTATAATGCCCGTGACATGGTTGTTTCGAAAAATCCTGTTTTAGATATTTTTAAAAACAACGGATATAAAACTTATTTTTTAACTGAGACCGCTTACATGCTTTTTAATAGGCCTAATTTGGGTTTTGATTATTGTAATATTGATTATACTGATATTCCTTATTTAAATATAGGTATTAAGAAGCCAAAAGCTATTACTGTAGCATTAAAAACCAGTATCGAGGAGAAGACAGATACACCGAAATTTTTCTTTTTACAAATTTTAAAACCTTGGCATATTAGTGTCAAAAAAACTAAAACGAGTAACAAAAAAAATGAGAGAGAAAAATGGATTCAAAGTTTAAAAGTAGCTAATAAAAAGTTAAGGGAAGTGATTGGGCTTATAAAGAAACAAGATCCCGATGCACTGATATTAATAATGTCTGATCACGGCGGTTATGTGGGTATGAATTACGGAGACGAAAGTCAGGAGAAGACACAAGATAGAGATTTTATATACTCTATTTTTAGCAGCCAGCTCGCTATCCATTGGCCTCAAAATAATAAGCCAAAATTTGATAATAAGTTTAAATCTTCTGTCAATACATTTCGGTTGTTGTTTTCCTATTTGTCTGAAGACGAGTCCTATTTATCCAACTTACAGCCTGATGAAAGTTATATGGTTTTAAGAAAAGGAACGCCACCGGGGGTTTATAAATATATTGACGATAATGGAACTATAGTACTTGAAGAGATTCTAGCAAATTAATGGTTCTGTTTTAATCCTAAAACACTAAAAAACAAGCTAAATAGAATGGTTTGAACCCCAACTTGTAATGCGGTGATAGCAGGTATAATGAGTCTTAATGTGATGCTAGCATCTAATTCTCCAAAGTTAATGGCTTGCCAATTTGATAAGCCTTTATAACTTAAAAATAGTCCAATACATAGAATAATAAACCCAAGTACAAGCCCATTTTCTAGTTTGATAAATTTAAATAGCTTCCGATATCTTTTTGTTTTAGGAAGTAATTCATTTTCAACTGCAAATACCTTTGTAAGTCCATAGAAGATAATGAACTGAAATCCTACGAGTAAGAAAGAAGAAGCATATAATAGGGTATGCACATCTAAGGTGAATTTTTCAAATTCAATCGGATTTATTAGGAGTACTGTTGAGAGTATAAGGCCAACAAGGGCTAATAAAATGCCTGGATAAAGAAATAACCAATTTGGTGCATATAACATTAAAAAACGCAAATGTCTCCAGCCATCACTCCAAGTTTTTAAATGCGGTTTACGTGTGCGACCGTCTTTATGGAGCTTTGTTGGTACTTCTATTATGACTAAGTCATTCAACTTGGACTTTACTACCATTTCAGAAGCAAACTCCATCCCTGTGGTTTTTAAATTCATTTTAAGATATGCGGATTTAGAAAATCCTCTCAAACCACAATGAAAGTCTCTAATATTAATCTTAAAAAATAAACGGCCAATAAATGAGAGTACAGGGTTGCCTAAATATTTATGTAAAAATGGCATGGCACCTTTTGCGATGCCACCTTTAAACCGATTACCCATTACTAAATCGTGTCCTTCACGTAGCGCAGAAACATAAGGCATTAAATTAGTGAAGTCATAGCTGTCATCGGCATCACCCATAATGATATAGCTCCCATTTGCAGCTTTAATTCCGGCTTTAAGGGCAGATCCATAGCCTTTTTTAGCAACATTGACAACGCGTGCTTTATGAGATAGTGCAATGTTAATTGAGCCATCTGTACTGCCATTATCGGCGATGATAATTTCACCTATAATGGTGTTGTTCGTTAAAAAGGACTGTGCTTTGCTAATACAAATGGCTAATGTTTCAGCCTCATTAAGGCAGGGCATTACTATTGAAAGTTCAAGATTTTGATCCACGTCGAATGAGTTTTGTGATGCCAACGATACTTAAAAAAAACAAGGCATAATTATAAAAAAGATAGCGCATTATTGAATGACTAGCAAAAGCAATAAGCATAGCGTTAGACAGTATTAAGCTAGAAAACAAAAATAATATAGCATAGTACTTTTGATATGAAAATAGTGTTTTAATAAAATTGAAAATCATAATAAAGATGATGATGAACAAAAAGAATGGGGTATAAAAACCATAAGATAAATTGGCGTAATACAAGGCGAGCCATTTGCTGAAATTTACTTTGATTAAAATAAAAGTGAGGTCTTTACAGGCGGCTTCAATTTTAAAATAAGCTCTGGCTACCGCAGGATTGGGATTTGCTGGATCTGGTATGTCTTGCGATTGAAAATAGGCTTTACCAGATGCATGTATGGTTTGATTGCAAATTTCAGGCAAATGCTCATGAAAAAAGGAATAGCTTTCCTTATTACTGTCTTTAGAGTCCAAGAGTAGGTTTTTTGCCTCTAACTGTTGGTGACAGAGTTTAAAAATGGCCTTCGCATCCTTAGCTTTAATTAAACTTATATCTGATTTGTCAGATACATAAAATGCAGCTGTTGATGCACTCACATAGCCAAAAGGTGTACTCTTAAAAATACCATCTTTAAATTGGTGATAAGTGCGTTCACCTAAAGAAGGGATGAGTGGAATGGCCATAAAAACAAAAAGCGTGATAAGCTGTTTTTTGTTTGAAATCTGCTTTCTATGAATAATTAGATAAGTAAACCCGAAAACTAAGGTTGAAAAGACAAACTGTCCTCTCATAAAAACTAAGGCGACATAGAGCAGGACATAATACTTTAAATAGTTGTGCTTATTATTAATTAAGATGTCAAGAGCAACAGCAACAAATAATAAATACAAACCATAACTAAAGCCTTCTGAACAAATATTATTGACGATACTTAAAGGTTGAAAGAACGGAAATATTAGAATGGCTAATAATGGTAATTTTAATAAGGTGTTTAAAGCGAATAGTTTTGAGGCTTTAGTGTAAAAATAGTGCACTGCAAAAAGACTAAATACCGTTTGAAAAAGTACAACAGCAGTATCAAAATAAGACCCAAAGATATAGCTGAAGCTCTTTACGAAAATCACGTAACCCAATTGACGGTATGGCATGGCCTTTAGATAGTCATACGTATCATAAGAATAAATAGCATCTTTACTCAAACAAAAAACGAACACCAATGCGTAGACTATTAGTAAATGCAAAGGCGCTTTTTTAAAGATTTTATTTTGTCCTACAAGCATTTGCGCATTTGTGTAATTAAGGTTTGTAAATGTAACTTTTAAAAATTGAAATTCAATTATATTGAATAATCAGAAACATCTATCTACTATAAGTTTTATTATAACCGTTAGTTGTTTTATATTTCACAGGTTTATTTATTAAAGCGATTCAATGTTATTCAATTCCATAGATTTTGCAATTTTTCTTCCTATTGTGTTTGTACTCTATTGGTTTGTATTTAAAGCGTTAAGGCCTCAAAATATTTTATTAATAGTTGCTAGTTATATATTCTATGCTTGGTGGGACTGGCGCTTTTTAGGGCTAATAGTTACCAGTACATTAATAGATTATGCTATTGGTTTGGCTATTGCGAAACAACAAATAAAAAAGGCAAAAAAATTATTACTGACGTTAAGTATTCTACTCAATATAGGTATTCTTGGGTTTTTTAAATACTATAATTTTTTCATTGAAAATTTTAAAGAAGCTTTCATGCTTTTTGGAAGAGAATTAGATGTTAATTATCTCAATATCATCTTACCCGTTGGAATAAGTTTCTATACGTTTCAAACCATGAGTTATTCAATCGATATTTATAGAGAGAAAATAAAACCCACAACGAATCTTATCGCTTTTGCTTCATTTGTTTGTTTTTTCCCCCAGTTAGTAGCAGGACCAATAGAAAGAGCTTCAAGTTTTTTGCCTCAGGTACAAAAACGACGAGTTTTCGATTATTCAAAAGCAACGGACGGACTAAAACAGATACTTTGGGGGCTTTTTAAAAAAATGGTGATTGCAGATAACTGTGCTGTTTTCGTTAATGACATTTTTGAAAATTATGCAAGTTATTCAGGTAGCACTCTGGTCTTTGGAGCCTTTTTATTTACCATTCAGATTTATTGCGACTTTTCTGGATATTCAGATATAGCTATTGGAGTGTCTCGGTTATTCGGATTCAATTTAAAGAAAAACTTCGCCTTCCCCTATTTTTCAAGAAATATTGCAGAGTTCTGGAGACGCTGGCACATTTCGTTAACGACTTGGTTTAAAGATTATTTTTATATTCCCATTGGTGGCAGTAGAGGATCTAAATGGATGCAGTTGAGAAATACCTTTGCCATATTTTTAGTCATTGGTCTTTGGCATGGAGCCCACTGGAAATTTGTAGTCTACGGTCTAATAAATGCACTTCATTTTGTGCCTTATATCATTAGAGGAAAGAACACCAAGTACACCACGCTTATTGCTGAAAATAGGTATTTGCCAAATACAAAAGAGCTTTTTGGGATGTTTCATACCTTTTTATTTTTAGTATTTGCTAGGATATTCTTTAGAGCAGACTCCCTAACAATTGCAATAGATTATTTAAATACCATCTTTTCTAGATCCTTGTTCAACATACCAATATTTCCAAACACTAGCGAAGCTCTGTTACTATTGATTCTTATCGCATTTTTCTTTATTGTAGAATGGTTCGGAAGAGATAAAGAGCACGCTCTTGAACATATAATGTCAAAATCAAAAAAATTCCATAGATGGGCATTTTACTATGGGATCGTCTTTTTGATATTTTATTTTAATGGAGAACAACAACAATTTATCTATTTCCAATTTTAGACATGAAAAAATTCTTAAAACAGACCTGTTTTTTTCTTGTTCCACTGATTATTATTGGTGTGACTTTGGAAGTAGCCTTAAGGCAAATCCCCAATGATTACGAGTTTAAAAATTCTCAAATAGACTTAGAGAAAGAATTTATTAAAACATTGATTCTGGGAAGTTCACATAGTATGTATGGTCTTAATCCTGAATATTTTACAGAACAAGCATATAATCTAGGTCATGTATCACAAACCATAGATTTAGATTATTATCTCCTTGAGAAGTATATAAAAGTATTGCCGAAATTAAAGACTGTTATTGTCCGCTTATCTTATACAACCATGCATGAGCAAATAAAAACTGGAGCTGAGTCTTGGCGGTTAAAGGATTATAATCTGTATTACAACTTAAACGTGTCTAATGCGTTAAAATATGAAAGTGAAGGCTTAAGTGTGAAACTAAAAAACAACCTAACGCGATTAAAAGATTATTATTTAGACCATAAAAAAATGATTAAGGTTGAAACGACGGGCTGGGCATCTTTTGAGGAAGAACATGCCATGAGGTCTATAGAGACTGTTGGTCCTATAATTGCAAAAAAGCACACGGCAAAAGATGACATGTTAGTGGAAGAAAATCTCCAATTTCTTGATAAACTTGTAAAATTATGTGATGATGAAGGTATTAAAGTGCTATTGGTTACATTGCCTGCACACAAAAGTTATAGAGACAATTTAGAGAAACATCAACTTGAAGTAGTGGTTTCTGCTGGAGAGAAAATGAAAAAAAAGTATCATCATTGTAGATATTTAAATTTGCTAAAAGATGATGATTTCAAAGATGAAGATTTTTACGATGCTGACCACCTTAACAGAGATGGGGCAAAAAAACTTAGTATATTAGTTGATGGGTTTATATCTGCACTTTAAATAGATTCAATAAAATTCAAATTTTGTACTTTCACAATTCATAAATATTTAAATTTTATAGCCATTATTAGTATTCGACCATATCGTTTTGAGGACAAGTTAATTTGGGATAATTTCGTCAATGATAGCAACCAAGACACCTTTTTGTTTCAACGCGATTTTATGGAGTATCATAGTGATAGATTTCAGGATTTCTCTTTGATGGTTTATAAGAAGGATAAGCTTATTGCAGTGTTACCAGCGAACAAAGTTGACAATAGCTTGTATTCGCATCAAGGTTTGACCTATGGTGGATTTATTTATAAAAAAGATTTTAAATCTATTGACGCTATACGATGCTTTAAAGCTATTTTGAAGTTTTTAAATGATAGAGGTATTCATGATTTAACATTAAAAGAACTACCACATATCTATTTGCATAACCCAACTAACAATCCATTGGCTTACCTATTATTTAAAACGAATGCCGAATTGATAAGAACGGATCTGCATTCGGTTATAGACATGAAGCACAAATCGTATTCGAATAGTAGAAAGGAAGGCGTTAAAAGAGGTGTGAAAGCGAATTTAAGAGTAGAAGAGTCAGATGACTTTGATTCATTTTGGAGTACAATTTTAATTCCGAATTTAACATCCAAACATGGCGTAAAACCTGTACATAGCTTAGAGGAAATAACACTTTTGAAATCACGGTTTAAAAGTAATATAAGACAATTCAATGTGCTCTTAGATAACAATATTGTTGGTGGTACCACAATTTTTGAAACAGAGCAGGTAGCACATTGCCAATATATTTCTGGTAATGCCGATAAAAATGAATTGGGTAGTTTAGACTTTTTGCATCAGCATCTTATTGAAACTGTTTTTGAGAACAAAAGATATTTCGATTTTGGCACTTCTAATATTAATGAAGGTCAGCAAATTAACGAAGGCTTATTGTTTTGGAAAGAAGGCTTTGGAGCACGATCTATACCTCAAGGATTTTATGTAATCGAAACAAAGAATTATAAACTACTTGATAATGTAATGGTATGATTAAGTTTTTAGACCTATATAAAGTCAACAACCGTTTTTATGACGAATTTCAAAGCGCATTCACCAAATCGCTAGAAGATTCTTATTTTATTTTAGGAGATAATGTTTCGAAATTTGAAAATGAGTTTGCGAGGTATTGCGGCGCGAGACATTGCATTGGTACAGCCAATGGTTTAGATGCACTAACACTTATTCTGAAGGGTTATATTCAGCTCGGAAAACTCAATAAAGGAGATAAAGTCATCGTGCCTGCAAATACATTCATCGCTACGATTTTATCTGTTTTACATGCAGAGTTAATTCCAGTGTTAGTTGAGCCTAATCCTGTAACCTATAATTTGTCTTCTGATGCCGTTGAAGAACAACTTCAAGATGATATTAAAGCTATTGTTATGGTTCATTTATACGGACAATTAGCAGATGTTGAAGGTTTGATTAAACTAGCAGAAAAACACAATTTACTTTTAATCGAAGATGCGGCACAAGCTCATGGAGCAGTTGCAAAATTAAACTTTCAAATTCCAAATTCCAAAAATCAAAGCCTACACTCTAATACAGGCGTTTCAAATTCGAATTCAAGTTCATTTAAAGCCGGAAACTTATCTCATGCTGCCGCGTTTAGCTTCTATCCAAGTAAAAACTTAGGTGCTCTTGGCGATGGAGGCGCAGTGACTACTAGTGATTCAGAGTTATGTGACGTAATAAAATTACTGCGTAACTATGGAAGTAAAGAAAAATACCAAAATGAAATCATTGGTTTTAATAGCAGACTTGATGATATGCAAGCGGCATTTCTTAGCATAAAATTAAGGGCTTTAGATGCTGATAACCAAAGACGAAGAGCTATTGCGAATCAGTATTTAGAAGGTCTTAAAAACCCTAAGATAACATTACCGTTTTATGAAGGTTTGCAGAATCATGTGTTTTATGCCTTTGTGGTTGAGGTCGATAATCGCGATGCTTTTATTCAATTCCTAAATCAGAATAATATTCAATCTTTAATCCATTATCCGGTGCCACCCCATAAACAAAAGGCACTATCAGAATGGTCTTATTTAAAGTTGCCGTTAACAGAAAAGATTCATAAAAGAATTATAAGTTTGCCAATCGGTCCCGTTATGTCAGATAAGGAAGTGCAGACTGTTATCGACGTCTTAAATACCTACTAATTGAAGAAGTTTTTTCATTACATAAATAACGAAGTCCTAGTAAAGGCGGCAACTTTAAATACGGCTAATATTAGCGTTAAAATTATTGCTGGTATTTTAATATCTAAGTTTATTGCAGTGTATATTGGCCCGCAAGGCATGGCCCTAATTGGCAATCTTAGGAATTTTTTAAGTGCCATTCAGTCTATAGCGATTTCTGGTCTTTATAATGGTGTGGTTAAATTTATTAGCCAGTTTAAAACGAATACTCTTGAGCTTACCAAGACCTTATCTACCGTGTTTTATTTCGGATTTTTTTCCTCCATACTATTGGCGTTTTTATGCTATTACAACGCCGCATTTATTAATGGTTTAATTTTTTCTAAAAACTATAATTATACGTATGTTGTAGAGGCTTTGTCTATAGTCTTACCATTCTATGCCTTAAACATGTTTGCCTTTTCAATAATGAATGGGTTCGCTAAGTATCAAATCTTACTAATTATTAATATTATTAGTCAGATTTTAGGACTTTTAGTCACCTTACTTTTGATATGGCAAAACAATATTGATGGTGCTTTAGTCGCAGTGGTTATTACACCAGCACTTAATCTATTAATTACAATAGTTGGTATTGCATTTAGACAGAATTTAATGTCTTCAATTAAGATTACAGATATTAGCTTTTCTATATTAAATAAATTGAGTCCTTATATGATAATGGCATTGGTGTCGACAATTGCTTTGCCAATTGTAATGATTATCATTAGAAACTATCTCATTGCCGAAATAGGAATGAAAGCAGCAGGTTATTGGACAGCGATGACGCGTGTGTCGGATTATTATTTGATGTTTATCAACTCTTTAATGGCCCTTTATATTTTGCCACGCTTTGCAGAAATTAACTCACGTAAAGCATTTAGAAAAGAGGTGTTTAGTTTTTATAAAACCATTATGCCCGTATTTGCTGGACTTTTAGTTATTATTTATTTCAGTAGATCCTTTTTAATTAATATTCTATTTACAGAAGACTTTAGACCTGTCGAAGATTTATTTGGTTATCAATTGTTAGGTGATTTTATACGCGTACTATCTATGGTAATTGCCTATCAGTTTTTAGCAAAAAAGATGTTTGCTCATTTTATTATTTTAGAAGTGTTCTTGTTCGTTAGTATGTACTTCTCTAGTGTTTATCTTATTGATGTTTTTGGACTTAAGGGAGCTGTAATGGGACATTGTTTAAGTTATTTTATGCACTTCGGAATAATATTATTTATTTTTGGAAGTTCACTGTTTGGTATACTTGCCGATCAAGACATGGACGACTATTAAAAATATAAACGTGAAACTTCCAAAATTTATAAGTAATAATCTCGTATTAAAAATCACTTCTGTTAATGCTGTAGTTATCACGATTAGATTAGTTGTCTCTGCTGTTATTCAACGCCTGTTGGCAATTACAGTAGGTGAAGCTGGTATTGCGAATATTGGTCAGGTTCGTAATTTAATAGCAATGCTGTCAAGTACATCTACCCTAGGAACGTTTAATGGTGTTGTGAAATATGTTGCCGAGTTTAAAGCCAATCGTCCAGAACTTTCAAGACTTTTTTCAACAGCAACTGTATTTCTAATTGTTGGGTCACTGCTATCGTCGGCCATATTATTCTTTGGTGCCACGTTTTTGGCGTCTTATGTTTTTAATTCAGAAAATTATACATATGTATTTCACTTACTGGCTGTAATTGTCCCTTTTATTGCGTTTGGCAGACTTATCAATGGTGTTGTAAGTGGTTTGTCTGATTATAAGAAATATGCTAAAATTGAACTTATAGGCTATTTACTAGTCACAGGAGCTCTTGTTTTTGGCTTGTACACTAATGCGTTAAAAGGCGTCATAATCGCTATAGCGATCGCACCTGTGATTCAATTATTGGTATTAGTTTTTGTATTTGGAAAAACTTTAAAAAGGTATGTAGCGTTCAATTCAATAAAATTTAGTTTAGGTTATAAAAACAAGCTATTAGCATTTACCTTGATGTCTTTTGTGTCGTCTTTCTTAATCAATTTTATAGAATTAGATATTAGAACGGTCATAACAGATGAAATTAATATTAACGAAGCTGGTTATTGGACAGCGATGACATTTATTTCTAAAAACTATATGGTATTTGCAACAGGCTTATTCACTTTGTATGTTTTGCCGAAGTTTGCAAGTATTAATACGAAAACAGCATTTTTAAAAGAGGTGTTATATATCTATAAATCTATTCTTCCATTATTTGGGTTAGGAATGGTGCTAGTTTATGTATTGCGACGCTATATCATTCAAATTATCTATCCAGAATTTGAAGGTATGGAACCCCTTTTTAAATGGCAATTATTAGGTGATTTTATTCGATTGGCTACTCTAGTTTTGGCGTATCAGTTTTTAGCGAAACGAATGGTGAAAAGTTTTATAGTTACTGAATTAGTCTCCTTGATTTTATTTTACACACTCACGAAATATTTTATCCAAGACTATGGAACAGAAGGCGTTGTAATTGCTCATTTTGTGAGATATATGATTTATTTTATCCTTGTCGTGGTATTGCTATGGTTTAATTTGAAAGATAATGCGCTACAAGACCCTTAATTGGTAGTTTTAGATTGCCAAAGCGACACGTAATTTTGTGCGCATATTTTATGGTCATGATGTGTTTCTACAAAACGTCTACCATTTAGTGCTATTTCTGCTATTTTATCATCATTTAATATGAGCCATTCTAATTTTTGAGCAATTTTTTCAGCATCAGGTAAAGCGTTAATGGCAACGGTATCTTCCTCAATATTATAATAGTCTAACCATTCTTGTTCTGCTCCTGTAAACACCACTTTACCCTTTGCCATAGCCTCTAAAGCATTAAAACCTTGGTCGTACGCATATACTTGGTCTAATAAAATATGAGCTTTGTCAAAACTTTTAATATAGTCTTTGTATGGCAAATTTTTAGCGGTAATAATTTCTATTCTATTGGCATACTTTTTTGAAACGATTTTTAAAGCCTCTTCGAATATATCATTGCCTTTTTTGAAGTAATTGTATGTGTTTATACCATGAAAAATAATAATCTTATCGTTAACTATAGGTGTTTTAAAATGCAACGCGCTCAAATCTATAGCATGAGGAATCATACCTAAATATTTAGGATGTTCTAACAACGGAATATGGTAATCTAAATCATTTGAGATAACGCCTTCAATTTTATTAAAAATAACTTTGTACAGTTCTAGATGTTCTGGTGTTAAGTAGCTTAGTGCTGGAGAAAAGTCTTTTTTAGAACCTTTGTTATCGAAATATGGCGTTAAGATAGAATACCTAAATTTTTTGTCGAATGCATAAGAAACACTTGGATAGTCTAAGCCACACGACAATAAGAAAATTTGAGAATTCCACTCGGTTAACCAGTTAAAAATCAAGAGTTGTTCTTTACGTGCAAAATCAAAAGGAGCTTCATTTATAAACTGAACGATATCGTAATTACTAAGTTCTGCTTGTTTTGACAGCAATTGATTTTTTATAGACCTAGCACTTAGGTCCAATCCAAAGAGTCGATTTATTATTGATCTGATTTTTTTTAGAAGATATGGTCGATAATAGTCTTTAATTTCAATATCAACATCTACTTTTTTAAAACCGTCTCTAGTGCTCACTAGGGTGGCCTCATGACCTAGAGTTTCTAAGCCTCTTTTAATATTCCAATGCGCCCTATTAAATTCACCAAAAAGTAAAACTTTCATTTGTTGATGTTTCATTTAATATATTTACCAAGTAATTATTGTTCATGCAAAGTAAACATAAAAAAAGAATCTGTATTGTATCGCGCTCACTTAGTGAAGGAGGTGCTGATAGAGTGGCGGCTATGCAGTCTATATTCTTAAGTGATTTAGGCTACGACGTTTTTTTTGTGACCATTCTTAATAGTATTCAATATCCCTTTAAAGGGGAATTGCTTAATTTAGGTAAAATTAAAGAGGAGAATGATACGATTCTAGGGCGTTTTAAACGTTTGTTAGTATTAAAAAAATTCTTAAAATCTAATAAAATTGATATTGTAATAGATCATCGTGTACGTTCAAAATGGTTTTCGGAATATATTATTTCAGGTTTTATTTACCCAAAGCAGACCATCTATATGGTTCATAATTTTACTATTCAATTGTATTTTCCACCAGTTAAACAGTTAACCAAATTACTGTATAAAAAGGCGAAACATATTGTATGTGTTTCTGATGGAATTGAGACCTTGGTGAATGCCACTTATGGATTTAATAACGTAAAAACCATATACAATCCTATTGATTTTAGTTATATAGACTCCTTAAAAGAAGAACCAATTCTGGAAGCTTCTCCATTTATTTTTTGGTACGGACGGTTTGAAGAACCACAGAAAAATTTAGCCTTGTTAGTAGAAGCGTACCAAAAATCGCAATTACCACAAAAGAAGATAAAACTAATTTTAATGGGAGATGGTAATGATAAAATTTTAATTAAGAAAAAAGTTTCTACCTTAGGGTTAGATGCTATAATAGAGTTTGTTCCATTTTCTACAAATCCTTTTGCCTATATTAATGCTTCAAAATTCACTGTTTTATCAAGTCGCTATGAAGGGTTTCCCATGACCATTTTAGAATCTTTGGCTTGTGGAATTCCTGTAGTAAGTGTAGCATATCAAAATTATGAAGATGGTGTTATAATCAATGAGTACAATGGATTATTAGTAAAGAATCATCACCCTGAACTGCTTGCAGAAGCACTAAATCGTTTTATTAATGACGAAAAATTATATCTTAGCTGTAAAGCTAAGGCAAAGCAAAGTGTAATGTCTTTTGCGGTTGACAACATTTCTAAACAATGGGAAGACTTAATTGAAGCCTAAATGAAAACAAGAATTGAAGATGTTTCTGTAATTGAAATTCCAAGAGTGCACGATGAGCGTGGGCTTTTAGCAGTAATTGAAGGTGCTACTATTCCTTTTGAAATTAAACGCGTTTATTATTTGTACGATGTGCCTAGTGATGCCTTTCGCGGCGGACATGCGCACAAAAGGTTACAGCAATTAATTGTACCGCTTTCAGGTAGTTTCGATGTGCATATTAAGGATGGTGAAAACGAAAAAATATTTAGTTTAAATAAACCGCACAAAGGACTATTAATTGTGCCAGGAATATGGCGCGAAATTGAGAATTTTTCTTCTGGTTGCGTTTGTTTGGTGTTAGCGTCCTCAGAATATGACGAAGCTGATTATATCAGAGAATTTGATGATTTTTTAGCCTTTAAAAAGCCTTAGGTAAAGACGATTCTTAATAACATACGGTCTTATTCTATTAAGAGATTTCAATATAAGTGTCGGTGTTTTTAGTAATAATCTCTGCTTTAAATTTAAGTTTTTAAAATCAATAGTTTTTAAAGTGTCTTTGTAAATCTTCGATTCACCATTAATTTTAGTTCTTAATGCTAAGCCATAGCGTTTAAGATCGAGATACTGTTTAAGACTGCCATTTTTGTCTTCGTAGTCTTTATAGGCGTTGAGCAAGATAAACCTTACGTCATTCTTCTCAGTTTTAGATAGACTATTACTTATCGATTTGTTATAAACCATAGTTATTCGTGGATTAAAGACGATAGCTTCTGTTAAGGCAATTCGTATCCATAAATCTAAATCCTGACCTGTTGAGTATAGTGAGTTAAACATACCAATGCTAAAGAATTTGTCTTTCGAAATGGCTGTGCCAGAGGTCCAAGCAACAGTGTCTCTTAAACTTGCTTTAAAAAAATCATCTATGATTGCAGGCTGATGAGATAAACTAAAATTAAACTGCGCAGGTTTTGTGTAATTGCCATTATGATTAATCTCATAGTTATTGCAGTAGAGACCTGCGTCTTTAAATTTGAGTATACTTTCTTTAAGTGTTTCTAAATGATCAGGTTTCCAAATATCGTCTGCGTCTAAAAAGGCGATGTAAGTGCCTTTAGCACAAGATGCCGCGTTGTTCCTAGCTTTGCTGACGCCTAAATTTTCTTGATGAACTAATTTTATTTTATCTGATGTAAAGGTTTCTACTTTAGCAACGCTTGAATCTGTTGAGCCATCATTTACAATAACGATTTCGTAATCATCGAAGTTTTGATTTAATGCACTTTTTAAACAGTCAGAAATATAATCTGCTTTGTTATACAATGGAATAATGACTGAGAAAAAAAGCATATTAATGATGGGCTAATAAGTGGTTTGCAATATGTTTAGAGGACTTTAAATCTTTGTCAGTTATAGACCCTTCCAATAAGACAGTAGCAGATAACAAGCGCTTAAAATCATTAATCTCTTCTTTATTTGGGGCATAAGTTAGTGCCTTTTCTAATAGTGCTTCGAGTTCATTTTCAGTTCTGAGTTTTAAACAGATATTAGTATGATCATAAAATGCATTTCCTAAGACCACTGTGGTTTTATAGTTTAATATAGCTTCAATACCAACTGTCGAATTATTAACAATAACAACTTCTGCGAACTCTATGGCTTTGTTTAAAGCTGTAGTGTTGTCAATTATAATTCCGTTCTCTTTTACGAAATCATATAGGCTACGCTCATATTTGTTGATGTAAAGGGGATGCTCTCTTACTATTAGTGTTGTGTTTATTGGAAGATTAGAGACTATGCTTTTAATGATTTCTAAATGAGATTTAAAAATAGGACTATGGTAAATCATATTTACATCTAAAGGTACTTGCAATACCAATAGTATATTAGGGTGATTTGATTTTTTTAAAAACTCATTTTCTGTTGGCTTATTTTTTTTAAATCTAGAGCTATTTAAATCAGTGAATTTTAAATCTGGAGGGTATAAATTATGGAGTTCAAAAAGGCGCATCAACAACATGTCTAAGCCTCTGTAAATTGGTGATCGCCTATATTTAATAGACTTGGGTTTTATATCGAGATCAATAATTGAGTTGGGTATTGAATTGACATCAAAATCTGTTTGATTTCTAATACTAAGATTGGCATTAACGCCGGTATCATCAAAAAAAGTGGTATTAAAAGGGCCTTGTTCGATGTAATATGTTTTTATCTTTCTTTGCTTAGCCAATGCTATAGCAATCTCAATACATAATCTAGAATCTCCAATGCTAATAATACAATCGGGTTGTTCTTTACTAAAAATAATATCAAAAATATCTATATAAGCTAAGGCTTGCAATTGAAGCGATAAAGATGAGATGTTCTTATTTAAACCAAGATGAAAGGTAATATAATCATTAAATAAAATGCCTTTATATGTAATAGTTTCATTAATAATCGTTGTGTAATAGTCTTTTTTTCGTTTTACTAAAAACCAAGCCTTAACAGAAATCCAGCAACTAAATTTAAAACGAAACCATGTATATAAGAATCCACTAAGATAAATACTGTAGACCTTTAAATTTATATCAGATTTAATTTTAGCACCAAGTTGCCGTTCTATATCTAAATAAAAACGTGAAAATTTATCTAATGTACTCAGGCAGAGAATTTTCATTTATAAGGTTTATCAATTGCGGGTTTTCAATTGGAGTACAATGTAATTAAATTATAAATGATGCTCAAAATTATAGGGTTAAACGAAATTAAATTAAATTGCGAAAGTATAAATATATTGAATATTGGATAGCACTTCCGAGGACATAGTTAATCACATCTGCAATACAATTAAAGCACACCAAAAGGAAGCTGCATCGCGCTATAATGCCTCAAAAACTGAAATTGGTTATTTTTATATAGATAATGTATTACCAGAAGAAATTGCTAGGGCTTGTTATCAGCTCTTTCCGGATAAATCTGAAATGCACTGCTTAAAAAGTATCAGAGAATACAAGTATGTTTCTGCACAGATGGATAAACATCATCCATTATTAGAAAAGGTGCTTTATGCTTTTCAGAATGAAAAAGTTGTGAATCTCATGAGTGAAATTTGTACTATAGATAAGTTATATGCAGATGATTCATTGTACGCAGGAGGATTGTCCTTAATGGCAGACCAGAATTTTTTAAACCCACATTTAGATAATTCCCACGACGCAGAGCGCGAGCGATGGCGGGTGCTAAATTTATTATTTTATGTGACTCCAAATTGGGACCTTAAAAATGGAGGCCATTTAGAAGTTTGGCCAAATGGACCTAAGAAAGAACCCGTTTTAATTGAAAGTAAGTTTAATCGTTTAGTCGTAATGGCAACACATCAAACGTCTTGGCATTCGGTGAATAAGGTGCACTCAGATGGAGCCTCAAGATGTTGCATCTCAAATTATTATTTTAGTCCAAATTCACTGAAAGAAACCGATAAGTTTCATGTAACTAAATTTAGAGGTCGCCCAGATGAAACGTTGAAAAATTTTGTTCTAGATACAGATGCTAATTTAAGGATGCTAGTGCGAAAACTATTTAAAAAAGGGATTAGAAAGAACCCTCATGTTTATAAAAAAGATAAATAAATTTAACTTTTACGTTGCACCACCTCAAAAACCTTATTCTCATCACACTTTAAAGTTTTACTTGGGTATTTTAAAAGCAAAGCATAATCATGCGTTGCCATTAAAATGGTATTTCCATTTTTATTAATGTCTTGCAACACCTCCATAACTTCTATGCTGGTTTGTGGATCTAGATTACCTGTAGGCTCATCTGCTAAAATCAATTCAGGATCATTTAATAAGGCTCTAGCAATTGCGATACGTTGTTGCTCTCCACCAGATAATTCGTGAGGATATTTAAAGCCTTTGGTTTTCATGGCGACTTTATCTAAAACAGTTTCTACACGGTCTTTAATTTTTTCTTTTTCTTTCCAGCCTGTTGCTTTTAATACAAATTCTAAATTACTGTTAATAGTTCGGTCTGGTAATAATTTAAAATCCTGAAATACGATACCTAACTTTCGTCTTAAAAACGGAATATCCTTCTCTTTCATGGTTCTTAAGTTAAAGTCGACAATAAAACCTTCGCCTTCAGTCAATTCTAAGTCACCATAAAGCGTTTTCATAAAACTACTTTTGCCACTTCCTGTCTTACCAATAAGATATACAAAATCACCTTTTTGCATTTCAAAATTCACATGAGAAAGCACCATACTTTCACCTTGATAGATTGTAGCATCTTTGAGTTGTAAAACCGTTTCAGACATAATATTATATATAATTTTGGTAGGTGTAAATGTATTGTTTAAAATTTCAAATACCAAAATCCTAAATGTCAAAAGGATGAATTGTTTAACATAACACTTTACACAGAGACCGGATACTGAAAACTTAATAACCTGAGTTCGATTTAATATTTGTTTTCAGTTTAAATGAATTTTTATTCAATTTGCAGTTATAATTTTGAAAGACTAACTAGTTAATTTGAGAAATTATAACAATAATTGGGGAAAATTCATCAAATCTTTTTTAGAAACCCTAAGAAAAGGCAATCTTAGCGTATAAAATTATTACAATATCTCGATATTATAATGATTTTATACTTCAAATCTTACATTCTCTTAGGATTCTGAAAATTAAATCTTAAATCGAACTTAGTTTAATAACTCCGTTTATAATTATAAATAATTTCTAACGTTATAGATTCTGTATTAAATTATATTTGAATTTTTAAAATAATAATCATAAAACGAAGCTAATGCGATTTTTAAAAAAACAACTCATCACCGTTTTTATTACCTTTTCATTACTTGGTATTGCTCAAAAGTCGGCAGTTTACACCAATGATTTGCAAGACTACCAGAAAGCATTAACCTTATACAATAACAAGCAATATAATGCGGCTCAGTCTTTGTTCGACGACATTAAGTACACTACAGATGATGTCACTATAAAATCAGATTGTTCGTATTACATTGCTAATTGTGCCGTGCGCTTAAACCAAAATAATGCGGATGATTTAATTACTGAGTTTGTAGAAGACTATCCCACGAGTACAAAACGAAACACGGCTTTTTTAGATGTTGCTGACTATTATTTTGAAAACTCAAAATATGCCTATGCACGCAAATGGTATGAGAAAGTTGACGGGCTAAGTATAGCGCGTTCAGAAAAAGACAGGTTCAATTTTAATTATGGCTATAGTCTGTATTCAACTAAAAGTGAAAAGCAAGCTACAAAGTATTTAAATCGTGTTGTAAATTCTAAGGAATATGGATCGCAAGCTAAATATTACATTGGGTATATGGCTTATGAAGGTGATGATTATGATACTGCTAATCAATATTTTGATCAAGTCAGCGATAACGAAAAGTATAAAGACAAGTTATCGTATTATCAAGCGGATTTAAATTTCAAATTAGGAAAGTTCGATAAAGCTATTGAACTGGCAGAAGAACAATTACCAAAAGCCAGAGGAGTTGAAGCGTCTGAGTTGTCTAAAATTATAGGTGAAAGCTACTTTAATCTTCAAAAATATACTGAAGCTATTCCATATTTAAAAACCTACGAAGGCAAACGAGGTAAATGGACGAATACGGATTACTACCAATTAGGTTATGCGTATTACAAGCAAAACGATTTTGAAGCTGCTATTTCGGAATTTAATAAAATTATAGATGGTGATAATTCAGTAGCCCAAAATGCTTACTATCATTTAGGGGAAAGCTATATTAATTTAGATAAGAAACCAGAAGCCCTTAATGCCTTTAGAAATGCATCGCAAATGGATTACGATGTTAAAATTCAAGAAGATGCTTGGTTAAATTATGCAAAGATTAGTTATGAGATTGGTAATCCTTATCAGTCTGTTCCTCAGGTGTTAGCTGGTTATTTAGACAAGTATTCAGAAACAAGTTACAAGGAAGAAATTGAAATCTTATTAATAGATTCTTACATCACATCTAAAAACTACAAAGAAGCATTAGAACTTTTAAAAGGAAAAAATAGTTTTGAAAACAAAGCCGCTTACCAAAAAGTAGCCTTTTTAAGAGGTATTGAATTGTATAACGAAACGCAATATAATGAGGCTTTAGATTTATTTGTAAGTTCACTTAAAGAACCAATAGATCCAATTTTTGTTGCAAAAGCTACCTTCTGGAAGGCTGAGACAGAATATAATTTGACGAATTATAATGATGCGTTGATTGGGTTTAAACAATTTAATGGCTTAGCTGAAGCGTCGAGTTTGCCAGAAAACGAAAACTTAGATTACAACCTCGCTTACACGTATTTTAAGTTGAAAGATTATACGAGTGCTTCAAGCTATTTTGAAAAATTCATTACTAAAAACTCAAGTGATAGAGTGCGTCGCAACGATGCGTATTTAAGGTTGGCAGATGGTTACTTTGTTTCTAGCCAATACCAGAATGCTATCAATGCTTACGATAAGGCGATTCGAATAAATGAGATTGAAACAGATTATGCAGCGTTTCAAAAAGCAATGAGTCAAGGTTATTTAGGAAATGGCGCAACTAAGATTTCAGAATTAAAAATGGTTATTGAAGGGTATCCTAAATCAGCATTACGAGATGATGCCATGTACGCGTTAGCTAATTCTTACGTTAAGTCTGGAGATACAGATAAAGCCATGCAGATGTATGATCGGTTAAACTCGGAATACCAGCGTAGTGCATTCGCCTCAAAATCATTATTGCGTCAAGGATTAGTGTATTACAATGGTAACGATAACGAACGTGCCCTTAGTAAATTTAAAAAAGTAGCTAAGGATTTTCCTGGCTCAGGAGAAGCGGTTCAAGCTGTTTCTACAGCACGTTTAATTTATATCGACTTGGGTCGTGTAGATGACTATGTCGCTTGGGTAAGAACTTTAGATTATGTTGAGGTTACCGATGTAGAGTTGGATAATACAACATATTTAGCGGCAGAAAAACCGTATTTAGATAATGATACAGATAAAGCGATTCGACAGTTTAATAACTATTTGAATCAATTTGCTAATGGGATTCACGCTTTAAAATCACATTTTTATTTGGCTCAGATGTACTACAAAAAGGAATTATTCGATAATGCGCAGCCCCATTACAAATATGTCGTGGACGCTTCAAAAAGTGAATATACTGAGCAAGCAACAGTTAAGTTATGCGAAATTTATTTAACCAGCGCAAATTGGTCAAAAGCTATTCCTATGCTACTGCGCTTAAAGGACGAAGCAGACTATCCTCAGAATGTCATTTATGCGCAATCTAATTTAATGAATGCCTACTATCAAATAGAAGATTATACTGAGGCTCAAAATTATGCAGATAAGGTGCTGAGCAATTCTAAGCTAGATAACAAAGTGAAGAGTGATGCCAAAATCATTATAGCACGTTCTGCGATTAAAACAGGAAATGAGTCGAAGGCTAAAAAAGCGTATGCCGATGTAGAAAAAATGGCAACAGGTAGCGTTGCAGCCGAAGCCTTATTCTACAATGGCTATTTTAAAAATAAAGAAGGTAATTATGAAGCCTCCAATGCGACGATTCAGAAATTAGCCAAAGACTATAGTAGTTATAAGTATTATAGCGCAAAAGGTTTAGTCGTTATGGCAAAGAATTTTTACGCTTTAGGTGATGCGTTTCAAGCGACATACATTCTAGAAAGCGTGATTTCTAATTTTCCAGATTTTGACGATGTCGTGGAAGAAGCAACTGTAGAATTGAATAAAATCAAAGTAGAAGAAGCAAAAACAAATTCATCAATCGAAACCGACGGTAATTAGTTAGAGGCAACTTAAATGTCACGCTGGTCGCAGTCGAAGTGCTTCAATATACCGAAGCCCAATTCTAATCAAAATATATAAAATGAAAATCAAGTTTTTAATTTTTATGATCACAATGTCGAGTAGTATAACACTCGTCAATGCCCAAGAACGTACAAAAGACACCATTGACGATCAAGTGGTAAATGTGGTGAAGCCTTACACACCTACAATTTCAGATGCTTTTAAAATCAAAGACACTCCGAATTTGAGTGACTCTAATGCTGTGAAGAAAAAAGCAGTGAAGTACAATATATTTTCTATTCCAGTAGCTTCGACATTCACACCAGCAAAAGGAAAAGCAGCGAAAGTAGATAAGGCTAAAGCAGTGAAGCTATATGATAACTATGCCTCGTTAGGAGTTGGTAGTTATACCACTATTTTAGGTGAAGTATATCTCAACCATGAGCTAAGTAATACTGAAAATGTAGGGGGTTATTTTAGCCATCATTCGTCTGCTGGTGGCATTGAGAGTTTACGTTTAGATGATGACTTTACAAAAACAAATTTAAATGTGCATTACTCGCAAAGGCTAAGAGATTTTTCTTGGAAAGTAGATGGAGGTTTTGATTTGCAAACGTATAATTGGTATGGACTTCCGGATGGGTTTTATACAGATACAGAGGTCGATGCCATTGAACCGGGTCATACATTTAATAGCTTTTACGTTGGAGGAAAATTGAAGTTTGATGATACTATTATAAAAGACGGAAGCGCGCGTTTTAGACGTTTTGGTGACAATAAAAATTCTGGTGAAAATCGTTTTGTAGCCAAGGCAAGTTTTGATGTTCCTGTGCAAGATGAAATCATTAACACTGAGTTTTATATCGATTATATTGGCGGTAGTTTTGATCGAAGTTTTGATACTATGGAAGAACTTAAGTACGGAAACGTCACTTTAGGATTAGCGCCTTCGTATCAATTAAAGCAAGATGATCTTACCCTAGATTTAGGAGTGAAGTTTGTCTATTTAAACGATAATGTATTTGATGATAGTAAATTCTTTATTTATCCTAATATAGAAGCATCGTATCGTTTAGTAGACGAAATTTTGATTGCTTATGCAGGCATCAAAGGCGATTTAATTCAGAATTCATATTTCGATTTTGCCAATGAAAACCCATTTGTATCGCCAGATTTAATTATTGTGCCAACAGATCAGCAAATAAAAAGTTTTGTAGGTTTAAAAGGAAAGTTATCAAATAATGTTAGCTATAACATTAATGGAAATTTTGTTTCAGAACAAAATAAAGCATTGTATAAAGCGAATGCTGTTAACACCGATGTTGCAGGCTTAGAGGATTATCAATACGGAAATTCATTCGGAATCGTTTATGATGATGTGACAACACTCTCAGTTGCCGGTGAGTTAAATATTGACATTAACCGAAACTTCACCTTAGGTATTAAGGGCGAGTATTTTAATTACTCTGTTGATGATGAAGCCGAAGCTTGGAATTTACCTGATGTTACAGGATCTATAGTCTTAGACTACCAAATTTCTGAAGCGTGGTACGCAGGTGCAAGTTTATATTTTGTTGGAGAACGTAAGGATCAGCAAGATGTGTTAGGTGATTTAATTGATGCAAACCCTATTAACACTACTTTAGATAGTTATTTTGATGCCAATGCTCATGTTGGTTATAAAATCAATGACCAACTATCTATTTTTGCAAAAGTGAATAATATTGCTAATCAAGATTATGAGCGCTATTTAAATTTCCCTGTGCAAGGGATTCAATTCTTGGCAGGAGCAACGTATCAATTTGATTTTTAACAAAGTAGTGTTATTCTGAATTCGTTTTAGTATATATATTGCATGACGAATCCATTTGGAAATAATAAGCTGCTCAAATAGTTAGTTTCGCTAAATAGTCAAAATGCTCTCCATCCATAACGGTCTCACATGTCAACCCAACCGTTAAGCAAGCCTTTTTTAAAGTTTCAAAATCGAGATAGAGCCATTTCATTGGTGCTTCTTTTTCACCTTTATAGCTCATATAATAATCGAGTTCACCAGGATAATGATTATTTAAATCTAGCCAAGTGCCACCATCGTCATCTTGGTACATATAAGAAATATCAGAGGAGTCGATTAGAATTTGACCATTAGGACTCATAAGTGACTTTAAATGCGTCAAGTATTTAGAGACCTGAGATAATTCTTGAAAAATCCCAGTGCCATTCATGAGTAATAAAATGGTGTCAAATGTTTCGGACTCTTCTAAGAGCGGTTTTAATTCAACATTTAGAACACCACGTTTTTTAGAAACTTCAACAGCACCTTTAGAACTATCGATTGCTTTTACGTTTAACCCTTTGTCTTGTAACCAAAGGGCATGATTACCTGCACCACAACCAATATCTAAAATTGCTCCTTTCGCTAATTGTAGCGCTTTTTGTTCGAGTTTTGGCATTTCAATATAAGCTCTAAATAAATAGGGCAGTGGCAATTTATCTTCATCAGAAATATTAGTAGACGTGATGAGGTCTTCAGTATAATTTCCTAATTGATAATCTAATAATGCTTTTCCGAAAAGGTCTTTAGTCATAGTATTTTGTCAGTTCGAGTGTTCCGTTATTTTCGTAAGTATATTTCGAGAACTTTACTTAAATTTGTGAGATGCAAGATCAAATTAATAATCTTCCAAAGCTCGCCAAAGATAAGCATAAGGAAAATAAAACCTTTTTCACTAAGTTGAAAAAGAAGCCGCCTAAGCAGTTAGATTATTTAATGCAAGAGTTACACGAGGAAGAGTTTAGGCGCACAGATTGCTTAGACTGCGCCAATTGCTGTAAAACTACAGGGCCTTTGTTTACAGATAAAGATATTCAGCGCATTGCGAAGCATTTTAAAATGAAAGAACAGCAGTTTATTGAAACCTACTTGCGACGAGATGAAGAGAATGATTATGTATTGCAGTCTGTGCCATGTACATTTTTAGGTGCGGACAATTACTGTTCTATTTATGAGGTAAGACCAAAGGCTTGTAGAGAGTTTCCGCATACAGACAGAAAGAAATTTCAACAGATTTCTGATTTAACATTAAAGAATGTCGCTATTTGCCCTGCAGCTTACAATATTGTTGAAGAAATGAAAAAACGAATTCAATGATGATGTTTAATGGTATTCGGAATAATTTTTGATGTGCTATTGTTTTAAAAAACTAATGAAACGAGCATGTTAAAAGCTTTATCTCCCAAGGGAATGATTGATAGAGAACAGCATGTGACCGTTAAAAAATAAATAAATAAAAACCATGAAAAATCTTTTTATAAAAACGCTATTAATTTTATTTACATTTAATTTTTGCCATGCACAAGAATGGATGACCTCTTTAGATATTGCGCAAAAGTTAGCCTCGGTTCAAAATAAAATGGTACTTATGGTTTGGGAGGAATCGACTTTGTATCCTTATCCTGTAATGGTGAATGATTCTAAAGGAAGAACTACTCTAATCGAAAATTTATTTACAGATGAGAATGTCAGCCCTTTAATATGGGAGCATTTTGTCCCAGTAATCGTTAGTGAGGATCAATACGCCGATCTATATGAAGGCATAAAGAGCAAACGTAAGAAAGCCTATATTGATAAATTTAACGACGATTCAATAAAAATTTTGGATATAAATGGTAATATTCTAAACTTACAGTTCTTTTTTGATGATTTTCAAAATGTTACAACACTTATTAAAAAGTATGCCATAAATACGGTATTTATGGCAGAAGAACTTCGCAAATATAGCAGTGAAAAGAACTTTTATTCAGCTTATTTTTTGGCGTCTAAATATTTGGATTTATCCTTATATGCCAATAGAAAAACCAGATCCGAAATTATGGATTTGTCTAATATCTACTTAGAGGAAGCCTTAGTGTTTTTACGAACAAGTACCGAAGAAGATAAACTAGTGTTAGAGCAACGTTGTGAATTATTGAAGACTCAAGAATCCCTGGTCTTAAAAAATCCTAGAAAAGTCATCAGACAATTAAAGAAAATAGATGCTGAAGATTTAGAGAATGCTAATGAGGCTTTTATAGCATTTCTTTATTATACAGCTTATATGAGTTTAGGTGATGCTGAAAAAGCTGAGGTATGGAAATCTAAAATTTCTTTAGTAAATTTGAGAAAAGCGGAAATGCTTATTAATCTTAATTCTTGAGTAAATGGAAACCATCATTACCTATTTCGAGACCATCCCATCGTCTCATCGGAGCCTCATTTTGGTAGGAGGTCTTGCATTTTTCTGGCTATTTGAAGGTGGCTTACCGCTTTTTAAGTTTAAGTATAAAAAGTGGCAACACGCTATTCCTAATTTGTTTTTTACCTTAACCACAATTGTTATTAATTTTGCCTTAGCTTTTCTGCTTATAGGAGCCGCAGATTGGGTAAAGGCGAATGGTTTTGGTATAATTAATTGGTTACCACAAATGGCTCTGTGGTTATATGTGCTTATTGGAGTCTTACTTCTAGACTTTTTTGGTGCCTATTTGGCACATTTTGTAGAGCATAAAGTAAAACCACTTTGGATGGTTCATTTAGTGCACCATACAGACCATAAAGTAGATACGACAACGGCTAATCGACACCATCCCATAGAAAGTATAATTCGATTTTCGTTTACGCTTCTTGGAGTTTTTGTAATTGGTACGCCAATCGCTATTGTGATGTTATATCAGGCGATGTCTTTGGTTTTTACGCAATTCACACACGCTAATATTAAATTACCTAAGCGTTTGGATAAGGTGTTAAGTTATGTTATCGTTTCTCCCGATATGCATAAAACGCATCACCACTACAGATTACCATATACAGATTCTAATTACGGAAATATATTTAGTATTTGGGATCACTTCTTCGGAACTTACAGGTATATGGATCGCGGAGATTTGGTTTATGGAGTAGATGTTTTTCCAGATGAAAAAAAGAATAGCAACATCAAAGACTTATTAAAGCAACCTTTTCAGAAATACGAAAAACCAACATTTTCTGCAGATGTTGAGAACTAATGCTATGGTCTTATTATCTATCCTTATTATGAGTTGCAATTCCGAAAAAGAGATAGACATTCAAGGGCATAGAGGATGCAGAGGTCTACTGCCCGAAAATTCCTTGCCAGCCTTTGAAAAAGCCATCGATTTGGGTGTGAATACTCTAGAACTAGATATTGCTATTACAAAAGATAATAAAGTTGTGGTTTCTCACGAACCTTTTATGAATCCTGTAATCTGTTATAATCTTGAAGGAAAAAGTATTCCAGATTCCTTAGAGAAATATTATAATTTGTATAAAATGAATTATGAGGATATTAAAGAATTTGATTGCGGTTCAAAGTTTCATCCTAGATATCCGAAACAAGTAAAGTTAAAAACATACAAGCCACTTTTATCAGAGGTTTTTGACTTGGTGACATCTAAAAATTCAGATCCTAAATTCAATATCGAGATTAAATCAGAACTGTCGTATTATGTTATTATGACAGACTATTCGGATCGACTTATTAAAATGCGTAACAATTAGAGTCGTGAACAAAAGTGGTCGTTGCACTAATGTTTTTGAAGTTGGTAGCTCTGATAGCGCTTTTAACGGAGAAACGACTTATGTTTCGTTCGGATTAATTAATTACTGTTGCAGACGAATCATATTTTGTTTAATAAAACGCGCTTGCGACATTGAAAAATTTAATCCGTACCGTATTAGTCCTCTTGTTTTTATTGAGCTTCGCACTTCAAGCCTAAGAGCATTTCACTAAAATCGAAAAAAACAAAAATACTCAAGACGAAGGTCTAATTCATAAATTAAACAAAACAAAAGATACTTTGATTCTTCCAAGTGATAATTGGTATAAATAAATTCACGAAAGGAAAACATGTTTTAGTGGCAGTGTAATCTTTAAAGCGCATTGTATTTGTGTTGAAAATTTTAAAGAACATACTCAAATAAAAACCGGTTCAACTAACTTCGGAAGAGCTTGTAACTTCAGAGTGTATGAAGCTTTTGTCAATTGAGAATAATTAGTTGTATATCAAATACTTGTTACGTATTTTTTTAAAAGTATTTAAATCGTCCAGCCAACTGGCTCTAATTACTGCTTCACTTAAACCAGCCTCAATTTGTTGCTGTAATTTCCTAGTTCCTGCATGTGTCGTAAAGTTAGGGGTATTAAAAACTTTAGACTTATCAGTCGCATTATTATAAGCATCCATTATATACTTTAGAGTAAAACGTCTATCCGCTTTTACCGCCGATAAATCAACACCATAGCAAAGGTGACCCTCATGTTTCGGATCTTTAGAACCAAAATTCGCAACAGGAGTATAGCTAAATTGATAATGATTCTTGTCTAAAAATGGTGCACCATAGCGTTGAAATTGAAATTCAGTACCTCTACCAGCATTAATATTTGTGCCTTCAAACAAGCCTAAACTAGGATACAATGTTATGGACTGGTCATTTGGTAGGTTTGGAGAAGGTCTTATAGGTAAGCTGTAAATAGACTCGTGAGCATAATTTTCTATCTCTATAATTGCAATTTGGCAAGTTGTACTATTTTTGAGCCAAGCTTCACCGTTTATCATTTTTGCATATTCACCTATAGTCATTCCATGAATTAAAGGAATAGGATGCATACCTAAAAAGCTACTATGTTTTTTTTCTAAAACAGGGCCATCAATATAATTACCATTAGGATTTGGTCGGTCTAAAATTATTAGAGGAATGTTTTGCTCTGCACAAGCTTCCATAACGTAGTGTAATGTTGAAATATAGGTGTAAAAGCGAACACCAACATCTTGAATATCAAAAATCATTATATCTAAATCGTTAAGCTGTGCCTTGGTCGGTTTTTTATGTTTTCCATGCAGTGATAAAATAGGTAAATCTGTTTTGGTGTCTTTCCCATCTTTTACCAATTCACCCGCATCAGCTGTACCTCTAAAGCCATGTTCTGGTGCAAATACTTTTTTGATATCTATATTTAGACTTAAGAGTGAATCTATTAAATGTGTATATGAAACGTCGTTATTAGAAGTCTTTAAAACTGTGGCGATATCTTTAAAAATCACCGAAGTCTGATTCGCTACTACACCAACACGCTTGCCTTGCAGTAAAGGTATGTACTGGTCGGTTCTATTTGCACCAACAATAATATTCTTATCTTCTTGAATTGAATTATCATTCTGAACTTGTTTCAGAATTTCAATCTTTTCAGATAAGTCATTCTTAGTTTTAGAACCACAAGAAATGGTGACTAAGACTAATAATAAAACTGTATTTTTGAAAATCTTAAAACGCATATCTAAGTTTGAATTTTGAGTTGTTTATAGCTAAACGCATTATTGGCAATAAAGCGTATAAAAGTAGTGTTTCGGCACCAATTATTAAAATTGGTATTGCGGCCATTGCTATTGGTATTATTGTAATGCTTATTGCTATTGCAACAGGTTTAGGCTTGCAACAAAAAATTAGAGACAAGGTGGTGGCTTTTAATGGTCATATAGAAATCACAAATTACGATACCAATGCTTCCGACGAATCTCTAGTACCGATTTCAATAAATCAGGAGTTTTATCCGAATTTCACCAATATAGAGGGTGTTAAACATATTCAAGGTGTTGCAACTAAGTTTGCTGTGATTAGAACGGAAACTGATTTTGAAGGAGTTTTCGTAAAAGGCGTAGGAGCGGATTACAACTGGGACTACTTTAAAGAGTTTTTAATAGAAGGGCGTTTACCAGATTACACCCAAAAGCGAAACGAGGAAATTTTAATTTCTAAATACTTAGCTAACCGTTTAGGTTTTAAAGTTGGTGATAAATTTCAAACATTGTTTGGTGAGGAGGTCGATAAACTACCACGGATTATTAATTTTGAAATTGTAGGCATTTATAATTCTGGCTTTCAGGATTTTGATGAAAAATTTTGCATTGCAGATATAAGACACATTCAGCGACTCAATAAATGGGAGGCAGACCAAATAGGGAATTTTGAGGTGTTTATTGACGACTTTTCAGAACTCGAAGAGAAGACAAAACAGGTTTATAAAGCTATTCCTTCTCTACTAAATGCGACACCTATTACTCAAAAATATTATATGATTTTCGAGTGGATTAAAATCTTTGATAATAATACGTATGGCATCATTGCTATAATGATACTTGTAGCTGGTATTAATATGATTACCGCTTTATTAGTTCTTATTCTAGAGCGCACAAGTATGATTGGTATTCTAAAAGCATTAGGAAGCTCCAACTGGACGATTAGAAAAGTATTTCTTTACAATGCATCTTATTTAATAGGTTTAGGCCTACTTTGGGGAAATGCTATAGGCTTAAGTTTGTTATTTATTCAGAAGTATTTTAAACTCTTTCCGCTTAATCCAGATACATACTACGTGAGTGAAGCACCTGTTTATATCAATTGGGATTATATTCTATTCTTAAATATTGGGACATTTGTAGCCTGTTTACTTATGCTGTTAATTCCTTCAATTATAATTTCCAAGATTTCACCAGTTAAAGCAATCCGTTTTGATTAACGCGTCATTGCGAGGAAGTATGACGAAGCAATCCCATTATAATAACTAATAGATAGATGATTGTTGTACTACCCGAGCAATCATATAATAACTAACTTTTAATGCTGCATTCTTCACAATTCTACTATTTTTGCAGTTCTGAAAAAAAATTTATGGACTACGCAGAAAATATATTAGGTACAATAGGGAATACACCAATGGTTAAAATGAACAAATTGGTAGAAGATCTACCTTGTTTAGTGCTCGCTAAATACGAAACCTTTAATCCAGGTAATTCAGTGAAAGACCGAATGGCTGTGCAGATGATTGAAGATGCCGAGGCTGATGGTAGATTAAAGCCTGGCGGAACTATCATAGAAGGAACCTCTGGTAACACAGGAATGGGATTAGCACTCGTTGCCATTATAAAAGGTTATAAGTGTATTTTCGTTTTGAGTGATAAGCAATCAAAAGAAAAAATGGATATCCTAAGAGCTGTAGGTGCTGAAGTTATAGTTTGTCCAACAAATGTTGAGCCAACAGATCCACGTAGTTATTATTCAGTGTCTAAGCGGTTAGGTGAAGAAACACCGAATTCATGGTACGTCAATCAGTACGACAACCCGAGTAATTGTAAGGCACATTTTAAGAGTACAGGTCCGGAGATTTGGGAACAAACTGATGGTAAAGTAACACACTTTGTAGTTGGTGTTGGCACAGGAGGTACAATTTCGGGCGTTGGAAGCTATTTGAAAATGAAAAATCCAAATGTAAAAATTTGGGGCGTTGATACCTATGGTTCAGTTTTTAAGAAATATCACGAAACAGGTATTTTTGATGAAAAAGAAATTTACCCTTATGTCACCGAAGGGATTGGAGAAGATATATTACCAGCTAATGTAAACTTTGGTATTATTGACGGTTTCACCAAGGTGACAGATAAAGATGCGGCAGTCTACACACAACGACTGGCTAAGGAGGAAGGTATGTTTTTAGGGAATTCGGCAGGTGCGGCCATTAAGGGTGTATTGCAACTAAAAGAACATTTTAAGCCAGAGGATGTCGTAGTAGTCTTATTTCATGATCATGGGAGTCGTTATGTTGGCAAAATGTTTAATGACGATTGGATGCGAAGCATGGGTTATATAGAATAAACTCCTGCGAAGGCAGGTTTCTCAATATAAAACACAAAAAATCCTGATTTATACTCAGGATTTTTTGTGTACCGACGTTATTGCCTATGCAATGAGGAATTCTGTTTAGTGTTTAGTTCTAAATTCATGAGATTTTGTCGTCATGCTTCCTTGTAATTATGTTTTAATTTTTATCATCAATTGATTAATTCCTATTATGGTGTTTATTTTTCAACGCGTTTTGAGCATTTAGAGATATTTGATAATTGGCTAAAACGATTGAAGATCCTAAAAAGACAGCTATGGATATTGGTTTTGTAGTGGAATCTTGGCATTACAAAAGGTAAAACATGGATTCCAAAAAGTATTTGAAACCGATACCAATCTTAGTGCTATTATTGGTTTAACAGAAGCTATGGGAGATACCAAGCTCTCTCGATAAATTGAATTAGATTTCGGATC
>JAWUVW010000003.1:0-53116 GCA_034112185.1 Flavobacteriaceae bacterium | reverse complement strand
CGTGTCATTATTATTAATAAAGGAGAAGTTGTTGCAGATAAATACTTAAAAGACTTAAGGGATGGGCAAGAACAAATCGTTATTGTTGAGTTTGACTATCGTGTTGAAGATGCCTTCTTATTAAAACTACCAAAAGTAAGTTCTATTAAAAACACGCACGACTTTATTTACGAAATTACCTTCTCTACAAAAGAAGATATGCGTTCTCATGTCTTTGATTTTGCACATGATAATGATCTGAAGATTCTTCAACTCAATCAAAAAAACACGAGTTTGGAGAGTTTGTTTCGGGAATTAACTGCTCCATCCTAGCTTTCCCTTAAGGAAGGGACTCTAGCTCTTAAGACAATTATACTAATCAAAAATCAACTGTCCGGTATAAATACGATCTACATCAACAAATGGTGGTTGGTTAACCGAAATTAAATTTCCGGTTCCTCTGAGTTCACCTGTCAGTAATTTAATGGGATTTACAACCATATCATTACTACTACGATGATACACATTTACATTCTGCGCTACGAGGTTTCCACCTTCAAAACGGCCAGAACCTGAATAAAAACCTACGAATAAATTAGTCACTGTACCATCCAAATAAAAGAAGGAAATATTATTGGAAAAAATGCTTGTGTTTTCGGAAGCAACCGTTAATCTAAAATCACCAATAGTAAATTCACTTCCACCGCTAAAGTTCTCAGAAACCAAGGTTAAAGCATTATAATTTAAAATCCCATCTGAAGAGACATCATATTGGGTTGAAGTTCTAATCTCTATTAAGTTAGGGGCTTCAACATAAATTTTTGTGATACCGTAATCTCTAACAAAATTGCAGCTGTTATTATCTGTTAACACCAATTGATTACCAATAACTTCAACCTTTACATCATTAATTAGATTTTCACCTGTTTCAATAGTTACTTTATAACCTGGCGCTTCTTTTATAATGAGTTCGATACCTCTATTGACAAGAATTCTTTCAAAATTTGAAACTTCGACAACGTCTTGGATCATAGTGCCTGACGTTTGAAAACAATCATTAGCATCTTCGCTGTTACAGCCGAAAACAAGTAAAATTAATATGTAAACTATTTTTCTCATTTATTGTTGTTCTAAACGTGTCCCAAAATCTGACTTATTAAATTACATCTCAACAAGTTCAGCGTGTCGATTGATGGTGTTTTTTTTTATAACCTAACCCCTACTCCAATTGCTACGGATTCTGCCTTTGCACCATGAGATTTCAAGGTTATTGCTCCAAATATTTTATTTCCAAAATAACGTTTTAATCCTATTCTTATATAGGTTCGCCCTTCAAAATCAAAAGGATAATAGACGTAATATCCTAATTGGGTTTCAATAGACAATTTATTAATAAACAATTCATGCCCTACAAACAAACCTGCACGTTTATAATCTTCATCACCACTAACGTTTTCTTCAGGAAAAGAAACAGACTGATAATAAATATATTCTTTTAAAAAGTTGGAGAAAAACACATCTGCACCAAACTGAATAGCACTTGTATGACTTAGACGTTTATCTGCATATCCGGAAAGCACATAAAATGGAAACTGTCCACTGCCTATAACATCACTTTGATTAATCCCTGTTCTAAATGCTAAATTATATTTAATGGGTTCGGTGAATTTTTCATCATCAAGATTTTCAATATAGTCTTGATCTACCCCATCTAAAGTATAGGTTAATCCAACATTTAAAGCTATGGTATTTGTACTGGTATTTGGTGCTTTTACGTTGGCATTAGAATAATGGAGTAGCGATAAACCCGCCTGCAGACCAAAACGATCAAAAATGCGTTCCTTTTTGTAATTCAACATTAAATAGGTAGCACTTAAAACATGTGTTCCGAAAGCCACATTTTTAGGATTTTCTATTCTATCATAAGGATTGGTGGTATAGGCCAAACCTTGTCCAATACGTAACATTACATTTCGCTTAAAGAAATAGAAATTATAATGTGCATAAAGCGAAAAAACATTGCCTAGTTTTTCGTTCTTTAAATCTTGATAAATAAAAGACGCTCCATAATCTGGATAATTATAGCGCTGTTCCCAAGCTTCATTTCCAAAAGTTTTTTTATTCCAACTCAAAATAAAACCTTCGGGATGCCCCGTAATTAAATGAAGAATATCATTATTGTGAAGTGCAATAGTGCCCGAAAAATAATTCAGATCAAAATAAGAATCAGACGGTTTCTCCTCTTGTGAAAACAACAACAATCCAATTAAGGTAATTAAATGCGTAAGCCAGTACTTCATTTACAAATGGTTGCCCACAAAAATATAATAATTACTGTAAACCTACACCTCTGGAGCCAATTCTATTTCTAACTCATTTAAAGTCTCTAAAATAGGGATTTGACAACTTAATCTACTATTGTCTTTTACATTAAAAGCTTCGGATAACATGGCACCTTCCTCGTCTCCAACGTTGTTTAATGTATGCTCCGAATTCACATAACATTGACACGATGCACACATCGCCATACCGCCACAGACTCCAATTGTACCTTCTGGTGCTAACTCAAAAGAACGTACAACTTCCATTAAATTCATTGCCATATCAGTTGGTGCTAAAACAGTGTGTTTTTCGCCTTCTCTATCTGTAATATGTATGGTGACATCTTGCATCTATTATTTCTATTGTGATTCGTTTTGCTGCTATTCAAAAAATCACTTATCTCAAAAACCCGTCCCTACCCCTTCCTAAAAAGGGAACTTATACTGATTAGTTTTATTAAATCAAAACTAAAAATTCGTATTCTTTATTCCTTATATAATTCCCTCTATTGCTTCTTCATGTCATTTTACTAAACATTTGATGCTTTGTACAAAAGTGACTGCATACTGCGACTGAAAACTGATTACTTACAGAATTGCTTTTACAACAGCTTTTGGTGATTCTTTGCGAGTACCATCAAAACCATTCACGCCGCTTACTGTGGTATATTTTAGAACAAACTTCTTACCAGGATTTAATCGCTTGTAAGCCGATTGGCACATTAAAGTCGCTTCATGAAAACCACAAAGAATAAGTTTCAACTTTCCTTCATAAGTATTAACATCTCCAATCGCATAAATCCCAGGTATATTAGTTTGGTAATCTAAAGTGTCTACTTTTATCGCATTCTTTTCTATCTCAAGCCCCCAATTTCCGATTGGACCAAGTTTAGGTGATAAACCAAACAGTGGTATAAAAGCATCTGCTTCTAATATTTGAGTTTCTCCATCTTTAGTAACGGCAACACCTTCAATCTTACTTTCGCCATGTAAGGCTGTAATTTCGGCTGGTGTAATTAGGTTGATTTTGTTGAGTAATTTTAATTCTTGTACACTATCTACAGAATCCAAGGCACCTCTAAATTCGTTTCGTCTGTGTACCAAAGTGACTTCTGAAGCCACATCAGAAAGAAAAATACTCCAATCTAAGGCCGAATCGCCTCCTCCTGCAATCACAACTTTTTTATCGCGATACACTTCTGGATCTTTAATAAAATAGGCAACACCTTTATCTTCATAGTTTTCAATGCCTTCTAACTGTGGTTTTCTTGGCTCAAAACTTCCTAAACCACCGGCAATAGCAATAATTGATGCATGATGTTGCGTGCCTTTATTTGTGGTCACAATAAAACTACCATTGTCTTGTTTTTCTATAGTTTCAGCACGTTCGCCTAATGTAAATCCTGGCTGAAACTGCTTGCCTTGTTCTAACAAATTCGACGTTAAATCTCCTGCTAATATTTCTGGAAAACCAGGAATATCATAAATCGGTTTTTTGGGATATAATTCTGAACACTGTCCTCCAGGTTGTGGTAAAGCGTCAATTAAATGGCATTTTAATTTCAGTAATCCTGCTTCAAATACAGTAAATAAACCTGTTGGTCCTGCGCCTATAATAAGTATATCTGTTTTAATCATTGCTCTATAATTTTTCCACTAGTCCTTTAGTGAATTCGTTTAATTTTTCGACTTTCTGTTCAAAGTCACCTTTAATTGTTTTTCGGTATTTATTGAGATTTTTTACCAAATCATCAATGTTTTCTGGTATAACATCCTCAAAAAATTGGCGTAATCGTTTTGCCGTTGTTGGCGATTTTCCGTTAGTTGAGATTGCTACTTTCACATTGCCTTTTGTCACAATGCCTCCCATATAAAAATCGCAATATGGTGGATTATCAGCCACATTCACCAATTTACTTTGTGCGCGACAATCTTCATATACTTGGACATTCACTTCAGGTTGATCTGTCGTTGCAATGACAATATGATTCCTTTCTAAATAATGACTCTGATAAGTGTCTTCAATACGTTTTACGTTTCCTGTATTGGCCATTTTAATCGTTCCTTCTCTAAACATCGGAGATACCATAGTCACGTTTGCATCTGGACTAGACTTTAATAAAAAAGTCAATTTCTCCTCGGCGACATTGCCACCACCAACAATTAAAACATTGAGGTTTTTTGCTTTAAGAAAGATTGGATATAGATTATTTCTTTCCATCGTTAAGCCACTTTATTTCTTGAATTTACCAAAGGTAAATCAGCTTTAGAATACATGTTTGAAAGATCTACGCGTTGGTTAACAACCTCTCCAATTATGATAATTGCAGGATTGGATAATTGCTTTTCTTCAACAATAGATTCAATTGTACTAATAGTGCCAATACCAACCTTTTCATTAACTCTTGTTCCATTCTGAATTATAGCTACGGCGGTTTCTGATTTTCCTTCATTCGAAAAAATTTGAACAATTTCAGATAATTTACCCATTCCCATTAAAATAACTACAGTTGCTGTTGATTGGGCTGCTAGTGCAATATCTCCAGAAATCTGATGCGACTTTGTTGTCCCAGTAATGACCCAAAAACTTTCTGAAGTATTACGTTTGGTTAATGGAATACCTTGATAAGCTGGTACTGCAGCTGCTGATGAAATACCTGGTACAACAGCAACTTCAATCGCATATTCTTTAGCATATTCTAGCTCCTCAGCACCACGACCAAATATAAATGGATCACCACCCTTAAGTCGCACCACATGCCCACATCTTAAGGCGCGTTCTATAATTAAATCATTAATTTGACTTTGTTGATAAGCGTAACATCCTTTTCGTTTACCCACAAAAATTAATTCTGCTTTTGGTGACGCATGTTTAAGCAAGGCTTGATTGACTAAAGCATCGTATAAAATAACGTCTGCAGATGAAATCGCTCTAATTGCTTTTATGGTAATTAAATCTTCATCTCCTGGGCCTGCGCCAACAATAGTTAATCTTGGTGTCATAATTTTAGTTTTTTATAGCGACTTCTAATTCTCTAAAAGCTTTTACGTGCTTTAAGAACTGTTCCGCTGTATTTATATAATTATTGGCAAAATCTTTTGACGGAGGACAGACTTTAATTTGATAAATAACATCTGAAAATGGTGTTCCTATATCTATTTTTTTAGTCTCCACAAAAAGTTCATCGAATTGTTTGATGATTCCCGCTTGGGTGTTCGTCTTTATATTTTCTGAAAGTAAAATGGCTTTTGCCGAATTCACCATAGAGCGATAGGCTTCGTAAATTGCACTTGAATACACTTTATTACTGAAAGCCACTTTCGCCTCTTCAATTTTCTCATCACTTTCTAAGAAAAGCGTTGCTATTAAATCTATAACGACACCAGCACATTCGCCAATACCAATAGCTTTTACATACTTTTCTTCAGTTCCCCAATCTATAAAGTCTTCTTGGGTAAGATTTTCAATACTTGATAAATCGGTTAGTAATTGATAGAAATACTTTTCTCCCTTTTCCTTGTAGTAATCGACAAATAGTTGTCCTCCTGCATTCGCTTCAAAATCATTTAGGATTCTACGTAAAGCTTCTGGCCCTCTACGGCTAGGAATTTTAACTACTTTATCTGCGAAATGAGCATTTCCGTTTCCTAGATTCCCACCACCTAAAAGCACTTGCAATGCAGGAGCAACCAATTTATCTTTAGTACGAATAGACATGCCTTGAAAACCAATATTTGCCATATTGTGCTGTCCACAAGCATTCATACAACCACTAATTTTAATCACTAAATCGGTGTTCTCTAAATAGTGTGGATACTCAGCTTTAATAACACGCTCTAATTCAACGGCGATTCCAGTACTACTTGCAATCCCTAAATTACAAGTATCTGTACCAGGACATGCTGTGATATCTACCGCTTTGTTATAACCCGGCTCAACGAAGCCTAACTTTTCTAATTCCGTATAGAAAAAAGGGAGTAAATCTTCCTTTACAAAAGGAATTAAAATATTTTGACGCAAACTCAATCGGATTTCTCCTGTTGCATATATCTCCACTAAATCTGCTAATAAGCGTGCTTTGTCTGTATAGAAATCACCAAGTAAAACCTTAATTCCTATAGCGAAGTAACCGTCTTGTTTCTGAGGAATTACGTTGGTAGAATACCATAAGTCATAAGCTTCATTATTTTGAATACCAACCCTTGGTATAGAAACAGAAACTGGGTTTGAAGCGGTATAATTAGCTTCATCAATTGTGACTGTTTTGAGTTCTATCGCGTTTTGTTCTTCTTCTATCAATACCTTAAAAGCGTCTAGCCCAATATCTTTTATTAAGAATTTAAGTCGTGCTTTAGCTCTACTTTTTCGTTCACCATAGCGATCAAAAACTCTCAAAACCCCTTCCATCAAAGGAATAATTTTATCTGATGGCAGAAAATTATAAAATAAATCTGCATGTCTTGGTTGCGAGCCTAAGCCTCCACCTAACATCACTTTAAATCCTTTTACGTCATTTTCAATTTTGGCAATAAAACCTAAATCGTGCATGTACGACAAGCCTGTATCTTCATCTGTTCCCGAAAATGAGACTTTAAATTTCCGACCCATATCTTGACAGATAGAATTCCTTAGAAAGAATTTGAATACTGCATCTGCATAAGGCGAAACATCGAAAGGCTCGTTAACATCAATTCCAGCAGTTTCGCTAGCAGTGACATTTCTAACCGTATTTCCACAAGCTTCTCTTAGGGTTACATTATCACGCTCTAATTCCGCCCAAAGTTCTGGTGTTCTGTCTAGATCCACATAATGAATTTGAATATCCTGACGTGTGGTAATGTGCAATCGACTTCTTGAATATTTATCTGAAACTTCAGCAATTCGCCTCAATTGATGACTCAATACTTTACCATAAGGCAATTTAATTCGAATCATTTGAACGCCTTCTTGTCGCTGACCATAAACCCCTCGCGCTAAACGGAGACTTCTGAATTTTTCTTCGTCAATTTTTCCATTTTGAAAAAGCTCAATTTTATTGGCTAACTCAAGGATATCCTCTTCGACTACGGGATTTTCTAATTCTGTTCTAAAACTTCGCATATTCCCTACCTAACCTTCCCAAAGGGAAGGAACTTTTTTTTATTAAATTATTATTGAAGATGTATACCACATTCTCTATTAAGTAGTGCCTTTATTGGATCGAAGTAATTTATATTTTTCGATAACTCATTTGCAACTATATAGTTGTCTAAATCTGTATCGCTCCAGTAGTAAAATGGGCTTACTTTAAGGATCCCATCTTTACTGTAACTTAAAATATCTTTCTTATCTCTATAGGCTGTTTGTCTCACTCTAATATTTGTAAACCAAACGTCAGGGCTCTGCTCTTTTAAGGCGCGTCTAAACGGTTCGAGCTTAACAATTTCAGAAAAAACTAAATGATTATTGTCTTCTAAACTTGGCATCCCGATTGTAACATCAATTTCTTCTTTACTTAATAAAGATTGATATTTAAGAACATTCAGTTTGTGTTTTTTTATTAAATCCGAAGCATGTTCGTATGTACTTGGTTCATTATATAGAGTATCACACCAAACAACTTTTATATGTTCATCTAGACCCGACATTGTACTTAATAGAACTGAAGAATAAATTCCAAAACTAGTCGTCACAATCTTATTATCTGATAATCGTAATGCCCACTCTGCAATCTCAGTAGGTGTTTTATCTTTTAGTCTTTTATTCCAGACGTCTATATCTATCATTTTCCCCATTTTAAGTTGTTCCAAGCACGTTCGTGAAAAAAGTAAAGCACCATTTTAGAAACTAATTCTATACCACCAATTGAAAATGCTAAAGCTAAAGTCCCCGTAATGACGTATGAAATAGTTACAGTCGCTAGCGTACCAACAACGCGCCAACTAATGGTCTTTACTATACTTCTTTTAATATTTTCTTGAGGTACAGCTTCAACTTGCGCTTCTTTTTCTAAACTTAAATTTACCTGTATTACACGCTCCATAATATGCTATTAATTTATCACTCTAATTACCCTATAGATTTAATAGAGTAAAGTACAAACGTAAAGATTATTTTAGAATAAACACGTGCTAATTATGAAAAAATAAAGGTGGAAAATTGAGAATATCCTAATTGGATATATCTGATAAGGTTGTATTTCGGAAAATCTCCAAAGTATTATCGCGGACTTTAAGCATCAAATTATGCACTGCGCAGGCGTTTTCATCTGGACAGTCATCGCACTTTTCGTAGAAATTGAGACTCACACAAGGCACCATTGCAATTGGACCTTCTAATAACCGCATTACTGTTGTCATAGGAATATCTTTAGGCTCTCTTAATAAGTAATAGCCTCCGCCTTTACCTTTTTTAGAACCTAAAATGCCATTTTTTCTTAAAGTCAATAATATAGTTTCTAAAAACTTTTGAGAAATATTTTCCGAATTAGAGATTACGGAAATCTGTACAGGAATACGATCTTCTTGTTTCGCCAAATAGACTAAGGCCTTTATTCCGTATTTTGTTTTTTTCGAAAGCATTCTGTAAAATTAGGTCTTTTTTTCAAAACACCCAGTATAACAAATCAACCTTAAAACAATCCCTATAATTCGTTTCTATTGTACTTATATATCATTAGAAAATAAAACCGTGACTAAGGCTATGCTTTAATTTTAAAATTCATCTAAGCCCAATATAACTCAAAATATTTATGCCTCATTTTAAAATTAATTTGTTATTCAGCCTTTTCTAAGGCTTGTTCTAAATCCGCAATAATATCCTCAATATGCTCTAAGCCAACAGACACTCTAATTAGACCACTTGTAATTCCAGTAACCAACCGATCTTCTTCTGATAATTTGGCATGTGTTGTTGAGGCTGGGTGTGTTACAATACTTCGCGTATCTCCTAAGTTGGCAGATAAAGATAATAGTTGAATTGCATTAATAAATTTTCGACCAGATTCAATACCTCCATTTATTTCAAAAGCCACAACATTACCACCTAATTTCATTTGCTTTTTAGCCAATTCATACTGAGGATGCGACTTTAAGAATGGATACTTTACAAAATTCACTTTAGCATTGGTCTCTAAAAACTCAGCCACTTTTAAAGCGTTATCGCAATGTTTATCTACTCTAGCCGGTAATGTTTCCAAGCTCTTAGATAAAACCCAAGCATTAAAAGGCGACAATGCAGGACCTGTATTTCTAGAAAAAAGATAAACCTGCTTTATCAAATCTGCTTTCCCAACGGTTACACCTCCTAATACCCGTCCTTGTCCATCGATTAATTTTGTTGCCGAATGAATTACCAAATCTGCTCCAAATTTTATCGGCTGTTGCAAATAAGGCGTTGCGAAACAATTATCAACTAAAAAAATAAGATTGTGCTTTTTAGCGATTTCGCCCAGTTGTTGTAGGTCTAAAATATCTACTGCAGGATTAGTTGGACTTTCAGCATACAGTATTTTAGTATTTGGTTGTATTAAGCTTTCCATCTTATCGATTTCATCAATCTTAAAAGAACTCGTTGAAATATTCCATTTTGGTAAAATATTATTGAACATCGTTTGTGTAGAACCAAAAATACTTCGTGACGACACAATATGATCACCTGAATTGAGTAGCGCTGCAAATGTTGAAAACACTGCCGACATACCAGAAGCAAACGCATACCCGCGCTCTGCACCCTCCATCCTACATATCTTTTCTATAAACTCAGATGTGTTAGGGTTAGAATAACGACTATAGATATTACGCTCTTTTTCGTCAGCGAAGGAGGCGCGCATATCTTCGGCATCTTCAAAAACATAACTTGACGTTAAGTACAATGGACTCGAATGTTCTAAAAATTGTGAGCGCTCAATTTGCGTCCGGATTGCTTGTGTTTCTATGTGTTTAGAACTCATTTTTCTGGTGTTTAATTAAAAAGCCGAATCAACCTTAATGTAAGGTTTGCTATATAGAAAAATGCTATTATAAAAACTTAATCAATATATTTTTGATTAGTTTGGTTATCTATCTAGTTTCAGATTAATGAATAAAAAACTATGTAGAATTTAGCACCTTCTTAGTAAATCTAAGGGTTGCTAAGGCTTCAAAGGGTCTAATCCCTCCACCTTTCTTAATAACATATCAATAAGTCGTTGAACTTTGTGTTTGCAAATATTGTTTCAGAATAATTCAAAACCAAATTAATTCATAAAAAAAGTGAAATAAATTTAGTTCCCATTTTATTTCTCTACTTTTGTCCTTTAAATTTTAGAGGAAAAATTTGTCTGATTGCAACCTCTTGTACTGAATTAATTTCAGTACCTGTTCAAAACGAACAGATTCTGAAATTAGTTCAGGATAAAAAAATGCTAAAGCAGTGAGTCATTTACTTCTCTAGCAAGCAATCTTATATTTTTAATAATTAGTTATAACCTAAAACATAGGATTTATGCCATATTTATTTACGTCAGAAAGTGTTTCTGAAGGTCACCCAGATAAAGTTGCTGATCAAATCAGTGATGCTTTAATTGATAATTTTTTAGCCTTTGATCCAGAATCTAAGGTCGCTTGTGAAACTTTAGTAACCACAGGACAAGTCGTACTTGCTGGTGAAGTAAAATCAAATACGTACCTCGATGTACAAAAAATCGCAAGAGACACTATTAATAAAATAGGCTATACCAAAAGTGAGTATATGTTCGATGGTAATTCTTGTGGTGTGTTTTCTGCAATACACGAACAATCGGAAGATATTAATCGTGGTGTAGATAGAGCTTCTAAAGAAGAGCAAGGTGCAGGTGACCAAGGGATGATGTTTGGTTATGCGACTAACGAAACGGATAACTACATGCCTTTAGCATTAGATTTATCGCACAGAATATTAAAAGAATTAGCTGAATTACGTCGCGAAAATAAGGATATTCCCTATTTACGACCAGATTCTAAAAGTCAGGTCACTATAGAATATAGTGATGACAATACACCTCAGCGTATTGATGCTATCGTTGTTTCTACACAGCACGATGATTTTGATACTGATGATGTAATGTTGGCTAAAATTAGAAAAGACATCGTTGATATTTTAATTCCTAGAGTCGTCGCTAAAGTACCAGATCATATAAAACCACTATTTAATAGTGAAATTAAATATCACATTAATCCCACTGGAAAATTCGTAATCGGCGGACCTCATGGTGATACTGGCTTAACAGGGCGTAAGATTATTGTTGACACCTACGGAGGAAAAGGAGCACATGGTGGAGGAGCGTTTTCTGGTAAAGATCCAAGTAAAGTCGATCGAAGTGCTGCTTATGCGACCAGACATATTGCTAAGAATTTAGTAGCTGCTGGATTATGCGATGAGATTTTAGTACAAGTGTCGTATGCTATTGGCGTTGTAGAACCAATGGGGATTTTTGTTGACACCTATGGTACTTGCCCTTTCAATTTTACAGATGGTGAAATTGCGCAGAAAGTTTCAGGGATTTTTGATATGCGACCTTCTGCTATTGAAAGTCGATTAAAATTACGTAACCCAATATATAGTGAAACAGCGGCATACGGACATATGGGGAGACATAATGAAGTCGTCACTAAAACATTTCAACAGCCTTTTGGAGAACCTATTTCTGTGGAAGTTGAATTGTTTACTTGGGAAAAACTGGATTATGTTGACAAGGTAAAAAGTGCCTTTGGTCTATAAAAGGCGTGTTTAAAATATTTAAAACCCTCATAACATTTGTAATGAGGGTTTTTTAGTTTTATTAAGTGCTGTCAATTGTGTCCCTCTATATAGGGAATTACTCCAGAAAATAAACACAAAGAAAAGCCTTCTCAATTGAGAAGGCTTTTTAAATTCAGTTAGTTTTTACCACCATCACGCTCTGGCGAGCGGGGTTCTGGCCAAGTGCGTTGTTCACCTGTTCTAGAATTCATAGGTAATATAATTTTTTCTCTCGACGTTTTCTCATCATCTTCAGAAGCCATATAGGCTAAAATTGCTGTTAAAATAGCATTGTTTCTTACATCATCGAATATAATTTTGTCGTAAGTATCCCTGTTGGTATGCCATGTATAATTCCAATACGACCAGTTCAATGCACTTAAATTAAATGCTGGAGCACCAGCCGCTACGAAAGAGGCATTATCCGATCCTCCTCCACTTGGATTCCCCGGGAAATTGGTTTCAATATGTGTTGTGATATCTTTGGGTACTGCATAAAGCCAACGCGATAAATAATCATAAGCATGCAAAAAGCCTGCTCCAGAAATATTTACAACGCGACCAGTTCCATTGTCTTGGTTAAATAAGGCTTGGACATTCTCAACAATTTCAGGGTGATCTTCTACAAACGCTCTAGATCCATTTAAACCTTGTTCTTCACTTCCCCAATGACCCACTAAAATAGTACGTTTAGGGTTTGGATAATGCTTTTTAAGCAAACGCATGGCCTCCATCATTACAATAGTTCCTGTACCATTATCTGTTGCTCCTGTTGCTCCATCCCAAGAATCGAAATGTGCTGAGAGAATAATGTATTCTTCTGGTTTTTCTGAACCCTTTATCTCAGCGATTGTATTAAATGTTGGCACGCGACCTAATTCTTTAGATTGAGCAACTATTTTAAGTTTAGGTGTATGACCAGATTCTGCCATACGATAAAGCATCGTGTAATCTTCTAATTCTAAATCTACCGTTGGGATTTTCTTAGTCCGTGCACTAAATATTTTATTAACACCAAAACCTTTAGACCAATAACTTGCAACAATACCTACTGCACCTGCATCTTCTAATACCGGAATTATCGATCGTGAATTGTAACCCGTCTTATTAATATTTGCACGCCATTCTTTAGATTGTTCATTGCGTTCATCTTTCATTTTTTGAAAAGAGTCTTCCGTAGCAAATTCTTCCCAATTATAATCTGGACGACCTGTGGGTTGTTTCATGGATATTAAAACAAACTTACCTTTTACACTTGGCAACCATTTTTGAAAAGACAATGAATCTTTAATGCTTTCTGGTAGTGCAATCACGTCAGCGGTAATACCTTTTTCTGATGTACTTGGATTCCAAGCGAGTTGCGTTCCTCGTAAACTTTGTACACGAGGGGCTATCATATCTATATGGGTTATACCACGTTCCCAGCCACGCCATTCTCCCCATTTTTCATTTCTTGCAGTAACGCCCCATGATTTATATTTTGCAACTGCCCAATCATGCGCTTGCTGCATTTGTGGTGTTCCTACTAATCTCGGGCCAATAACATCGAGCATTTCATGGGCAAGTTTCTCGAGTTGTGAGTTTTCATTAGCGTCTTTAATTATATTCTCAATAATCAGATTTTTGTCTTGAGCATTTAAACTGCTAAAGCAAAAGCCTATTGCCAAAATAGATGTTATTAATAAGTGTTTCATTTTTTTTTGGTTTAAGTGTTTAAAGTACAGTTTTTGAATGAGACGACATGTTAGATCAACTAATATTCAAAATAATTGAATAAATCCGTTTTCTTCCTTTCTATTTCAATATAGAATAGAACCGTAACTAATGCTATGCTTAGATTTCACATGTCCTAAATAAAAAAAATAATTCAAATTTATTATCTATCATTTTAAAATTTATTTAGTCTTAAAACAAAAAACCCATTGAAATGCTTCCAATGGGTTTTAATTAAAGCTCTAGACTTTAAAGTGTGTATGTTAATCTTAAGGTTACGAATCGTGGCTGTATAAAAGTTCTTGAACCAAATACAGAAATATTATTAGCACCATTACTAACATTAGAATCAATATCTAATATGTTAGAGGCTCTCAATGAATATTCCCATTTGGCATCTCTATCTTTTCTATAACGCAGGGAAGCATTCCAGGTCTTAAACGATTGTGGATCACCATTACCGCTATCTTGCTCTGTATAAGAAAAATCAGATCTAACAGTTAAGGCATCCCATATATAGGCATCAAACTCAATAGATGGGGCGTTAGTTATGAACTCAGTAGAATTTGCGCCTTGGTTATTCGTGGTCACAGTATAACCATATCTCAAAGTAACATTTGGTGCTTCTCTAAAATTAGTTCGTAGCTCAGGTGTATAATTTTGACTAAAACTCTCAATAACGGATTGTGTCCCTTGAACAAACTGATTATTTAAACTGTAATTAAGGTTAGCTCTTAGACTGGCTCTTATCTTGCCAAAAGTACGCTGTACACGCCCAAAAGCCGAAACACTTTCATCTGCAAATTCAGAATTGAAAAATGTATTGGTTCTAATGACGCTTTCAAAATTAGTAAAGGGTCTAATCTGATCAATATTTTTATTATAAGCTACTCTTGCAAAAACATTAGTGTAATTAAACAAGTTAAAACTTTGGTAGAATAAACTCACATTATGTGACAATGCATTCTGTAGTTCTGCATTACCAAACTGAATACTGTTGAAACTATTTAGTACTAAACCTTCCGCTAAACTTGTAACATCAGTAAAAGAATTTCTCATGTTGTAATTAAACGTTAAACTCTCACTCTTTTTAAATTGAATTCGTGTTTCAAATTCTGGTAGTACTCTAAAGAAATTATCCGTATAAGTCACACCAAATTGGGTGTTTTTATTGCCATAGGCGTGCAGTGATGCACCTGGCGTAATCGTAAACTTACCTGTTTTAAATCTGTACCGCAGCGCTAAATACACGTCACTAAAATTATACTCTACATCATTAGTACCACGTCCATCATTGAAGGTCGGTATTGGAGTAAATAACGAACCATCATCTAAAAACTGGAAGATATTAGAATCAAATCTTTGGTTACTAAAAATCGTTCCGAGGGTTAAATTGATATTGCTTTTCGCATTCAAAATATTGAAATAATCTAACTTAGCATCTAATTGATTTGACTTAATACGTCTATCCTGATTGATATTGTAAATAGGCTGATCTTGGTCTAAACCTAAGGCTTCAGCTGTAGGATCAAAAGCTTCATTTATTGGATCGTTATTAATTAAGGCATTATAGAAGGGGTCTTCATCTTTTATTAAATACTGAGCTTCAAAAGCAAAAATATTAGTCTCATTTAAGGTATAGTAATATTTCAAATTTTGATTAATGCTATATGGGTTTACTTGATCTACTTGCGCGGTATTACCAACTACCGATGACACCAATATCTGACGCTCTTCATCATCTGAAGTTCGCGCTAAAACATCATATTCTATCTGGTTATTTACATTTGGTTTATATAACGCGCTGAGCTTCGCCAGAAATTGGTTTGTAGCCTCTCTCCCCTCTTGAACAGTAGATTCATCTGGCGGAACACCAGCAGACTCATCAATAGGTGTACTTGGGTCATCCTCAATTTCGATATAATCAAAGAAATTTTCTTCTCTAGTTTTTAATCGGCTACTATTATAAATGAAAAAACCACTTAAATCTAATGCTTCGTTAGGTGAGTAACTAAAATTGGCCGCGCCAAGTTTTGTTACGACTTCTTGAGCATTAGCTATATTCGTTAAACCACCAAGTCCATTATCCCCCAAATTAATGTTGGTACCACTAGTAGCACTTGGTCTTCTAAAACCGCCACCAAAATTTCTTATATCACGATTGGTTAAAGCAACTTCACCAATATTGTTCATATCACCAATTAAGTTAATACTGTATTTTGGACTGTAGTAAAATAACTTGGGTTGTACTAAATATAACTCATCATTTGGTGATGGAGCAACGCCACCACCGGCGGTTAAATCTCCAAACCAAAAGTTTTCTTTACCTTCTTTAAGCTTAATGTTAATAGCAACATTATCCTGATTATTCTGCACACCCTTTAACTGGCCTACTTCTGAATAATTACGTAGTACTTGTATTTTATCTACTGCATTAGAGGGTATATTTTTTGTAGCTAATTTGGTGTCGCCATCAAAAAAATCTTTTCCATTAACCATTAATTTGTTAACGACTTTACCTTCTACTTCTATTTGCCCGTCTTCATTAATTTCTACTCCAGGTAATTTTTCTAGAACATCCTCTAACTTTCGTTCACTTCCATTTTTAAAGGAATCTGCGTTATAAATCAGCGTATCACCTCTTACTGTTACAGGCATTTCATAAGTCAACTCCACAGCATCTAAAGAATTGTCGGGCACCAGTGTAAAATCTTTATTGACATCTTCTTCTTTTGTAGAAATAATACTTTCATAGGTTTTTAAACCGATATAGCTTACCTGTATTTTATACTTTCCATTGCTTCCTAATGCTAAGACATATTTGCCTTTATCATTAGTAATCGCATACGATTCTAAAGCATTAGTCTCTTGATTGATTGCAATGATATTAGCTAATTCTAATGGCGTACCAATACTATCTTTCACAATACCTTGCATTTTAATTTGAGCAAAGGAAAGGTTGGCCGTTATAAACAGCAATACAACAATTAATTTCTTCATGTTTGGTTTTGGTTATCGCAACAGGTTAGTTAAATTGCTCAATTAGCCTCGTCCTCGTTCTCGTCCGCTTCCACCACGTCCACGATTATTACGCATTTCTTGCATTTTTTTGGTTATGATGTCGTTATACTCTTGTTTCGTAACAACGTCACCTTTACTAGGTACTTCTATGTCTTCTTTTTCTTCAGGGTTCATTACGATCTTAGAACATAACATTATAACATTACCTGCACTTACTTCTAAAATCAATCCTGGGAGTCCCCAATAGTCAGCCGGTCCTTGGTTTATAGGGATCATTGGTGTGTACCAAGCCACTATTTCTAGCATTTCTGGTCCCTCATCTTCTAGAGTTTCAACTTTTTCAGCTTCAGTACTCGATACTTCTGTAGTTTTCGTAGAATCTGTAGTTTTTTTATTTTCTTCGTTCCCGCCTCTTCTTCTAGACATTTTTGCCCAATCTATTTCTTTAGATACTCTAGTTGCTGTAGCTTTAAAACAGGTATACGTTCCTATTTGCTTAGTTTCTGTCCCCATTTTCCAATCAAAAGATTCCATATCTTCTTTTATGAGAAACTTTTTACCAAAGAATTCTTGATCTTGTAGTAATGTTTTTGTTTTTACATTTTTATATTGAGGACCAGGTGAAAAACTACTTCCCCACATGCTTGGACCTCGTCCTCCTGGAGCTTCAAGCTTTTCATCTTCTGCATATATCGATTCTTCTTTATTAAAGGTCAGTATATAGGTACGCTCTAAAAAAGGACGCATTCTATCTGTCATTTGCTTCTTCTGTTGCTCGCTCATTTGGCGCTCGCCACCAAAACGACTCATATCCATAGTAGTTTTAGAAAAATAATAAGCCTTTCCTTGAAAATCTTGGGCGAAAGAAACTGTGCTAAAACAAAGAATCGTTACGACTAATGAAATTTTTATAATTGATGCCTTCATGATAATCATAATGTATAAATGTTGTTTACAAAATGTGATGCATAATGCGTCTTAGATTAAAAAGCCCCATAATTGGCAATCAACAGCGATTAGTAATCAATTAGACTTCTTAAACAGAAGAAAGTTAAATTGAGATACGTTAAAATTATGTTAACAAATTAACCGCGACTTCTCCCTCTATTATTGCGAAACTCTTTCATCTTTTCAGTAATCGTTGCTTGATACTCATTTTTTGTAATCTCTTTCCCTTTGTCTGGAGCTTCAATTTCGATTTTCTCTTCAGGATTCATTATAATCTTGGTACAAAGCATTATTTGGTTTCCTGCACTTACCTCTAAAATTAATCCTGGTAAACCCCAATATTCTGAAGGTCCATGACCTACAGGTATTTGTGGTGTGTACCAAGCTTCAATATCAGTCATATTTACCGATTCCTCTACAAGATCAATATTATTTCCCTCAACACCGGCAGTGGTAGAATCTGTTTTTTTAGCCTCTGCACTTGTCAGTCTGTCCCAAGAAAAATCATACCATGTTAGCTCATTTGTAGGCACGGAGGCCGTAGCTTTAAAGCAGGCATATTTACCAATTTGCTTCGTTTCTGAACCTAAGACCCATTCAATAGGTTGTAAATTATCCTTTACTAAAAACTGCTTTCCGTAAAATTCTTGACTTTGAACTTGTGAATTTATTTTTACATTTTTGTACTGTTTACCTGGCGTGAAATTTTTCCCCCAAGAATCTGTCGCACCAGACATGGCATCTAATTTTTCATCTTCATAAAATAGAGACTCTTCTTTATTAAACGTTAAGACATACTTTTTCTCAAGTCGATTTTTTAGTCGTTCTGCGATTTGCTTTACTTGTGCCTCACTCATTCCTTTTCCAAAATTTCCGAGCTCCATTTTTGCTTTGGAAAAATAAACGGCCTGACCTTGAAAGTCTTGAGCTTCTATAATTTCAGCTTCATTGACGTTGCTTGCAAGTGCGATAGTAAAGACTAATACGCTGATTTTTAGGATAATTGATTTCATAATAAAAGGATTATTAATTTGGCTTTGTTCAACAAAACTAACATATTGCTAAACACAGACTTGTTCTTTACCAAAAAATTAACAGTGTTCCAGTCCTTTACTTCAAATATTTACCCTCCAATTCTAATTTCAATGCCTTCTCCTTTACGACCTTTTCTTGGGGCATAGCGCTCCATCATTTCCTTCGCCTTCTTATCCATTATTTCATCATACGTCTCTTGATTCACTTCTTTTCCTTTCTCTGGTTCTTTAATTTCTACTTTGTCTTCAGGGTTTATAACAATTTTGCTACAGATAATAGTGAGCTTTCCATCATGCACCTCTAAGATTAACCCAGGCAAGCCTTGATACATAGCCGGACCATTATTAACAGAAATCTGAGGTGTATACCATGCTGTAATAATACGCTCTTCCATTTCTGGCTCTTTTTCTTCTTCGGCTTTGTTATCCTCTTTTTTAGTGTTTGAATTACTACTAAAACTCATTTCATTAAAAACTTCAACTTGCTTTGTATAGGTTGCTTTGTAGCACTGGTATTCTCCAATATACTTTGAATCAGATTCTAGCTTCCAATCAATTGGATTTATTTCATCCTTCACCAAAAATATTTTACCCATCGTATCCTTTTGATCGGCATAACGCTTTTCTTTTGTGTTTTTATACAAAATATCGGCACCTCCACCTCCACCAATCATTTTAAACTGCATATCTCCTCCTCCAACTTGTGGTTTATCTAAACTTTCTTCTTCCTTGTATATTGATGCTTCTTTAGTAAAGGAAAGTTTATATGTTTTTTGAAACTGCTTTTTCATCATTTCCATCATTTTAGCATGCATGTCTTTAGATACTCCTGTACTGGTGCTATCCATTTTAATATCTAATTTGCGTTGCGTTCTGTACGTCGCTTCTCCTTGAAAGTCCTGAGCATTAACAGTAGAAAAAACCGCTATTAATACAAAAACTATAATTCTGATAACTGTTGTCATTTGATTGATTTGATTTAATTTTTGTTGTTGTAATAATTGATAGCGGCAGTCCTGATTTTTTTAACACCAATTAAAAATGTCTCAAATTCATTCGAGCTCCCTTCGATTTTATAAGATACTTTCGATTTTACTCCGCTAGACATCTTATCATCATTACATGTAATTTTAAAAGATAACGTTTCATTATCATTAGAAGCATCTAAGATATTTTTAATATCCCATATTTTAAATGAAGACTCTATTTCCTGGGCAGAGTCAACTGTAACTTCTACTGATACATTTTCTACTCTAGTCGTTTCTTTAATAACCATTCCGTTGGCGATTTTAGACTGACTAAAACCGGTTAATGTAATTAGTAATGCTAAACTTGTAATTAAATTTTTCATTGTTTTTGGTTTTTATGATTAATACACTACAAATATCGAGAGACAATTCCTTGTTTTAAGTTAACTAGTGTTAACGTGTGTTAACCGATTACGGATAAGTAATATTTAACTTTTACTTTTGACATATGAATGATAAAAGATACAGGTGGATTTTATATACTATAGTCACGGTAATCATCGCCACTATTGGTATTCAGGTTTATTGGAATTATAAAAACTATCAGACCAATAAACAACAGCTTATAAATGACGTACAAATAAGTCTTGATAAGGCAGTGGACGATTATTATGCGACTTTGGCAGAACGCACCACTTTTGGTTTTATTCTTGAAGGCGACCAACAAAAAGATGCTTTTGAAGAAGGTAGCCAGCTACGCAATATTTTAAAGAACATTGATGAATCAAAAAAAAAGTTCACGAATCTAGATTCTATAGACACTAATTCTATTGAAGGCATAACCGTATTTAGAGGCTTTAGAGCAGATTCAATGTCAAAGAAACATGACGAGGTACATAAACCTGTCTCATCAGAGCAATTTAAGTTAAAAATAGATAGCCTTAAAGGTGTAAATGCAAATGTGGACTTTAAAGAACTCGAATTTTTAACCTCTAAAGTGGTGATCTCTATTAATAATGATAGTTTGGATCTAAAAGAGATTGATAGTTTAGTTAACCTTGAATTAGGACGAAAAAATTTAGCCGTTGATTATGAACTTTATTTTGATGAAGGAAAAGCAAATAGTAAATTCACACCAGACTTACTTAAAACGGTTAGTGATTCTATCCAAAAGGAAAATTCAATATTAAGTACGACGTCTAAATCAACATTTTTGCCTAAAGGCAGTACGCTTCAAATTAGTTTTACAAATGAAACGCGCACGATTCTCAGGCGTATTATAAGCGGTATCTTAATTTCTACACTTTTAATCTTAGCCGTTATTAGTTGTTTATTTTATTTACTAAAAATCATCAGACATCAAAAACAACTTGCCGAAGTTAAAAACGACCTTATCAGTAACATTACACACGAATTTAAAACACCAATAGCCACTATCAGTGTGGCGCTAGAAAGCATTAGTAACTTTAATGTTCTTGATGATAAAGAGAAGACCAAAAAATATATCAATATGTCTTCTCAACAATTAGATAAGCTAAATATTATGGTTGAAAAACTGCTAGAAACAGCAAGCCTAGATAGTGATAATTTAGAACTCAAAAAAGAATCCATCGACATTATAGAATTACTGCATACTATAACGCATCGTTATAAAATTCAATTTCCAGAAAAGGAATTCAATACCAATTTTAAAATTGAAAGCTTAATTTGCAGTGTTGATGTGTTTCATACTGAAAACGCCATAAACAACATTTTAGATAATGCGGTTAAATATGGGGGGCAGATCATCTCAATAGATTTAATACCTAAAGATAAAAGCTTAGATATTTTAATTTCAGATAATGGCAATACATTAACTAAAACAAATAAGGGTCGGATTTTCGAGAAGTTCTATCGTGTCCCTAAAGGGAATACACACGATGTAAAAGGCTTTGGCATTGGTCTATATTACACCAAAACGATTATAGAAAAACACAAGGGCTCTGTTAATGTAGAACTCAATAAAAACTTAACCACATTTAAAATCACACTTCCAAATGGCTGATAAAATTAAATTGTTATTGGCTGAAGATGAAGCCGCTTTAGGACAAATTATAAAAGAAAGTTTAGAAACTAGAGATTTTGAAGTCATCTTATGCGATAATGGTGACAAAGCTTTCGAAAAATATCAATCTGAATCTCCAGAAGTATTAGTATTAGACGTCATGATGCCTAAAAAGGATGGTTTTACTTTAGCAAAAGAAATAAGAGCTATTGACGATGCCATTCCTATTATATTTTTAACTGCAAAATCACAAACAGCAGATGTGGTTGAGGGGTTCTCTATAGGTGGAAATGATTATTTAAAGAAACCTTTTAGTATGGAAGAGCTAATTGTGAGAATTCATAATTTAGTCACCCGAACCAAAGCTCAGAAAACGTCTACAGTAATAGAAATTGGCGACTACACGTTCGATTTCCCTAAACAGAAATTACAATTTAAAGATGAAGGTTCAGTACAATTAACCCACAGAGAAGCACATCTTTTATTTCATCTTGTAAAGAATAAAAATCAGGTTTTAGATCGCTCTCTAATACTTAATAAACTTTGGGGAACAGACGATTTTTTCACAGCTAGAAGTATGGATGTATTTATTACAAAGCTTCGCAAAAAGCTTAAAAGAGATGAAAATATTCAGATTATAAATGTGCGTGGTTATGGCTATAAATTGACGGTTTAAATAATAAAACCCCACTTTATGCAGATACATGTTTGCGCAGGCAATTTTATGGTTCAATTTTTGTAATTTTCTCAATAATTGTCTCAACCCTATGCAAAAGCTACTCTACATAATGTTCTTTTTTGGTTTTACTTGTTTTGCGCAACAGCAAGTAAGAGCTAGCTTAAAGGATTCTATACCCTTAAAAGCCAAAAGTATCTTTGGTGTCGATACGTTCGGAATGCTTTATTATACCACTGACAATAATACATTCCACAAAAAAACAAAAGACACTATTATTACGTACACAAATTTTCAATTAGCTGAGATTACTACAGCAAATACATTTAACTCGTTAAAAATAAACTTGTTTTATAAAGATTTTAATACAGTTATCATACTTGATAATCGTTTAGCAGAAATTTTCAAAATAGACTTCAACACCACGCAGCCCTATAAGAATGTAAGTTTTGTTTCTACTGGTTTTGATAGTACGCTTTGGGTTTTCAATCAAGATTTTCAACAGTTAGAATTGTTTGACTATAAAACAAATTCGATAAGACTTAAAACTGTACCTGTACAGTCCGAAGTTTTAGACCTTAAAAGCGATTATAACAATTGTTATATGCTTACAGAAAACTATCTCTATATCTATAATTATTTTGGGAGTTTAATTGCGAAATACAAAAATGAAGGTTATGAAAATCTTGCCTTTAGCAAAGCACATTTAGTCTTAAAAAAAGGGGAACAACTCTATATATTACAAAAAAACAAGACTACTATTCAGTCCATTGAGCATCCAATTTTGTTAATAAAACAGTTTTTGGTAACCAATGAAACCTTGTATATTTACGATGACGAAATTCTGCGTCAATACCAACTAAAAAGAGAATAGATTATGCATATTGCCGTTGCAGGAAATATAGGAGCTGGTAAAACAACGCTCACAAAATCACTAGCTAAACATTACAAATGGGAAGCCCAATTAGAAGACGTCGTTGATAATCCATATTTAGATGATTTTTATAATCAGATGGAACGTTGGAGCTTCAATTTACAGGTATATTTCTTAAATAGCAGATTTCGTCAGGTGAATCAAATTCAAGATAGCGGAAAAGACATTATCCAAGATAGAACAATCTATGAGGATGCTCATATTTTTGCACCTAATCTTCATGCCATGGGTTTAATGACCAATCGTGATTTCGAAAATTATTCGTCGCTTTTTGAGCTTATGGAGTCTTTCGTAAAAGGGCCTGATTTATTAATTTACCTCCGTAGTTCTATTCCTAATTTAGTAGCTCAGATTCATAAGCGTGGTCGGGATTACGAAAACACCATTAGTATTGATTATCTAAGCCGTTTAAACGAACGTTACGAAGCTTGGGTTAGTAAATATGACAAGGGTAACTTATTGATTATTGATGTTGACAATCTTGATTTTGTCGTAAACCCTGAAGATCTTGGAGAAATTATTAATAAGATTGATGCTCAGATCAATGGGTTGTTTTAAAGCCAGATTGGTTTTAGATGATTATACTTTTTTAAATTCAATAGCACTTACTTTTACATCTTCTTTAATTGGCTTATGACTTAATAGTGCTATTAAAAACACAGCGTTCTCTTCAAAAAATTATCACCTCAATTTCATAAAAAACAATCTACAAATCGAGCATTCGGAATGGACGTTTTTAAATGGACGATTAAAGTTTAAAACTCAGCCTCGTTCAATCCAATTACAAGAGGTTCGAACTGAAATGACTTATTCAGAAATTAGTCATTTTATTGAGTTATAGTTATCCTTATAAACTTAGAATTAGTGAACGGACAAACATTACTAGCATATATTATTTTTACATTCAATATTATTTTCAACTTATATCCTTCATTATTACAACAACAGAATAAAAAACGCATGAATAGAATTCTTAAGCGATAAACCTATTTCATTTGCATAATTTACGGCCTCTAATTTATTTGCATTACTTAAGACTTATACATCCTTTTAATCTTTAAGGAGATTATATATTTTTTCATTTTGTAATTGAATCCTATTTCTTTCGTCTAATCGTTATAACTTGCAACATCATAATAATCGACCATGAACCATTCAACCCTATTATTTTGTATAGCGTTATATCCTATTCTTTATTAATTTTAAATAATTAGTTTAAAAAAGAGATGTAATTGTCGTGTAAAGTAAGTCTCAATAAATTATTGTAATTCTGAAGATGCTAGATAAGCTACTTTTGATTTAATAACTATTCTATTTGAAAACAATCACGAAATACTGGTTTTTAGAAGGATTTAATCTTTTTAATAAATTAGGAAGATTCAATATGATGCGTACTTGTGCCATTTTAGAAATGGATAATTTCAACAAAGGCGCTATTATTTCTCTAAAAAATGAGAATGAAAAAAGTGTTTTCTTTTTAAAAAAAGGGACGGTTAAAATTGTAAATAAATCCAATGATAGCGCAAAATATATCGTAAAGCCTGGTAATATTTTCGGCGAATTGTCGCTTTATGATAAAGAAGCCGCCTCCGAAGAAATGGCCTATGCCTTGGAGGATTGTATTGTTTGCTATATAGAACCCAATCAGATGGAAGCCCTTATGGAAAAACATAAGTCGCTCAAAAATGGAGTTTTAAAAATTTATGGCCTACGCATAAAAAAATTAGAACGTAGGCTTCACGATTTACTTTATAAAGACAGCACTACGCGTATTCAGGAATTTGTTTTTGATTATGTAAAAGAATTCGCAGAGGACGATAAAACAGGGCTTTTAGTTGCAAAAAATCTCTTATCACATAAAGAAATAGCGAACCTTACCAATACCTCAAGACAAACCGTGAGTAATGTACTAAGCACCATGCGGAAAAAAGGAATAATTGATTATGATATGGCATCTATTTCAATTCATAAAAATCAACAAATTCAAAACGATAAACTAACATAAACTATTAAACATCATAAACATGAAGAAACCAGTAATAATTGCGCAGATAAGTGAATTGATCAACAAACAGCCAGTACATGCCCTTGTTAACGGATTAGATTTAGTAATTGTAAAATTTGATGAAGATATTTCTGTCCTTTATGGAAGATGTTTACACAGAGGTGCTTTGATGTCTGATGGTCATGTAGAGGGTCATAATCTTATTTGCGGTGTGCACGGATGGGATTACAGAGTAGATTCTGGTGTTTCAGAATACAACAATAAAGAAGTATTGCATAAATTCTCTACCAAGGTTGAAGGAGATGATTTAATCGTAGACGAGTTTGAAATCGATGCGTATTTAGTAAATAGCCCACAACCTTTTAATCGGGATGAATACTTAGGTGCCTATGCAGACACACATCCAGAAGCTACAGAACCTTATACCGGTTATATAAAGGAATTAGCACAAAATGGTTTGAAAAACCTTGGGCACCATGGGTTTTCTGCGTCCATGGGAGTCGATAGAAATACGCTTCCTAAATGGAATGATATTCAGTTTTTGCCAGCACAATTAGCTTCAAGACCTTTATTAGACCATGAAGCTGTAGCTAGTAAAGTTGTAATTGGTCCTAATGCCAAAAAGCCATTGGCATTAGATATACCACTTTTTGTAAGTGACATGAGTTTTGGTGCACTATCCCGTGAAGCCAAAATAGCTTTAAGTAAAGGTGCTGAACTTGCTGGAACTGGCATTTGTTCTGGTGAAGGCGGAATGCTACCTGAAGAACAAGCCAGCAACTCGAAATATTTTTATGAGTTAGCTTCTGCGCAATTTGGATTCTCTTGGGATAAATTAGACAATGTACAAGCCTTTCATTTTAAAGGAGGTCAAGGTGCAAAAACAGGTACTGGTGGTCATTTACCTGGTAGTAAAGTAAGTAAGGAAATTGCCGAAGTAAGAGGGTTAAAAGAAGGAGAAACAGCTATTTCACCTGCTGCCAATCCTAATTTTCATAGTGTACAAGATTTTAAGGATTTCTCAGAAAAAGTTAGAGAACGTACTGGCGGTATCCCAATAGGTTTTAAAATAGCAGCAAGTCATATTGAAAAAGACATTCAGTTTGCCTTAGACGTCGGCGTCGATTACATTATTTTAGATGGTCGTGGTGGTGGAACCGGTTCTGCTCCTACTATTTTAAGAGATCATATTAATGTACCAACGATTCCTGCTTTAGCACGAGCACGAAAGTATATGGATAAAGTTGGCGCAACAGATGTAACTTTAGTAATTACTGGAGGCTTACGTGTTGCCGAAGATTTTGCTAAAGCCCTGATGCTCGGTGCAGATGCCATCGCAGTTTCAAATTCGGCATTACAAGCTATTGGGTGTTTAGGAATGCGCGCTTGTGGCTCTAATAATTGTCCTGTAGGAATTGCTACTCAAAAAGAATCATTACGTAGTCGTTTAATTATAGACTCTTCAGCAAAGCAGTTACACAACTTTTTTGATGCTACAAATGATTTAATAAAGGTAGTTGCAAGGTCTTGTGGTTATGACGATGTTACCAAATTTAATCACGATGATTTATCTACATTCGATAGAGATATACACCATTTAACAGGCATCAATTACGCAGGTATTTAAATAATTCGGAATATGGAAAAGCAAATGCATTTGGCATCACAATATCTAGCTGCAGCTGGTATAAGTTTTGTTGAAAAACAAGATGATGATAGTCATACTAATTTAGGGTTTAATGCAGAAAAGGGGCTTATGTATACTCGTGAGTTATCCGATAACGGCGATCAACTTATTTTAAATTACAACACATTTTCTTTAGATTGGAAAGGTATTCATAAAACCACTTCCATCTCCCTAAATGGAAAAACGCATAAAGCTATTATGGATTGGATATCTAATAGCGCTCAAAAAGCGATAGGAAAATCTTATCACTATGCATTCCATTATGATTTACCATATGCTATTTCTGATGATTTCACATTTGAATTGAAAGATGCAAATCGTTTAAAAGAATTATTAAAAAACAGAACATTAGCATATGCGATCTTAGAAGAATTCTTAACCCTAAATAATTTAAAGTCTGAAATACGAGTTTGGCCACATCATTTTGACACTGGTGCTTTTGTACTATTTAACAATGATTCTGGATTATCTATTGGTTTAGGTTTTGCAATTCCAGATGCTGTAGCCCAAGAACATTATTTTTATATTGGAGGTTACAAAGGCCAAGACCCCATTGACACTTCTAGCTTTACAGAATTAACAAACGGTCAATGGCGTAATGAAGGTTTTGTTGGTGCTATACTATCAATTTCTGCAACCAATCAAACAAAAGGTGTTACTTTTTTTAATAAAGTACTTTCAGCTTATTTAACTAAAAATTAAATGAAAAACTCGTATTTACCCATCACAATAGTTCCCGGCATAGGTTTATTAATTCTGTCTACCTCTAACCTGATGGTCACATTAAGTAATGCATTAAGTGGACTCATAAAAGAGCAATCGAAAATGGACTCAATTATTTCTCGAAAACTAACACAATTAAAAACTTCAAATCGTGCAATGGTTTTCTTCTATAGCGCTGTGGCGTGTCTCGCAATTTCAGGATTGATAGGGACCTTACATTTAAAAATGATAGAAAATAGTGCTATTTATATAAGTATTCTAGGAATTTTTATTATGCTTTTAGGCTTATTTTATTTGATAAAATATTCATATAACGCAGTAAGTATAAGGCAAAACCAATTTAATTTAAAATTCAATAAAAACTAAAAAATATGGCAACAACCAAAAAATGGTACTCTGTACTAAAAGACAAAAAAACATTACCTGAGGGTCGTGTTCAAACGGTTACTGCAGGACATCAAGGCATTTGCTTAACGCATTACAAAGGTAAGTTTTCCGCATTAGATAATAGTTGCCCACATCAAGGAGGTCCGTTAGGAGAGGGCTCTATTGAAAATGGCATGTTACGTTGCCCTTGGCACGGTTGGGATTATGATCCTTGCACAGGAATGTCACCAGGAGGATTCGACGATGGCTTACAGACTTTTGAAGTTAAAGAAGAAGGTAATGAGATTTTTGTAGCTATAGAAAAAGATGAAACACATCAAGATACCATATCTGACGTGATGATAGAAACTATGATAAACTGGGGTGTTGATACTGGTTTTGGAATGGTTGGTCATTCAAATTTAGGCGTTGCCAATGCCATGATGCGTCAAGAACAGCAAGGGAAGTTTCGGTTTATTGGTATTCGCCATGAAGGTGCTGCGGCTTTTGCAGCCTCAGCTTATGGTAAACTAACAGGTAAGCCTGCGGTTTGTTTTGGTATTGCTGGACCTGGTTCTACAAATATGTATACAGGTATGTGGGATGCAAAAGTAGACCGATCACCTATGTTAGCAATTTCTGGTCAAGTAAATACGCAAGTGATGGGAACTGGAGCCTTTCAAGAAGTTGATTTGGTTGCGGCGTTTCAAACTGTAGCGCACTTTAATCATAGTGTACAGCAGAACTCAAAACATAGTGAGTTAATGAGTTTGGCTATTAAAAGTGCCTTATTAAATAGAGATGTGTCACATATCACATTTCCTGATGAAGTTGCTTTTATGCCAAAACCAGAGAACGAAAAAGCCCAAACACCGGAAGGCAGAATTACACCTATGAATATTTCGCCACCACGACAGATGGTTTCAAAAGCGGTAGATATGTTGGATGTATCTAAAATGCCTGCAATTATTGTCGGTCACGGAGCGCGTTTTCATATGAAAGCTATTATCGCTTTCGCTGAAAAATTAAACTGTCCCGTAATTACGACCTTTAAAGGAAAAGGATTAATAGCAGATAATCATCCATTAGGTTGCGGTGTACTCGGAAGAAGCGGTACACCGATAGCCTCTTGGTTTATGAACGAGAGTGATTTACTCATTGTATTTGGCGCATCTTTTTCTAATCATACAGGCATCACACCTAAAAAACCAATCATACAAGTAGATTACGACCCAACAGCTTTGAGTAAATTTCATAAAGTGGATGCGGCGCTTTGGGGAGAAATCTCAGAAACACTTGCTATTATTGAAGAACAAATAGAAGGTAAAATTGATACCGAAGACAAACGTCCAGAAATCGCAAAGCGTTGGGCGATATGGCAGGAAGAAAAAGCGAGTCGTTTAAAAGATGAAAGTGACATTGGGTTAAGTTCTATTGCTGTTTTTGAAGCGATGAACAAAGTGGTTCCAGACAATGCAGTGATTGCCGTAGATGTTGGTAATAACACCTACTCTTTTGGACGCTATTTTGAACCTAAAAATCAATCTGTTTTAATGTCAGGTTATTTAGGCTCAATAGGATTTGCATTGCCTGCCGCAATGGGAGCTTGGGCCGCACAAGGTAAAGACAGACCTATTTGGTCGGTTTCTGGAGATGGTGGTTTTGGTCAGTATCTAGGCGAAATGATGACCTTGGTAAAATACAATATGAACATCAAACATGTATTGTTGAACAATTCAGAGTTAGGAAAAATATCTAAAGAGCAAAAAGCAGCCGAACTCGATGTATGGAAAACCGATTTACACAATGTGAATTTTTCAAAATATGCTGAAAACTGCGGTGCTTTAGGAATTAGAGTCACAAAAATAGAAGAATTATTACCGGCTTTAGAACAATTAAAAGCCCATAATGGTCCAGCATTATTAGAAATAATTACAGACCCAACATTGATTTAAATAAAGCTTAAAATGAATAGGGTTAAAGCATTAATGGAAAATTACAGATACTTGATTGCACTATTAAGTGTTTTTAATTTTCTATTAACACCTATTCATATTGCAATAAGTGGCTTTAGTCCAGCTTATATAATTGTTATAAATTATACCATAGTTATTTTAAGTAGTTCTCTAATTGCCTCTAAAAAGTCGGCAAAAATCTTCACATACGCTCTTGGTTTTTTAACGCTAATAGCTATATGGTTAGAGTTTTCTGATAGCAATTCTAAAACACTTTTAATTTGTAGGCTCATCTTTTCTTTTTTATTATTTGCTTGCTTTTGTGTGATACTTATTAGGCAGCTCATAAATATAAAAGACATGAGTCTTCAGTTCATTTTAGGTCCCATTTTGGGCTTCCTATATTTAGGTATTATTGGAGGTGTGCTTTTTGAGTTTGTTCATTTTTTAGATCCAAATTCATTTCAATTAATCAAGGGGTTTTCAGGCTATAGTTTTTATTATTTCAGTTTTATAAGTATGACATCTGTAGGTTTTGGTGATATTACCCCACTAACAACTCCAGCACAATCATTAACACTAGTTATGACTATTATTGGGCAGTTTTATTTAGTTATTGTTATTGGTGTTTTTGTTGGCAAATATATTAACGTAAATCAAAAATAATTATGTTCGAATCTTTCAGTATTATATTTACAATTGCGGCTCTTTTTAATTTTATAAATTATAAGTGGCTAAAGTTGCCAACGACCATAGGATTAATGATTTTAAGCTTAATCTTAATAATCCCTATTACACTTAGTAAAAAAGTGTTTCCAGAGTTTTACACATTCTTTTGTGATATTATTGTTAATGCTGATTTTAAAACATTATTACTCAATGGTATTTTAAGTTTTTTATTATTTGCAGGAGCATTACATGTAAACCTTGGCGCACTAGCTAAAGAAAAAAAATCAATTTTTCTATTTGCAACTTTAGGTGTCCTCATCTCTACATTTATAGTTGGTGGCTTAGTCTTTTTTGGCGCACAACTCATTGGCTTAGAATTGCCTTTTCTGCACGCGCTATTATTTGGTGCTTTAATATCACCAACCGACCCAATTGCAGTTATGTCCATTTTAAAAGAGGCAAATATTGCTCAAAGTTTGGGTATAAAGATAGAAGGAGAATCCTTGTTTAACGATGGTATTGGTGTTGTTGTTTTTTCTGGAATTTTGTTAATTGCTACAGCGACAGGCGAACACAGTACAGCAGAGATAGGAGCAGAAATAGGAACGCTATTTTTAGAAGAAGCCATAGGCGGCATACTTTATGGATTACTCATTGGTTTTCTTGGATTAAAGTGTATCCAATCATTAAAAGAAAACCCGCAATTAGCAGTAATGATAAGCCTTGCAGTTGTCATGGGTGGCACTGCTGGAGCATTTATATTACACATCTCTGCACCATTAGCAATGGTCGTTGCAGGATTGTTAATTGGAAACAAAGTACTCGTGAATGAAGATAAAAACCCGGTGCAAAAAGCGATCAATTCCTTTTGGGAAATTTTAGATGATGTGTTTAATGGGATTTTGTTTGTACTTATTGGACTTGCTATTCACTTATTGGAATTTAATACAAGCTATATTTTATTAGGTACTCTCGCCATATTAATTGTACTTTTATCAAGATTCATCTCTGTATTTTTACCCTATTCATTATTAAAACATGAAGAAGAAAAGCCAATGAAGACGATCGCTATTTTAACTTGGGGAGGCCTAAGAGGTGGTATTTCAATCGCTCTAGCTTTAAGCTTAAGTGAGGAGCTTTCGGGAAATTTAATACTTCACATCACTTATATAATTGTATTATTTTCGATTATTGTTCAAGGCTTGAGTATTGGTAAGGTTGTGAAAAAGTTATATTCTTAAAATCCATTACGATACATTTGACATATGAGCGATAAATTAAAAGAAAAGGCAGAAGACAAGTATTTAATGGACGAATTAAATATTGATAAAGACGCCTTAAAACAGCTAAAAAAGAAACTTGCAAAAGTAGCTCCGAGGTCTGAGCGTGGCGTAGAAACATTATTTCGGTTATTATCTAAAAATCAGTATACCCTAAATACAATGATCGATACCAAATCAAATATTTTAATATCTATAAATGCTTTAATTCTATCACTAATACTAGGAACGGTTATGGGTCAATTAAGCTCAGATCCACATCTTATTTATCCAATTATAATGATTTTGATGACCAACTTAACATCTATCGCTTTTGCTATTTTCGCAACACGGCCAGAACTAGTTCATGGAAAAAGCGAAGCAAAGAACTTGATGTTTTATGGTAATTTTCAAGATATGGATGAAAATGAATATGTAAATAATATTACCAATCTAATGAATGAAGGTGATGAGCTATATAAAACCATTGCTAAAGACACCTATCATTTAGGAAAAACGATCGATCGTAAATTTAAGTTACTTCGTAAATCGTTTAATATATTTTTAATAGGAATTATTTTATCAGTGATTGCATTTGTTAGTTGTCACGCCTTATTTGGAAACTTAATTTAACATGGAAAAAATCATCAACATATTTTTAGCAGTTCTAGGGGTTTATTTCCTGATTGGACTACTTTTCGGACTCTACTTCCTCTTTAAAGGGGCTACAAAAATAGACCCATTAATGCAAGACACTAAAAAGAAAGTACGTGTTCTATTAGTACCTGGAGTTATTGCTACTTGGCCTTTTCTAATAGGACGATTGTTTAAATCTAAAACCGTTTAATTATGACTTCTGGACAAAGAAAAGCACATAAATATATTTGGCTATTACTCCTTATCATTGTTCCTGTGATCATGCTGTTTTCAATTAAAGACTTAGACCTCTTTTCTTCTGGAACTAATACAGCATCTCAACTTTCAGGTTCTAAAAAAATGAGTCTCAAGACTTCTGAAAATGATATTATAAAAGTGGCTGTTTTTGAAAGTCATGTAGAAATTATTTTAAAAACTACCCTTAAAAATTCGTCATCTGTAGTTTATGAAATGGATAAGAAGGGAAACAAATCTAATGTTATCGGCCAATTAACTACTGCTGGCATTTACAACTTCAATATTAATAATCTACCTAAAGGCATCATTATTTATGATGCTATTAAACAAGTAGAAATAACTAAATTTTCATTGTAATGGGATTAGATTATCAATTAGTACTTTGGAACAAGCACAAGAAAACTTATGACAAAATAATTGTAGCAAGCATGCTACTATATATTATTTTGTTTGCTACTATCACCTTAATTTTTAATTCTGAAACCAGTATAGAAACATTAGTTATTAGAGCCTTTGGGTCTTTAGCTATCATAATGTTGCATGTTATTTTGATTATTGGACCCTTAGCGAGATTAAACACCAATGTCCTGCCTATTCTTTATAACCGTAGACATTTAGGTGTAAGCATGTTTATCGCTGCATTGATTCATGGTGGCTTTTCTATGTTTCAATTTCATGCCTTAGGCGATGTCAATCCAATTTATTCCCTATTTACATCTAACATGGAGTATGGATCGTTAACCAACTTTCCATTTCAAGTTTTAGGTTTTTTTGCACTACTTATCTTGTTTTTTATGGCATCAACTAGTCATGATTTTTTCCTCGGAAATCTTTCAGCAAAAGTCTGGAAGCGCTTGCACATGATGGTTTACTTTGCCTATGCCTTAATTATTGCTCATGTGTTTCTTGGCGCTTTTCAACAGGAAACCTCCCTATTTACAATCGGCATACTGGTTATAGGCTTTATCACAGTTGCAAGTCTTCATTTGATTACTGCATTTAAAGAACGTAAAATCGATAGGACAAAAACTATTAAAAAAGAAGGTTGGCTAGTGGTATGTAATATTTCAGAAATTGAAGAAGATCGTGCCAAAATATTTACAGTAGAAAATGAACGGGTTGCTATTTTTAAATATGACGGAAAGTTATCTGCTATCCATAATGTTTGTAAACACCAAGGCGGCCCTTTAGGCGAAGGGAAAATAATTGATGGTTGTATTACCTGTCCTTGGCATGGTTATCAATACTTGCCAAGTAACGGACAATCTCCTGCTCCATTTACAGAAAAAGTGTCCACTTACGAATTAAAACTAGAAGGAGAAACCGTTTATATTAACCCAAAAGCTTTTAAAGAAGGCACCGAAGTAAAACCTTGTAAATTCTAGACTATGAAAAAAAATGATGAATTTTATGTGTCATATATAGAAGGGACTTTAGGCTCTAAAACAAAGCGGACGTTGAGACGTTTTGCTATCTCTGTAGTCTTTCTTGTAGTCGTTTCGGCACTACTGTTTAGTTTTTCGCAAAAAACCTTTAAAAATGCCTCTTTTGAATTGTTAAGCGAAACAAAAATAACTGGAACCTTTCATGAAAACCCTTATCCAATGCTTCGTGTTGAAATTGCTAAAAATACCTTTAAGAATATTTTACTTTTAGGCTTTGGAAAATCTAGTGCTAATCCCTTTTTAGAAAAATTACAAGCCGAAGTAAAGGATTTAAACGGCAAACAATTAAGTATAGAAGGCAACTTAATTTACTATAATGGCAAGACACTTATTCAGATTACAGATGATGAAAAAGTGATGCTTATAGGGGCTTCCAAAACTGCAATACCTAAAAAAGAAATCGTTAGTAAAATGACCTTAATAGGTGAAATTATTGACCCAAAATGTTACTTTGGTGTTATGAAACCTGGTAAAGGTAAAATTCATAGAAGCTGCGCTGTACGTTGCATATCTGGAGGTATTCCTCCAGTATTAGCAACCACAGACAGCAATAATATCTCTCAATATTATTTATTAACCGATTTAAAAGGTAAGCCCATAAATCAAGATATACTTCCTTTTATTGGAAAGCCTTCTAAACTAATAGGGACTGTTGAAAAAATGGACGATTGGTATGTTTTAAAAATCAAACCAGAAGATATAAAAGTAATAAGTGACGTTTCAAATATTTATTAAACGCATCCCTTGATAAATCCATTTTGTCTCGCATGCAGTATTGCTTGACTACTACTATCTACTAATAAGACAGGTATTTGATTATAGTCTTTAAATAAAGATCTAACACGTTGCATTTTCTTTTTATGGCTTACACTGCGTAAATAAATTGCGACAACTTGCGTTGGGAATTCTTTTGCAACATCCATATAAATATCGGCATCATATTCACCACTATCCCCAATTAAAATGAATGCCAATTTAGGGTAGGTTTTTAGAATATTTACAATTTCAGTGTGCTTTTGAGGTTGGTCTCCGGATTTTTTTCTGAAAATATCTTTAAAGCTTCGCAATAAAATAGGCCCTTTAGGAAAGGTATTTTGTTTTAAAAAAAAATCAAGATAGCGATATAAATTCCACGGACTATGACTAACATAAAAAATCGGATTAGCACTGGCCCCCGAAACACCTTGATGTAATCTATGATAAAACTCCGCAGCACCTTCTAAAGGGGTTCGACTTGCCGCACTTTTAAATATACTGTTAAGCAATACTTTCCATTTTAAAGTAGAAACGACTCCAGTATGAATTATCGTATCGTCAATATCGCTTATGACGCCGTAATCTGCTCTAGTACAAGGAATCAGTAATTCTCCAGGAAACCGATTGTCGTTTTGGATGCTACGTTTAATATTGACATCGTCAAAAGCAGCTTCAATGTTAAGCCAACCTTTATCGCTTGCTAAAGCATTTAAACCATCAACCTTTTGGTCAATCTTAAAATAACCATGATCGTCTGTTGTTGTTTTTAAAATGGTTTTATTTGGTAAGGTGATTTTTATCTCGGTATATTTAATCTCATCCGTTTCAAAACGCTTCCATGAATTGATAAATAATCCAAACAAGCCCTTCTGTTCTAAGTTAATCGTTTCATCCTCTAATGCTCGCCCACGCATGTAAAAATGCGTATCAGTGCCATAACTCTGAAAGATTACAATTTGTAAAGGATCCTTTTTGAACCAGTTCATCTAAGGCGATTAGAATTTAAAATCTAAAAATAATAAAAAAAGCCACGATTAACGTGGCTTTTCAATATTTATGATAGGGGTTACTACACTTTAGTAATATCCATTTTTTCAATCACCTTTTCAACATCACCAGCTTCATTAGTTAATGTCGCTTCAAAAGCTTCTAATTCTTTTTCTACTGCCGCTTTAGTGCCTTCAAAAATAATAGTCTCAGAAACTTTCACACCGTCTTTCATAGTATAATAATCGACAGTCGCTTTTGCTAAATCTTTAGAAGCAACAGTCATCTCGATTGAAACTTCATCTTTAATTTGCGCAACACCTTCTTCCGTATGACCACCTAAAATTGGTGCAATTACTAAACCAATTAAACAGGTCAACTTAATTAAGATGTTCATTGAAGGTCCAGACGTATCTTTAAATGGATCACCAACGGTATCACCAGTTACTGCAGCTTTATGCGCTTCAGAACCTTTATAAGTCATGACTCCATTAATCTCTACACCAGCTTCAAAAGATTTCTTAGCGTTATCCCAAGCACCACCAGCATTGTTTTGGAAGATCGCCCATAATACACCAGAAACGGTAACACCAGCCATATAACCGCCTAGCATTTCAGCAACCAACATGTTATTCTCTTGATACACTAATTTCCCTATTAAAACTACAAGTATTGGAAAACCAATAGTTAGTAATCCTGGTAACATCATTTCTTTTAAAGAGGCTTTTGTAGAAATAGCCACACACTTATCGTATTCTGGTTTTCCCGTGCCTTCCATTATGCCTGGAATTTCTTTAAACTGTCTTACCACTTCATTTACCATTTCCATAGCCGCTTTACCTACGGCATTCATTGCTAAAGCAGAAAATACCACTGGTACCATACCACCAACAAATAACATGGCCAATACTGGCGCTTTAAAGATGTTAATCCCGTCAATTCCTGTAAACGTTACATAAGCAGCGAATAAAGCCAAAGATGTTAATGCAGCAGATGCAATAGCAAACCCTTTACCTGTTGCCGCCGTTGTATTACCAACAGCATCTAAAATATCTGTACGTTCTCTAACGATAGGGTCTTGCTCACTCATTTCAGCAATACCACCAGCATTATCAGCAATTGGTCCAAAAGCATCAATCGCTAATTGCATCGCCGTTGTTGCCATCATTGCAGAAGCCGCTAAAGCAACGCCATAAAATCCAGCTAAAGCATATGATGACCATATTGCAGCAGCAAATAATAAAACAGAAGAGAATGTAGAGATCATACCAGTAGCTAAACCAGCAATAATGTTAGTTCCTGCTCCTGTACTTGATTGTTGTACAATTTTTAAAACTGGCTTAGAGCCCAATCCTGTGTAGTATTCAGTAAATGCAGAGATACCTGCACCTACAACTAAACCAACTAAACAGGCATAAAACACACGCATTGAAGAAATATCTTGAAGACCTTCACCGTAGAAATTCATTTGCATTGTTTCTGGCAACATCCAAGTTACTAATCCGTAACATGCCGCAGCAACCATTAATATAGATGCCCAGTTTCCTATGTTTAATGCTCTTTGTACGTCAGCTTCTTTTGCATCGTTAGATGAAATTTTAACTAATAACGTTCCAATAAGAGAAATTATAATTCCAACACCAGCAATAGACATTGGTAACAGAATTGGTCCAATACCACCAAAAACATCTTGAATTGCTCCTCCCATGTCCTTAATAACATAGTTACCTAAAACCATTGCCGCTAAAACTGTCGCTACATAAGATCCGAATAAATCGGCTCCCATACCTGCTACATCACCAACATTATCACCAACATTATCAGCAATTGTTGCTGGGTTCCTTGGATCATCTTCTGGTATATCAGCTTGTACTTTACCAGCTAAATCAGCACCAACATCAGCAGCCTTAGTATAAATACCACCACCAACTCTTGCAAACAAAGCAATAGATTCAGCTCCTAATGAGAAACCAGCTAATGCTTCTAAAACGATAGTCATGTCCGCAGTGTTAGTCCATTCACCTCCCATAAACAATTGAAAGAATATGATAAAGAAAAGAGTTAAACCTAATACAGCCAAACCAGCAACACCAAGTCCCATAACAGTACCACCACCGAAAGACACTTTTAAAGCATTTGGCAAACTAGTTTTTGCAGCTTGTGTTGTTCTAACATTTGTTTTAGTTGCAATTTTCATTCCCATGTTTCCTGCAAAAGCAGAAAAAATTGCACCTATAATAAATGCAACTACAATTAAATAAGTGCTATCCATATAAAAAGCAATACCAGCTAATACGAGACTTGCTCCAATAACGAAGAACGTTAATAGGCGGTATTCAGCTTTTAAAAAAGCCAATGCGCCTTCGTAGATATGATCAGAAATTTCTTTCATTTTACCATCTCCAGCGTCTTGTTTCATTACCCATGATTTCTTTATGAGCATGTAAATTAATCCAATAAACGCCAAAGCTATTGGCATATAAATCATCATTGATTCCATATTATAATTTTTAATATTGTTTTATTATTTAGCTGGGCAAAAGTAGTAAAATGAATGTTAATAGAAAAACCCTCTTATAGCCAATATAAAAGGGTTTATAATTACTCGGTATTTGTATACTATTTAAATGGTGAAATTGCCATTTAATTTGTGTTCACTTTGCTCATATCTCTCAACACATTTATTATAAATTTTATGAGCTTCGGCAGAATCTCCCCAACCACCAACATCAACTTTCTTTTTCTCTAAATCTTTATAGACCTGAAAAAAGTGTTCTATCTCTTTTAGTCTATGCGGATTAAGATCAAATACATCATTTTTATTACTCCAAATAGGATCGGACACAGGGACACAAATAATCTTCTCATCTGGTCCTTTTTCATCTGCCATATGGAATACACCAATGGGTTTAACCTCCATTACACACATAGGAAAGGTTGGTTCTGCAGTAAGTACAAGCACATCCAAAGGATCTCCATCCAAGGCTAAGGTTTCTGGAATAAATCCATAATCGCCTGGATACATCATTGACGAAAACAACATACGATCAAATCTAATCTTATGTAATGTAAAGTCGTATTCGTATTTGTTTCGGCTTCCTTTAGGTATCTCTATTAATACATCGAAAGTTAATTCTTCTTTTGCTGTCATATCTCATCTTTTAAAAGGGCTACAAATATATACAAGTGTTTATGTTTCACCTACAAAAAACAAAATTGAGTTTTTAAATTCCCTTTTCTCTATTCACTAAATTGCTACCTTGTACTGTAATTGTATAAAATCATAAAAAGCATGAAACCTATCATCCCTCTTTTACTTTCCATTTTAATTTCGGCAGCTTCTTTTTCTCAAGACCAAAAGTATCAGGGCAAATTTGAACCCATTGATAATATGATTCCGCAACCCAATGTCTATCGTTCAGCCAGCGGTGCACCAGGAAAAGCCTATTGGCAACAAAGAGCAGATTATCAGATTAAGGCACAACTTGATGAAAAAGATAATATTTTAAGTGGTGATGAAACGATTACTTACTACAATAATTCCCCAGATGACTTGTCCTATTTATGGATACAATTAGAGCAAAACGTAAACAAAAAAGAAAATGAAGATTTTGGCTATGCCTTTGGTAATGTGCGTGATTCTATGAATACGCGTCACATGCAATTTCTAACGCGTGCCATTGATTTCCCTGCTGGCTACTCGATAAAATATATAAAAGATTCAAAAGGCAATGCTATAAAATCTTTAGTGAATAATACGATGATGAAAGTTCTTTTAAACGCACCTCTAAAATCAGGTGACTCATTCACGTTTTCTATGGGTTGGTCTTATCCTATTACCGACAGAAGTATGTATCTATTATCGCGAGAGGGTTACGAATATTTTCCAGAAGATGATAACACGGTTTATCTTATAGCGCATTGGTTTCCTAGGATGGCTGTGTATAATGATACTGAGGGATGGCAAAACAAACAATTTCAGAAATTAGGAGAATTTGCACTAGAATTTGGTGATTATGATGTCGAAATTACGGTACCAGCAGATCATATAGTAGCCTCTACTGGTGATTTAAAAAATGAAACGGAAGTTCTTACAAAAACGCAACAACAACGTTTGGCTAAAGCCAGAAAATCAATTGATAAGCCTATAATGATTGTAACCCCTGAAGAAGCAGAAGCCAACGAAAAAGAAAAAACAACCAAGGCTAAAACTTGGAGATATAGAGCAGAAAATGTGCGTGACTTCGCCTTTGCATCGTCACGTAAATTTATTTGGGATGCGCAAGCTGTTCCATTAGAAACACACACCGTAATGGCCATGTCTTTCTACCCTAAAGAAGGCTTACCTGTTTGGAGTGAATCTTCAACTTTAGCAGTAAAAAATGCCTTAGAAGTCTATTCTGAAGCGGTATTTGAATATCCATATCCTGTTGCTATTTCTGTAAACACCTCTAATATTGGTATGGAATTTCCTATGATAAGTTTTAATGGAGGGCGACCTACAAACGGAAAAATAAGTAAAAATGCGAAAGCAGGTATGATTAGTACCATAGTGCATGAGGTAGGTCACAATTGGTTTCCTATGATTGTGAGTTCGGACGAACGCCAATGGATGTGGATGGATGAAGGTTTAAATACCTTTATTCATCAGCGCACTATGGAAGAACGTTACCCAGATTACCCACATACTGAGCCTAAGAGTATTGTCCCTTTTATGACTGGTGACAAGAGTATTATGCGCCCTATTATGACAACTTCCGATAATGATTTATTAAGTCAGTTTGGTGCCAATTACTACCAAAAACCTACCGTAGGCTTACAAATGTTGCGCAATTCTATTATAGGTAAAGAACTTTTTGATCAGGCTTTTAAAGAATATGCAAATCGCTGGAAATATAAGCATCCTAACCCGGCCGATTTATTTAGAACACTTGAAGATGCAACTGCGGCTGACTTAGATTGGTTCTATCGCGGTTGGTTTTTTACTACTGATAATGTCGATATGGAATTGACCAACGTAAAATGGTTTACGGTAGCCGATGAAAACAATATAGAAAATAAAAATACCATTGTGAAAGCAAATATTAAAGCAGATAACGCAGGAGAAAACACTAAAGACTTTTCTGGTGGTGCAGAATCCATTACCATGGTGACGACTCCGGACCAAGCTTATGGCCAGTTTTTATCTCGAATGGATGAACCAGAAATAAGAAAACAACTCTATGGTAAAAATATTTATGAGATTAGCGTTAAAAATATTGGAGGTCTAATAATGCCAGTAACCATTGAATGGCAATATACGGATGGCACCAAAGAAATTAATGTTTTACCTGCAGAAATATGGAGATTGAATGCATATGAAATCACCAAAACATTTATAAAATCTAAACAAGTTGAAAAGGTGGTTTTGGATCCCAATTTTGAATATGCAGATACTAATATGAAGAACAACAGCTTCCCAAAGGTTGAAGAACCTTCAGATTTTGATACATTTAAAAATAAGACTAAGAATTAAAAATAAAACCCGAAACTACCAGTAACTCCAAAACGTCGCGCACCAGGATTGTCTAAATAATTACCTCTAAAGTTAAAATCTAATCGCAAGACTTTAAAGATATTGGCAACACCTACACTGTATTCGTAATAAATGCGGTCAGTCGGTGCAACTAATGGAAATTCTACTGGATTACCTGTTGTACTTAAGGCTTTATTTTCTTCCGACAACTCGCCCCAAACACCTCTGAGTCCAACAATAGCTCTCAAATTATATTTCTTTAAAAAGGGAATACGCGAAAAAACGCGTCCATTAAAATTATGCTCTACGTGCATTGAGGTATACGTATCTGTAACAAACTCATAAAAATCTAATTGTGGAAATGTATTGTATATTGAAAAATACGTCTGATTCCCAGGCACTACACTAAGCAGTCCAAGAGGAACAGCACCGAAGGTTTTCCCTGCTTCAATGGACGTAATTAGTTTACCAAAACCGCCAAGTTGCCAGGGTTGTATATATGAAAACTGCAGTTTAGTGTATTCAAAATCACTATCCAATACGCCCTTATAACCTTGACTTATTTGCGCAAAAAGTCGTGCAAAATTATCGTTCTTGTTTTTTCGTTCTACGCCAAAACCTGTCATTTCCCTTTTAGGGAAATAGGCCAACGAAAACCGAGTTTCGAATTGTTTTGTTTCAGAAGATACTCCTGTTGGCGAATCTGGATCGTTATAATCTAAACTAAAGGTTGGTGAGGCCGATTGTAAAGTACGATAACTGGTATTAAACCGCATTCCTAAATTTCTAACGGGTTCTATTTCTAGTCCCAAAGTCGTTAGGTTAATATTAGTTAGTTTATCATTTGCACCTGCAGTAAAAACTGCATTAGAGGCTAAACTTCTACCTAAGACATCTGTAGAACTTGTTAAGCTAGCCCCTATTTGCTCTATATCACGTCGGGTCCCTCCAAATATGGTTAGTCTACTTTTTTTATCTAACAACCATTTCCCTGATATACCATACTTAAATTTATCATCTCTAAATCCATACGCTACAAAACCTTCCAATCTCCATAAATCATTTGGACCAAAATAAGTTCTTCCACCACCCCGCAGTCGCACGCCTTCAACTTCATTAAATCCGAACGTTGAAAAAATTGGACCATAATCTAAATTAAGACTTGAAAACTCTACATATCCAGAAGATAAAATACTCCCTAAGTTATAAAGGCGTTTAAACTTTTTGACAGTTTTAAGCGTGTCTAACATTTTATAAACACCCTTTTCATCTTTACTTAAAGCTTCGAGCCTATTATTTTCCCAAAAGTCATCTTCTCTGTTATACACGTCTGCCTCGTAATTATAAACCTCTTTATCGTAATAGTCTTTAGTCTTTAGCTGATTGAACTTATAATTATCATAGAGCGTGGTACGTTTTCCGTAAACGCCTCTTGATTTCTCTTTTTTATTCAGTGCAAAATCAGATAAAAAATAATCGCGCTTTATCAGAAACAATGAATCATTAAGAACTTCGAATTCTTGTTCGATGTAGATTTCTTTAACCCAATTTATATTTGCACTTTTTGAAGCTTGAAGATTAATCTCCTTAATGGCGTAGGTAGAATCATTGACCCAGAAATCACCTTTAAAAGTGAGTTCATTTTTTCGTCTTGGATAATAGATAATATTGTAACACCACTTATTATCTATAAAAGCACTGTCAGACAATACATAATTATAAGTCTGAACGCCTGTTTTACTCAATGGGCTTACAAAGCTTTTATCAAAAAACTTAAGGTAATTATCATAGACGTCATATTCTGAATATAAATCGTCAATAAAATCTATAATTACCTGGTTATTACTAAAACCTGAATTTTTATTTCCTAATAAATCTTCACGCTCTTTATTAATGATATTATCACCTGACACCTTTTTTACAGATTCATTTAAAAAAATTGGCAGATAGGTTTTCCCTGTCACACTAGAGGTATCTACTTCTTCAAAAACAAACTCCATACCTTTAAAAAGCTTGCTCTTTATCAGCGTACTATCGATTGTATTTAGATCGAACTCTACTTTTTCGTACTGGTCGTATTCGTATTGTTTAAATTGTTTTAAACCGTTTTGTCGTTTACGCTCCCATATTTTTTTAAGAATTGCAATTGCCGGATTTTCAGATGCTTTTTTAGATTGCTTTCCAGTAACGATAAAAACTTCATTAAGTGAAGAGGCCTCTTCATTTAAAGTAAATTTTAAATCGTAAGTCACAGATTTAGTCAGTGAAATTTCTAAAACTTCAAAACCAATAAAAGAGACTATTAAGGTCTCCCATTTTTCGTCGGACTCTAGATAAAATTTCCCGTCTTCATTGGTAATTGTACCTTCTGTAGAGTCTTTAAATAAAACGTTGGCAAATGGTATAGGTTCGTTGTTTACATCAAAAACATAGCCACTCACTTTTGTCTGCCCAAAAGCAGAAAAAAAACTGAGACCTAAAAAAGCAATAAGTAGTTTTATCTTCATATTTAAAAAATAAACTTCATTAATAACCAAACTAAAGTTTGAGAGTTACTAATGAAGTTTAAAAACGCAGAAAACTGCGATTTATTTATTTGTACATTACTTTTTTCACTGCTTTTACAACAGAATCGCTATTTGGTAACCACTCTGCAAATAACACAGGTGAATAAGGTGCTGGAGTATCTGCCGTATTAATTTTCACAATTGGAGCATCTAGATAATCAAACGCTTCAGATTGTACTAAATATGTTATTTCTGTTGCAACATTACCAAAAGGCCAAGCTTCTTCTAATATAACGAGTCGATTTGTTTTCTTAACTGATTTTAAAATGGCATCACGATCCATAGGTCTTACTGTACGTAAGTCAATAATTTCACAAGAAATACCTTCTTTTTCTAATTCATCAGCGGCTTTGTAGGCTTCTTTTATAATTTTTCCAAAAGAGACAATAGTAACATCAGTTCCTTCACGCTTAATTTCAGCAACACCTAAAGGGATTGTATATTCTCCTTCTGGAACTTCGCCTTTATCGCCATACATTTGCTCACTTTCCATAAAAATTACAGGATCGTCATCTCGAATAGCAGATTTTAATAAGCCTTTGGCATCATATACATTAGAAGGGATAACGACTTTTAAACCTGGCGTGTTAGCAAACCAATTTTCAAAAGCTTGTGAATGCGTAGCTCCTAACTGACCCGCAGAACCTGTTGGCCCTCTGAAAACTATTGGACATTTAAATTGCCCACCAGACATTTGTCTAATTTTAGCCGCATTGTTTATGATTTGATCAATTCCAACCAGAGAGAAGTTAAACGTCATATACTCAACTATAGGACGATTACCTGTCATTGTAGAACCAATGGCAATACCTGCAAAACCAAGCTCAGCGATAGGTGTATCAATAACGCGCTTTTCACCAAACTCAGCGAGCATGCCTTTAGAGGCTTTATAGGCACCATTATATTCCGCTACTTCCTCACCCATAAGATAAATACTTTCATCTCTGCGCATCTCTTCGCTCATGGCTTCGCAAATCGCTTCTCTAAATTGAATTGTCTTCATTATCTTGTTTTTATTCGAACAGCAAAAATAATAATTATTGATTATAAAATAACATTAAATTGAAATGGATAAAAAGAAAATTAATAATCCTTTTATCTGCAATTAATATCTTGAATTTCGCACCTCCTAAAATTATACTTTTCACAGTATTGGTCCATTCTATTTTAAAGACAACTCATTCCAAATTAGAGGTTCCACTTTGAATAATCTGCATAAAATCTTCATATTTTTAAAGAATTAATAATAATCCCCCCTATAAATTCAAATTTTAAAAAAAAATACTATGCACGCATAGTAAAATTCAAATTTTATATTTACCTTCGTGGTCTGATTTTAAATAACAATTTATATGAAGATATTAGTATGTATTAGTCATGTTCCTGATACAACCTCAAAGATTAATTTCACAGATGGCGATACTAAATTTGACACTAATGGTGTTCAGTTTGTCATCAATCCTAACGATGAATTTGGTTTAACGCGTGCCATGTGGTTTAAAGAGAAGCAAGGTGCAAGTGTCACCGCGGTTAATGTTGGCGGTCCAGAGACAGAACCTACTTTAAGAAAAGTCTTAGCGATTGGCGCAGATGAAGCCATTAGAGTAAATACTGAAGCTACAGACGGGTTTGCCGTAGCAAAACAATTAGCAAAAGTGTTTAATGACGGTGGTTATGATTTGGTCATTGCAGGTAGAGAATCTATAGATTATAACGGTGCAATGGTTCCAGGTATGTTAGCCGCGATGGTCAACGCCAACTTTGTAACGAACTGCATAAATTTAGAAGTTGATGGCTCAAGTGCAACAGCTATTAGAGAGATTGATGGAGGAAAAGAAACCGTAAGTACGGCTTTACCATTGGTTATAGGTGGCCAAAAAGGGTTAGTTGAAGAAAGTGATTTACGCATCCCAAACATGCGAGGTATTATGATGGCTCGTAAAAAACCTTTAACTGTACTAGAACCTACAGATGCTAATGCGGAAACAAAAGCAATTAGTTTTGTGAAGCCAGCTCCAAGAGGTGCTGTAAAATTAGTAGATGCAGATAATCTTGATGAATTGATAAGCTTGCTTCATAATGAAGCTAAGGTGATTTAATCCTTCCCTAACTCTTCCTAAGGAAGGGAACAAGTGAGGAAAAAAAATAAAACTAATGGGATTTTAGCCCTTTCCTTAGGAAAGGGTTGAGATAGGAAAAAATAAAGAATTATGTCAATTATAGTATATACAGAATCAGAAAAAGGAAAATTAAAGAAAACGGCTCTCGAAGTTGTGTCTTATGCAAAAGCTATTGCTGACCAAATGGGAACAACCGTCACTGCTGTAACGATTAATGCAGAGAATACAGAAAGCCTGGGAAACTATGGTGCTTCTAAAGTCCTTGCTATAAAAAATGATGCACTAAATAGTTTTAACGCAAAAACTTATGCGGCAGCAATCGCACAAGCCGCAAAACAAGAAGGTGCTACAGTTGTCGTTGTTAGTTCTAGCGCAGACAGTAAATATTTAGCGCCGCTACTAGCTGTAGGATTAGATGCAGGTTATGTTTCTAATGTGATTGAAGCACCATCTAGTATCTCTCCATTTACGGTAAAACGTACAGCATTTACAAATAAAGCATTTGCAAATACAGAAATTACTACAGACGTAAAAGTTGTTGGTTTATCTAATAATTCTTTTGGTTTGGTTGAATCTGGAGGAAGCGCCTCTATTGAAGATTTTTCGCCAACATTAACAGATTCTGGTGTAAGTGTTGTGTCTGTAGATAAAGCGACAGATAAAGTCAGCATCGCAGATGCAGAAACTGTAGTCTCCGCTGGTCGTGGCTTAAAGGGACCAGAAAACTGGGGGATGATAGAAGAATTAGCAGAAGTTTTAGGAGCAGCAACAGCCTGTTCTAAACCCGTTTCTGACTTAGGTTGGAGACCACATGGCGAACATGTTGGACAAACAGGTAAACCTGTAGCGTCTAACCTCTATATTGCTATTGGTATTTCTGGTGCTATTCAACATTTAGCAGGTATTAACTCGTCTAAAGTAAAAGTAGTTATCAATACAGACCCAGAAGCACCTTTCTTTAAGGCTGCTGATTATGGCGTTGTTGGTGATGCTTTTGAAGTTGTTCCAAGATTTATCGAAAAATTAAAAGCTTTTAAAGCTCAAAACGCATAATTTTACTAAATTGTAGTTGAGAAGGGCTGTTTAAATTTAGAATTTCTCTAATAAACTTACGTTTCATCGAAAGTATAGCGGAAATTATCCAAATCTGCGTCATGCTCTTGGTAAAGTCCAAATTTAAACAGTTCTTTACATTTTATAATTTATGAGCTTAGTTCGTTTAAATATCAAAGGTATTTCTTATAGTCAAACTCAAAATGGTGCGTATGCGCTAATTTTAAATGAAGTTGATGGCGACAGAAAATTACCAATCGTCATCGGTGCTTTTGAAGCGCAGTCTATTGCTATTGCCTTAGAAAAAGAAATTAGACCACCACGTCCTCTTACACACGATTTATTCAAAAACTTTTCAGATCGCTTTGATATTATTGTGAAGCAAGTGATTATTCACAAACTAGTGGATGGTGTTTTCTACTCAAGTTTAATCTGCGAACGCGATAAAATTGAAGAGATTATTGATGCCAGAACAAGTGATGCTATTGCTTTAGCCTTGCGTTTTCAAGCACCAATTTTTACTTATAAAAACATTCTAGATAAAGCCGGTATCTATCTTAAAGTCAACCCTAATAAGGATGACGAAGAACAAGATAGTATTCTTGTTGATGATATTACAGCAGAAGAAATTGAAGCTGTAACTTTCAAAAAAGAAGGCTATAAAGACAAAACAATAGAAGAACTTCACAGCCTTTTAGACGAAGCAGTAACTAACGAAGATTACGAAAAAGCGGCTAAACTTAGAGATGAAATTTCTAAACGCTAACCAACCTATCCTTTTATGAATCAGTTTTTCAAGGCCCTTCTTGCTATTTTTATTGGACTTTCATCAATAACAGCACAAGAGCTAGAAAAAACATGGATATCACAATCTTCCGAAAGTATCTATACGACATTAGAATTTGAAAATGGAGAATTCAACTTCTCTTCAAACTCTGAAAATAATCTACAAGGGGATTATATGTATCAGAATAACTTACTGGTACTTTATCATAATGATTCCATAAACTCAATAAAAAGGTATAAAATTTCTGTATTTACCGATTCTACTTTGGTCTTCTCAGGAAAAGAGATGCGTTTCAATTTAGTAGCCGCCAAAAAAGAGATCCAAACACTTCAACCTGAAGCCACTTTAGACACTATTGTGCCAAACCAAGGGTTTTCTATAAACAGTTTATGGCGCGGTCTTTTAGGCATGGTTACTCTAATTTTTATTGCCTTTTTATTTAGTAACAATCGTAAGGCTATCAATTGGAAAACTGTTGGTATTGGTTTAACGTTTCAGTTATTAATTGCTATTGGTGTATTAAGAGTCGGCTTTGTAAAAACAATTTTTGAATGGATCGGAGGCCTCTTTGTAAGTGTGTTAGATTTTACAAGAGCAGGAAGCAAATTTCTGTTTGAAGGCTTGGTTATGGACATGGATACATTCGGATTCATTTTTGCTTTTCAAGTCTTACCAACCATTATATTTTTCTCGGCTTTAACGTCAGTATTATTCTATTTAGGTATCATTCAAAAAGTGGTAAAAGGTATGGCTTGGTTACTTACCAAAGTGTTGAAAATATCTGGAGCCGAAAGTTTAAGTGTTGCAGGTAATATTTTTTTAGGTCAAACTGAAGCACCCTTACTAATTAAGGCGTATTTAGAAAAAATGAATAAGTCTGAAATTCTGCTCGTAATGATTGGTGGCATGGCAACTGTTGCAGGTGCTGTACTTGCCGCTTACATCGGCTTTTTAGGAGGAGACGATCCTGATTTACGTTTATTGTACGCTAAACATTTGCTAGCGGCATCAGTTATGGCTGCACCAGGAGCGATTGTAATTTCAAAAATATTATATCCACAAACAGAAGAGATCAATACCGATGTGTCTGTTTCTCAAGATAAAATAGGCGCTAATTTATTAGATGCCATAGCAAATGGAACCACAGAAGGTTTAAGATTAGCGGTAAATGTTGGTGCTATGTTATTAGTATTCGTCGCCTTTATCGCCATGATTAATGGTATTTTAGGTTGGGTTGGCGATGTCACAACGCTAAACACCTGGATGGCAACTAATACACCATATCAAAGCTTTTCACTTGAAGCTATTTTAGGAACTGTTTTCGCGCCTCTTATGTGGTTAATTGGTGTCGCTAAAGAAGATATGATGATGATGGGACAGCTTTTAGGTATTAAATTAGTGGCAAGTGAATTTGTAGGGTATATCCAATTAGCTGATTTAAAAAATGTAGCCAACGCGACACATCTTACTTACGAGAAATCAATTATAATGGCTACTTACATGCTATGTGGTTTTGCTAATTTTGCTTCTATTGGTATTCAAATTGGTGGTATCGGTTCTTTAGCACCAGGACAACGTAAACAATTATCTAAGTTTGGTATGAAAGCTTTAATCGGAGGTTCAATTGCATCCTTGATTTCTGCTACAATTGCTGGGATGATAATTGGGTAAGCCCATTACTGCACTTCGGCTATGCTCAAAAGACACTTAGCTAGCAATCTCATAAACTATAGTTAATAACTTTTAATATTATACAAAGCTTCAAGTCTAATGATTTAAAGCTTTTTTTTAATTTCGTTTCCGATAAGATTACACTGTCGCCCTGAACTTGGCTCAGCGTTATTTAAGCATCTCATCCCATTAATATTTTTGTTTAATTTAAAGAGAGTCCCACTTTCGTGGGAAATGTTATGAAACAATACCACGACCTAGTAAAGCACGTTTTAGCAGAGGGCAATGAGAAAGGAGATCGAACAGGTACAGGTACTAAAAGTGTATTTGGTTATCAACTGCGTTTCGATTTAAGCGAAGGTTTCCCTATGGTAACAACTAAAAAGTTACATCTTAAATCTATTATACACGAATTGCTTTGGTTCTTAAAAGGTGATACAAATACAAAGTATTTAACAGAGAACGGAGTGCGTATTTGGAACGATTGGGCAGATGAAAACGGAGATTTAGGTCCCGTATATGGTCATCAATGGCGCAATTGGGCGAGTGAAGACATCGATCAGATTAAAGACGTCATCCAAACTTTAAAAAACAACCCGAATAGTCGCAGAATGTTAGTCTCTGCATGGAATCCTTCTGTATTACCAGATACGTCGAAATCCTTTACAGAAAACGTGGCTAACGGCAAAGCGGCATTACCGCCATGCCATGCCTTTTTTCAATTTTACGTGGCTGGTGGCAAATTATCTTGTCAACTCTATCAACGCAGTGCAGATATATTTTTAGGAGTACCTTTTAACATCGCATCTTATGCTCTATTTACAATGATGATGGCTCAAGTATGCGGCTTTGAAGCTGGCGATTTTATTCACACCTTTGGTGATGCGCATATCTATAACAACCACAAGGAGCAATTAGAACTTCAATTGTCTAGAGATCTTAGACCGTTACCTAAAATGATTCTAAACCCAGAAGTGAAAGATATTTTTGATTTTAAATTTGAAGATTTCACATTGGTGGACTATAATCCGCATCCACATATTAAAGGCGTTGTGGCTGTTTAAATTGAAGGTAACTCGCCCCTAAACTAGAATGCTAATTGGGTTACATTGCTACTTTTCAAAAAAAGAATCAGCTTGAATAAGCTCAATATAATTATCTAATTGATTGAATATCTTAACTCTAAGAGCCGTCAAATTAACTCGTGTAATACCTAAGATTAAATCCCTACCTTATCCCAGATAAATGCCTAATTTTTTAAATATAAAACCTAAATACTGCGTAATTATATTAGCTCTTTTTAATATATGTTGCAAAAGTAATAAGACCTCTGAAGTAAAGAAAGTTAATGACACAAACATTATTTTTGAAACGAAAGAAATCGAAGAAAAAATACTCAATGATAACAAAACATTAGTATTAGTCTTAAATTATAATCAGACAAAAAACCTTCCTATTAAATTTGATTATTCTGTAATAGAACTAAGCTCAAATAAAGTTTTAAAAAAAGGTGCTTTTACAGGACTAAAAATGGAATGGTATGATTTATATAAAATCAAAGGCTACTTATATGAAGGTATTATTAAAAAAGAAGATGACATTATAGATGAAAACACAATCAATAACATAAATGATAATATCATAATAATTAATTTAGACCCAAAACAATAAAATGAAAAAACACCACAAAACATTAACGAAATCCTTTATACTAATCTTTTTTATTTTTTCATGTAATAGTGAAAAACAACAACGTAATGAACTTAATGTACCAAACGTTACAAAACAAAAAAAGAGTACAAAGGAAAAGAACGAAAAAAAGGGTATTGAACAAATAGCTGACTATCAAAGAGATATCAGAATGCCTATTGGTGCAGAAAAATCCGATTATAAAAAAGGATACCTATTAGAAGCTTACAACAAAGCTAAAAATGCGGCTAAAAACAGCGGCAATTCCAAGAACCTCGTCGCTACTTTTATAGATAGAGGTCCTGCAAATGTACCAGGAAGAACAAGAGATATTGCTATAGACCCAACGGATAATCAAAGATGGTTTGTGGGTACTGTAGGCGGCGGTGTATGGTTAACAGAAGATGGAGGCACCACTTGGTCTAGCGTTACCGATAATAAAATACCCAATTTAGCGACGTCAACGGTGGTTATTAGTCCTCAAGACAAAAACACATTGTATGCTGGTACTGGCGAGCCTTTTGGTAATTTAGGTGCTATAGGAGGTTCTGGTGTCTTTAAAACTATTGATGGTGGTGCAAATTGGACGCAGTTAAATGGAACTGCTACTTTTGGTGATGTGGGTAGAATAATTATGAATCCAAATGATAAAGACAATGTTTTAATAGCCACAAATTCTGGAATATACCGTACTACAAATGGTGGTGCTAACTGGACGCAAACTTACAGTGGGGGCAATGTTCAAGATTTAGACGCAACTTCAGGGGATTTCAACATTCTATACGGTTCTGTCAATAGTGTAGGTATCGTAAAAAGTACAGATGCTGGTGCTACATGGTCTCTTACCTTTAACGTGAGTACAGTTAATGGAAATCATGATAGAATAGAAACAGATATATCAGAAGTAGACACCGATGTTGTTATACTTTGCGCATACTCACCTAGTGGTGGCACGCAAAGTCCTACTACAGATTTATATATTTCTAGAGATGCTGGTGCTTCTTTTACAAATCTTACCTCAACTGGGACGGTAGATAGAAGGGATCTAGTAGGCGGTCAAGGATGGTACGATAATATTGTTTTAGCGCATCCTTTTGATGAAAACATCTTTTATGTTGGTGGTGTAGAACTATTTAAGGTTGTGGTAGATCCTGTTGATGAAAGCTTTATTGCCTCTGAAATGGCTGCAACTAACCAAAATTCAAATCTTAATCAAATTAACACTAATGTGCATGTAGATCATCATGGCTTAGTAGCTATTGAAGCTGCAGAACCGAACCCTAACGCTGAGTTTAGATTAATCCTAGCAACTGACGGCGGTATCCATACAACAGCATTAGATACTGACCCTGGTACAGTTGCTAATAGCTGGACGGATGCTGTAAATGGTAAAAATAGTACGCAATTTTACGGAGCAGATAAAAGAAACGGTAGTGATGATTACCTAGCTGGTGCACAAGATAACGGTTCTTGGCTTACTTTCAATGATAATACAACCGCTACATCCGATTATACTAGAGCTTTTGGAGGGGACGGTTTTGAGTGCATTTGGCATTACGATAATCCTGAAGATTTCATTGTTACTTCTCAA
>JAWUVW010000002.1:0-16851 GCA_034112185.1 Flavobacteriaceae bacterium | reverse complement strand
AAGTACTAATGCTTCTGCGGAATCTTTCAATGCTAAAATAAAAGCATTTAGAGCGCAATTCAGAGGTGTCAAAAATGTAGAATTCTTTCTTTTTAGATTAACTACAATTTTTGCTTAACACACAACTTTTGTTCTTGATCCCTAGAACCAGCGATAAATTATATAAAGTTATGGGCTTTTCGTTTTTAAAAAATAGTAGGATTTATTTTGGTTGTTTTTTCATGATTGTCTGTATGTATATGAAAATTTTAAATAAAGTTTATGCTACAACAGGTTTATATTTTTAAATTCAGTAATTTATACTTAGTTTGAGTTGTTCCTGAAAGTAAAAAGAATTTTGTTTCAGGAAGAATTTTATTTGGTAAAATCCAGTTCCGATAAATGGTGATTTTTAAATATCCATTTACTTCTGTACCTTCTAATATGGAAAGATTTAATTCCCAGTCACCTTTCAATGTTTCATCGATGAAAAATTCTTCAAGGTAAGACTCTTGAAAGTTACTTCCCAGTTGAAGCTCTATTGATTGTTTTTCTGGATTAATAACTTCCACTTGGAGAGTTTCATTTGGTACAGACCATTCAAAAACTATACGCGTTTGATTTTTATAATTGTTGAGACTATTTTTTTTAGAAACAAATTCATTTCCAATGATTTTTTTCAAGTTATTTGAATGATATAAACGCTCTATATCATTAAACATAATGCTATAGGTCTCATTTATATCTTCTCTATTCTCTTGTATAAATGTTTTATAAATATCCCAGGCTTTATTTTTTTCATTTGTCTCAAGTAAAGACGCAGCGATATCTCTATAGCTGATAAAATTATTTGGTTCATACGCTAATATTAGGCGGTAAATTCTTAAAGCTGAATTTATATCTCCTCTACTTTTATAGATATATGCCATTAATCTTAAGTTGTCCAAATCATCTCTACTTTCTTTAATCATTTCAGAAACCTCTTTTCCTTTATTAGGTAACTCGATTTCTTTTTCTTTAACAAAATAGAGTTGCGGGTAAGATTTCTTAAACGCTTTCAAAGTGCTGTTTTTAAATGTGTTAATAACAATCACTCCACCGTAACCTTTCGGTCCATACATTACACTGAAAGCAGAGCTTTTTATAACGTGAATACTTTCTACAGTTGAAATGTCTAAAAAAGTTGGAAGATCATTAAAGACCACGCCGTCAATATCCCAAGCGGCAAATGCTCCACCTCTAAGAATTGCACCTTCACTGGTTAATGTATACCCTGGGACTCTACCTACTAATGCATCAGGTACGTTAAGAGCAACAAAATTTTCAATATCTTCTTTGTTAAAAGAATAGATTGCAAAACCAGCCGATCTCGGATTTAATTTTCCATATGCTGTTTGGATATATTCGCGGTCCCAATTATTATTTGTTTTTGAACTTTTTAAATTAATCTCGTCTAAGAGAGTAACTTTAGCATCTAAATTGATTTTAATATTTTCTAATTTGTTAATTTTTAACTGCTTAGTGTGCATGCTTAAATGGGATAAAATAATTATATCTCCGTTTTTAATTTCTAAAGTAAACTGCCCATTTTCATCGCTTAGAGTTCCTATATTAGAATCTTTGATGAATATATTTACATTAGAAATTGGATTGCCATTATTATATACAAAACCCGTAGTCTCTTGTGAAGCTAGGTTAAAAGTCAAAAAAAGTAATATAAATTTTAGTGTTTTCATTTTGTAGAATTAGTTTTATTAATGGCCTATAACATTTGGCTAAACACAATTTGTTTATGCCTAGTGCTTTACATGCGTAAAGGTAATGATAAAAAGTAAGATTATCTGTACGTAGCTCTACGTATAAATAATAAATAATTGCCAAATCTATTTATATCGCTGTGCGTATGTTCTGATTAAGGTCAATTCCCAAACAATAATAGCACTAATTCTAAGAGCAGCGTTACGGAAAACCGTATGTGCCAATACTACAATGATAAGGAAGGCTGCAACTGATTATTAAATAGCTTTGTTTTACATGAAATACAGCTATTAGTTTAGGCCGCATTTAAAGTCAAACGGTTGCCCTTACCTTAACACAGATAGGTTTGCTTTATATATAAATATTATCCATTTAGAGGGCAGAATAGCTCAGTTAAGGGGTCTCGCTAATAAAGCGCAACAAGAATGATAAAAAGTTTGTTTATAGGCTTAAAAGTGATGCTGTAAATGATAAGATATTAAAGCTAACGAATAGGATGAGGCCAAAAGAAGTATTAAATAGTCTTCTTAAAAAGTCAGACTACTCAAGATACTTATAATCAAATTGTAGAGAAACGGATGCGTTTAGAGATGGGGAAATTAAAGGGAAGTGCTTAGCTTCCCTTTTTAATTCTTTATTCTAAAGTTATAATTGCTTTGAGTAGAGTCGAACTAGCAATAAATTTTATACGGTGTTGCGTGTAGTTTTTATTTAGATTTCAATGTAACAATTCTTATACAATCATCATCTTCATTATTAATACAAAACCAATCTCTATCATTGAGTTTTAGATTCAGCTCTTTACTTATACAGTTTTTACAACCCGCTACGATATCACTTAGTTTCAGACCATTTTTAAATTTACTCAGTTTTGTTGCTGTTTTTACTCGTATTTCCTGATAAGACTAGTGTGTTTTTACTCGTTTTTTTCATCTGTCAGATTAGTTATTTCAAGATGTGTAATTCGGGCATTAATTTCCTCATTTTTTTGGATTCTTTCATTTCACTCTTTTTAGATTTCCTCAACTGTAATAAGTTTATTATCAAAGTCGTATAAAGAGATTGTATTCAAATCAGATTTTGTGAAATCAGTTCCATTAGTTTTACAAGAACTCACACTAACTAAAATCAGTAAAAGAAATATTATTTTGTTGATGATATTTTGTTTTTAAATTCTGACTAACGTTTTGTATCGTTCTGAAAATCAGCTTTTAGAGTTTTTTATTTTCAGTCTTATTTTTTCCTCCTTAAACGTTAGCTTAAAGTAATTAATTTTTCTTTTTTTTCGAAATAAGAGGAATTACTTACAACGTTTTTTTGTATGATTAGCGGCGTGCTTAAGTACCTAATTTAGTAAATACAAACTGAATAGCAAATAGGAACGAACCCATTGTGCAGTAGCTAGGATTTTCCGAAAGAAAAATCTGACGCAATTAACTATGCGCGTCGTTGTAGCAAGTTTCTATTGAAATATTATAGGTAAATTAGAATTTAAAATTTTCACAATATGGAAAGGTTGCGTAATCACGGTTGTAGCGTTTCCTTCAGGAGCCATAGCAGTTACGTTAACGACTATGTTTTCTGAATTAGCCATAATATCTAATTCTAGAGTATGACCTCCATTTTCCTTTAGCTCATCAAATATGGCAATAACTATATATTCTGAAAAGTCAATATCTATTTCTGAAAAATTATCTAAAACATGATTCACTGAATTCATTTGAGTTATTAAATCGTTCCAAGTACCTTGGTCAGTGATTACAAAATTCTGTTCAATAAGTCCTTCGTCTCCATTCCCAAAAAGATTGTCTTTAGAAATTAAAGTCGATTCTAAATTTACCATTACTGAATTGCTATCATCTGAATTACAACTCAAAATAAGTAGCGATACTAGGATCGTTAACATATATTTTTTCACGTTAGATAATAGTTTTTTAGTAGATGTCAAAAGGTATAAAAGGTTGCGTGAAATTTGCTAAAACGTTTATGCCTATGGAAAGTTGCGTGTAATTAAACACGAAATTAGCAGCCTAAATTTAATAAAAACAATCTAAAAGACAAGTTTAGAACAAATACAGAATTTTATAGAGCCAGTGTTGGGTTTTAGTGCTTCTTTCTTTGAAATAGTGAATTTTATAATAGGAAATGCATCCTATGAAAAATCACTTTATAATTTAATTGCGTAGACTAATCTTATGTGAACATATGCTCCATTACTAAAATTAGAGCTTTCATTTAGCTGAGTTCTATCATCTCCAATTGTTGCAAGTGGCAAAGCCAAATCAATTTTATCATCTTGATTATACTGAGCGTAACGTCTTCCAAAAGAATATCCATATCTGCCTTCTATATGAATTCCACCCGCAATATTATATCTAGCAAACAAACCTAAATCAATACTTCTTCTTTCTATATAGTCATTCTGATAAGCTTCTTCTCCTAAACGATATGAAGTTACCAAACCGAAATGATGTATTCCTATATTTAACTTTTCGTTTACTTTGTATTTAACTTTAGAATAAATTGGCAGTAAACCTGAAATAGACCATTTTTCAGACATTTTCCATTCTAGGTTCACCAAAGGAACTACATTAGGACCAAATGCTTCTTGGTTGTACAGGATTCCATAACCGATTTTCAATCTCTCGTGATACACTTTTTTATAAATAAATGTACCTCCAAATTGAAAGTGTTTAGAACCTATATTTTTAAAATCACTCATTAGCCTAGGGATAAAAACGGCTTGAATAGAATTTCCGTTAGAAAGTTTCTGAATCAATCCAGTTCTTAAAATAAGTCCATGTACTTTGATTGGGTTAGCTATATTATCAGTGATGTCAATATTATTATTTACATTCCACTGCATATAATTAACACTGTTATACCAAATCTGTTTTTCATTCAATACAATTGGAACAATCAAATTAACCATAGCTCCTCTTTCAGTTGTTTCCCCAGTATAAGGAGATTGGGCTTCAAAAGGTTGTGGTGTCCCAAAATGTCCTGATACTGTTAATATATCTAATGTTTCTTGAGCAGTAACAAACCACACCGACCCTATAATCAATACTAAAACTAAAATTCTTTTCATATTCATCTTTTCATATTCATCTTTTTGCATTCTGTAAGGGGCTTATTTTAGGATTCTTAAAAAACGGAAATTTTCAATATTAATAAAATTTTTAGCATTAAAGCCAACGTGTTCGTGCATGATTTTTTGCAGAAAAGTACACAATCAATTTTCCGCAATGCTTTATAGTAAATTATAAGAAAAACCCTTTTTTTAGCGAGCAACAGCAATTAACTCTAAACGTTGTTGGCAATAGTATTATTTTTAATATTAATATTAATATTTGAGACAAGCCATTATGCGTTAAATCTATCTATAAATGCTGTAAATGAATGAATAAAGTGTTTCCTAGGTGCTTCCATAAAGGCGGCATGATCTCCACCTGAAATTACGATCCAACTTTTATCCGATGTTTTTAACCGTGTAAATAACTTTGCTTGATTTGCTATGGGTGAAACTGGATCAAATTCTCCTTGTAAGATTAACACAGGGACTGTGATTAATGAGGGGTCAATAGCATTATATTCATTTTCATTTTTCCAATCAACTCGAATAGGGTCACTTTCTAATGCCATTTTCACATATGTATCAATAGCCCCTTGACTTATGCTTCCAGGTGTTATGAAATCACTGGCAGCGTTTTCAGCAGTATTTATACTCTTCTGCAGTTCAATATCACTTCGACTCTCTGGTATTTTAACATCTAAATCTTTCCAATATCCAAATACCGTTAGACTTGCTATATTATTTGCATTTTGTTGAGTTGCTAATAAAGATAGTGTGGATCCCATAGACCATCCAAATAAGTGAACTTTACTGTTGTCATTTTGAACAGAAATCCAATTTAAAACATTAAGAATATCTTTTGAAGCAACATTGGGTGTCGCCCATTGTGATGAATCTCTTGGTGTATCTCCATAACCTCGCAAATCAACAGCATAAGTTGAATATCCTTGCTCTACCATACCATCCATTAAGGACAAATCTTCGCCTTCTACTTGTAAATCAAAATTAGGAACACCGCTCCATGTACTCCCATGGACAAAAAGAATAACTCCTTTAGAATTATTAGCTTTCTTTTCCCATACCGCCATTGGATGTTCGTCTGATATTACTGTATGTTTCAATAAACTGTTTTCAACAAGGATCGGAGCGACCTTAGTTGTTTCAACGTTTTTATTGTCTGTCTTACAAGCTAGAGCTGTTATTACTATAAGAACTATTAGGAATGTTTTATTTAAAATATTTTTCATAAAAATATTATTTAAATGCTTAAGCGATGATGTTTCATATTGTTGCCGACGGTAAATATATGGCAAGTTAGGCGGAAAATAAGCGATTACTTTCGGATTAGATACAAGCCAGATCTTTTGCGTTTTATTTCAATTTTTCTCTTTTAAACCAAATCAAAAGGTTTGGCGAGTTTGCAAATAGAGATGAACTTTTCGATTAAACACGCATCGCTCAATTTGCTATATATTATAGTTTTATGTACAGGCTTTTAGATGTTTATTTTAACCTCTAATTGTCTATTTAGTATTCCTTTTCCACCAGCCATTAAATCCTTTATTTCTCCTTTATCGATTCGTAAGTTAACAATAATCAAGCTTGGTGAAGGTTCTTTCATATACTGACCTTGTTGAATATGAAAAGTGCTTTTTTTAATTTTTAAAATGTCAAATAAATAGCATCCAAGTGGTCCTGCTGCCATTCCTGTTCCGGACTCTTCTAATATTCCATAACGAGGACCAAACATCCTTGAGGTAGCGTCATATTCTGTATTAGTAGAAAATACATAGTAGCCAATTAAATCGAATTCATCACTAATTTCGCTTATCAAGTCAAAATTAGGAGTTATATTCTTTAAAATTTCATTGCTTTTAACAGGAACAAGTATAAATGAATTTCCTGTGTTTACTAATTGAATTGTTACATTTGGTATAAGGTCAGTTTTTTTTAATCCTAATGATTTTAGAATTATACTTTCTTTGTGACTTACGGCAACATATTTTGGTGCTAATTGTTCCATAAATGCTAAATCTCCGATTATTTCTATTTTTCGTTTTCCATCTATGGTTTCTTTTGAAGAACTATCATTCTTTAAAGCACCTATTTGTTTTAAATAAGAAAATGTAGCTACTGTAGCGTGTCCACAATGAGCTATTTGTTTTTTTGGAGTAAAGAAATCTAATTTAAAGTCTTCAGTTTTAGATTTTGAAACAAAAGCGGTTTCTGATAAACCTACTTTTTTAGAAATCTCTAGTTTATTTTTGTGAGATAACTCATCTGCGTTTAAAACGACACCTGCTGGATTACCCCCTTTACCGTTTTCTGCAAAAGCGTTAAGAATTTGTACTGTAACTATTTGTTTTGAACTGTCCATTTTTATTTTTTTTTAGGTTCTATAAGATGGACGCTATTAGTTATAAAAAGACGTAGTTAATTTTAATTATTTTCAAAACCTAGTAATTTACCTGTTTTATCTGATTCTACATTTGGGCAATCTAAAATGTTTTCTTTTAAAATTTCTTTAGCTTTTTGAACTCTTGATTTCGTTCCAGAATATGAGATTTTTAAATGTTCTGCTAGTTCTTTTTGAGAATAGTTTTTAAAGGAGGTTAAAATAATTGCTTCTTTATGTTGGGAAGAAAGGTTTTCTATTTTTTGATTGATACAGTTTGTTAGATTTGAGTAATCAAAATTATTAGTATCTATTTCTGGAATATCAAATTCATTTATTGATAAGTTGTTATTTTTTTCTTTTCGAAAATAATCAATAATGCTATTTCTTGTAATTTGGTAAACCCAAGATGTGAGTTTGGAAGTCTGTTTTAGCTGATGAATTTTAGTTTGAATTTTTAAGAAAACCTCTTGATGAATATCTTTAGATGTTTGTTCATCTTTTACTTTTCCTAAAATGAACTTATAAAGTTCTTCATTTAGGTCAATCCAAATAGTATTAATTTCAGTTTTCACAATTTTTGTTCTTCAGCTATTACATAACATGCTTGTGGATGTTTAGTTGCGTGGTTAAGCAACTAATTTAGTAAATAAATAATTGATAGAATATTCGGAAGGAATGTTCGTAAGTCGGTAGTGAGCCAGGCAACTAACTACACACGGTATTGTCGTCAGTTTTTTTATCAGAAAATTATTTCAATTTCTGAGTTGTCATTATTCCATGTCATTATTTCAGTCGACTCTATTCTATTTCCAACAATTGACAAAACTTTAAGATTTGGTAATGATTTTAATTTTATGATTTCTTTTTTTATATCAAGTTTATTCATCGATAGGTCCAAGTTCTTTAAATGACCAAAATCAGTTGGTAATGCTTTTACTCTAAGTTTGGATAGGTTGAGCTTTTTTAACGACTTTAGTTCTGTCAGTTCATCAGGAATAGTTTTGTAAGGTGGCATATCGACCATTTTTTCTATTGCGCTTGATGGTAGATAAATTGTCCAACCCATTACACTGTCCTGAGATATAATTAATTCCTCAGCGTTTTTTAGTTTTCCAATTTCGGGTGGGATACTGTCAAGACCATATGCAGCAAGTCCAATAAAAACAACTGTCTCATTTTCTGATTTTTAAAACATATGATTCGGCTAGCATGACAAGATTAGAGGGGTTAAAACACACTTACTTTCTGTTATAGTACTTAGCCAATTTCACTGTTATATTTCTTTTAATAGTCAAATTGAAAATTTGGAGGACTTTGTTAATATGAACTTACTTTGGGTCTAGTTCGTAACTCTTATTATTTTTATACATTGTTGTAAAACGTTTTATTATTCATATTTACGGCATGAAATTCTCATTCCCCCATTTTTTAAGTGCAGAAAAAACAGGTTTTAAATTTTCCCCCTTTTGGGTTAATGTATAAATAACTTTTGGAGGAACTTGGGCAAATACTTTTCTGTGAATTATACCATCCCTTTCTAACTCTCTTAACCTAGAAGTCATCATTCTTTTGCTACACTCTGGTAACATTTTTTGCAATTGTCCAAATCGATTTACATCTAATGAAATAAGATAAATAATTGCTGTTTTCCATTTACCTCTAAGTAGTTTTAATGCAACTGTTACGGCACAATTTTCATTATTCTGATTGCTTTTTTGCAATTCATTTAGAGATTCTAAATTTGTTTTCATTCTTTAGTCTATTGATAATCAATAATAGTAACATAAATGTGACTATATGTAATATTTGTAACTACTTGTGAATATAGTAAATAGTATTTAAGTTTGTCTAATAAATGATTTAACATCAATAAATGAATAAACAAAAAACAATAGCTCTTTTTGGGGCAACAGGCGCTACAGGAAATGAATTTCTTAAACTAGCATTAAAACAAAACTATATAGTTAAAGCATTGGTTAGAACACCTGAAAAAATAAAAATTACAGATGCAAATTTAACCCTTATAAAAGGAGATTTATCAAATGAAGAAGCCATCTCTAAAGTAGTTGAAAATACAGACAATATTGTTTGTATGGTCAGTTCTTTAAAATCTCCTCAAAAAGATTTGATGTTTAATTTTATTAAAATTTTGCATCCTATTATGTTGAAGAATAGGGTAACTAAATTAACTTATCAGGCAGGTGCATTGTGTTATCCTCCAAACAAAAAAAAATCAGTAAAGGTTGCTTTAATGCGTAATACGGTAGGTAAACTTACTCGTGTAGAAACGTCTATAGCAGACCACGACAAAGTGATGCAATACATACAGCATAATATGCTATCAGATAACTTAAATGTATTTGTAACCTTACCTGGCGGTCTTGGTCTTACTGTTGGAGAATCTAAAGAGGAATTAAATGTGTATGAAAAAATTGTTTTAAAATCGTCAAGATTTATTGATGTCGCATATTTTACCTTACAGAATATGAATAACTCAACCTTTTTTGGTAGATATCTATATGTAGCTTAAATGTTTTACAACGTTGATGTGTATGGCGCGTATCCCTTCGGTTCTGTACGATACACTTTGTTCTCGACTGGCTTTTTCTATTTATGTTAGAATTTTAATTGCTTGTCGACAAATTGTCTGGGTGTAAATCCTTCATGTTTTTTGAACAATCGAATAAAATAATTAGCACTAGTAAAACCTATTGCATAAGCTGTTTGTTTAACAGATAATTTTTCTTCCAATAAAAGTTTTTTGCCAATTTTCAATCGTTCGCTAATAATCAATTGGTAAGGGGACATACCTAGCTCGCTTGTAAATGCTCGATAAAATGAAGACTTACTCATAGAAGAAATTTTCAGTAAATCTTCAATTTGAATTTCGTCATGAATATTTTGTCGAATAAAATTGATGATAGCAGCAAAGGGGGTATTATTAGTATTGAGTGTTGTATCGTTCTTTAAAAAACTAATATTTTGCATCTTTAGGACGCACAAAACTAATTCTTTTAGGAGTAATTTTATATGTATCTCTTTGAACGGATCATTGGTATGAGATAGTCTGATAAGCTTTTTATGAATATTAACCAAGTCTTCATTATTGTACAATAAAATAGGATGATCTAAAATTCGCCAATTTTTAATAAATATTCCTTTGTCCATCATTTCATTAAACTCGTGCACTTGTTTTTTAACAAAAGAGTTCTCTATTGTCAAAGCAGCACATTGCGTGGGTCTTTCAAAACTAGCCTCAGGAAAATCAATATTTAACTTGGAATATGAAGGTGTAATAATGGTGTTGCCGGGTAAGTATTCTCTATCTATTAAATCTGAAAAGCGAACTTGCTTTGTCCCTTTTAACATAGATGTGATTGTAAAGCCACCAAAACTGAGAGGAAAATCAATCACCTCTTTCCGTGTTTCATATATGCTCAATTCACAAGTGTCGAAATTAAAACCACGCTTTTGTTCAACTAAAGTTTTGACTTGAGATATAGGGGTTAAGGGAATAGGATCTAACTTTTTCATTAAATAAAAGTATGACTATGTAATACATAATACAAATGTATTGGGAAGATTGTGCTAGTTATTGGCAAGAATATGACTCAAATATTGTTGTAGATAGTGCAACTTTGATTTGAAATTATATCTTTTAATTTCTTTTTTTTTAATTTTAAACGAGGTAAAATGGACAGCAAAGAAACAGCAATTGTGTTAATAGAATTTCAAAATGATTTCACTTCAGAAGGAGGTATCTTTCATAAGGGGGTTAAAGAGGTAATGAACCATACCAATATGTTAGCTAATACGCTTGCTCTTGTTGAGCAAGCAAGAGCGGCGGGCGTTCAAGTGATTCATGTTCCAATATCGTTCGTAGAAAATTACAGTGAACTAACCAGCAAGCCCTATGGGATCTTAAAAGGTATTGTAGATAATGAAGCTTTTAAGAAATCAACTTGGGGTGTCAAAATTGTAGATGAACTTACACCCCTAAAAGAAGATGTAATCGTTGAGGGGAAACGTGGACTTTGCGGATTTCATAGTACTAATCTAGGGTTTATACTAAGAAGTAAAGGTATTAGAAATGTTGCAATTGGTGGTTTTTTAACCAACTGCTGTGTAGAGTCGACCATGCGAACAGCATATGAAAACGGATATAATGTAGTCACACTTACAGATTGCTGTGCTAGTTTGAGTATTGAAGAACATAATAATGCTATTGAAAAAGATTTTCCTATGTTTAGTCAGCCAATGACAAGTCATGACTTTATGAATGTGGTGAATGGAAAAGAAGATTTAGTTTTAAAAGGAAAAGGTTACGAATAGATCAATATTGAAGGTGTTAAAAGGAGAGAATGTGAAACCATTCTCTCCTTTTTTTTAGGCGAAATTTTGAAATTATATTAGATATGAATACTTCAATAATAGATATAACAGTATTAGAAACGATTGCAGCAGAACTTGATGGGGATTTTTATCATAGTGATATGATGAAAGTAATCTATGCTACGGATGCATCTGTATTCAGAGAATTACCTCTTGCAGTTGCTATTCCAAAAAATAATTCTGACTTAAAAAAACTCATCCATTTTGCCAATACATATCAAGCCCCTTTGATTCCTCGTGGTGCAGGAACTTCTCTTGCTGGGCAGGTTGTAGGAAATGGAATTGTAGTCGATGTTTCTAAAAAATTCAATCGTATTGTAGAATTCAATCAGCAAGAAAAATGGATTAAAGTACAGCCAGGTGTTGTTCGAGATGAGTTAAACGCATACTTAGAGTCATATGGCTTGTTTTTTAGCCCTATAACATCAACAGCAAATCGTGCAACTATAGGCGGTATGGTAGGTAATAACTCAGCTGGTACCACCTCAATAGTCTATGGTTCAACAAGAGATCACGTACTCGAACTTAAAACACTTTTATCGGATGGCTCTGAGGTCACATTTAAAAAATTAGATAAAGCTTCTTTTTTAAGAAAAAGCGAATTAAAAACACTTGAGGGAGAAGTCTATAAGCATATTTATGCAGAATTGATAAAGCCTATAAATAAGGAGAATATTAGAAGGCATTTCCCGAAAAGTAGTATTCATAGAAGGAATACTGGTTATGCGATAGATTACCTTTTAGAAACAGAACTATTCTCAGAGCAAAAAACTGAATTCGATTTTTGTAAATTACTCTGTGGTTCGGAGGGCACACTAGCTTTTACAACAGAAATAAAATTGCATCTTGATGTCCTACAGAAGCCTGTAGACGTAATAGTAGCTGCGCATTTTTCTGATATCCTAGAAAGTCTCAGAGCGACTCAAATAGCTATGCAGCATCAACCCACACAATGTGAGTTGATTGATAAAATTATTCTTGATTGCACAAAAGAAAATATCAAATACCGTAAAAATCGTTGGTTTCTGGAAGGCGATCCAGCGGGATTATTGATGATTGAATTTAGAGAAGATACTATAGGAGAGGCAATGGAGAAAGCAGAGCAATTAATTGCGGATTTAAAAACAAGAAAAATGGGTTATGCTTTTCCTATTATAAAATCAGAGCATACAAAAAAAGTCAGAGATTTGAGAAAAGCAGGTTTAGGGCTATTAGCAAATATTCCTGGAGATAAAAAGGCAGTTGCCTGTATTGAAGATACCGCTGTAGCGCTAGATGATTTGGCTGATTACATAGAAGAGGTTGGTGTCATGATGAAGAATTTTAACCAAAAACAAGTTATTTATGCACATGCTGGTGCTGGAGAATTGCATTTACGGCCTATTTTAAATTTAAAAAAATCAAAGGATGTCGAAGACTTTTACCAAATCAGTAAGGCTTCTGCAGAATTAGTTAAGAAATATGAGGGTTCTTTAAGTGGGGAACACGGAGATGGACGATTACGAGGAGCCTTCATTCCAATGATGGTAGGTCGTGAAAATTATGAATTATTTAAAAGAATAAAATTTATTTGGGACCCTAAAAATATATTTAATCCAAATAAGATAGTCGATACTCCCGCGATGAATACATCACTTCGCTATGAACCTGATATAGCAGTTAAGGAGATTAAAAGCGTTTTTAACTTTTCTGATAAGGGAGGTATATTAAAAGCAGCGGAAAAGTGCAATGGTTCAGGGGATTGTCGAAAACTGCCATTATCAGGAGGTACTATGTGCCCAAGCTATCAAGCAACCAGAAATGAAAAGGATACGACCAGAGCTCGTGCTAATACATTAAGAGAATTTCTAACAAAAAGTGAAAAACAAAATCCATTTAATCACCAAGAAATTAAGGAGGTTATGGATTTGTGTTTATCCTGTAAAGCATGTACATCCGAGTGTCCATCGAGTGTTGACATGTCTACTTTAAAAGCTGAGTTTCTACATCAGTACTATAAAGCGAATGGAGTACCATTGAGGGCAAGGGCTTTTGCTTACATCAATGAGTTTAATAAACTAGGCGGAATCTTACCTGGCGTTTATAATTTTTTTCTAACGAACCCTTTACTTTCGACTCTTGTAAAGAAGTTGCTAGGAATAGCACCTAAAAGGTCCATTCCAACTATTCATAAATTTAGCTTGCGCAAATGGTATCAAAAAAATTATAAATATAAAGAAGCCCCTAATGGAACAGTTTATCTGTTTTGCGATGAGTTTACGAACTGGAACGATACAGAGATAGGTATAAAAAGTATTCAATTACTACAGACTTTGAAATATAATGTCAAATTAGTAGAACATCCTGAAAGTGGTAGGGCTGCTATTTCCAAAGGTTTATTGCTCAGGGCAAAAAAAATGGCTAATTCAAACGTTCGTATTTTCAAGGATCTTATCAATCAAGATACCCCTTTGTTGGGCATTGAACCTTCTGCTATTTTAAGTTTCCGAGATGAGTACCCTAAGTTAGTTGATGAACCTAATATAGAAGCTGCAAAAAATATTAGCAAAAATACCTTTATGATTGAGGAGTTTTTAGCCAATGAGGCAAAGAAAGGAAAAATCAATTCAGAAAATTTCTCAAAGGAGCAAAAACAAATTTTATTGCACGGACATTGCCACCAAAAATCACTAGGGAATATTGAAGATACTATCTGGATATTATCTTTGCCTGAGCATCATCATGTATCTTTAATACCTTCAGGCTGTTGTGGTATGGCTGGCTCCTTTGGTTACGAAAAAGAACACTTTGAAATTAGTCAGCAAGTAGGGAATTTAGTGTTATTTCCTGCGGTCAAGAAAGCCTCTATAGATACCATTGTCGTTGCTTCGGGAACAAGTTGTAGGCACCAGATACTAGATGCTACCCATAAGAAAGTAATACATCCTATTGAATTATTGTGGTCTGTACTTAATGAAATAGTACAATAGCTTTTTCGAGACAACTATTTTTTTGCTGTCTTGCCCTGAAATATGGCTACAGATTCAGATGGTAATTACTATCCGTTTAAAAACACGTTATCAGGTTTTAAGAAATTTAAAAAGCTCTTAAATTCGGATAGTCATGGCGTGATGGAAACTACAGGTTATTACCATTATCAGTTGGCTTATCATTTGCTAGAATCTGGTATAAAAGTATCTATGGAGAACCCTTTATCAGTAAAACGTTGGTTATAAGCTTGCGTCCAAAAGAAAGATGGTAAGATTTATCCACGAAGCAAAGGCACACCACAAGGAGGTGTTATAAGTCCATTATTGGCAAACATTTTCTTGCACGTAGTTTTTGATAAATGGATAGAAAAGCACCATCCCGAAGTAAAGTTTGAACGTTATGCAGATGATATAATTATTCATTGTCAGAATTTCAAACAAGCAATGCGAACATTGGAAGCTGTAAAAGCTCGCTTTAAGCAATGTAAATTGCAGATTAAAGAAGGCAAGAGCAATATTGTTTATTGCAAACGCAACCAAAAGAAGCACCCACCATTTAAGGTTCATTATGTAACATTCGATTTTCTCGGATTTACATTTAAGCCACGAATGGTAAAAGGCTATTTCGGAAACTTTCATTTGGGATTTACGCCCTCGATTAGTCGTAAAAGCCAGAAACGTATCAATCAGATTTTGTTTAAGTTAACACTCCATCGTATGGTTCATTTACGCCTGTCAGATTTGGCAGGCATCATAGCGGACAGATTACGAGGTTGGATTTACTATTATGGCAAAGTTCGAATGAGTGAATTACATTATGTATTCTGTTTCTTAAATATGCGATTAGCTAAATGGGTACGTAACAAATATCGGAGATTTAGGCGAAAACATTGGTTCTTTGCATACAAATGGTTACAGGAAACTGCGAAGCATTATCCTAATCTGTTTGTGCATTGGCAATACGGTTTTAAGCCTTGACTTGTTAAGAAGAGCCGTATGATGGGAGACTATCACGTACGGTTCTGTGAGAGGTTTAGGGGTGCAATTCCCCTTTACCTACTCGACTTTATTCTTTAAGTGCAATTTCAAATATTTCAGGCCAAAATTTACCTGTTAATAAGATTGTATTGTTTTTACGATTATAGGCAATCCCATTTAAGACTCCATTCTTATTATATTTATTACAAATTTCCGTTAAGTCTAATTTGCCCTCAACTATTCCGTTTTTCGGGTTAATTTTTAAAATAATGTTCTCTTGCCAAACATTAGCATAAATAAACCCATTTATATACTCTAATTCATTAAGATTTGAATATGATTTATTAAAACTAACAACGCTAATTTTTCTTTTATAATTTGATAAATTATTAGAATCAATAAAATAAATTTTATCAGTACCATCAGAAAGTATTAATTCGTTTTCAAAAGATGTTAAACCCCAACCTTCAAAAATTTGAGTCGGATAAGTGAATTCAGAAATGAGTTCGAAAGAGTTTTCTTTGTAAACAAATCCTTTTTTGCTTTTCCAAGTTAACAGGTAAATCTCATCATCAATTTTAGTTGCTCCTTCGCCAAAATAGTCTGCTGATAATTCTATATCTTTTACAAAATCTTCATTACCTAATTGATATTCTACTAATTGTGATGTTCGGTTTTTACTTCCAGTACTTTCAATAATATTACCATTTTCTGTAATAAAAAAACCTTGGGTAAATAACGATTTATTATGTTTAAATCTGTTTGTAATCTCGTATTCAATGATTTTCTCTTTTAAGTTTGAAAGTATTTTTAGTTCAGCAGTATAACTTGTTTTTCTTTTTTTGTTATTTTTATTAAAATAGATATTCTGCTTTATAATATTTGTTCCATAATCAAAATCTGATTGAGCGATAATCTTCTTTATGAATTTTCGATTTGAATTATTTATTTGATAAGTGATTGAATCAATTTGATACTGGGAATCGACAATTAGATTTAATGAATCTCCGTAGTGAAATAATTTATTATTAAGTGTATGTATATTTGAATTAATATTTATTCCATTGTCATTTGAGCAAGAGATTATGATTAACGGCAAAAATAGTATTCCTAAAAATTTGTATTTCATAAGGTTGTGTTCAAATTATGCCTAACGGTTCGGTGTATGGTTAGTTGCGTGATTAAGCACCTAATTTAGTAAACAAAAACGAACCCGAGAAAATTCCAGCGGAATTTTCGTAAGTCGGCAGTGCCCTAGCAATTAATTATACAGGGTGTTAGCATTAGTTGTTTTATCCTTT
>JAWUVW010000001.1:0-31070 GCA_034112185.1 Flavobacteriaceae bacterium | reverse complement strand
ACATTTGGTACGCCGCTTGAAAATATATTCCAGGAATTCCCCAAATCAAAAGAAACATAAGCGCCATTATCTGTTCCTAAATATAAGATGTTTTCATTTTCAGAATCTTCACGTATCACATTAACAGGTGAAGCCGGAATGGTATTACCAATAGATTGCCAAGTTTGTCCGTAATCCTCGCTTTTGTATACATAGACTTTAAAATCATCCCAACGGTAGCCATTCAAAGTGACATAAACGCGTTCTTTTTTGTATTGGGAAGCAATCACCCTACTAACCCATAAATCTTTTGGTAAATTTCCTGTAATATTTGACCAACTACCTCCTGTGTTTTTTGTGACATGAATTAATCCATCATCACTTCCTGCATATAGTAATCCAAATTGAAACGGACTTTCACTAATTGATGATAATGTTCCATACGCCACATTTCCTTTTTTACCGCCTTTGGTAAGATCATCACTAATAGCTTCCCAATCCGCTCCTTGATTCATAGAACGCATTAATTTATTACTTCCTAAATACAAAATATCTTGATTATGAGATGATAATAGAATAGGGGTTTGCCAATTAAAGCGATACGGACTGTCGCCTAAGGTATGTTTGGGTTGAATATAGGTTTGTTCTTCAGTTTCAAGATTTAATCTAAAATAAGTACCAAACTGAAATCCAGTGTAAACGATATTAGAATTGCGGTTATCAATCTGAACTTGCATGCCATCCCCTCCCATTATCGCTTCCCAAGGATATTGCCCTTGCTGATGCCAGCTTTTATCTTCTCTTGCATTGTTAGCGCCTTTCCAAACGCCGTTATCTTGTAAACCACCATAAACATTATATGGTTTTTCATTGTCCACATTAATCGCATAAAATTGACCAACAGAAGGTGAATTATTTTTAATCCAGTTTTCACCATCATCATAAGTAATATTGACGCCACCATCATTTCCATTGATTAAGTGTTTTGGGTTTTTAGGATTAATCCATAAGGCGTGATGATCTGCATGCACGTTTTCAGCACTGATTGAAGTAAAAGTTTTCCCTCCATCCTTAGACTTTAAAATTGGAACGCCATAGATATAAATCGCATTTTCATCCGAAGGTGATACATGAATATGACCAAAATAATAGCCATAGCTAAAGTAAATCCCGTCTAAATAATCCTCATGCGTTTTCTTCCATGTTTTTCCACCGTCTGTACTTTTATAAACCTCAGCACCAACCACAGGCGTATCAAATAACATGGAATTCGCATCTTCTAAATACTTCGCTAAATCTATCGGATTTACCTTACCAGATCTTACCAATTGCTTTACACTTTCGGCTCTGTATTTTTCTTGAAAACCATTGGTCTCTAAATACACATCTAACTTTTTGTTTTCTAATGCTAAAAAATCTGCCTTAGACATGGTCTTAAAATCTGCCTTCGTCAGCCCGCGTTTTTCTTCAGATTTCTTTTTTTTATCTGGTCGCCTAAACTGGCTATCATGAACTGCATAAACGATATCCTCATTGAACACTGCAACACCAATTCTACCAACGCCTTCGCCTGTTGGAAAACCACTTCCTTGGGTTGATACCTTAGTCCAAGTTTCACCTGCATCTGTACTTTTATAAATCCCTGAATTAGTTCCGTTACCAGAAAAATTCCATGCTTTACGATCTTTAGTCCAAGACGTTGCGTACATAACATTATAATTTGTTGGACTGTGTTGTAAATCAATAATCCCACTCATGTTATCTACAAATAACGTTTGCTTCCAAGTCTTACCTCCGTCTGTAGTTTTATACACGCCACGTTCGTCGTTAGGCGAATATAAATGCCCTGTAACACCAACCACAATAACATCTGGATTATCAGGATGGATCAAAATAGGAGCAAAATGATGCGCGTCCATGAGTCCAATATTGGTCCAAGATTTTCCGTTATCCGTGGATTTCAAAATTCCGATTCCGGCATAAGAGGAGCGCGACGCGTTATTTTCGCCTGTACCCACATAAATGGTTCGGGTTGGCCAATGCACTGCTATGTCACCAACATTTTGCGTGTCCGAACTATCTAAAATTGGCACGAATGTGGTTCCGTTGTTAAGGGTATGCCATACGCCACCAGATGCATAACCAACATAAAATTCGCTCGGCACCTCTGGATTGACAGCCACGTCGACAACGCGACCACTCATAATTGTTGGTCCTGTATTTTTGAAAGGTACATTTTTAACTAATGACGTTTGCGTCATCGTTTGTTTTTGCTCTAAGGCTTGTTTTATAGTTTCAACAGAGGTTGCTGGTTGTTGGGCAATGCCGAAAAATGAACTTACGAAAAGAACAAGTAAAAAGAATTTCGAAAATGACATGTTGGTTGAATTTTTAGAATCATGAAATTAATCAATTATAATAGAATCATCAAAGGCATATACTAAATTTTAATAAAAGACAGAATCTAATAACTTGATAATTTTTTGACACAAACATCATTAATTTCATTATTTTTTAACATTTTATTTGGTAAATTTATTACATTGAGCATTATTAACTAACAAAATCACATAAAAATGGAAGCGTATTTACCTTTAATTATTCAATTAATTAGTGGAGCTGTCGGTGGAAATGTTGCTGGCAAGCTTTTAAAAGGATCATCTTTAGGCACCTTATGGAATTCCGTAGCTGGTATTCTTGGTGGCGGACTAGGAGGCTCAGTTCTTGGTATGTTAGGGATGGGAGGCGTCGCCGCTTCAACAGGTATGGACCTCACCAGTATTGTAGGCAGTATTGCCGGAGGTGGTATTGGTGGTGGTATTGTTATGGCTGTTATCGGCTTAATTAAAAAAGCAATGGCAAAATAATTTTTACCAATCGATACAAAAAAGGCAGCCTTTAACAAGATTGCCTTTTTTTATGCCTATCAAATTGGTATTTTTGAATGCAATCAAAATATTTAGGCCTAAAATGCTGTCAAATTAAAATTTGATGCCTTCCCAAAAATAAATTAAGCATAATATTTGACCGAATTAAAACATTAAATAGCTTCCAATGAAATACAATTTAATAGACCGTAACCTCTTTATAAAAAATCGTAAAAACTTTATGGCGCAGATGAAGCCAAGTAGTTTAGCGGTGTTTAACTCTAATGATATTTATCCGATTAGTGCAGATAGCACGATGCCGTTTGAACAACACAGAGACCTCTTTTATCTAAGTGGCGTCGATCAGGAGGAAAGTATTTTAGTCTTATTTCCAGATTGCCCAAAAGCGAAACATCGTGAAATTCTATTCTTAAAAGAAACGAATGAACATATTGCGGTTTGGGAAGGTAAAAAACTGACCAAAGAAAAAGCCTTTGAAACCTCAGGAGTAAAAACTGTGTATTGGTTACAAGATCTAGAAAAAGTAATGTTTGAGTTAATGACCCAATGCGATACGGCTTACATTAATACCAACGAACATTATCGCGCTAATGTAGAAACCGAAACACGCGAAGATCGTTTCACTAAATGGTTAACTAAAACATACCCTGCACATAGTGTCGCTAAGAGCAATCCCATATTACAACGCTTACGTTCTGTAAAAGACCAAATAGAATTGGACCTCATCCAAAAAGCTTGCGATATTACCGAAAAAGGCTTTAGACGTATTCTTGGATTTGTAAAACCCAACGTTTGGGAATACAATCTCGAAGCCGAATTTATGCACGAGTTCCTTAACAACCGTTCTAAAGGATTTGCCTATACACCAATTGTGGGTTCCGGAAATAATGCCAACGTATTACATTATATCGAAAACAACCAACAGTGTAAAGCTGGCGATTTAATCTTGATTGATGCAGGTGCAGAATATGCCAATTACGCGAGTGATATGACCCGTACCATACCTGTTTCAGGGACATATACAGACCGACAAAAAGCGGTTTATAATGCCGTAAATCATGTAAAAAACGAAGCGACAAAACTATTAGTGCCTGGAACACTTTGGGAACAATACCATATTGAAGTTGGTAAACTCATGACTTCAGAACTCTTAGGTTTAGGTCTTTTAGACAAAGCCGATGTACAAAACGAAAACCCTGATTGGCCTGCTTATAAAAAATATTTTATGCATGGCACCTCTCATCATATGGGATTAGACACACACGATTATGGATTACTACACGAACCTATACAAGCCAATATGGTCTTTACTGTTGAACCTGGCATCTACATTCCAGACGAAGGTTTTGGTATTCGTTTAGAAGATGATGTGGTGATACAAAACTCTGGTGAGCCTTTTAACTTGATGCGTAATATTCCTATTGAAGTGGAAGAGATTGAAGATATTATGAATTCTTAATGCGTTTAAAAAAACTTTCTTTTTAATCACTATCCCGTCAAAATTAGTAAATTTCATTTGCTAATTTTGAATTTTTGAATTCATGTCTGCTCATAGACCCATGTAACTTCGTTATATTAGCAGACATATATAAGTCAATTAATATCGTGCTTTCAGCATTTTTAAAATATACAGGTGACTATTTGAGTACATATCCTCAAATAAGACTAACAATGAACGAAGAATTTGCGATCAGAGATTCTGTGTTGAATTTTCTTGGCTTAACTAATTTAAATGAACTCAGAGATCGTTATGAAGGCCAGGCATTTTGGGATAAAACTTTAAAACACTACGGTGCCTTAATTGCTTGTCAAAAACATTTAAATATCCCAATAACTGAAATTGATAAATTAAATTTAAAAAACTTTACACCTCAGATTCAAGGGCAAAATACAACTTATGATGTAAAAGTTTTTGATTTTGGAACCCTTCCAAATTTAGAGTTTGACGCCATTCAGAATGCCATAATTTTTGTCATTCAAAAAGATAAGTCTACATTCAGTATTTGTGGTTTTGCGGAAAAACAATTAATTCTTGAAAACCTGGTTAATTCAAGTAGTGAAACTGTCAAATCAGTTAATTTAAAAAATTTTATAGGATTTAGTGCTTTGAAACCTTTAAGCGACATCATCTAATTTATAAAAAATTATATCGTACTCTTAAAATTAAAAGAACTATAAATTTGGGCTAATGAGAAATTCATATTCGATAGGAAGTTTATATGCAGGCGTCGGTGGCATCTGTATGGGGTTTAAAAAAACAGGATTTAAGCTATCTTGGGCTAATGAATTTGACAAAAATGCCTGTATAACGTATAGAACTAATTTTGAGCATAAACTTTACGAAGGAGATGTCATGGATATAGATATTTCTAAATTAAACAAAGTAGATGTTTTAACAGCAGGTTTCCCTTGCCAACCGTTCTCAGTTGCAGGATACAGACAAGGATTTGAAGATAAACGAGGGAATCACTTCTTTAAAATTTTAGATTTTGTTGATGAAATGAGACCAAAAGTCTTGTTTTTAGAAAATGTTAAGAATTTGGTCGGACACGATAAAGGACATACATTTAAAGTGATTGAAGAAGAGATTAGAAAAAAAGGGTATTCATTTGATTCAAAAGTCCTTAACACAAAAGATTATGGCAACGTGCCTCATAACAGAGAAAGAATATTCATTATCGCTTTCGATAAAAATTTAGACAAATCCTATTTTGACGAAACTAATTTCAACTTTCCATTTCCAGAAAAAGAACACTTAACTCAGACTGTGAAGGATATAATTCTTAAAGAAAAAGTTGAAGACAGATATTATTATGGGGAAGAGAAGTATATGTACCATATGCTCAAAGATAGCATAACGCGCGATGACACCATCTACCAGTTTAGAAGGCAATATGTAAGAGAAAACAAATCTAATGTTTGCCCGACTTTGACTGCAAATATGGGAACTGGCGGACATAACGTACCATTGGTTAAAACAGAATTTGGATTTAGAAAATTAACACCGAGAGAATGCTTTAGCTTTCAAGGGTTCGATGACTCCTTTAAACTTCCTAATATTGCAATTTCACATTTATACAAACAATCTGGAAACTCAGTGAGTATGCCAGTAATTAAAAGACTTGCTGAACAAATTAAATCTGTTCTTGAGGCTGTAGAGATAAAAAAACATCAGAAATTTTTAGAAACTGCTTAATTAAACGGCCCAATACATACTATTGAAGGAGAGTGCTTGAATCGAGCTTTTAAATGAGCTCTAAAGGTTTGAAAATCGAAAAATTGCTTTTAAATAGCTGGAATATTTTTCAATATTTTCTCGTGACTGGTTGTTTAAAAAAAACATTTTAATTTTTTTAGGATGTTTATTAGTTGTGTTATGTTTTTCAAATCAACACATTGTATATAATAGTTTTCTGCATCCATTCTTGTACTTCCATTTAAAAAAGAATTCTTTGGCAGGGTATAATTATTATTTATAATAAACTTTAAAGTGAGATTACTACAACATCCAGGTATATCATAATACCATGTATTAGAATCGATTTCATGCCGCAAGTCTTGTTTGGAGATAGCCCCTTTAAATAGTGAGTTTGTATTTGGTTTAATTCTTATTAAAACAAAATAGTCGTAAACATAGGTTCTCTCCTTATTCTCTAAATTAGGTAGATATCTTCCTTCAGAATCCCAATCTTGACTTTCGAGTAATAGCAAATCAGAAAAAAAGGCTGCTGATTTTATACTTATTTTCTTCTCTTTATATACAATATCCGTATCGTCCCAAACACCTTTACCATGAATACTGTAATCCACTTTATCACAATGAATATTATTTTCGATTAGATAATTATAAAAAATACCTTCTGCCATTTTTCCTTGGAATGTATTTCTGAAAATCTCAACGGGTGCTCTTAATTCTTGTCCACCAGTTCTATGTTTTCGGTGGTGCCCAGAACCAAAGGCCATTTCATAGGCAAATTCGAAGCTCAAATCTATAATCTCAGCATTAACTAGGCTTGGTCTGAAACACACCTTTTTACTAGTATAATATTTGTCGCCATTTTTATCAAGCTTCATATTGAGCGAGTTTACACATTAGTTAATTCCCTTTTATTTGATATTTCTGATAATTCAATTCGAAATCTTGGACTTTAAAGACTTATAATTCAGATATATCCATTTTGAAAACCAATATACAACAAGTAGCAATAAACTGTAATTCCATCAAAAGTTTAAAATGATTGATACTAAATTTGAATTACTTTTTATTTTTAGGAAATATCAAATCTAAATATAGCCCCAGTTACGGTTCTATTTTATACTGAAATCAGAGCCAGCTTAGCAAGAAAAAGAGGCTATTAGCATCTCAGAAAACACCATTTTAAGTCCTCATTTACAGCAATTTTAGGTCATTAAGGACCAACCGTTGTTTGCTCTTTAACTATGCTTAATCTCTTCAGTAAAATTAGAGACACTATTGGATAACTAATTTTGTGGTATCTAGAATCTACATTACCGTTAAAATTAACAACTTGAGCGCATTACGCCATACAGATTGTCTATTTTTAGACCAGATCCCATTAAAATAGTCGCTATCCTCTAATTAAGAGTAACCACCCGTTTTAATAATCTTAAAGCATTGATTTACTGAGGTTAAAATCATTATATTGCATATTCGAATTTGGAATATAATACTTATGAATCAAAAACAAACGGTGATGCGCCCTGTAGATTTGTTGATTTTACTCAAAATTACCACCTATGGAGATTCCCCATGGTTTCAAAAACCTTTAGCTGCTGATTTAAACATTAGTCAGTCCGAAGTAAGTAAATCTTTAAGGCGCTCAAGTTTTTCAGGGATTTTAGATACTACAAGTCATAAAGTCCAAACCACAGTGTTATTAGATCTGTTGCAACAAAGCGTACGTTATGTATTTCCTCAAAAACCTGGCCCTATAGTGCGCGGTATACCCACAGCACATTCTACTTCCCCACTTAACACTCGGATTGAAAACCCCAAAGTGTATGTCTGGGCTTGTAAGGACGGCCAAGTTAGTGGGCAGCAAATTATTCCTTTATATCCCTCGGTACCCGCCGCCGCACTTAAAGACCCTAAGATTTACGAACTCCTCGCCCTTGTCGACACCCTTCGTGTTGGTTTGGCCATGGAGCGCGAACTGGCTTTTACCGAACTTAAGCTGAAATTAATCGATTAAACCTTTAGTAACTTTAACTTATCGAACATGTTATGAAGTTTCAGGTTTAGGTGATTTCAAAATACAGTCTTAAACCGAATACAAGAAATTGGGTTTAAGCAGATAATTTTTGGTGCACAGCATAAAAATTGCTTTAGAATTAGCCTCTGAAAGTGCCTTTTTACGAAGCATATTTAAACAAAAGCTCATCTAAAAAAATTATAGCGTGTATATTACTATAAGGTTTTTAATTAATATTGCTATCTAAACCAAAACGTATGAAATTGACTAAAGCACCTCTTTATATACTATTATCATTCTTTTCAATTTACATTATTTGGGGTTCTACATATTTACTTAACAAGATTTTAGTTAGTCAATTAGCACCATTATATGCTGCCTCAATACGTTTTATTACTGCAAGTATCCTTATATTTATTATTGCAAAAATTTTAAGAATCCCATTAAGAATTACAAGACCTCAAATACGAAATACGGTAATTGCCGGTTTTTTGTTTTTAACACTCGGAAATGGTCTTGTGGTTTGGGCATTAAAGTTTGTCGATAGTGGTTTTGCTGCTTTAGAAATTTCTGCGCAACCTTTGGTTGTATTAATTCTGTTGCGAATACTTGAAGGCAAAAAAATACAGCCAATGTCTATTTTGGGAGTAATAATTGGTTGCATAGGCATCTATTTATTGGTCAGCCAGAAAGAAATGATGGGACAAGAAGGTATGGTTACTGGGATGATTATGATTTTTATATGTATGCTAAGTTGGGCTTATGGCAGTCTTTTTGTTGCTAAAGCAGATTTGCCTACTAACTTTTTTGTAAATACGGGTTACCAAATGCTTTTTGGTGGTTCCATGCTTTTAGTCGCTAGTTTTGCTATCGGTGAAGAGCGGCTTGCGTTTTCTAATTGGAATACCGAAGTCTTAAATTCCATGTTAATGCTCATCCTATTTGGAAGTATTGTAGCTTTTACTGCTTTTAATTATTTATTAAGTATGGTTTCTCCCGAAAAAGTAGCAACCTCAACCTATGTAAATCCAATTGTCGCTTTAATTTTAGGCTGGTATTTTTTAAACGAAACGATTTCCAGACAATCTATAATAGCAGCCGCAGTTTTACTTACAGGTGTGTATTTTATTAATACCAAAAAAAAGATTACCCTTTTAAAAAGGTTTAATAAAAACATGAAAACGAAATAAAGTAATTAATTACTGAGCCGCTGATCCATTCATAGAAGTGATTTAATCTTTTCACGTTTAAGCGAAAATTAGCAGTTTTTTGAACGTTTGACGGCTTTTTTTATTTTCATAGCATCCCTATAGAAGGAAAAAAAGACAAAAAATGGGCCGAAAAGAGTAATTTTTTAGCGAATGGGAAAAGTTTAAATCACTTCATATTTAAGGATACATGTTTCATTACGTGGTCTTCCTTTTTGGCTGAACAAGAGACATAATCACAAAAACCAATAACGCAGGTAAGACCCAACCTAAACTGTGTTGTGCTAAAGGAATGACATCGACTATTGGTTTTAAGCTTTCTTTAGGCATAAAATAAGCAAGTACATCTGGAATACTAAATACAAAAGCAGTAATTACCACAGCTCTAAACACTAGTGGTGTTGCCCATTTTTCTGGTAAGACATTCAATAGAATTAAAACAACAGAAATAGGATAAATAAACAATAATGCTGGTATGGCAATGTCTATAATAAATCCAACATCAAAACTGCCCATAATTACACCAACGATGCAACAGATTATGGCGGTATACACATATACTTTTTCACTATTAGCATACAAAGCTTTAAAAAAATCTGCTAAAGATACAACTATGGCTACTGCCGTGGTAAAGCACGCTAAGGCTACTAAAACACTAACAAAAGTAGCTCCTAAGTCTCCTAGCATTGATTTTGACAAGCCTAATAAAAGATCGGTTCTCGTTATATCTGCAGGAAACTCACCATTATAAAGTGCTCCTAAAGCAATAAGACCTGCATAGATAATAAACAGACCAAAAATGGCTATAAAACCAGACTTAGCAATTATCTTTTTCTTTTCGGCATAAGTCGTTAAACCGTCTTTATTTAATGAAATAATGATCACACCTCCCATCACAATACCTGCAATGGCATCATACGTTTGATAGCCTTCCAATAAGCCCTCAACAAGCGGCGTTTCAAAAGTGGCTAAATTCATGGCATCTGGTGGTGATACTAATCCTAAAACAACGATAGTTAAAACCATAATCACTATTATAGGAGTCAAATATTTACCTAAAAGGTTCAACGCTTTTGAACGGTTTAATACAAACACAAGCACTAACGCAAAATAAAGACAACTCGTCAACAAAGGTGGTGTTCCGAACATAGGTGCTATGGCCATTTCATGAGTTACCGCAGCAGTACGAGGTGCAGGTAACGCAATTATGATGAGAAACATGAGAATGCAATATATAAGACTAAATTTTGGAGATACTTTTTTTCCAAAGTCGAGCATGGTACCTTGTAATTTGGCATGACCAAAAAGGGATAACATCGGAATTACCGTTGTGGTAATTAAAAACCCAATAGCAACTAACCACCAATCTGGACCGGAATTAAACCCTAAAAATGGAGGTAGAATTAAATTACCTGCTCCAAAAAAGCCTGCAAACAATGCAAAACCATAAAGAAATATTTTTTTAGTGTCGCTCATTAATCCGTCTTTAAAAGTTCTAAATCGTGAAAATCGAAACTGAAATCTGTTATCGGTGCAATGTATTTCATACGTGCTGAAACAGCGTCTCCGTATTCATTAAATGTGAATTGCATAAATACATCAGCATCGTAACTTCTATCGTTCCATTTCACAACATAAGTCGTCGCATTGTATGGTAATAATTCACCAAATAATCTTGGAGACCGTTCGCACTTTATACCATATGTATTTCCGTCATGAGAAATGATAATATCACCAAACCAAGCATCCGTATATGTACCAACAATTTGCTCTGCTTTTGGAAGCATCGTATTCCCCTTTATTTTTACAAGTTTAGCATAAACATCAGTTTTTATGCTATCATTATATTTTAGGTAATCTACATTTCGGGCTCCATAATTTTCTAACCAGTTTCTGTCTTCATAGCCTAAATAAGAATCCTTTATCGTATTAGTAATGGTATTAAACGCCATTCCATTCATCTGATTGGTTAGCACCACAATCGCCAAATCTAAATTTGGAATCATAGTAAACTGCGTTACGGTTCCTATTAAACCGCCTGTATGATAGACTTGTTTGTGCCCACCTTTTACATCCGTTAAAAACCAACCTAAACCATAGCCTTTAAAATTAGAGCTGTAACTGTCATTTTCGCTCACGTTTAATGGCGTCTGTAATTGCCATAACTCATGAAATAAGTCTTTATCTAAAAGACGCTCTCCGCTTTCGGTCACAGCATCGTTCATTAAAAACTTTGCCCAGGTCATCATATCGTGCACATTACTAACGATACCTCCAGCTGCGTTTGCCGTATCACTCCAATCGTGTGGAATTTGAATCACTTTACCATCAGCTCTGGTATGCGCATCGATTATATTTGATTTATCTGTAACCCGATTATAAGAGGCCTTACTGTTTTTCATGCCAACAGGTTTCATAATTTTGGTTTCAATGAACGCTTCCCAAGACAAGCCACTGACTCGTTTTAAAACTTCACCTGCGATAATAAACATATTGTTATTGTACGCAAATTTGCTTCTAAAAGACGTTTCTGGTTCTAGGTGTTTTACATTAGTAATGACGTCAGCCACATCAAAATCATTCCCTTCTGGAAAAAACATTAAGTCACCAGCACCTAATCCCATACCACTGCGATGTGTTACCAAATCTCTGACCGTAAAATGTTCTGTAACCCAAGAATCTTGCAGTTGAAATTCTGGAATGTGTTCACGTACTTTATCGTCCCAATTCATCTTTCCTTCATCAATCATCATCGCCAAAGCAAAGCATGTAAAACCTTTGCTATTAGATGCGACACCAACTAAGGTGTTGTCGTTCATGTCTTTTTTAGAGGTCAATGAACGCACTCCATGCCCTTTTGCGTAAACTTCTTTTCCGTCTTTAAAAATTCCGACAGAAATACCTGGTACATCAAAAGTCGTTAGGGTTTCTTGAATTAGTTGGTCGAGTTGTTTTTCTTCAATTTGCGCACTAAGTGAAATGGCACAAATAAATATTGATGACGTAATTAAGCGTTTTAAAATCATTTTGAATTATAATTTCTACGTTAGTTCGAGTGGTTTTTGAAAGAAAATTATATCGAGAATCTTTTGAAAATAATAGTCTCGACACAAATTCCAAACAAAGCATTGCTTCAAATTCACTCAAATTGACAAATTTTGTTTTTGAGTAATAACGTAGTAAATATACTAAAATGTTAGTGATGATTAAACCCGAGAATTACTTACAAATATTAACTTTGCGGCTATGAAATTAGAATACAAGAACATAACTATTAATTATACCATTTCGGGAGCCGGTTCTACCATTGTTTTATTACATGGTTTTCTTGAAACTATAGCTATGTGGAATGCTCTTATACCTGAATTACACAAAAACCATCAGGTGATTTGTATCGATTTATTGGGGCATGGACAAACCGATTGTTTGGGTTATGTGCATACTATGGAAGTTATGTCTGATGCCGTTTTTGCTGTTTTAACACATCATAATGTTAAACAAGCAGATTTTATAGGACATTCTATGGGAGGGTATGTCGCTTTGGCCTTATCTGAAAAAGAACCTCAACTTTTTAAGGGCTTATGCTTAATGAATTCTACTTATGAAGCCGATGATGACCAACGAAAGCTCATACGAACACGAGCCAACTCTATGGCGCAAACCCATTATAAAAGTTTAGTAAGGATGTCTTTTGCGAATCTATTCGCGCCTAAAAGTAGAGTATCGTATAAGGAAGCGTATGAAGAAGCGCTTCATCTTGCATTACAAACTCCGGTTCAAGGTTATATTGCAGCTCAAGAGGGAATGATGCTAAGACCAAATCGATTTGAGATCTTTAAAAACCTGAAAGGAAAAAAACTTCTTATAACTGGGAAAAAAGATGCTCTAATTAATAGTAAAAAACTTAGCAATCTAATTAAAGGTACAAATATCGATTTTAAAGAATTATCGGAAGGGCATATGAGTCATATCGAAAATAAATCAGAATTATCTTACTTTATATTACGCTTTATCGAAAAACATAACTCTTAAACGTTTTATTTGACTTTTTTTGCTAATTTTATAATCCTAAGTTAAAAAGAGAATATCAAATAAACCTACTATGGCACCAACTAAACTTTATTGTGACTTCTTCGGTCATAACTATCAGATCTCAAAAAGTGTAACGAAACATGTTAAAGAGTACACCTGTAAATGCTGTAAAAAACAACTGACTACAAATAGCAATGGTAAACTCACTGAATTGACACCAAAATATCAAGAGATCAATGAAGCACTCGAGCGCATTTATCATAACCGAATAATGCGTTTGAAGCAAAAAACACTCAGTTCATCGATTTATTAATTGTTAATAACATGTGAACAATTCGTTTCCTTATATTTAAAGTCCTAATAAACTTTAATCCCTATAAGAAAACTAATTAAATGAAAAATGTTTACTGCTCCCTATTTGGTCACGATTATAAAGTGTCTAAAGTTGTTACTTACCATGTTAAAGAATACAAATGTAAAAATTGCAAGTCTGAAATGACCATTGATGGAAATGGAGAATTTATACCATTAACTCCAAAATTTAAAGAAATTAATTATGTGTTAAATCGTGTACACATTAAACGATTAGAAAAAGGTCAAAAGCTTTTTATGCTTAATCACTAAGCGCATTCCAACCTTTTGCAATTATCGGAATTTTTGTTTCTCCTCGTGTTACCAAATGCATACCTCTGTCCTCTTCTGTCATATAACCAATAACTGTCATATTCGGGTTAGCTTTTATTTTCGGAAAATCTTCTTGAGAAATAGTCATTAACAATTCATAATCCTCACCTCCATTTAATGCAATAGTCGTGCTGTCTATATTAAATTCCTCGCATGTAGAAATGACCTGAGGATCCAAAGGAATCTTATCTTCATACACATCTACACCAACTTTACTTTGTTTACAGAGATGCATAACTTCAGAAGACAAGCCATCACTAATATCGATCATACTTGTAGGTTTCACATCGAGTTCTTTCAATAATTCGACAATGTCTTTACGCGCTTCAGGCTTTAGCTGACGCTCAATAATATAGGTGTACATGTCTAAATCTGGCTGATTATTTGGGTTCACTTTAAAAACTTCTTTCTCACGTTCTAACACTTGTAATCCCATGTATGCGCCACCAATATCACCAGTAACCACTAATAAATCATTCGGTTTGGCTCCAGATCGTAAGACTTCATTTCCTTTTTCAACTACGCCTATAGCCGTTACAGAAATGATTAATCCAGAGGTCGATGATGTTGTATCTCCTCCAACCACATCTACATTATATAATTTTGCAGCCGTTTCTATACCTGCATATAATTCTTCTAAGGCTTCTAAAGGAAAACGATTAGATACCGCAATAGAAACTGTGACCTGTGTTGCAGTTGCATTCATAGCATAAATATCGGATAGGTTAACAACTATCGCTTTATAACCTAAATGCTTTAATGGCACATAGCTCAAATCAAAATGTACGCCTTCAACTAATAAATCTGTAGAAACAACAATCTGTTTCTTCCCATGATTCAATACTGCGGCATCATCCCCAATACTTTTTATAGTCGATTTTTGCGTGACCTTAAAATGTTGTGTTAGGTGTTCAATCAATTTAAACTCACCTAATTCGCTCAACGGCGTTCGCTGTGGATTTTTATCTTCTATCATGTTGCAAACATATTGTGCTTTTATCAAATACAAAGGTAATATCTACGTTAATTATAACATGGTTTTATATCACAAATAAAATTTAATGTAAATTGCTAAAAAAAAGATATGAAATTTCAAACCTGGATTTTAATGACCTTTTTTGTGTTCATTTTGACCAATTGTTCTAATGATGATACTAATCCAATTGACGATAACAATCCAATTCCTGAAGCACAATTTCCTTGTATAAATGGGTTGGCTAATGGCTATCCTTGTGATGGTTTTGATTTAATGAGCGAAATCCCAGTAGAGGAATTAGGTGGTCCTGGAGCAGAGGGTAATGATTCTTGGGGCTGGACAGATCCTGAAACCGGAAAAGAATACGCCTTAGTTGGCACCACAACAAGTGCGGCGTTTGTTGATGTCTCAGATCCTTCTAACCCAATATTTTTAGGGCGACTTCCTACGGCAACTTCCAATAGTTTATGGCGCGATATTAAAACCTATAACAATCACGCTTTTATTGTTAGTGAAGCACCAGGACATGGCATGCAGGTTTTCGACTTAACCAGATTGCGAAATGTTACCAATCCACCTGAAACGTTTACTGCTGATGCCACTTATAACGGCTTTGGCCGCGCTCACAATATTGTAATTAATGAAACTAGTGGATTCGCTTATGCTGTTGGCTCAGATACCTTTAGTGGCGGTCCTCACTTTGTAAATATTCAAAATCCCACAAACCCTATTGCAGCCGGAGGTTATGCAGACGATACTTATTCTCATGATGCTCAAGTTGTGACTTATACCGGACCAGATACCGAACATACAGGCAAAGAAATATTAATAGGAAGTAACCGAAATGTAGTCGTTATTGTAGATGTTACTGATAAAAATGCACCAACACAAATTTCAACTATAGACTACAGCAATATTGGCTACACACACCAAGGTTGGTTTACTGAAGACATGACCTACTTTTTATTAGGAGATGAAATCGATGAGATTAACTTTGGAGGCAACTCAAGAACGCTTGTTTTCGATTTTACAGATTTAGACCATCCTATTTTTCACATGGAATATTTAGGACCCACGGCCGCTATTGACCATAATGGTTATGTGGTTGGGAATACCTTTTATATCGCAAATTATACTGCTGGCGTTAGAGCTATTGATATTTCTAATATCGCTTCTAGAGTCATGGTAGAATCTGGTTCTTTCGACACCTTTATACCAAATAACAACACTAGTTTTAACGGAGCATGGAACATTTATCCATTCTTTGCTAGCGGGAATATCATCGTTAGCGACATCGAGGGTGGTTTGTTAGTGGTTAAACCTTCAAATTAATATGGGACTTAAAAGACCTTCATATCTTGCTTCCATTTTATCGCTTTTGGCTTTACTAAGCTGTAATAATGACGATTCATCTTTAAATTCTCAACGTGAAAGTAAGGTAAATCGTGTTCAAACCTATGGCGGTACAAAAAACGATAGTGGTCAATCCGTTGTAGCAACCGCAGATGGTGGTTATGCTGTCTTAGGTTATACACAAAGTAACGACGGCGATATAACCGACAAACAAGATGAAAGCTTTGACTATTGGTTGTTGAAATTTAATGTTGAAAATGAGTTGCAATGGCAAAAAACCTATGGTGGTTCTTCAGATGAGCGCGGTAATGATATCATTCAAACTCAAGACGGTGGTTATGCTATTTTAGGATTTAGTTTTAGTAGTGACGGAGATGTAACAAGTAATGCCGGTTTACAAGATTATTGGTTGGCAAAACTTGATGCAAATGGCGGTATTTCTTGGCAAAAATCATTCGGCTACCAAGGCGCTGACTCTGGTGTTTCAGTGATACAGACCAACGACCAAGGCTATTTAATTTCAGGCGTGTTAGATGTTACGGCATCTGGCGGGGAAGGCAACACCTCTAGAAACAACAACAGGCATGCTGGTGGAGATTATTGGGTTTTAAAACTGAGTGCTTCTGGTGCTATAGAATGGAGTCAATATTTTGGTGGTAACTTTACGGATACACCAGAGAATATTATTCAAACGAATGATAACGGCTTCATAATTGTTGGTGGTTCTGATAGTAACGACACGGATATTTCTGGTAACCTAGGAACCTATGATTTTTGGGTACTTAAAATTTCAGCAACAGGAAAATTAATATGGGAAAAATCTTTTGGAGGAGACCAAATAGATGAGGCAAGAGCAATCGTCAGCTCTAACGATGGAAATTATATCATTGCTGGTGACACCAGAAGTAACGCTAATGATGTATCTAACAATATTGGTGCGGCAGATTTATGGCTAATTAAAATATCGCCAAATGGTGATTTAATTTGGGAAAAAACCATTGGAGGCAGTAATTTTGATGTGGCTCGAGCTATGGTTAAAACGCAAGATAATGGGTTTCTTTTAGCAGGAAGTTCGCGCAGCTCTGATGGCGATGTCTTTGAAAATAATGGACAGAACGATGCTTGGGCATTAAAAGTTGATGGTGAAGGAAATTTACAATGGGAAACCACCATTGGTGGTTCTAATATAGATTTTGGGTATAGTATTGCGGCCTTAGATGATACCTCGATTGTCCTCGTTGGAGATAGCACAAGTAGTGATGGCGATATTACAGAGAACAAAGGCTTTACAGATGTATTAGTTATAAGGATTGATTAAAATGAAATCGAAAATTAACGCACCCAAAACTATTAACAAAAATTATATGAACAAAACGATTTTCACCCTATTCTTCATTGCCTTAATAAGTGCTGTCTCTTGCAGTGACAGCGACAGTGTTGCGAATAGCACCCAGATATTTACTACTTTTAAATTTACTCATAATTGGGATGGGACTCCTGTCACCAATAACGATTTCAACACACTTCAATATACCAATGAAAATGGGGATTTGTTAAGTATAGAAAAGCTTCGTTATGTCGTTTCGGATATTATGTTTACAACAAGTAGTAATGAGAATCTTGTCTTTGATGTGTATAATTTGGTTGATGTGACTAATGCCACTAATTTAAGTTTTACGCCTCAAATACTAATACCAAAAGGTAGCTATAACGTTTCATTTACATTTGGGTTCGACAATGCAGATAATTCAGAAAATTATCTCGACTTAAATTCTGAATCTTTTAATGTCCCAGATAATTTGGGTGGTGGTTATCATTATATGCAGTTCGATGGTAAATTTCTGAATGCAGATGACGCTGAACAAGGTTTTAACTACCATGCGATAAGAGCCGTTGATAATCCTGGAATGAATCCTACATTTCCCCAAGATACCTTCATTACCGTAAACCTAGGTGTTATTACTATTACCGATGCTCCTGAAATTGAAGTAAAAATGAATATCGCTGCATGGTTTAAAGATCCAAATACATGGGCCCTAAATGAACTCAACCAAATGTTAATGCCTAATTCTTCGGCACAGATACAGATGTTTGAAAATGGACAGAATGTCTTTAGTTTAGGAGAAGTTACACCATAACAGTAACGCTGCATGATAAAAAAATATCTATATACAAGTCTTTTTTTTCTAGTTTGTTTGAGCTGCTCAAATGAAGATATGGGCTATGAGCCGACTCCAAAATCTTTGGACATTCCTCAAGTTTTTTTAGAAAACATAATTGCGCCCATAATTCCTTCAGATAACCCACAGACGGCAGAGGGCATTGCGCTTGGTAAAAAATTATTCTTCGACCAGATTCTTTCTGCTAATGGCACACAAGCTTGCGCAAGTTGTCATTCACCTCAAAATGCGTTTACAGACAACACACCAACCAGTGTTGGTATTGATGGTGTGTCTGGCAATCGTAATTCCATGCCTTTATTCAACTTAGCTTGGAATTATAATGAACGTTTTAATTGGGATGGTAGCGCCTTGAGTCTCGAAAGACAAGCCGAAGAGCCTGTAGAAAATCCTATAGAATTGCATAGCAATTGGGAAGCTGTTGTTGATAGATTACAAAATCATCCAGACTATCCTGAATTGTTTCAACTCGCCTTTAAAACGAACACTATAACCAAGGAGTTAACCACAAAAGCTATTGCACAATTTGAACGGACTTTAATTTCTGCAAATTCAAAATTCGACAACTATTCTTTAGGGCAAGCCACATTGACGACTCAAGAATTAAATGGACTCGATGTTTTTTTAAGAGAAGACAAAGGCGATTGTTTTCATTGTCATGGCAATCCTAATAATCCATTGTGGACCGATAATGATTTTCATAATAATGGTTTAGATGCTACATTTACAGACTTAGGATTAGGAGCTGTAACTGGGGATCCAAACGATAACGGCAAGTTTCGCTCACCTTCACTCCGCAACTTAGCCTTCACAGCACCTTTTATGCACGATGGTAGATTCGCAACTATAGATGACGTGATAAGTCATTACAGCGAGGGACTTCAAAACTCATCTACGATAGATCCTTTAATGAAACAAATTGATCAAGGAGGTGTACAATTATCAGATCAAGATAAATCAGATCTAAAAGTCTTTTTATTAGCGCTTTCCGACCCTTCTTTTATTAATAATCCAGACTTTCAGAATTAATTTTTTGTAGGAAAAATTATCTATTATAATGCATTTCGTCGAAAAATCATGTGCTTCAGCTTAGTTTTGTTTCTTTTTAGGTACTTTCAAATCCCCTAAATGACCTAAAAATGAACCCTACTAGCAAGAAAACATTGCCTTGTGTTGTATTTGGACACAATTACATCAGAACAAAAACAAATATAGATCATACCGTAGAACTCACTTGTTCGCATTGCGATGCCGTCGTTGTCACAGATTGTAATGGAAATTTTGATGCGTTTACGGTTTCTAATACTCAAATTAAAGATACGCTGCAAGAGTTGTATCGTCTTACACATCGCTTTCAGAAAGCTAAAGTTTCATAATAGATACCCTTTCGACTTGGTTTAACATCCATAACTAAAGCCTATAATAATCATATGCTAATATAATGTTAGAACCTTTGGTTAAACCTACGCTATATCCTATATTTGCATTCTATTTAGAATTAATCTAAGTTAAATAAATATGATTAAAGTCTCTGAACAAGCAAAGAAAAAAGTCATTGAATTAATGACAGACGAGGGCTTTAACCCTACTGCGGATTATGTAAGAGTGGGTGTGAAAAGTGGTGGTTGCTCTGGTCTATCCTATGATTTAAAATTCGATAACGCACAAGCCGAAGAAGATAAAGTTTTTGAAGACAATGGTGTAAAAATTATTATTGACAAAAAGAGCTTCTTATACCTTATTGGTACCACACTCGAATATTCTGGAGGACTAAACGGAGCAGGTTTCGTTTTTAATAATCCAAACGCCAACCGCACTTGTGGTTGTGGTGAGAGTTTTTCGCTTTAATCCCATCCAACCTTCTCTAAGGGAAGGCCTTTTAAAAGAGAATTAAAATATGATTAAATATACTGAAGACGATTTAAGGGAAGAACTAAAAACCAAAGAATACGAATATGGTTTTTTTACAGATATCGAATCTGAAACATTTCCTATTGGATTAAATGAAGATATCGTTCGTGCTATTTCTAAGAAAAAAGAAGAGCCAGAATGGATGACAGAATGGCGGCTTGATGCCTTTAAAGTCTGGAAAGAAATGACTGAGCCAGAGTGGGCAAATGTTAATTACAAAAAACCAGATTTTCAGGCTATTGCCTATTATTCTGCTCCAGTAGCTATCGATCCAAATAAAACCTTAGACGATGTAGATCCAGATCTTTTAGCAATGTATAAAAAGCTAGGTATCTCAGTAGATGAACAGAAGAAAATGAACAATGTCGCAATGGATATTGTTGTAGATTCTGTTTCTGTAGCCACTACATTTAAAAAGACCTTATCTGAAAAAGGTATTATTTTTATGAGTATTTCGGAAGCCATCAAAGAGCATCCAGAACTTGTTAGAAAATATATTGGTTCAATCGTACCAACCAAAGACAACTTTTATGCGGCTTTAAATTCAGCTGTGTTTAGTGATGGATCTTTCTGTTATATTCCAAAAGGTGTCAAATGCCCTATGGAATTATCAACTTACTTCAGAATTAACCAAGGAGGTACAGGTCAATTTGAACGCACTTTACTTATTGCAGATGAAGGTAGCTATGTCAGTTATTTAGAAGGCTGTACAGCACCTAGTAGAGACGAAAATCAATTGCATGCCGCAGTCGTTGAGTTAATTGCTATGGATGATGCTGAAATAAAATATTCAACAGTTCAAAACTGGTATCCAGGAAATGCTGAAGGTAAAGGGGGTGTTTATAATTTTGTAACGAAAAGAGGCCTTTGCGAGAAAAACGCAAAAATCTCTTGGACACAAGTTGAAACCGGTTCTGCTGTAACATGGAAATATCCTAGCTGTATCTTAAAAGGAGATAATTCTGTTGGTGAATTTTATTCTATTGCTGTCACTAATAATTATCAGCAAGCAGATACGGGTACAAAAATGATTCACTTAGGTAAAAACACGAAATCAACGATTATTTCTAAAGGTGTTTCAGCTGGAAAATCACAGAATTCTTATCGGGGTTTAGTACAAATTAGTTCTCGCGCGGACAATGCGCGTAACTTTTCACAATGTGATAGCCTTTTAATGGGTAATGATTGCGGAGCGCATACTTTCCCTTATATTGAAGTGAAAAACAAATCAGCACTAATAGAGCACGAAGCCACTACAAGTAAAATTGGTGAAGACCAAATATTCTATTGTAATCAACGTGGTATTGATACGGAAAAAGCCATCGCATTAATTGTTAATGGATTTAGTAAAGAAGTACTGAATAAGTTACCAATGGAATTTGCTGTTGAAGCTCGGAAATTATTGGAAATTAGTTTAGAAGGCTCTGTAGGATAAAACATCAATTATGAAATTTCTTTATTTTTGGTAGGTTAGTATGAAAATAAATACTTATAATCTTAGTAATTGCCTTAGGATTTGCGTCATGTAAAAATTTTAAAAAATACCATAACGATGCTAACTCCGAAGCAGATTCACAGAAAAAAGAAGGTACGGTAAAAGCCTAGAGGACTTTAATCGTATTCCAAAATTTCCTAAATATTTACAATAATGCAAAAAAATCTATTCGTTTTTATTCTAAGTCTATTATGTTTTGTCTCATGTAAAAACGAAACAAAATCAGAGCTCAGCTTAGAAGAAAATCGTGCAAAATCTTATAACGCCAATGATGGTTTCGTGACTATGAAAGGTGAGTTTGTATATTATGCTGATGCGGCTGTTTTCCAAACTTCAAACGAGATTTATGGTGTGGTTATAGATGAAAACATGCATCAACTAGAAGCGCAAGTAAAAGCATTTAAAAAAGAAGCCACAGATATGGTGCCTGTGACTGTAAGAGTTAAAAAGTTTGAAAAAGCTGAAGGCGAAGAAGGGTGGCAATACAGAGTCGAAATAAAAGAAGTATTAAAGGTGGAAGCACCTGACCCAAATAGAGAAGACGTTATAAAATTATCAAATTAAAGACAATGTTAAAAATAAATAACTTGCACGCAAGTGTAGATGATAAAGCAATTTTAAAAGGTATTAACCTTCATGTTAAAGCAGGAGAAGTACATGCGATAATGGGACCAAACGGTTCTGGAAAAAGCACATTGGCTTCGGTTATTGCAGGCAAAGAAGAATATGAAGTTACTGATGGCACTATACTGTTAGAAGGTGAAGATATCGAAGAATTTTCGGCTGAACAGCGTGCACACAAAGGCGTGTTCTTATCCTTTCAATATCCTGTAGAAATTCCTGGAGTTAGCGTCACTAACTTTATGAAAACTGCGATAAATGAGACGCGCAAAGCCAAAGGCCTCGAAGACATGCCAGCAAAAGACATGCTAAAAATGATTCGTGAGAAATCTGAACTATTAGAAATTGATCGCAAGTTTCTTTCGCGGTCTTTAAATGAAGGGTTTTCTGGTGGTGAGAAAAAAAGAAATGAGATTTTTCAAATGGCTATGTTAGAGCCTAAGTTGGCGATTTTAGATGAAACCGATTCTGGTTTAGATATCGATGCACTTCGTATTGTTGCCAATGGTGTTAATAAACTTAAATCCAAGGACAATGCTGTCATCGTAATTACACACTACCAGCGTTTGTTAGATTATATCATACCAGATTTTGTACACGTTATACATAACGGTAAGATTGTAAAATCGGGATCAAAAGAACTTGCACACGAGCTAGAAGCTAAAGGTTACGACTGGATTAAGGAAGAAGTTGGAGCGTAGTGTTAGTCGCAGTTTTCAGTCTCAGTTTGCAGTTGCTTACTCATAACTGATTACTCAAACGCACTATTACGTCTAAAAATATAAATAGTAAGCAGGTTTTTGTCGCTAATTTTGAATAACTGAATACTGCGACTGAATACCGAAAACTGAATCAAAATGAGTTTAAAAGAAAAATTAGTATCGTCATTTATGGCTTTCGAAGACACGGTAGATGTGCATTCGGCAATACATGATATTCGTACTGAAGCTATAAAGAATTTTGAGGCTGAAGGTTTTCCTTCGAAGCGTGAAGAAGATTGGAAATACACATCGCTAAATTCTGTTTTAAAGCACGATTATAGCGTATTCCCAAAGCATGAAAATGCGATCGAATTTAAAGATATAAAGCAATATTTTATCCATGAAATTGATTCTTATAAAATCATTTTTATAGATGGAAAATATTCGTCGCACCTATCTCAAACCACACATGACGGTTTAGATGTTTGCCTAATGTCTTCAGCTTTAAATAAGCCTAAGTACCGGTTAATAATTGAAAATTATTTCAATAAGATTGCTCCTAAAAATGGTTTATCGTCGTTAAATACAGCATTTTCTGCTGAAGGTGCTTACATTCATGTGCCTAAGAATAAACTGGTTGAAAAACCAATTCAAATTATACATTTCTCAACTGGAAATGAGGCCGCTTTAATGCTTCAGCCTCGTAACTTAATCGTTGTGGATGAAAATTCTCATGTTCAAATTATAGAACGCCACCAGAGTTTAACCGATAATCCTGTTTTGACAAATAGTGTTACTGAGATCTTTGCGAACAAGCGTGCTATTGTAGATTACTATAAAATTCAGAACGACAGAGAGAATGCCTCATTAATTGACAGTACGTTTATCAACCAAAAACATCAAAGTTTGGCCAAGGTACATACCTTCTCTTTTGGTGGTAAACTGATTAGAAACAACCTGAATTTTTATCAAAATGGTGAGCATATTGATTCTACAATGAAAGGCATTACTATTATTGGTGATAAACAACATGTCGATCACAATACATTAGTACACCATATAGAACCAAATTGCGAAAGTCACCAAGATTATAAAGGTATTTTTTATGATAATGCAACAGGTGTATTTAATGGAAAAGTGGTTGTTGAGAAATTAGCGCAAAAGACCAATGCATTTCAGGCGAACAACAATATTTTAATGAGTGATAAAGCGAGCATTAACACCAAACCTCAGCTTGAAATTTTTGCAGATGATGTAAAATGTTCTCATGGTTGTACTATCGGTCAGTTAGATGAGAGTGCTATGTTTTACTTGCGTTCTAGAGGCATTCCTGAAAAAGAAGCAAGGGCTTTATTGATGTTTGCGTTTAGTAATAATGTACTAGATTCGGTGAAAATCCCTGAAATTAAAAACAGAATCACTCAGATTATTGCGAATAAATTAGGTGTAAATATTGGGTTTGATTTGTAGATCACCTCAATTCACATAAAAAGAAAGGGATTGCTAGTTAGCAGTCCCTTTCTTTTTAAAAATAACAGCTTTCACTGATCCATCACAAGACAATAGCATTCCTGTTATACCCTCTTTTTTATCCTTGGTAAACTGATAAAGTGTTCTATCATTATTTCCAAATTCATTTCGCTGAATAGGATTTAAACTTATGTTTTCTTTTTCTTTATAAGTCAATTTAAGACTATTTTCTTCAACAAAAAAGTGATAGGTAACGTCTAATTCCTCAGAATAATATTTACCAGTAAAATCAGTGACATCTACCAAATCTGCATCAATAAATTTGGCATGCCTAAAATAAAATGGTGCACCGCCAAATGTTACAACCATGTCGTGAGTGGCAGAAGGTGTAAAGTCGTATTTAACATTCTGACTATTAACTCTATGAAATCTATTGTCTTCAAATTGAATTAAAGACGTCCCTATTTTACCCATTGAACCCATAGATTTTAAGGTGTCATTTTCAATAAATAATTTCATAGTCATATCACTATGTACTTCTTTATATTCACCTGTAAAGTCATTTATATTTTGTTGATTAAGAACGATTTCAACATTACTTTTCTCCGAGTTCTTTCCATTTTTAGATAAAAGAATATCTAAAATTTGATAAGCAATTCTTGGTGCATCAATAGATTCTAAATTAGTCAGAACTATAATACCAAATTCCTTTTCTTCAACTGTTATTAATTGTGAACGGCCTCCAAAACCAATACCACCATGACTTGTGGTTGTATAACCTTTATAATCATCTAACATTATACCACGTGCATATTTTGCTTTCCCTCCTGTAGTTAAACGTTCTGTTGTTTTTAAAAACTGAGCCAAATATTTGAACTGAAGTATTTGTCCATTGAGCATTTTCATCCAAATCGCCATATCATTTACCGAAGATCCCATACTACCAGCACCATAACTCAACTGATTGTTCGTTGAAAATTTGTACCCTTCCTTTTGTTTTTGATAACCAACAGCTTTATTTTTAATCGGTTTTCCATGTTCTACGCGTACAAAAGTAGAATGCATTTTTAAAGGATTTAAAATTTTAAGCTTTAAATAGTCATTTAAATTTTGTCCTGAAATACGTTCGATAATAATTGCTAATAAATTATAGTTGGTATTAGAATAGCTTACTTTTTCGCCTGGCAGATTATTCAATCCTTTTTGCCTAAGAGCTAATTCTAATACTGTGTTATTATCGTAATAGGTCGTATCATAATTGAATCCAGACAAATACATTAATGTGTGATAATTACGAATGCCACTGGTATGATTTAATAGGTGTTTAATTTGAACGACGTCTTGATACTTTGGGAATTCAGGTATATAGGTTCTGATATCATCTTCCAAACTAATTTTGTCTTCATTGACCAATGCCCATATTGCAGACGCTGTAAATTGTTTTGCAATTGATGCTAAACTAAAAACCGTAGAATCTGAGTTCTTTATGTTATAATCTAAATTTGAAAGCCCAAACCCTTTGGAATAAACACTTTTCCCATGACTAATAACGTTAACACTCAGGCCTGGCGCATCTTCAGAATCATAAACGGCTAATAATTCATCAATCTCTAGTATCACGTCTGTTTGCGCATTTAAACTGCAAAAAACACAAGCCAACACGCCAAAATTCGTTAGGATTGACATTGTTTATATTTTTGATAAAAATAGGTTGGAATGAGTCCGAAATTGAGAAACAGAAAACCAATACAAACGAGAACACCTCTGTATGGCCAAGTCAGAAACTCAAACATAGCGCCAATACCAAGACTAAAAAAAGTTAAAAATCCGAGAACGTAAAATGATTTTTTCATGTGTTTAATTTTAGTATTATTTTAGTCTCACATGCTGTTCGCTATTAATCATTTCCTTAGGTGATAATGCGCTTAACATGCTCGTTTCATATGAAATTATAGTTAAGAAAATTTGAGAATAGATTTTTTATATTGTGCATAAAAATGAATAGGAAGTATCACTAAAACCGAAATTACTATGGCACTAAGCAGCCATGCATTAGCATAAGGCCATTGCATCATTTGAAATACCAAACTCATAACCAAAAGAAGAATAACCATAAAGCCAAAAGAGAATTTCACTTTATTAATAGTTATTATTTGTTTGGCAAATTTTTGATAATTAGTCTCAAGTTGAAGATTTTGAAAACTAGTATAGCCACCAAATTTTTGCAATGCGTTTTGGTATAGTTTATTAAAATCGTCAGAATCTTCGTTTTCAATATATGTGCAGATATGGTCAACCAAATCGTCTCTTAAATCTTTATTTTTAACACCATATAAGGTCAAACTGTGTTCTATAAAAGTGATATGTTTTTCTAATAGTTCCATGTTTATATTGGTTTAGGATTAAAAATTAAACTTAAGGTTTCAATAAAATCATTAATTTCTTCCGTTACAGTCTCCACCATTTTCTTCCCTTCTTTAGTCACTTTATAATATTTTCTAACACGTTTACCAATAAAAACCTTTTCGGTTTCCAAAACATTTTTAGCTTCAAGCTTATGTAGAATGGGATATAATGCACCTTCTGAGATGTCAATTTTTCCTAAAGTCATTTTTTTTACTTCCTGTGTAATCTCGTAACCATACATTCTACCCTTATCATTTATAAGCGTTAAGATAATAGGTTGCAACGTTCCTTTTGTTAATTCTTTGCTATACATAGTACAAATATACATTTTATATAAATGTATCTTAATAAAATGTAATAAATATTAATTTATCCGTCTTAAACCCTTGTTATATATTTCACTATAAACGCAATGCTTTGTATCTTTGTGTATTGAATTAGAACTTATGTTAGACGTCCAAAAAATACGAAAAGACTTCCCAATACTTAACCGAAAAGTAAATGGGAAACCACTTATATATTTTGATAATGCTGCAACCTCACAAACACCTCAGCAAGTGATTGATGTTATAGTAGATTATTACAGTAATTACAACGCTAACATTCACAGAGGCGTGCATAGTTTAAGTCAAGAAGCCACTGATGCTTATGAGCAAGCACGTATAAAAATCCAAAAACACTTTAACGCGAAGCATGCTTACGAGATCATTTACACCGCTGGTACAACTCACAGTATTAACCTCGTGGCTAATGGGTTTTCATCGTTACTTAAAAAAGGTGATGAAATTTTAGTTTCCGCATTAGAACATCACAGCAATATTGTGCCTTGGCAGATGTTGTGTGAAAAAACGGGTACAACTTTGAAGGTCATTCCCATGAATCAAAATGGAGAGTTAATACTTTCAGAGTTTGATGCACTTTTAAATGACAATACCAAGTTGGTCTTTGTCAATCATATTTCAAATGCTTTAGGGACTATCAATCCTATAAAATATATTATTAAAGAAGCACACAAGGTTGGAGCAGCTGTTTTAGTGGACGGCGCACAATCGTGTCCGCATCTAAAGCCAGATGTTCAAGCATTAGATGTCGATTTTTACGTTTGTTCTGCGCATAAAATCTGCGGTCCAACAGGTGTTGGTATGCTTTACGGAAAAGAAGAATGGCTTAAAAAATTGCCTCCGTATCAAGGTGGTGGTGAAATGATTGCCGAAGTTTCTTTCGAGAAAACAACTTATGCAGGTTTACCACATAAGTTTGAAGCTGGTACACCAAACATTTCTGGTGGCATCGCTTTTGGAGCTGCTTTAGATTACATGAACACTATTGGTTTTGATAACATCGCTAGCTATGAAAATGAGCTATTAGAATACGGAACAGCAGAATTACTCAATATTGAAGGCCTAAAAATCTACGGGACAGCAAAAGAAAAAACTTCTGTAATCTCTTTTAACGTTGGCACTATTCACCCTTATGATATTGGTACTATTTTAGATAAAATGGGGATTGCAGTTCGTACAGGACATCATTGCGCACAGCCAATTATGGATTATTATCAAATTCCAGGTACGATTAGAGCATCTTTTATGTTTTACAACACTAAAGAAGAAATTGATGTTTTTATTACTGCATTAAAAAAAGCGATACTGATGCTTTCTTAAACTTTGGCCTAAAAAGTGTAACTTACTATTTTAAACACTTTAATATGAAAATTATATTTAGCCTTTTTGTCCTATTAGTAATAACAGAATCTTGCCATTCTACCAAAGAATCAATTGACAACAGTGCTAAGAACGTACAACCACTTTCGGGCACTTATTCTATATCTCAGATTGGAGACATTAAATCTATATCGAAAGAACTCTCAATTACTTTTGACGATTCTACAAATAAGGTGTCTGGTTTTGCCGGCTGCAATACTTTTTTTGGAACTTACAACTTAGATAATAACAGCATGACCTTGACGAATATCGCTTCATCAAAAAAATTCTGTCAGAAGGAGATAAATAAACTAGAAAGTCAACTTATAACAGCATTGAATAATGTAAATACATTCTCAATAAATGAAACTATAATTTCGCTTTTAGAAAATGAGACTATTTTGTTGACAGCAAAAAAACGTGATCCTGTAAAAGGCAATTAAACGCCCAACCCTCATACCTAGCGAAATCAAGAGAAGCCTCTCAATACGTTCAAATTTCGAACCCCGAAGTTTTCGTTTCTATCGATAGAAACCATATCCATATAGATAAAGAAAAGAACGCGTTAATAAAGTGTTATCCATCAAAGAAAATGCGTTTAAACAATAGTGATTTTGTAAATTTGCAGTAAAGTACTATGTTATGACAATTGAAGACGTACAAAACGATATTATTGACGAGTTTTCCATGTTCGAAGATTGGGAAGAACGTTACCAATACATGATTGATTTAGGAAAAACATTACCTCTTATTGAAGACCAATATAAAACGGAAGATAATATCATAAAAGGATGCCAAAGCAAAGTTTGGGTGCATGCCAATATGCAAGATAATAAAGTGAACTTTACAGCAGATAGCGATGCTATTATCACTAAAGGGATCATTGCAATCTTGATAAGGGCATTTTCTAATCAGCATCCTAACGCAATTATTGAAGCTAATACCGATTTTATTGATAAAATTGGATTAAAAGAACATCTATCACCAACCAGAGCCAATGGCTTGGTAAGTATGATAAAACAGATTAAACTGTATGCTATTGCATACCAAACACAATTGAATTAAAATGAGCGACACAACCATAGACACGACCGTACTAGGAGATAAGATTGTAAGAGTTTTAAAAACAATTTTCGATCCAGAAATTCCTGTAGATATTTATGAATTAGGATTAATTTATGATGTATTTGTTAACGAAGATTTGGATGTCAAAATCTTAATGACCTTAACAACACCGAACTGTCCCGTGGCAGAGACTTTACCATTAGAAGTTGAGGAAAAAGTGAAATCTATTAACGAAGTTAAAGGTGCCGAAGTAGAGATAACTTTTGACCCACCTTGGACTCAAGACTTAATGAGTGAAGAAGCAAAATTAGAACTGGGAATGCTGTAATTCAGTTTTTAGTCTCAGTTTTCAATGCTTACCTAGACTTTAGAAATAAAAAAATGGACAACGAAATAATTAATAGAGTTACTAATAGTAAACTAAAAGTCATAGACTTAGAAGATTACTATCCCGATGGCCAACGCATTCTTTTTGATATTAAAGATTGGCTACTTGAAGGTTTAGTGCTTCGCGAAAAAGACTTTAGAGCTTCTGTAACTGAGCATGATTGGTCGCAATACCAAGATTGCTATGTCGCCTTGCATTGTTCAACAGACGCTATTGTCCCAGATTGGGCTTACATGCTTATCTCTATTCAGCTTCAAGAATATTCTAAACTTACCGTTATTGGCTCTTTAGAACAATTAGAATCTATTATTTACACTTCAATAATTTCAGAATTAGATCTGGAAATTTACAAAGACATGCCTGTAATTATTAAAGGGTGTTCTCACAAACCTGTGCCAGCCAATGCTCTGGTATTACTCTCACAAAGACTAAAACCAATAACAAAATCTATTATGTTTGGTGAAGCTTGTTCTTCAGTCCCTCTCTTTAAAAGAAAATAATTTATTAAAAAATGCGCATTTTTTACACTTTCCTTGTCTTAGGCTTAGTGCATATATCTATTAAAAAAAATTAAGTCAAAGTAAGAAAAACCTATATTTGCAACTTAAAAACAACTATAATTCACTAAATTTTAACTCATTATGAATAAAAAATTACTTTTATCAGCATTCTTAATGTTTGCGATTTCTTTTAGTTTTTCTCAAACAAAAGAAGAATTAGAAGCTCAAAAAGCTGAAAAACAAGCAGAGGTAGACAAGTTTCAAGGAGAAGCTGATGCTATACAAGCACAGATTGACGCC